>NZ_JAOWDD010000038.1:0-334384 GCF_030336655.1 Citrobacter sp. Cb041 | reverse complement strand
CCCCGGTTTGCACACCGGGAATCCAGGAGAGTTCATGTACTACCCCTTCGTTCGTAAAGCCCTTTTCCAGCTCGATCCAGAGCGCGCTCATGAATTGACATTCCAGCAATTACGTCGCATTACCGGCACGCCGCTCGAAGCGCTTGTCCGCCAGAAAGTACCCGCAAAACCGGTTACCTGTATGGGGCTGACGTTTAAAAATCCACTCGGGCTTGCTGCCGGACTGGATAAAGACGGGGAGTGCATTGATGCGCTCGGCGCGATGGGATTTGGTTCCATTGAGATTGGTACCGTGACGCCGCGTCCTCAGCCGGGTAATGATAAACCACGTCTGTTTCGTCTGGTCGATGCAGAAGGTTTGATCAACCGCATGGGGTTTAATAACCTGGGGGTTGATAACCTGGTTGAGAACGTTAAAAAATCGCATTTTGACGGTATTCTGGGGATTAATATTGGTAAGAATAAAGATACTCCGGTAGAAAACGGCAAAGATGACTATCTGATTTGTATGGAAAAAGTCTATGCTTATGCTGGTTATATCGCGATTAATATCTCTTCACCGAATACGCCGGGATTACGTACGCTGCAATATGGTGAGGCGTTGGATGATCTTCTGACGGCAATTAAAAATAAGCAAAATGATCTGCAAGCGATCCACCATAAATATGTTCCAGTGGCGGTTAAGATCGCACCGGATCTTTCTGTGGAAGAACTGATCCAGGTTGCTGACAGTTTAGTTCGTCATAATATTGATGGCGTAATTTCGACTAACACCACTCTCGATCGTTCTCTCGTTCAGGGAATGAAAAATTGCGATCAAATGGGTGGCCTGAGCGGTCGACCGTTACAATTAAAAAGTACAGAAATTATTCGCCAGTTGTCTCAGGAATTAAAAGGTCAGCTGCCGATTATTGGGGTTGGTGGTATCGACTCGGTGATTGCTGCGCGTGAGAAAATAGCTGCCGGTGCAACCCTCGTTCAGATTTATTCAGGCTTTATTTTTAAAGGCCCGCCGTTGATTAAAGAAATCGTCGCCAATATCTGAATGCTACCTTAATCACAATCCAGGGCCTTATTTATGGCCCTGGTTTATTTAAATTCCCTTGCTGTTATCGGGTTTTACCTTGAAGCGGTATTAGTAGCTGCCAGATCTCACGCTTTCGCCGTTTTCCCCGCAATCACCCCGATAAACTCCAGCACCTGCTTTTGCTTACGCGCGGAGAGCTTTTCCACGGCGCGCAGGGATTTCATCAGTTCTGACTCTTCGGGTTCGGGCGTGCGGGCGGTTAACACAATGCAGCCTTGCATGACGCGCACATCGACGCGGGTGCCGGTGTCGAATCCGGCGGCTTTAAGCCACTGGCCCTTCATCACGATGGACGGAAACTGGACATACTTCACCGGCAAACGGCTGTAATCAGGATAACCGCTCGCATAACCCACCTTCAGGCAACGGTTATCTGCGACGTACACTTCTGGATCAAATGAAACTGCAATACAATGCGTATCAGTCATGGTGACTATTCTCCGATAATAGTTACTGCGATTAGCGATGTGGAGGTGTTGGCGCACCTTCGCATCGCGCTAATAAAACCCCTGTAAATTACCCCAGTAATTGGCGGGAAGTCCAGATGTAAATAAGATGAAATAAGCGCGATTAGCACGCTTTCGGAATAAATAGAAATCCTCTCTATCCCAATAAACATAGTATTATTCACCGTATAAATTCATTCATATCCCATCCTCCTGATACCTGCCATTTCCAGAAAATAACGCCCATCTGTATCAGACAAAAATGTGATCTAACTCACTGAATCAAATAGCAAACTCTGAAACAACACCGTTTTGTACACTTTGCTTTACACTTTTAGTGATGTGAATCACAAATATAAACCCGTGAAGTGATCCGACTCTCACAAAATGGGGTGTACTCATTCAGCAATACAGAATGAGCACAGCCTGGAAAGTTAAGTTTTCAGTATTTCCCCTCTCCACGGGGGCACCATCGCAAATGGCAAATCAACACGCAAAAAAAAACTTGTTGAATATGAACGGGTAAAAAAATGACGTGTGATTTGCATCACCTACATTTACAGCTTTTTAAATTATTGCCAGTGATTAATGTTGACCAGGCTATTTCCATAATCAATTAAATCTTGCATAGTGCCTCCACATTATTTCTCCCCCTGACTCAGGAGGCGAATAGTTATATTTCATCAGACTTTATTGATGAACCAGGTATGCTTTACTTCACATTAATACGTACATGACCACTGTTACTGGAGAAACAAAATGAATTATCCGGCAGAACCCTTCCGTATTAAAAGCGTTGAAACTGTATCTATGATCCCGCGTGATGAACGCCTTAAGAAAATGCTGGAAGCGGGATACAATACTTTCCTGTTAAATTCGAAAGATATTTATATTGACCTGCTGACAGACAGTGGCACCAACGCAATGAGTGACAAGCAGTGGGCCGGAATGATGATGGGTGATGAAGCCTACGCGGGCAGCGAAAACTTCTATCATCTGGAAAGAACCGTGCAGGAACTGTTTGGCTTTAAACATATTGTTCCTACTCACCAGGGGCGCGGCGCAGAAAACCTGTTATCGCAGCTGGCAATTAAACCGGGGCAATATGTTGCCGGGAATATGTATTTCACTACTACCCGTTATCACCAGGAAAAAAATGGTGCGGTGTTTGTCGATATCGTTCGTGACGAAGCGCACGATGCCGGTCTGAATATTGCTTTTAAAGGTGATATCGATCTTAAAAAATTACAAAAACTGATTGATGAAAAAGGCGCCGAGAATATTGCCTATATTTGCCTGGCAGTCACGGTTAACCTCGCAGGCGGGCAGCCGGTCTCCATGGCTAACATGCGCGCGGTGCGTGAACTGACTGCAGCACATGGCATTAAAGTGTTCTACGACGCTACCCGCTGCGTAGAAAACGCCTACTTTATCAAAGAGCAAGAGCAGGGCTTTGAGAACAAGAGCATCGCAGAGATCGTGCATGAGATGTTCAGCTACGCCGACGGTTGTACCATGAGTGGTAAAAAAGATTGTCTGGTGAATATCGGCGGCTTCCTGTGCATGAACGATGACGAAATGTTCTCTTCTGCCAAAGAGTTAGTCGTTGTTTACGAAGGTATGCCATCCTACGGCGGCCTGGCCGGACGCGACATGGAAGCCATGGCGATTGGTCTGCGCGAAGCCATGCAGTATGAGTACATCGAGCACCGCGTGAAGCAGGTTCGCTATCTGGGCGACAAGCTGAAAGCCGCAGGTGTACCGATTGTTGAACCGGTGGGCGGTCACGCGGTATTCCTTGATGCGCGTCGCTTCTGCGAGCATCTGACGCAGGACGAGTTCCCGGCGCAAAGCCTGGCTGCCAGTATCTATGTGGAAACCGGCGTACGTAGTATGGAGCGCGGAATTATCTCTGCGGGCCGTAATAACGTGACCGGTGAACACCACAGGCCGAAACTGGAAACCGTGCGTCTGACTATTCCACGCCGCGTTTATACTTACGCGCATATGGATGTGGTGGCTGACGGTATTATTAAACTTTACCAGCACAAAGAAGATATTCGCGGGCTGAAGTTTATTTACGAGCCGAAGCAGCTCCGTTTCTTTACTGCACGCTTTGACTATATCTAAATAATAATTATGGCCCCATCTCAGGATGGGGCTTTTTTGTATTTCTTTTCCATGAACAGGAAGCCTTTGCGGTGCCCGTTACCGTGACATAACTACAAAAGTAAACCCTGACTCCGACATTTTTATTATCCGCATGATGTACAAATGACAGCTGTAATTATAACGAATAGTCTACAGGAACATTTATCATGGATATTAATGCCATTGAGCGACAGAGTAGTACCCCCGGACTGATTAGCGGAACCATGTTGGTTATCGCGACCGTAGTGGGTGGAGGGATGTTTTCCCTGCCGATTGCGATGGCTGGCGTATGGTTCCCCGGTGCGTCAGTTATTCTTCTGTTTATCGCCATCATGATGTTATTAACCGGCCTGATGCTGGTCGAAGTTAACCTGCATTATGGCGCCGGTGCCAGTTTTAATACTTTTACTCAGGATTTATTAGGCCGAAAGTGGAATATTGTGGTCGGTATCGCTTTCGGCTTTGTGCTGTATATTCTGACCTATGCCTATATCTCTGGTTCGTCGGCGGTGATGGCGCAAACCGTGTTCAAATACAGCGGCGTGCGCTTTCCGGCGAATATCTCGGTGGTGATCGTCAGTATGCTGGTCGGGGCGATTGCCTGGTACAGCTCCTTGTTGGTTGGACGTATTACTACCGTGTTGATTATCGGTAAGTTTATCGCGTTCTTTGCCACCTTTTCTGGCCTGGTGGGTCATATCGAAGTGGCGAAACTTGTCGACAGCGTGGCGGTGGCGCTGCCCAATTCGCAGTACCTGCCGTATATCCTGATGACGTTGCCGTTCTGCATTATCTCGTTTGGTTTTCACGGTAACGTGCCGAGCCTGGTTAAGCTGTATGGCACGAGCGGGATCTCAAATATTACGCGTTCGATTATCATCGGCACGCTGTTTGCCCTGCTGCTGTATATCTTCTGGCTGGGCGTCACGATGGGCAACATCAGTCGTTCCTCGTTCCCACCGATTATCGCCAAAGGCGGCAATATCGACGTGTTTGTCGAGGCCATCAGCGGGCTGTTCACCAGCCGTTATATGGATCTGATCCTGACCTTCTTCGGCAACTTTGCGGTAGCCAGTTCCCTGCTGGCGGCGACGCTTGGCCTGTTCGATTACATCGCCGACCTGTTTCACTTCCCGGATGACGGCATGGGTCGCCTGAAAACCGCGCTGGTGACCTACTTCCCGCCAGCCGCCGTGTGCTTCTTCTTCCCGAACGGGTTTGTGCACGCCATTGGTTACGCCGGTCTGGCCTTTACCATCTGGAGCGTGATCCTGCCGCCGTTCCTGGTGAAAGCGGCGCGGAAACGTTTTCCGACCGCCAGCTATACCGCGCCGTGTAATAACACCGTGCTCAATCTGGTCATTGTCTGTGGGGCGGTTGTCTATCTGACGGTTGTTCTGGACGTATTTGGTCTGCTGCCAACGTTTCGCTAGACGGAGTCAAAATGAAAAACGTGTTGTCTGTTCAGTCGTCAGTCGTTTATGGCTATGCCGGAAATAAAGCCGCCGTGTTGCCGATGCAGCTCTCGGGGATCGATGTCTGGCCGTTTTACACCGTACAGTTTTCCAACCACACCCAGTACGGGATGTGGCAGGGCATGGCGATGCCGCACGGCGAGCTGAGCGCCATCATCAGCGGGTTGGATGACCTGCAAAAACTGGCGCAATGCGATGCCGTGCTGTCCGGGTATCTCGGGGACAAACGCCATTGCGAAGAGGTGAAGCTCGCGGTCACCACCATTCGCCAGCGTAATCCCCAGGCGCTCTATTTTTGCGATCCGGTGATGGGCGACCCGCAAAAAGGCTGCATTGTCGCGCAGGGCGTGGAGTCTTTTTTTGTCGATGACGCCATTCAACTGGCCGATGTGATGGGGCCGAATCTCTATGAGCTGGGCGTGCTGACGGGCAGACAACTACGTAGTTTTGACGAGGTGGTGGAAGCGGCGCAGCAGTTGGTGGCGTGGGGAGTGAAGAAGGTGCTGGTGAAACATCTCGGCGACTGCTCGCGCGACAAACAGGCGTTTGAAATGCTACTGGTGACGGCGGAACAGACGTTACACATCGCCCGGCCGCTGTATACCTTTGCCAAAATGCCGGTGGGCGTTGGGGATCTGATTTGCAGCGTGATGCTGGCTTCACTGCTCAACGGTTATGAGGACAAGCAGGCGCTGGAGCGGACCACCAGTGTCGTCGACGCGGTGATGCGGCTGACGAAAGAGCACGACTCGTATGAACTGCGGCTGATAGACGCGCGTCACCAGATAATGGAGCCGCAAATTCGCTATCAGGCAACGGTGCTGTAGCGCCGCAAGGAGGCTCTATGTTTCTGACACTGCTACGATTTCAGCATCCGCTGATCTACCGTTTTGCATGGCTTCGTCTGTGGGTCAGGGTGTTAAGAGCGTGCGGGCTGCGTAAGTGAAAGGGGAGAACATTTTCTCTGCTGCCGGATGCGGCGCTTGCGCCTTATCCGGCCTACAAATGAGCGTGAAACGTAGACCCGATAAGCGAAGCGCCATCAGGCATTAGCGCCAGGCATTACACGCGGAAGTAGCGTGGTGGGATCAACGCGGAAAAGGCGTCGAACTTCTTCACCATCTTTTTCCAGAACAACATAACAACAATCCTCGATTTGAAACATCGGCGCTATTTTAGTCAGCGCCGACAAATCGTAAAGCCAGTCGCTTCGTTTCGATCCTGAAGCGGTGTAAACCTTTTTGGTCACCAGGTCGTCAAATACGGTTGCCGTGAATTTGACGGGGTTGACAATGGATTACGCCATAAACCAGTAATAAAAGAGACCGACTTTCAGGCCGAGGATCACAATATAGGCGCAGCAGTATTTCATGGTGCCAGACATTATCTGGTTGGCCTGTCCGTCCATTTTGGTGGCTGAAACCGCAATGGCGATACTCTGCGGCGAAATCATTTTCCCCCCCGTTGCACCAGAAGTATTCGCCGCCGCGAGCCAGTTGGGATCGATATGCAGTTTACTGGCGGCAATGGTTTGCAGTTTGCCGAACAAAATATTCGAGTTGGTATCGCTGCCGGTAACAAACGTGCCCAGCGCGCCAATCACCGGGGCGAGGAAGACGTAGGAACTGCCGGTCAGATCGACAATCGACTGGGCCAGCGTGGAGATAATCCCGCTGAGATCCATCACCGTGGCCAGCGCGACAATCGCCATAATCGCCACAATGGAATTTTTAAGCTGGAAAATGGTTTTGATAAATACTTCCAGCATCCCGCGTGCGGACGCTCCCTGAATAAAACCGCCGATAAGGGTCGCAAAGATGATCAGCATCCCCGGCGTGGTCACCCATTCAACTTTCAGCGCCAGCGTGTTGCCGTCGGCGAGCGTGAAATGCAGCACCGAGGCCAGTTGGGACGCCGCGCCTTTGATCGTCGGGAACAGCGGTGAGCACAGCAGGATAAAAACAAAAATAAACAGATAGATAGAGCCTACGCGGAACAACACTTTTGCCGAGCGCGGCGTGGTTTCGCGGGTATGGCTGACCTCAATGCGCCACTCGGGATCGGTTTTCCCTTTGCGCAGGCGACTGACCATCGCCACGGCAAACAAGCTGACCAGGCTACCGGCAAAGGCGGGCAATTCCGCGCCAAGATGGATGGCGACAAAATATTGCGGAACCAGCGTGGTGATGCCGCAAATCAGCGTGATCAGAAATACGCCACGAATGGCTTTCAGGCCGCCGCCAATAATGCAGACAATGACAAACGGCAGCAGGATATTAAACAGCGCGAGCTGCAGAATAATGGTTCCGCCTAAGGTATACACCGGCAGATTAACCTGTTCCGCCAGAATAGAAACCGGGATCCCGACCGCGCCGAACGCGGTGGGAACGGTATTCGCCACGAGAGAAGCGATCGCCGCCTTCAGCGGGTTGAATCCCAGCGCAATAAGAATGCCGATCGGAATGGCGACCGCCGTGCCATAACCTGCCGCGGCTTCAAGGAATCCGCCGAAGCACCATGAAATCAGTAGCACCTGAATACGCTTATCTTCGCTAATGCTGGCGAGAATATCGCGCAGAATATCCAGCGCTTTGGTTGCCTGCATGACGTTATAACTGAAGATGGCGCCGAGGATCACAATCACAATCGGCCATAACCCCTTCAGGGCGCCATAGCCTATCGCGGCTTTCAGATTCTGTACGGGCATTTCCCAGAATATGGCCGACAGCGCGGCAGTGAATACCAAAGAGATCAACACGGAATAATGGATGGGCATTTTCAATTTCAATATTAAAAATACCATCAGTAGTAAAGGAGAGAGTGCCAGGGCAAAAATAAAATATTCGTTCATTGCTATTCCTGATTGGTTCATTAAACCTGATTTATATTTATGGTGGGGAGGCTACATTGCTAAGTTAATAAAGTATGTAAACTGAATCGCTTCAGTGAATAAAGTAATTATGATTTGTGGTTTTGTAACTATTGTAATCTTTTAATTAAAATCCAATGCCAGGTAAATATACTTAAGAGTAAGCTGAATACCTATAAATAGTTATTTGATAACCTTTTTAATAATGCTGGTGATGAGAATAGTAAGCACCTGAAACTGTTTTTAAGGTGTTCATAACGCTGTGGTTTTAAATATAAAAATGTGAGCGAGACCGAAAGAAATAAACCTGGTTGTTGCATATGGGGGGTGATTAGGGGATTATTTGGTTTTGTCATACAAATGAAAATACAGACATATGCGACTGTCCTGACTTAAGAAGCGGAGAGTCGGCATCAAAGGAAAACGACCCGAGCATCACCATGAACCCAGGCATTAGTAAAAACAGCAAACAGAAAAACTGGGCGTGAAATACGGCTGAACCTTTGCTTGATATCGCGATATCAAGCGCAATAAACAGAAATGAAGCAATGGAGTAGTTATTGTGAATGTAAATTTCTTTGTTACCTGCATTGGTGACGCACTGAAATCACGGATGGCACGAGACTCCGTATTGCTGCTGGAAAAACTCGGTTGTCGCGTTAATTTCCCCGAGAAGCAAGGGTGTTGCGGTCAGCCAGCCATCAACAGCGGTTACATCAAAGAGGCGATCCCTGGGATGAAAAACCTGATCGCCGCCCTGGAAGACAACGACGATCCGATTATCTCGCCAGCAGGCTCCTGTACCTACGCGGTAAAAAGCTATCCGACGTATCTGGCCGATGAACCGGAATGGGCGCTGCGTGCCGAAAAGGTCGCCGCGCGTATGCAGGATCTCACCTCCTTTATCGTCAACAAGCTGGGCGTGGTGGACGTCGGCGCCAGCCTGCAGGGCCGCGCTGTCTATCATCCCTCTTGTAGCCTGACTCGAAAGCTGGGAGTGAAGGAAGAGCCGCTCACGCTGCTGAAAAACGTGCGCGGGCTGGAGCTGCTGACGTTTGCCGATCAGGACACTTGCTGCGGCTTTGGCGGGACGTTCTCGGTCAAAATGGCCGAGATATCCGGCGAGATGGTGAAAGAGAAAGTCTTACATTTGATGGATGCGCAGCCGGAATATTTGATTGGCGCAGACGTCAGTTGCCTGCTGAACATTGGCGGTCGACTGCAACGGGAAGGCCAGCCGGTCAAAGTGATGCATATTGCTGAAGTGCTGATGAGCCGCTGAGGGGAAAGAGATGTCGATAAAAACCAGCGATGTAGAATTTAAACTGCGCATTCGTCAGCAGATAGAAGATCCGATCATGCGCAAAGCCGTGGCCAATGCGCAGGAGCGTATTGGCGCAAATCGACAAAAAATGGTCGATGAGTTAGGCCACTGGGAAGACTGGCGCGATCGTGCCAGCCAGATCCGCGATCACGTGCTGAGCAACCTCGACGCTTACCTGTATCAACTCTCCGAGAAAGTGACGCAAAACGGCGGCCACGTCTATTTCGCCAAAACCAAAGAAGAGGCCACCGCTTACATTCTGCAGGTCGCGCGAAGCAAAAACGCGAAGAAGGTGGTGAAGTCCAAGTCGATGGTGACCGAGGAGATCGGCGTCAACCATGTCCTGCAGGATGCGGGAATCCAGGTGATCGAAACCGATCTCGGGGAATACATCCTGCAATTGGATCAGGATCCACCTTCGCACGTCGTGGTCCCGGCTATTCATAAAGATCGCTATCAGATCCGCCGCGTGCTGAACGAGCGTCTGGGGTATGACGGCCCGGAAACCCCGGAAGCCATGACCTTGTTCATTCGCCAGAAGATCCGCGAGGATTTCCTGAGTGCCGAAATCGGTATTACCGGCTGTAACTTTGCCGTGGCGGAAACCGGTTCAGTATGCCTGGTGACCAACGAAGGCAACGCGCGCATGTGCACCACGCTGCCGAAAACGCACATTGCGGTGATGGGCATGGAGCGTATCGCGCCGACCTTTGCTGATGTGGATGTGCTGATCACCATGCTGGCGCGCAGCGCCGTGGGCGCTCGTCTGACGGGCTATAACACCTGGCTGACCGGCCCGCGTGAGGCGGATAACGTGGACGGACCGGAAGAGTTCCATCTGGTGATTGTCGATAACGGTCGCTCGCAGGTGCTGGGCTCTGAGTTTCGCGATGTGCTGCGCTGCATCCGCTGCGGGGCCTGTATGAACACCTGCCCGGCGTATCGCCACATTGGCGGACACGGCTATGGCTCTATCTATCCCGGCCCTATTGGCGCGGTGATTTCTCCGCTGCTCGGCGGCTATAAAGATTTTAAAGACCTGCCGTACGCCTGTTCCTTATGCACGGCCTGCGACAGCGTCTGCCCGGTGCGTATTCCGCTGTCAAAACTGATCCTGCGTCATCGTCGGGTGATGGCCGAGGAGGGCATTACCCCGAAAGCCGAGCGACGGGCGATCAAAATGTTCGCTTATGCCAATAGCCATCCGGGGCTGTGGAAAGTCGGAATGATGGCGGGCGCGCATGCGGCAAGCTGGTTTATCAATGGCGGGAAAACCCCGCTCAAGGTTGGCGCGATTGGTGACTGGATGGAGGCGCGCGATCTGCCTGATGCTGACGGCGAGAGCTTCCGCAGCTGGTTTAAGAAACATCAGGCGCAGGAGAAAAAGAATGGATAACCGTACCGCGTTTTTAAACACCATCGCCCAGGCGCTGGGTCGCCCGCCGCGTTTCGAACCGCAAGCGGATGCCGCGCCGGTTAACAATTATGCCAACGAGCGCCTGACTGAACTTAGCCCGCAGCAGCGCTGCGATGCGTTTATCCAGTTCGCCAGCGAAGTGATGCTGGCCCGCTGTGAACTGACTCGCGAGGACCAGGCCGCAGAAGCAGCGCTACGCCTGTGTGAAGAATTGGGTCAGCCGGTAGTGCTGAGCGGCGACAGCCGACTGGTGGCGCTGGGCATCACCGAACGTTTGCAGCAGGAATGCAACGCCGTGGTCTGGGATCCGGCGCGAGGCAGCGAAAATATTACCGAGGCCGAGCAGGCGAAAGTCGGCGTGGTGTATGCCGAGTATGGCCTGACCGAGTCCGGCGGCGTGGTGCTGTTTTCCGCGCCGGAGCGCGGGCGTTCTTTGAGCCTGTTGCCGGAGTCCTCGATTTTCGTGCTGCGTAAAAGCACCATCCTGCCGCGCGTGGCGCAACTGGCAGAAAAACTGCATCAGAAAGCGCAGGCCGGTGAGCGTATGCCATCGTGCATTAACATTATCAGTGGACCCAGCTCGACGGCGGATATTGAGCTTATCAAGGTGGTTGGGGTGCATGGCCCGGTGAAGGCGGTGTATCTGATTATTGAGGATTGTTAAGGCAGGAGAAGAACCGCTCTGGCGCTGCGGGCCAGAGCGGTATCGATGTTATGCAATCATGCTGATGATCAACACGATAATCAGACCAACCACGGAGTTCACCAGCTCCAGCAGACCCCAGGTTTTCAGCGTATCCTTCACCGACAGGTCGAAGTAGCCTTTGAACAGCCAGAACGAGGCATCGTTGATATGGGTCAGGGTGTTGGAGCCAGCCGCCGTCGCCAGTACCAGCAACGCCGGATCGACGCCCACCAGTTGACCGGTTGCCGGGTCGAGAATGGCTGCGCTGATAATCCCCGCCGCCGTCATGGCTGAGACCACGCCCTGACCGGTTGCCAGACGAATAAGCACGGTTATCAACCACGCCATGATGTATGGAGAAATATTGCCGTGCGACATCAGCATGCCGATGGTATCGCCGATGCCGGTATCGATAATGGTCTGCTTCAGTACGCCGCCCGCGCCGATGATCAGGATCACCATGGCGATGCTTTTCACCGCGTTTTCAAAGGCGTTCATCACCCACTGCATGTCGTGACCACGCGCGGTACCAAACAGCACGAAGGCGACAATCATGGCGATAAACATCGCAATTGGCGAGGAGCCTAAGAAGTTGACCACTTCCCACGCCTGCGTTCCTTTCACCAGCCAGATGTTGGCGATGGTGGTGGAGATCATGATGATCGCCGGGATCAGCGGAACCAGAATAGAGATGCCGAAAGACGGTAGATTGTTCTGGTCAACCGGTACGTCGGCCTTCATGAATGACGGCGTCGGGCGATCGAGGTTGCCGAGGAACTTCGGCAGGATAATCCCGGCGCAGATCACGCTCGGAATAGTCACCAGAATACCGTAGATGTAGACCATACCCATGTCAGCGCCGTAGGCGTTAACCAGCGCGACCGGACCTGGCTGCGGCGGGAACAGAGAGTGGGCGGTGGTGGCGGCGGCAACGGCAGGAATCGCCAGCTTGAGGAACGGGATCTTCGCTTCTGCGGCAATGACGATCACCAGCGGCGCCAGCATAATAAACGCCACTTCATAGAACATCGCCAGGCCAAAAATCAGACCAATAATGATCACCGACAGCTGTACATAGCGCAGACCGAGTCGCGCCAGCAGCGTATGAGCAATCTGATGCGCCGCTCCGGAATCGACCATCAGCTTACCGATGACTGCCCCGAATACCACGATAATCGCCAACTCACCCAGCGTGCTGCCAAAGCCGGATTTCATGGTGTGCAGCAGCGCCATTAAGTCCATACCCGCCAGCATGCCGACCGAGAGCGCCGCCAGCAGCAGGGCGACCATCGAGTTTATTTTGAATCTTAGATTGAGCACCAGCATCAGACCGATGCCGAATACGACCCACAGAATATTGAGAACATGCATATAACGTCTACCTTTATTGGTTGAACTATTATGACTTTGGTTGAGATGTTATCCGTATTGGTTAACCATTGATGCGATGAATGTCACATTGCGTTACATGTTTACATCTTTACTGCGCTTCCTGGCCGCAAAATGGCGATCTAATCAGCAAAAATCGTGATTTGGTTAACCAATTAATTCCTTCAGGTTGACATGTCATACCAAAAGGAGGAATTTATGTGCCATATCGTCGAGTCCATAACGTAAATGAGGAATAAAAGATGGAACAGACATGGCGCTGGTATGGTCCTAACGATCCGGTCACCTTAGCGGATGTACGTCAGGCGGGTGCCACGGGCGTGGTCACCGCCTTGCACCATATCCCGAACGGGGAAGTGTGGACGGTTGATGAGATCCTAAAACGCAAAGCCATTATTGAGCAGGCGGGCCTGGTCTGGTCGGTCGTCGAAAGCGTACCGATCCACGAAGACATTAAAACCCGTTCTGGTAACTATCAGCAGTGGATCGCCAACTACCAGCAAAGCCTGCGTAACCTGGCCCAGTGCGGCATTCGTACCGTGTGCTACAACTTCATGCCGGTTCTCGACTGGACCCGTACCGACCTGGAATACGTCCTGCCGGACGGCTCCAAAGCGCTGCGTTTTGACCAGATTGAATTCGCCGCCTTTGAGCTGCACATCCTCAAACGTTCGGGCGCGGAAGCGGATTACACCGCCGAAGAGATTGCTCAGGCGAATGAACGCTTCGCCACCATGAGCGATGAAGACAAAGCGCGTCTGACCCGCAATATCATCGCCGGTCTGCCAGGCGCGGAAGAGGGCTATACGCTTGACCAGTTCCGCCAGCATCTTGCGCGTTATAAAGATATCGATAAAGCCGCACTGCGCGAGAACTTTGCCGTCTTCCTGAAAGCAATTATTCCTGTGGCGGAAGAAGCAGGCGTGCGGATGGCGGTACACCCGGACGATCCGCCGCGCCCAATCCTCGGCCTGCCGCGCATTGTTTCCACCGTGGAAGATATGCAATGGATGGTCGATACGGTCAACAGCATGGCGAACGGTTTTACCATGTGCACCGGCTCCTACGGCGTCCGGGCGGACAACGATCTGGTCGACATGATCAAACAGTTTGGCCCACGTATTTACTTCACCCACCTGCGCTCCACGCTGCGTGAAGATAACCCGAAAACCTTCCATGAAGCGGCGCATCTTAACGGCGACGTCGATATGTACGAAGTCGTGAAAGCGATCGTTGAGGAAGAGCAGCGCCGTAAAGCCGAGGGTAAAGAGGACCTGATCCCAATGCGTCCGGACCACGGCCATCAGATGCTTGACGATCTGAAAAAGAAAACCAACCCAGGCTACTCCGCGATTGGTCGCCTGAAAGGGCTGGCGGAAGTGCGTGGCGTTGAGATGGCTATCCAGCGCGCTTTCTTTAGCCGCTAAAGCGAGTTGCCGGTCACCTGTCTGGCCGGCTTTTTCTTTTCTCTTCCGTTGGTCATTCAACGGGTTCTGGAGTTCACGATGACAACGACAATTGCCAATAGCAACCTGCCGGTTGCTCGCCCTGCATGGGACAGCTCGCGCCTGCAATCCCGTATTGTTCACCTGGGATGCGGCGCATTTCACCGCGCGCACCAGGCGCTGTACACCCATCATCTGTTGGAAACCACCGACAGTGACTGGGGGATCTGTGAAGTTAACCTGATGCCGGGTAACGACCGCGTGCTGATTGAAAACCTGCGCAAACAGCAACTGCTGTATACCGTGGCGGAAAAAGGCGCGGACAACACCGTGCTGAAAGTGATTGGCTCGATGAAAGAAGCGTTGCACCCGGAGCTTGACGGCTGTGATGGTATTTTACAGGCTATGGCGCGCCCGCAGACGGCAATTGTCTCGCTGACGGTCACGGAAAAAGGCTACTGCACCGATGCTGCCAGCGGACAGTTAGATCTCAATAACCCGCTGATTAAACACGATCTGGCGAATCCAGGCACGCCGAAATCGGCGATTGGTTACATCGTACAGGCGCTGCATCTGCGTCGTGAGCAAGGGCTTGCGGCCTTTACCGTGATGTCTTGCGATAACGTGCGTGAAAATGGTCATGTGGCGAAAGTCGCGGTGCTGGGTCTGGCGCAGGCGCGCGACCCGCAGCTGGCGCAGTGGATTGAGGCTAACGCCACTTTCCCGTGCACCATGGTAGACCGCATTGTTCCGGCGGCGACGCCAGAAACGTTGCAAGAGATTGCCGACCAGTTGGGCGTGTACGATCCGTGTGCTATCGCCTGTGAGCCATTCCGTCAGTGGGTTATCGAAGATAACTTTGTCAACGGTCGCCCTGACTGGGACAACGTTGGTGCACAGTTCGTTGCCGATGTGGTGCCGTTTGAAATGATGAAATTGCGTATGCTCAACGGCAGCCACTCTTTCCTCGCGTATTTGGGCTATCTCGGCGGCTATGAAACTATCGCTGATACCATGACAAATCCGGCGTACCGCAAAGCGGCGTTCGCGCTGATGATGCAGGAGCAAGCGCCGACGCTGTCGATGCCGGAAGGCACCGATCTTAACGCCTATGCGACGCTGCTCATCGAGCGTTTCAGCAACCCATCACTGCGTCACCGCACCTGGCAGATTGCGATGGACGGCAGCCAGAAATTGCCGCAGCGCCTGCTGGATCCGGTGCGTCTGCATCTGCAAAACGCCAGCGACTGGCGTCACCTGGCGCTGGGCGTGGCGGGCTGGATGCGCTACACCCGTGGCGTGGATGAACAGGGGCAGGCCATTGATGTTGTCGACCCCTTGCTGGCTGAGTTCCAGCGCATTAACCAACAGTTCCAGGGGGCCGAACGCGTGACGGCGCTGCTGGGGCTGAGCGGCATTTTTGGCCATGATCTGGCGGAAAACGCTGATTTTGTGGAGACAATTATCGCGACGTATCAACAGCTGTGTGAACACGGTGCACGCGAGTGCGTTGCGGCGTTAGGCGCTGACGCATAATCCCCGAAGTATGACGGGTCAATCAAAATGCTGATTTGGTTGACCCGTTTTCTGTTTTTGGCTTCCCGCAAATGCTATAGTTCAGGCGAAAAAACGTTTTTTGTAGGCTTGATAAGATGCGTCAGCGTTGCCATCAGCCAACGGCACAGGTGCCGGTTGGCAGCGCATGTGCCTTATCCGGCCTACGGATCTGAATTGACGCATCTGACGGACATAACACGATGAAATCGAACACTTCTCAACAAAGACCCTACCAGGAAGTGGGTGCAATGATCCGCGATCTGATTGTCCAGACGCCGTACCAGCCCGGGGAGCGTTTGCCGCCGGAACGTGAAATTGCTGAGATGCTCAACGTCACTCGCACGGTGGTTCGCGAAGCGTTAATTATGCTGGAAATTAAAGGTCTGGTGGACGTGCGCCGCGGCGCCGGGATCTACGTACTCGACAATGCAGATGCGCAGACCATCGACAGTACGGATGTCAATCATTGCAATGACGCGGGCCCGTTTGAGCTGCTGCAGGCGCGACAACTGCTGGAAAGCAATATCGCCGAATTCGCCGCGCTGCAGGCTACGCGTGAAGATATCGTTAAAATGCGCCAGGCGTTACAGCTGGAAGAGCGGGAGCTGGCCTCCAGCGAAGCGAACGGTTCTGAAAGCGGCGACATGCAGTTCCATCTCGCCATAGCTGAAGCCACGCATAACAGCATGCTGGTGGAGCTGTTTCGCCAGTCATGGCAGTGGCGTGAAAACAACCCGATGTGGATCCAGCTCCATAGCCACCTTGACGATACCCATTACCGTAAAGAGTGGATGGGCGACCACAAACAGATCCTGGCGGCATTAATCAAAAAGGATGCCCGCGCAGCCAAGCTGGCAATGTGGCAGCATCTGGAAAACGTCAAACAGCGCCTGCTGGAGTTTTCAAATGTTGATGACATCGACTTTGATGGTTATTTGTTTGATTCCTGGCCGCTGGATAAAGTTAACGCCTGATTTTCCTTCCTCTCCCATGCGGGCTGTTGCAGCCCGCGCGACACTTTTCAGCACAAAAGTATATTGCATAACAACGCTTTTTCTCGTCATGAACGTCACGTAAAAAAAAGGTTTCCATCACCTCAGATGATGATTTTTCCGCCGTCGTTACGCGGTGAAAATTGATTTATATCAATTAAAAACAACTTATTTTTGCATGCGAAAAAATGCATTCTTTACCTTATTTTTACCTTTCCGTGCTTATTTTTAGACAAAATGGGCCTGTGTTAAGTGAGAATCAAACTGATTTACGCGGTGGTCAGAGCGAAGCAGCCCGGAATAACAGTGCATAAAAACAGGCGCTTCACGGAAATGTAGACATTAATAACGGCACGTAACTTATTGGCTGTAATGATGTTTTGATTTGAGGTCATGTTTATTGTCAATAGTTCTGGCTTTTTTAATCAAATGAATAAAAGTGAATATATGTAAAGTTAAAATTACACATTATTCTATAATCAAGTTATCTTTCATTTGAAATGCTGTTCCAGTTTTTTGTCCGTTATTAACAGTTTCATTACTATTGTCACTGTATTTTGCCGTTGACATGTTTTTACACTGACTGCATATTTCATCGCCATAAGCGTGTTTGCGTTCAGGAGATGATAATGCCCTCTCGAGATTACCCCGATATTAGAAAGGCCAGGGGTACCCGTTCAAAAGATATGGTTCTTTTAAGTGCCCGTGTCGATACCTCTCTGTGGGAATATGTTCGTACGCTGGCATTTGAAACCCGTAAAAGTAAACAAGATATTATTGCCGAAGCAATAATGTTATATCGCTCTGTTAATGAGAGCGTAAACGAAGAATCTAAGTAATTACTCTCTGTTCGGGTTTTATTTAACCCAAAATGATATGTGTCTTGCCACTTTATTATTACCTTCATTGGTGTGTTAGAGGTTTTCCCCTTTTCCATAGGGGGCTTTTTTATGCGGGTATTCTGCCTTCATAACAAAGTTGATAGCAAAATTCACAATTAAAAGTGAGTAATAACATGAAAAAGTCAGCAGTGGCATTAGCTGTAATGGTATTAGGGGTAACCTCCGTTCATGCAGCGGAAATTTATAATAAAGATGGCAACAAACTGGATCTGTACGGCAAAGTAAAAGCGGTCCATTCCTGGACTGGCGGCACCGATGCCGACGGTACATACGCGCGTCTGGGTTTTCGCGGTGAGACACAAATCAACGATCAACTGACCGGTTATGGCCAATTTGAAAGTCAGTTTGATGCCTCTAAAGCAGAAGGTTCTCAGAATGGCGTCAATACACGTCTGGCGTTTGCTGGCCTGGATTATGGCCATGACGTTAGCTTTGACTACGGTCGTAACTACGGTATTGCTTACGACGTGGGAGCTTACACTGACACTCTTTCAGAGTTCGGCGGCGACTCCTTTGAAGATACTGACCGCTTCCTTACTACACGTACTGCTGGCGTTGCAACACTCCGCACCAAAAATCTGTTTGGAGCCGTTGATGGTCTGAACATTGGCGCGCAATACCAGGGCCAGGATGACACTAACATTAGCCCGGCAAAACAGCATGGCAATGGTTATGGCTTCTCCCTGGGTTATGACAATATTGCGGATTCCGGCGTATCTGCGATTGCGGCCTACACCACCAGTGCGGTGACTGCTCTGCAGAAACGAAGCGGCTGGGATGGCGAAAACGCAGAGTTCTGGGGCGCGGGTCTGAAATATGATGCTAATGCCATCTACGTCGCGACCATGTACGGCGAGTCCCACAACCTGATTCAGGATGCGGATAAAGCTGAGCACTTTGAAGCAATGGCTGCGTATGTGTTTGATTTTGGTCTGCGTCCGAACGTGGGTTACGTTCACGCGCGTGACAACAACAATAATGACCTGACTGAATACGTAGCGTTGGGCACGGATTACTACTTCAACAAAAACATCGTGGCTGATGTGGGTTACAAAATTAACCTGCTCGACGGCAAAGACGACGACAACCAGGTTGTTGCAGGTCTGACCTATCAGTTCTAATTTGTTGTACTAGCATAAAAGGCGTCTTAGTTAAGACGCCTTTTTTACCTCTGCCGTGTTTAAACTGGCTGACTCTCTTTGACCTGTCCACCGCTAAACAGCCATTGCCAGATGCCCACTTTTACCCATGCGACCACGCAGAGAATCAGGTAAAAAAGTGGATTATGCGTAATGGTAACGTACATGACCTCCATTAAATCCACATGCAAATTTCCGGCAATTGCCATATTGATAACAAAAATTGAGGCTACCGCGCTGGCCAGTAAAATAAATACGGCCTGAAGCTGGGTTATCTCTGGTAACCTGCCAGAGGCCCATTGCCATAAAAATGTTGTTGTTAACAGGAATATAAGAAACAATCCTAACGCGCCAAACAGGCCAAAGTCTTTATAATCTTTTAGCGTGCCAATTAAACCCACCAAAATAATTAACCCCAGTAGTATTTTTTTAAACCATGACATGTACTTTTCCCGAAGATAGTGTTGATGCTGAGTTAATATGTCCATTTTTACGCATTTTAAATTGAGTTTATAAATGAACAGCCGGGGATTATAAATTGTCTGGCGGGTAATTGCCGATTATTTGTGGTTTATTAAATGTTGACATTTGATTGCGGACTAATCCTAAGATACCTGTTTATAAGGTTGTCGATTATACCCTTTTGGGGGAGGCGAAACGCTGTTTGTATAATTGTGTGAGGCTGATCAGTGCCGCAATAAACAAGGCGACGGCACCGCATAGCGTGGCATTAACGATCGCTTGAGCGCCGCTTCCCAGCAGGCTGGTTAAGAGCGGCCCGAGTATTTGCCCAATGCCGTAAGTCAGGGTGACCAGGCCCAGCAGATTAATATTGCGCGGTACGCTAAGTTGACGGGCGAGCGGCATGACCAGCGAAGTGGTCCCCATAAACGTTGCGCCAAAACCCACGCTGCTTATCACCAGCAGCGGCAAGGAGTCGCTGGCGAGCGTCATGACCACGCAGGCACTTTGGATCAGTAAATTCGCCGTCAGGCATTGCAATACCCCCCAGCGTCGGGCAGCCCACAGCCAGGCGAAACAACCCGGAATAATCGATATGCCGACCAACGACCAGAGATGGGCCGTCAGCAGCGGCGACCCGGCACTTTTCGCCATCAGTGGCAGGTATGTAGCGACAATGATGTAGCCAAATCCGGCCAACCCATACAGTAGCGCCAGCAGCCACCAGGACATAGGCTGATGCTCTGTTTTTACCGGTGCTGCGGCGGGGAGCGCATGGTCGCGAGATGGCAAGAGCATAACGAGTAGCACAAAGAACAGCGCGGAGGCTGCCGCTGCCCCCAGCCAGAGCGTGTGTGATGACAGCGCAAAATGCAGACCGCTGATGACATATTCATTGCCCAGCAAAATGCCTGCGCCAACGCCGGAGAACAACGCGGCGATCACGAAGGGATGCCGGGTATGATGCAGGACGATCATCGAACCAAAGATCATCATACCGGCACTGGCGACGCCTGCCAGAAAACGGATCAGCATCACCAGCGTGGGCTGCTTAACGCTTGCCATTGCCAGAATCAATCCTGCGGTAGCGAGCGCAGAAGTTAACAACATCGGGCGTAAACGTGAGGGAAGATGGAAGAGCCCGAAGGAGAAGAGCAGGCTTCCCGCCAGATATCCGGCGTAGTTGGCGCTGGCAATCCAGGAGAGCTGGTCAAACGTAAACTGACCTTCCGACAGCAGTACCGGGAGCATCGGCGTATACAGAAAGCGTCCAATTCCCATGCCCAGCGTTAAGACCAGCATGCCAAAGAGCGCGACGCTGATGGCATGACGATTTGAATCGGGGCTTCCCTGGGACATACGGACTCTCATTTCACGCTGTTAGTTTGATGATTGTTATATTACATGTGCAAATGATAATAAAAAGTAAAATAAAAACAGGGATTTTACTTTCTCCTTAAAAATTCGCCAGCGTCAGCAGGGAAGGAATTTGCGACAACAGATATAACACCAGCCCAATAGAACCGCCGACCAGCGTGCCGTTGATGCGGATAAACTGTAAATCTTTACCGATGTTTAGCTCAATTTGCTGCGACATATCGTGCGCATCCCAGCTTTTCACCGTGTCGCTGATGTGGCGCGTCAGGAAGGTGGCGAACTCCGGCGCAACTTTATACGCGGCCTGCTCCAGATGCCCATTCAGTGAGGCGCGCAGGGCGCTGTCGGCAACCAGTGTTTCGCCGAACCACTGTCCGGCGCTGGCGATGCGCTGCTTCACGCGCGAATCGTCAGCGTTAATGTCGGCTTTCACCCACTGGCGCAGGTCTGCCCACAGTTCGCCAAGATAACGGTTGAAGGCTTCGTCTTCCTTCAGATAGTTTTTCATGCTTTCGGCCCGCACGGCCATCTCCGGATCGTGTTTGAGCTTATCGATTAGCTTAAACGTGGCGCGATCGAAGGCGTGGCGGATCTGATGCGCCCGATCGTGGCTGATGTCATCCAGTAAGGAATTAACGGCATCAGACACCAGTTCGGCGCTGTGCTCGCCCAGCCATTCAGTCGGCAGGATCTTCGCTTTCAGCGGATGCTCGGTCTCCAGCCAGTGCACGATCTGTCGGGCGATAAACGCCCGCGAGCTGTCGCGCTGGAGCAGGGCGATAAGTTGGGCGATCAATGTGTCGAGCAACACCTGATGGCGATTGTTTTTGGTCATGCTTTCCAGCATCAGCGCGCTGGTACCGGAGAGATCGACCTTGTCGATGGCTTTGTGCACCGCCCGCTTGATCAGCCGCTGAATGCGGGCGTCGTCGGTGAGTTCGAGAAAACCGCTCATTATTTGCAGCAGATGCTGGCCAATTCGCTGGGCGTTTTCCGGCTGGCTGAACCAGTTACCGATCAACAACGCCGGTTCATGGCGGCGGATCAGGGCGATCAGGGACTGGGTGTCGAGAAATTTTTCCTGCACAAACTGACCGAGATTCTCCCCGATCCGATCCTTATTGCGCGGGATAATCGCCGTATGTTGCGAGATGAACGGGATTGGTACCCGACGAAAAAGCGCCACCACGGCGAACCAGTCCGCCAGCGCGCCGACCATCGCCGCTTCGGCGATCGCTTTGATCCCGAGCACCCAGAAGTTAGGCGGCAGAAACAGCGTGATGACGAAGGTAGCGGCGGCAATCAGCAGCAATGAGAGCGCCAGTCGCTTGGCGCGTTTGAGTTCAGCAATTTTATTCATAGGCTTAAGGATAGAGCCAGACGGGGGGATCGCGCAAAAAATGTGGAGCGCCTCCCATTTTCAGACGACAAAGCTTACTCCGGGATCCAGTTGTCCCAGGCGGGTAAGGGGCCGAGTTCCGCCACCAGAAAATCGATAAACGATCGCACCTTCGGATTGCTGTACTTACTGGGAAAATAGAGCGCATACAGGGCGTGGGTTTCGCAGGTGATGGTGCCGTCGAGCATCAGCGGCGTTATCTCTTCTTTTTGAATATGATCGCCAATCAGATAGGTGGGCAAATACGCCACTCCCTGATCTTCTAACACCGATTTCAGCAATACCAGACTGCTGTTGGCCTGGATAGGCATATGCAGTTTTAACTGATGCAGACGATCCTGTTCATCCGCCACCTTCAGCACCGGCGTGAGACCTGGGTAAACCAGGCAATCATGATTGACCAGATCGCTACGACGCTGGGGCATGCCTTTTTTGGCAAGGTAGCCGGGTGAGGCGCAGTACGCCCAGCGGACAGGCACCAGCTTGCGCATTGCGTAGTTCTGCGGTGGTGCGGTGGAGATTCGCAGGGCGATGTCGAAATCTGTTTCGTTCAGATTCACGAAGTTATCGTTGAGATCGATATACAGATTCACATCTGGGAACTGGGAACGATATTTATCCACCAGGTTCACCAGCCGGGAATAACCAAACGCAATTGAGCAGGTTATGCGTAATTCACCCTGCGGGCTGTGGTAATAACCGGAGGTGGTATTCAGCGTTTCATCGAATTCTTTCAAAAGCTTATTGGCGCGGTTAAAGAGATATTGCCCGGCATCGGTCAGGGTAATACTGCGGGTGGTACGTTTAATTAATGTCGTGCCTAACGTATCTTCCATTGCCGCCAGGCTTTTGCTGACCGCAGATGGCGAGACGTTGAGCTGCGCCGCGGCTTCTGACAATCCTCCGCAGTCGACGATTTTAATGAAAAACTCCAGATGCTTGAGTGAAATCGGCGTACTCATAGTTTCCTTTTATTCACAAGTGATTTGCAAAAACGGTACGAATAGGCCGTTACATTCGCGTTTTAAACATGCAACTATTGAATCACAGGAAACAACTTGCTGGCAAAATGAAAAAATAACAACTTAGGTGAGTTACGTCACAAAATAAAAGGAGGCGAAACGGAAACTCATCACATTGTGAATTTAATCTCATTAAATATTATTCTAAAGGTACCGATTATGTGGTCACGACTCGAACCCTACAGATCGTCGATTATTTTATTAGTTGCTCTGGTGATTGGCGGCTTATTAGGTATTTATGCCCCCTCGTTTGCAAGTAAACTCCAGCCAATCGGCCAGATATTCTTAAATCTTCTATTTATGATTATTGTGCCGCTGGTGGGGATCAGCGTCATGTCTTCGATCGCCAGTATGACCGACCTGAAAAGGCTGGGGCGCATTATGGCGATTATCTTTATTGTTTCGATCGCAATGGCCTTTATTCCGGCTGCCGGGATCGTTGCGCTGGCGCTATGGTATAACCCGGCGCAGGGCGTCACTATCGATCTTTCGCAGTCGGTGCAGGCGGGCAGCGGTAAGATGGATTTTGTCAGCATGATCACGACCAGCGACTTTATCGGACTGTTTTCTAAGTCCAATATTCTGGCGCTGATTGTGATGGCGATTATTGCTGGTGTGGCGATTGGTCAATCGGATCAGGCCGGTAAGCGCATTGCGTCGCTGCTGGAAGATGCCAATACCGTGATCATGAAGATCGTCTCGATCATTATGAAGGTCGCACCGATTGGCCTGGGCTGCTATTTCGCTGCCACTATGGCCAGTCAGGACTCTGCACTGCTGCTGACCTTTGCTCGCGCCATCGGCCTGTTCATGGTGGCCACGCTGGTCTACTTTGTTTTTGGCTCGATTCTCTATTCGTATATTGGCGGCGGTATTCCGGCGGTCAAAGCCTTCTGGCGTAATGCGATTGAACCGTCTGCGACTGCGCTGGGAACCTGCTCTTCGCTGGGGACTCTCCCGGTAACGCTGCGTGCCGGTAAGGCGATGGGGATTAACCCGGAAATCGTTGATGTCTCCATTCCGCTACTGGTTAACCTGAACAAAGGTGGCGTGGCGATGATTGCCGCGCTGAAAATTGTCTTTATCTATTCCGTGCTGGGCATGGAGTTCACCACCGAGACCTTCTTCCTGACCATGCTGATTGCGGTGCTCTCCGCCATTATCGTCGGCGGCGTACCGGGCGGGGCATTCCTCGGTGAAATCTTTATCGTCACTACGCTGGGCCTGCCAATGGAAGCGATCCCGATGTTGGTAGTGCTGGGCACGATTACCGATGCGCCTGCCACACTGATTAACGTTATCCATGATTTGAATGCGGCGCAGATTGTTGAACGGTTCGCTGGAAAAAAGCAGACCAACACTGAAATAAACTCTACTGCTGCGGTGGTATAGGTTTCACACGGATTAAGAACAGGAGATGTTATGAAAGACGTAATGAAGCTTGAGACGCAATTGGTTGTTGCGGGTCGCGACAAACGCTACACCCAGGGAGCGGTGAATCCGGTTATCCAGCGCGCCTCTTCGCTGGTGTTTGATACCGTGAAAGACAAAAAATTTGCCACCGCCAATCGCGCAAATGGCGAGCTGTTTTACGGTCGTCGCGGAACCTACACCCACTTTGCCTTCCAGAAGGCAATGAGCGAACTGGAAGGCGGCGTTGGCTGCGCGCTTTACCCGTGCGGCGCTGCGGCGGTGACCAATGCGATTCTGGCGTTTGTCCAGGGTGGCGATCATATTTTGATGACGGGCGCGGCCTACGAGCCAACCCAGGATTTTTGCAATAAGATCCTGAGTAAATTCAATGTGGAAACAACGTATTACGATCCGTTGATTGGTGCTGGTATCGTTGATCTTCTGCGTCCGGAAACGAAAGTTGTATTCCTCGAATCGCCAAGTTCGATCACCATGGAAGTCCAGGATGTACCGGGGATGGTGAAAGCTATCCGCGCGGTTAATCCGGAGATTGTCATTATGATCGACAACACCTGGGCGGCGGGCGTACTGTTCAAAGCGCTGGAATATGGCGTGGATATTTCCATTCAGGCGGGAACGAAGTACACCATCGGTCATTCGGATGGCATGCTGGGCACGGCGGTGTCCAACGCGCGTTGTTGGGATCGTCTGCGCGAGAACTCCTATTTGATGGGGCAAACGCTGGATGCCGATACGGCCTACAACGGCAGCCGCGGATTGCGCACCCTGGCGGTACGTCTTAAGCAGCATCAGGAGAGCAGTATCCATATTGCCCGCTGGCTGTCGGCAAGGCCGGAAGTGGCGCGGGTGAATCATCCGGCATTACCGGAATGCCCGGGGCACGAGTATTTTCAGCGTGACTTTGCCGGAAGCTCAGGCCTGTTCTCGTTTGTGCTGAAAAAGAGACTGACCGACGAGCAGATGGCGAATTTCCTCGATAACTTCTCGCTGTTCCATATGGCCTATTCGTGGGGCGGATTTGAGTCGCTTATTCTGGCGAATCAGCCAGAAGAGCTGAACAGCATTCGCCCAGCCGGAGAGGTGGATTTCAGCGGCACCCTGGTCAGGGTGCATATTGGCCTTGAGGATATTGGCGACCTGATTGCCGATCTGGAAGCAGGGTTTGCGCGCATTGCTTAAGATAATGTGATGGTTGCCGGATGCGGCGCAGGCGCCTTATCCGGCCTATCACTACGACATAGGCCGGATAAGCGTCAGTGCCAT
Organism: Citrobacter sp. Cb041; assembly: GCF_030336655.1. NCBI lineage: Bacteria > Pseudomonadati > Pseudomonadota > Gammaproteobacteria > Enterobacterales > Enterobacteriaceae > Citrobacter > Citrobacter sp. Cb041. The sequence continues at coordinate 308,549 of NZ_JAOWDD010000038.1, read as the reverse complement.
CCGGCAGGTTAGTTTTCAGTGGCTAACGTTGTTGTTTCATGCTGGCGAACCCGTTTCAGTAAGCCTGCCAGGGTAAAGACGACAGCAATACCCGCCGCAACCGCCAACAGATGAAACGAAATCCTGCCGCCGTTAAACCACAGCCAACGTCCGATTTCGACAGAAACCGCCATCACCGTCAGGATGACCATATTCAGCGACGCCGAGACCGTACCCTTCGGTAAGTTGTTGGAAAACAGCGTAAAGCGGAACAGCGTCGGAAAGATCATACCAATGCCAAACGCATACAGGCTGGTTCCCAGCACCGACCACAGCCAGACGTGCGGCCACAGCAAATTGCCGGCAATCAGCACCGCCAGTCCGCTCAGTTGAATGGGGGCCGCCCGCCAGATAAAACGTGGCTGGGTTGGATCCTTCACAAAACGAACAACCACCATATTGGCGACGATCACCGCGCCAAACACCGGTGCCTGCGCCCAGGCGAACTCTGATGTGCTCATACCGCCAGCGTCGATCAGGATCACCGGCGAGACCGCCACCCAGCTCATCATCGGGATATAGCTTAACGACAGCGTGGCTGCGCCAAACAAGAACACCCGGTTACGGAAAACGTCGCGGAAATCACGCAGTACGCCGCGTGCACTGAACGGCACCGCGCCGCGCTTAACGGTTTCCGGCATTGCTAACGCTAGCCCAATCAGGGCGATAAGCCCCATGGCGGCGATAATGGCGAACAGGACTTTCCAGTGTACAAAGTGCATCAGCGCTGCGCCGGAGAGCGGGCCGATAACTGGCGCAACCAGCACAATGGAGGTGATTATCGCCATTAACTTAATGGCCTTCGTTTGCCCAAACGCCTCCTGAACCGTGACATAGCCAACGGTAGCGATAAAGCAGATGCTGGTGCCCTGTACAAATCGGGCGACCAGAAATTGCGTCATTGAGGTGGTCAATAGCGTGGCAGCGCAGGCGAGCGTAAAAATTAACGCCCCCGCAATCAGCACCGGTCGACGGCCAATCCGGTCGGAGAGCGGTCCCAGCAGCCATTGCAGCGCCATGCCGCCAGCCAGATAGAGGCTCACCGCAGCGGGGGCCAGGCTGACGTCGGCGTTGAAATCACGCACCACATTGATGATGCCTGGCTGGATCAGGTCCGTCGACAGATAAGCGGCGAAGTCATATAAAATCAACGCGACAGGAAAAAATAGCGTCGTGGTGCGTTGGGAGAAAAACGCGAGAATCCGTTGCATAAAACAGCTCCTTTTCGGGAGAAAACCCTCAACGGGAATAGCGAAATTCAATACCGTCTTTGAGACGTCAGACCGATGACAGAAAAAAGCAGACTGCAAATGTACTGAATTTCATGTAATCAAAAACGCTGCCTGCGCGAGGCGCAAACAGGAGAAACGTTTTCAGACTCGGGTCAGAAAACGTAACGATTACAGGTAACAATCAGCACATCGCACCTCGGGAAGAATTGGTTGAATGGATAATAGCCACCCAAAGTGTAATGCGGATTGGATATTAATTAAACGAGTTTATCCGCTTTATTTGCAGAAAATCGTCACGCTTATCAGAAAGTGACGCTCTGCAGAAAACGCAGCGCGATCGCACTGCCGAAGACGATCAGCACGCCGCCGGCGATACGCTCAATCCACACGATCCCTCTGGTTAACCGTCGCTGGATCTGCGGTAAGCCGATGAACATCACGATCAGCAGATCCCAGAACAACACCACGCTGGTCATCCAGATCCCGCTCATGGTTTGTTGCAGCAGCGTCACCGACGGGCCGAGCAGGGCGGTCATCAGCGCCAGATAGAACAGCGCATTTTTTGGGTTAAGCAGCGACGAACCTAATCCCAGCAGCAACTGTTTGCCAAATCCTGGACAGGTAGACTGGGCGTCTGCTCCGGTCAGGGTTTGCGGGCGGCTGCGTATCAGTAGGCTGCCTATCCACAATAAATAGAGTGCGCCCAGCAGTTCAATAACCGTAAACAGCAGGGGAAGTTGGCGCAGGATCCCCCAACCAATAATCGCCAGCAGGATATACAGCCCGTTGCCGATGGCGATCCCTACGCACAGCCCGGCGCTGCCGCGCATCCGGTAACGTACGGAGTAACCGACCAGTAAAAAGAAGTCCGGCCCTGGGCTGAGTAGTGCAACAAAATGCGCCAGCGCCAGCGCGGGAAAAGCAGACGGAAAAAGTTCAGCAAGCAGCGACATAGCGACCTCAGAAAATGAAACAGAGATCAGCGTACGCCTGACGCAACGCTAATTATTGTCTGATATTGATCGTCCCAATGCGTACTGGCGCGGTGTGGCTGCTGTGTAGCGAACAAAGGTGCGATGGAAATGGCTCTGGTCGGCAAACCCGCTCTGGTAGCCGACATCGACAATCTCGTCCCCGGCCCGTAGCCGCTGACGGGCATAGTCAATCCTCACGATGTTCAGATAATTTCCCGGCGTCAGCCCGGTGTCCTGCTTAAAGGTCCGAATCAGCGTTTCTTTACGCATGTGACACTCATCTGCCAGCTCATCCAGCGAGGGTGGGGAGAGCAGACTGGACTGCAACCGCTCGCGCAGATACTGGCTGGTGACGCTTAGGTTTTCCGGTGTTACCGACTGCAATGGCAGCGAGCGCAGCAATGCTTGTGCGGCATCAGTTATCTGCGTCGTTTGCCGTTGCGGCATGAGCGCCACAAGGTGCATGTAGCACTGGAATAATTGCGGATCGCGGATAACAGGAGTGCGCGTGCAAAGCCGTTGATTGCTGTTCAGCGCTGGCAGATGGGCAAGGCACCACCGGGCATCAAGATAAAGCATGTGATAGCTGCGAAATTGCCCGTTGACGGGATTACAGCTGTGAGGTGCCAGTGGTGGGATCACAATGAGATCGCCCACCTCCAGATGGTATTCCTTGTCATCGCACAGGCAGCAGGTTCCTCCCTCGAGAATTGCCCCAATCGAGAGCTGAGAGTGGTGATGGCGCTTATAGGCCTGCTGACTTTGCCAGGTGCTGCGAAGCTCCAGCCACGGCAGTTGCTCATCACGCCAGAACGATTGTGGAATATCTCGGGTATGCGTCACATCGTGTCCTCCATGAAAGTGATGATTTGTTATAGCACAGGCCCTGCGGTGAAAAAGCGGGAATGTGCATTGAGGTCGTGATTCTGCGTGATGCGTTCCAGACAAATGCAGACGTTACAAAGGGGCGTTTTTATCCCGGAAATCGCCTCGCAAAGAGAGAACGTTACAGGTGAGAGTGTGGTTTACCAGCGCTACAGTCACGGCATCTTATTTCCAGGTGATGGATCGCCATGAACAAAGCACCGACTTCCACCCCGCATGATGCGGTCTTTAAAACATTTTTGCGCCACCCTGAGACAGCTCGGGATTTTCTACAAATACATCTTCCCGCTTCGCTGCGCGAACTTTGCGATTTTCAGACCCTGAAACTCAAGCCGGATAGTTTCATTGAAGAGGATTTACGTGCGCACTATTCCGATGTGTTGTGGTCCGTGAAAACGACGGAAGGTGATGGCTATGTTTATGTGGTGATTGAACACCAAAGTACACCGGATGCGCATATGGCATTCAGGTTGATGCGTTACGCGGTAGCGGCCATGCAGAAGCATTTAGATGCAGGGCATCAGCAATTACCGCTGGTGGTGCCGATGTTGTTCTATCACGGTGCGAAAAGCCCGTATCCTTATTCCCTATGCTGGCTGGACGAGTTTGCTAACCCGAAGCTGGCTCGTCAGCTGTATGCAGTGGCGTTTCCGCTGGTGGATATTACGGTTATCCCGGATGACGAAATTGTGCAGCATCGACGTATGGCGCTGCTGGAGTTAATCCAAAAACATATTCGTCAGCGCGACCTTATGGGGCTGGTCGAGCAAATTGTTTCCCTGCTACTTACCGGACTGACTAATGACAGCCAGATAAAGACGCTGTTTAATTATATTTTACGAACTGGCGATGCACCTCGATTCAGTGAGTTTATTCGTGAGGTTGCCGAACGTTCACCGCAGCATAAGGAGCATTTGATGACGATCGCCGACAGATTGCATGAGGCAGGGCTACAAAAAGGCAGGCTGGAAGGGTTACAGGAAGGACGACAAGAAGGGCTTATAGAAGGGCGACGTGATGAGGCGCTCCGTATTGCCCACACTATGCTGACAGACGGTATTGATATCTGCACGGTACAAAAAATTACCCGGCTTTCCGCAGAAGATATTCAGGGTTTAAGTCATTAGATATGAGTTAAATCGTATAATCGCCTGCCCGGAATCACCGGGCGGTCCGGTTTACTCTATCGCCATCTTTACCGCCTCGCCGAGCTTTTGCATCACTTCCTGATGCTTCTCGTTTGGCGGTAACGCGCAGTTGATGCGTACGCAGTTGCGATACTTTCCGGATGCGGAGAACAGCGATCCCGGTGCGACCTGGATTTTCAGGCGACAGAGCTGCTTAGCGACGCAGACCATATCGACCTGGAGCGGCAGCTCGACCCACAGCATAAAGCCGCCTTTTGGTCGGGTGACGCAGATCCCACAGGGAAAATATTCCCGTACCCAGCAGGTGTAGATCTCCATATTACGCTGATAAATCTGGCGCATACGCCGGATATGCCGATGGTAATGACCTTCGCGCACAAAGGAGGCTGCTGCCAGCTGCGTAGCGGGAACGTTAGTACCAATGACGGCGTACTTCATGTGTAGCAGTTTGTTGTAATAGCGACCGGGAACCACCCAACCCACGCGCAGTCCGGGGGCTATGGATTTTGTAAACGAACTGCAGAGTATTACCCGGCCGTCACTGTCCCAGGAGTGGATCGTACGCGGGCGCGGATACTCTGTGGCCAGTTCGCCATACACATCATCTTCAAAAATGACGATGTCGTGACGCTGGGCGAGGGCGAGCACCGCCCGCTTACGCGCATCCGGCATAATGAACCCGAGAGGGTTGTTGCAGTTGGGAACCAGCAGCACGCCTTTGATCGGCCACTGATCCAGCGCCAGCTCCAGCGCTTCAATGCTGATCCCGGTATCCGGATCGGTTGGGATCTCAATCACCTTGATCCCCAGGCCGCGCAGTAGCTGCATTGTGCCGTAGTAGGTGGGGGATTCAACGGCGACAATGTCTCCTGGCTGACAAACCGCCAGCAGCGCCAGCGACATTCCGCTCTGGCTCCCGTTGGTTATCACAATATCATCAGCGTTGAGGACTGAACCGCTGTCCAGCATCAGACGGGCGATCTGCTGGCGCAGATCCTGGCTGCCGGGAAGCTTGTCGTACCCCAGCACTGCCTTCAGGTTATGCTGCACTACGCGGCTGAGTTCGCGCCAGAGCGGTTTCAGGCTCGGTTGACTGACATCTGGTGCGCCGCTGCTGAAGGGGATCACAGATTTATCGCTATGCCCTTTTAGCATATCCAGCACCAGATCCCACTGCGTTATCTCGACCGGACGCTGCACCGGGCGTGACATCGGCGGTACGGGCGGCAGCGCTTTTTGCGGCGCGACAAAATAACCGGAACGCGGCTGCGGGGTGATCAGTTGCCGCTGTTCCAGCATCTGATACGCCTGCTGGACGGTGCTGATACTGACCCCGTGCTCCTGACTCAGGTTACGTACCGAAGGCAGTTTTTCGCCATGGCGATACAACCCCTGCTCAATGCGTTCGGCCAGCAGATTGGCCAGATGTTGGTAACGCGTCATGCTGTATCCCTTATGGGTACCATACAGATTAAAAAACCAGTACAGATTGGCGTGAAAAAAGCGATGCAGAACTCTTTTTAACCAATCTGTATGTTAAATAAAAGTACTTTGTGAGTCTGTATTGCTTAGGGCCAAATCCGTGAAGATAAAGCCTCAGACAAGGCGGGGAGGCAAGGTATGGAATTTCATGAGAATAAAGCAAAGCAGCCATTTATTGGGTTTGTTCTGATCTGGCGGGCATATAAGGCGTGGCGGTTACGGGCGCAAACGCGGCGCGTACTGCAACAGATGAGTAATGAGCGGCTGCGGGACGTCGGGCTGCGACGCGATCAGATAGAGTGATTTTCTTCCATCGACAGAGGCTGGAGGGTTATCACCCGGCCTCTTTTTATATTCACATTATTTATCAATTCATGCTTCTGGATAGCCTGTTTCTTGATACTTATCCTGATAAGTATTATTTTCTTCTCAGCGATGAGGGGAAAGTAAGATGACGGAAGATGAACTGTTTGCCCGCCGTCCGATGGGGATGCGCATGGCAATGGTGGTGCGCCAGTGGCGAGCCATTATTGATGCTGCCATCACCGATACTGGCCTGACGCAGTCAAGCTGGACGGTACTGATGCAACTGTATCAACTGGGAGACAACGTCTCGGTCAGTAAACTGGCACAAATGCAGGGCATTGAACTGCCGCCGCTGATGCGCACCCTTTCGCAGCTGGAAAAGCAGGGCTATCTGCTGCGTTCCACATCGCCTTATGACAAACGCATCCGTCTGCTAACGCTGACCGCGCAAGGCCGCTCAAGGCTTGAAGAACTTAACCGGGTGATTGAGACATATCAACATCGCGTCACCTGCACCATTCCTGAAGCGGAGCTTGCCTCATTCAGCGCGACCTTAAATCAACTCGCCTGCAATTTGCGGAGAATCCGCGAAGAAGACAATCAACACTAAAAACTATGATGACCCCAGAACAAAAATTTGCCCGTTGGGTAAGGGTGAGTATTGCCGCTTTCCTGGTAATATTCGCCTGGTTTATCGTTGCCGATATCTGGATCCCGCTGACGCCGGACTCCACGGTGATGCGCGTGGTAACGCCCGTTTCCTCACGCGTATCCGGTTACGTCGCGCTGGTTCATGTACACAATAATAGCCTGGTGAAGAAGGGCGATTTGCTGTATGAACTGGATCCGACGCCGTTTATCAATAAGGTCGAGGCTGCGCAAATCGCCCTTGAGCAGGCGAAGTTGAGCAATCAACAGCTGGATGCGCAGATAGCCTCCGCGCGCGCCAACCTGCGTACCGCGCAATTCAGCGCCCGTAACGATAAGACCACCTTTGACCGCTATCAGCGCCTGGCCACCATGCAGAACGTGTCGCAATCCGATCTCGACAAGGTGCGTACCGCCTGGCAAACCAGCGAGCAGTCGGTGGCGGCGCTTAATGCTAGCATTCAGAACCTGCTGATCCAGCGCGGCGAGCGCGATGACAAGCGTAACGTGACGCTGCAAAAATACCGTAATGCGCTGGAAGAGGCACAGCTGAACCTCGGTTGGAGCAAAGTGTATGCACAGACCGACGGTACGGTGAGTAACCTCCAGCTTAGTCCCGGACTTTACGCTACCGCGGCCACGCCGCTGCTGGCGCTGGTCAGCCATCAGACCGATATCGTGGCCGACTTTCGCGAGAAAAGCCTGCGCCACACTCGGGTAGATACCGATGCCGCCGTGGTGTTCGACGCCTTGCCGGGCAAAGTTTTCTCTGCCCGCGTCACCAGCAGCGATGCCGGTATTCTGGCGGGTCAGGAACAGGTTAACGGTCTGCTGTCGCAACCGGAACAGTCCACCCGCTGGGTGCGCGATGCCCAGCGTATGCGCATTCACGTAGCACTGAACGAACCGCTCGACACGCCGTTACCGACCGGGGCGCGCGCCACGGTGCAGCTGTATAACAGTGAGGGGATGTTCGCCCGTACCTTTGCCGGGGCGCAGATCCACCTCGTCAGCTGGCTGCATTATGTCTATTAACACTCTGGCCCACGTCTTTACGCCGCACGGGAACATTGTCTACACCGCCAATGATTTTCGCCAGACCTTGCGTATCTCCGTTGCCGGGACGATAGCACTGAGTATCTCGACCTTCTACAACGTACAGTACGGCGTATTTTTTGTGGTTTATCCGCTGATGCTGCTGTCGCTGGTGCCGGTGTTCAACCGCCATGTGGCAAAACAGTTCGTGTTCAGCGCGGCGGTGAACTGTGTCGAAATGGTGCTAATCGTCGGCTATCTCTCACAGTGGCCGCTGATTATGACGCTGGTGGTGTTTGGCCTGTATGTGATGCGTTTTCGCTTGATGAGCAAAGGACCGCTGTTTCTGCTTGGTTCGATGGGCGTGGTGTGCCAGAGCACGATGCTTAACTTTATGAGCTATCCCACCACCAACTGGCATACGCTGATGTTCTCCAATATGGAAGCCTGCATCATGGCGGTGGCGCTGAGTGCGCTGCTGCATTATCTGATCCCGGACGTGGAACCCCGCCAGCTACCGACGCGCATTGAGAAAGATGCCGCCCGGGTGCACCACGAGTCGCTGCTTTCCGGTACGGTGGCGACGATGATTTTTGTTGTCTTCCAGATCTGTGATTTGAGCGATTCGCTGTCGGCACTGATGGCGGGCATTTTGATCCTGTTTCCTATGCACTATCGCGGCGCGGTGTTGAGCTCTCTCTGGCGCGTGGTCGGCGTGGTGCTGGCCTGCCTGTATATTCTATTGGTGCAGCTGCTTATCTATGATTTCAGCAACCATATGCTGCTGATGATGCCGCTGATCGGCCTCGGGCTGGCGTTCAGCGCCCGCCTGCACGTAATGGAAAAAGTCGGCGCGGGGGTGGGTTTTGCCAGTATCACCACCATCGGGATTATGTTCGGCCAGAACCTGCATCCGGACAGCGATCTGGTGTTCAGCGATTTATACCGCATCACCTCTGTTACCGTCGCGCTGGTGGCAACGCTAACGATGGTATTTCTGGTACACCGGGTTTTGAACTGCTTTACCGCGACGCGGTTTGTGATTACCGAGTGAGTGGGGAGTGAGTGCTGGATGGCGGCTGCGCCTTATCCGGCCTATGAGAAGCAGAATTTGTAGACCCGGTAAGCGTCGTGCCACCGGGTGTTTTCAGATTGCCTGCTGCTTCCCCGTTATCTAATTATTCAGAATACGATTTATTTGTTCGAGAAATAAAGATGTATGAATTATAAATATTTTGAATTTTAATAATTGTGACTTTATGAACATATTTAATTTTACAATTAAATATGATGAGCATAATTATTATATTTTAAAGGATGTAAATCATATGACATGGGAATATAAAGTATCGACAGGTATACTGAGCCATAACGGTAAATTAATTGCTTATTGCTACAGTGGTGCTGGTGAATCAAAGGATAAACCGAACTGTGAACACATACGTAACAAGGGCCCCATTCCACGAGGCGTTTATTTTATTGCTGGATGGAATAATCATAAAAGTCCCGCCGCTATTATCCTCGAACCTATTGCAGGGACAAATACTTTTGGCAGAGATCATTTCGAAATTCATGGTGATAAAAAAGGGCAGCCACCGGGAACAGCATCTGCAGGATGTATCATTATGAATGGACAAGATAAGCGCCAAATCATTTACGATTCGGGTGACACAATTTTGGTGGTAAGATAATGAAATTTATTTTTATCTCCTTTCTATTTATTCTTTCGGGTGCTCCCTGTGCTGCAGTGCATACTGCAGCACAGCTTCTGCAGATGATAAATGAAAAAGGAGCAAATACCGTTGTACACGAACTTTATGATGGCAGTGAGTCAGAATGGTGGAACCATATTATTCCTGAAATTAGCAAAGGTAATAATGACTGGTTAACGGTAGCAAGTGCTCTTGAATCTGGAGTTGATGCCAGTACGGCGGAAGATTTACAGGGGGCGGTCTCTGAAGCCATTCCACATAACCCAGTCGGTGTTCTGGCTATCCTCAACGATAACAGACCATTGCTGAATATTGAGCAGATATGCGCATTTACCTCTTACCCTGAGTCAGAAGAAGAAATGAATAAGCTATTTGTTAATTCCATCAGGGAAATGTATAAGGTCAAAACGACAGAAGGGAAGCGGTGTATTGCGGTTATGATCAATAATGTTGAGAATTCTATTCCATTTAACAAGGATTTATAAATGGCTATCCCCGGATATATGTCATTAATCGATGATGCTGGTAATATTATCAAAGGTAGTGTAATGGTAAAAGACCGTGAAAATCAGATCGAGATTTTAGGTCTGTATCATAATGTGAGCTACAACTCTGATTTGCATAATGGGAGGGTGTTGAATAAACGCCAACATCGTCCATTTTTAATTGAAAAGGAAATTGATGCTTCTAGTGTGCTTTTGTACAAATCATTAAGTACCGGAGAAACATTAAGGAAAGCTGTTATTGACCTCTATCGAATAAATTATGCTGGTCAGGAAGAGGTCTATTTTACGATAACCCTGGAAAATGTGAAAGTCGTTACGCTTTTTTCACTGATGCACGATGTTAAAGATCCTTATTACGAAAAACAGACCCATCTTGAACTTGCTCAGCTCCGTTACAAGAAGATTACCTGGCACTATCATGATGGGAATATAGTCCACTATGATGATTGGGATTATCGCTTAGGGTCTTGAGTAAACGGCTCCTGATAAAATGATGTTACCCAGAGCTGTAATGCAATCAATACACGGCGCTTATACTCATGAGCGCCGTCTGGCATCCGGGCGGTTATTTCTGCCTGACAGGCTTCGCCGAAATCACGTCGATAAACTCCTGCACCTGCTGTTGCTTACGCGCGGACAGCTTGCACACCCGACGCAGCGACTGCAGTAACGCCGGTTCTTCCGGTTCCGGCAGCTTGGCCGTCAGCACAATTCAGCCGGGCATCACTCTGACATCGAATTTGCAGCCGGTGGCGAAACCGGCTGCCTCCAGCCACTGGCCTTTCATAATAATTGCCGGAACATGCGTGTAATCCGGATAACGCGACTTTGCCGTCCCGGAGTTTGACCTCTTGTCTGATTTGCGTTGTGTCGTTCCAGCCAGCGCCAAGGATGGCGGGCATTACGCGTTTGGTGATGATGTCTGCTTCCGTCAGGGTACTCAGGTTCAGGTCAGCCATGTCCGTTCTCAACCGATAATGAGATTGCTCTGATTTTACACAATATTGTTATGCAAGCCATGAACAGAAATGGCTGTGCTACAGCGTCTGGCACGTTATTCAATCTCCAGCTCATCAAACAGCTGTAAATCCACATCCAGCAATTCCACTGCGTTGCTGCGTCGAATGCCGACGTTGTTTTCAATCAACAGCTCCAGCAGGCGATCGCCGTCGATTAAGGTAATCGGCGCGGCGCCTGGGAACAGCGCCGCTTCTGCACACTTAGCGGCGAACTTACCGGTAGTGATCAGCGTGCCGCGAATGGCTTTGTGGTAAGGCAGTGCGCCGCGTAGCTGGTCGATATACGGGCGCGTGATGGTGTTCTGCATCCGTTTTACCTGCACCACTTCGGTAATGGTGGTGATGCCCACCTGAACCTTACCAATCACATCCACGCCTTTATCGCCGGAGGCTTTGGTCACTTCAACCTGCTCGTAGCCCATTGTTTCAAGTAGCTGAGCCACCAGATGTTCAAATTTGTACGGATTCATGGTGGAGAGCTGGTCGCGCAATAGCTCTTTTTGCTGCTGGTTATAGCGTTTTACCGCATCCAGCAACTCCTTACGTGGATCGGTTCGACGTTCAGGCAGTGCCTTACCGAGCCATTTTCGGCCAGCCTCGGTAATTTTGTAGCTCATCCCTTCACGGGCTACCAGATCGCGCTCGACCAGGTTGTACAGCCGGGCGTAGAGCGTAGTTTTGACTGAACTGGGGGAGGCAAATTTTGAGTGCTGATGTAAGAATGCCTGCCACTCGGGTAGCAGATCAGCGCGTCTGGCCTGCTCCCGGCCGGCGAGCAGTTCCAGTAGTTGCAACATGCCTTCTGTATCGTCGAGTTTACGCAGTGTGGCTTCATCGTTATCCAGAAATAATCGCCCCTGTTCGCTGGGGTACCAGCCGCCGTCTTCGTGGGTCTGCATAAGATCGAACAAAGGGTTATTGATAAACATGTAGCAGCCATAGCTGTGGCGGGGGTTGAGAATATGGTTATCCATCTTCCAGATCTGCCAGGCTATTTTGGCATCTTCGCCGCTGAGCCGTTCTTTAATCCAGTTATCCGGCTCTGACCAGTCAACCGGGTTTTGTGGCGTACCCGTTTGCTCCTGAATGGCGGTGATCATATTACGCACCGCTTTGACTGAACATCCAGCCACGGCATTCATCATGGCTCGGGTCTGATCATAAGTTGGAAAAAGCGGGGTAATCACTTTGTACTTTTTCACGTTGGTCCCTTAACGAGTGCAATGGCAATAGCTTGCCATACCAGATGAAAAATTCCATGGGATGAATCACTTATCGGAATGAAAACTGCCAGTGCCGGATGGCGGCTGCGCCTTATCCGGCCTACTAACTTCACTCTATTAAAAGCAAAATGTGATGTTATTTCCAACAATTTCGCTATAATCATAAGATAATTGTAGATACATTTTTGTATATACAATTAGGGATAAAATACATGCCAATGGAGTTTGAGTGGGATGCAAACAAGGCACAAAGTAACCACCGTAAACATGGTGTTCGCTTTGAGGACGCAATATTGGTTTTCGACGATCCCCAACATCTGTCGCGGCAGGATCGGTATGAGAACAGTGAGTATCGCTGGCAGACCATCGGTCTTGTTCATGGCATTGTGGTTATTCTGGTTGCCCATAGCGTTAGGTTTGAAAGTGGCTTTGAAGTCATTCGTATCATCAGTGCCAGAAAGGCAGATCGTAAAGAGAGGAATCGTTATGAGCATAGTTAAACATAAACGCGGCAGCGTATCCGCGCTGAGTGCTCAGCATGAGGCTGAACTGAAGGCGCTGGCGAATAAACCGGACGATGATATTGATTACAGCGACATTCCCGTGACCGAGGATGAGCTGTGGTCAGAAGCTCATCGCGGTAATTTTTTTCGTCCGTTGAAAACGCAGGCGTCGGTACGTATTGATGCCGATGTGATGGAGTGGCTGAAACGCCCAGGAAAAGGATATCAGACGCGCCTTAATGCCATTTTGCGCGAAGCGATGCTGCGCGAGCAAAATAAGAAATAGTCAGAATATGCAGGGACTGTGAGTGCCGGATGGCGGCTGTGCCTGATCCGGTCTACGGGAAGCGGAATTTCCAGGCCCGGTAAGTGTAGCGCCACCGGGCATCTGCGAGGTTATTTCTGCTGCGGTTCTCCGCTAAAACAACCGCAGCTGTCAAATTAGTGGAACACCTGCGGCATCATGCCGAGATGACAGACCGATTACCACCGGTGAACAGTGGGTTGTAACGCAACAGGGCGTGTTGAAATAGGATTCACCCCTCTCCGCTGTAGGGAGAGGGGAATGTTTACGGATTCCTGGCGTGGCTCCGTTAGATCACCTTTGCGCTATTTTCGTAGGTGTTGATAAGATGGTCGCGCAAGCTCCCTGTTCCGTGCATTGTCACCAAAAGATTCTGGCGCGCGCGGGTAAATCCGACATACAAACGCTTGATGTCGTCACTCAGATCTTCCTCATCCCTTTCCTTTGCGGCATCCATAATAGCCACTGAGTGAAATTCAAGCCCCTTACTGCTTGGTAAAGGCATTACACAAAGGAGATCATTTTGCGGCGACCAGTGCTTTTTGTCATCGCTGGTCACAATCATTTGGTAGGGGATGCTACGCGCCGCGAGACGTGGCCCCAGCATCCCCGAAATGCTGTATGTTGAAGGGCACAGTATGGCGATCTCTGACCATGCAATACCTTGTTGTCGCTGCTTTGTCACCCAATCGAGCACGTGAGTAATCTCCTCGTCCTGATTATCAAAGCTGGCCAGTGCCGGGTAAGTGCCGGACAAGCCTCCAGCATCGGGTTGCTGGTATTTGAGCGCCTCTTCAATGTGATTATTGAGATAATTAAAGGCAATGTTGCTGGCAAAATGGAGTATTTGCCGGGTATTACGATAGTTGGTATTCAGGATCGTAGTGCGGCCGAGGGCCTTAATATTGACACTAGAGAGTGTGAAGTCGAGGGCTTTCTTTTTCTGGTAGATAGACTGGGCGTCATCGTAGAGGAAAAGAAGGGAGTTATCTTTGTTGTCTGGCATACGTGCGAGTATTCTCAGCCACTCCGGTTTAAAATCGTGTCCCTCGTCTATTAGGACTGCGCTGTATTGCTCCGGTTTTATAATCCCCTCTTCAAATGCCACCGTCAGTGCATTTTCCATCAGCTCAATAAAGTTTTTGCTTTTCGGCGGAAGACAATGATGTGCATTTAACTGTTGATAACACCAGGCATGAAAATGGATGACTTCGACGGGAAGTCTTAAAGTGTGCTGCTCAAGCTGTGATTTGAGTTTTTTGGCCAGCGTGATGTTGTAGCAAATCACCAGGATCGGCTTGGTGTTTTCAATATTGTTGGCAAGCTCAATACAACGGTGGTGCAAAATGAGCGTTTTACCGGATCCTGCCACGCCATGAATAACACGGTGTCCTGCACCCATGCTTCTGGCGAGTTGTTCCTGATTCCTGTTCATCATGCAAACCACATCGGGGGTGTGGAACGTAAAATTGTTCAGATCAACCTGCGTAACGGATGCGTTAATGCGTACATCGGGATATAGATGCCATCGGATACGGTCGAGTTGCTGTGGTGTGGTGTGGTGTGATGAGCGTAGTTATGTCTGAGAAGGGATTCGAGCCGGGCAGAGATTTGTTCCTTGGTCATAAACTCGCTGAGTTCGTCTTTGCAAATAACCTGGCTGGCTGGGAATAGTTCATTTATCGCTTCGGGTGGAAAACTCTTTTCTAGCTGTGCTCGGGTGATATTGCTCAAATAAACACCAAATCCATACGGCATAATAAAGCTGCCTTCATAATCTCCTTGTTGCTGGCGAAGCAGCGGATCTTTTTTTAGGCTATTGATAGTGTGAAAGGTATATTGACGAACCTGTTCGAGTGGATTCTTGAACGGTTGAATGCCGTCTTTAGTTTCATAATGAATATGTGATTTGTTGGCAGATTTAATTTTTGTAATAAACCAGTCTTTTACTTCTATAAATAACAAACCTTTTTCGGGGGTTAGAATTACAAAATCCGGATGCTCTTGCTTGTCTCCCATTCGGGTGTCATACCAGCAGGTACACTGTTCGCTGAGTCCCCCCTCAAGAAGTCTTGCTAGTCTTTTTTCGCCGGCAGTAATTTTCTCGCTACAACTGCTTATTGTGGGAATAATGATTGCCATGTTACGCCTACCAATTCATGAAAATTATATAAATATGTTAAATTAATATTCCGAGAGATATTAATAAAAACATGAATTCATCATGGGTAATGACATTAACAGACAATATTACAAACAGAAAGCGTGATGCGAGATATTTGTTTCAGAGATATTTGCTCCCTTTCACAAATAAAAGGGAGCGGCTGTTTACTTCTTCAATCCCGCAAACGCGGCTCTGATCTCGTCTTCCGGCAGGTTAATGCCGATAAACACCAGCAGGCTGTGCGGTTGTTCGTCGTCCCACGGGCGATCCCAGTCGGCGCTGTACAGACGCTGAACGCCCTGGAACAGCAGGCGGTTTGGCTCGTCTTCAATCCACAGCATGCCTTTGTAGCGCAGCAGCTTCTCGGCGGATTCCAGCAGCAGATTTTCCATTACCCGCGACACGTCACTGATGTTTACCGGGTAATCTAGCTCGACGACGATCGAGGAGATATCGTTTTGCTTGTCGGCGATAAAGTGGAAGCGTGGTTTGGCGCTGACCACGTTCTCCTCAAGCATGAAACCGTTGGTATCGAACAGCAGGGAGAGGTCGATATCACCATGCGTGACGGTATACACCGGGGCGCGGGCGTTGATGCGCGCCAGGCGCTCACGCAGTTTCTCGCTTTCACCCGCCACGTCGGTTTTGGTCAGCAGGATGCGGTCAGCGTAGCCCACCTGCGACTGGGCTATGGTGAACTGGTTCATCTGCTCGTCGGCATGTACCGCGTCAACCAGCGCAATCACACCGTCCAACAGGTAGCGTTCGCAAATCACTTCATGGGAGAAAAAGGTCTGGATAATCGGGCCGGGGTCGGCCATGCCGGTGCACTCGATCACCAAACGGTCGAAATGGATGGCGCCTTTGTCGAGGTTGTCGAGCAGATCTAACAGTGTGTCTTCCAGCTCACTGGAGCGTGTACAGCAAATGCAGCCGTTGGTCAGGGTTTTGATCTGCGTGGCGCGGTCGCCAATTAGCTGATCGTCCACCGAGACTTCGCCGAATTCGTTTTCGATAACGGCAATCTTATAGCCGTGCTGCTCGTTGAGAATATGGCGCAGCAGGGTGGTTTTACCCGCGCCAAGAAAACCGGTGAGTAGGGTAACTGCAATCGGGGTCATTCATTTCTCCTTCTAACAGCAACTGCTTCCGCCGCTACCGTAGCGGGCTTCCTGGCGCTCGCGGAAGAATTCTTCGTAGGTCATGTACGGCTTATCGGGATGGTTGGTCTTCATGTGCTCGACGTAGTTGTCGTAGTCCGGAATGCCAATCAGCATCTTTGCCGCCTGACCGAGGTATTTTTTTGCCTGACCTAAAGTACCAAACATAAACAATCCTGATAAGCGAAAAGCCCCGCCGAAGCGGGGCTGAATACGGTTAGTGATGTGAAGAGGTCTTCACGCCGCCTTCCGGCACCGGTACATACGGCGTCTCTTTATCAGAGCGACCGTTGATGGCGCGGGCTTTCTGCCAGGTACGGAACCCGTAGAAAATGATGCTGTACACCACCACCAGGAACAGAATACTCAGGCCTGCGTTGGTGTAGTTGTTGACGACGATGTGGTTCATGTTGGCAATCTGCTGAGCGGTCAGTTCGCCGCCGTTAGCAATCTTCTCTTTGTACTGATTCGCCATGAAGAAGAAGCCTTCCATCTGCGGGTTGGTGCTGAACAGTTTCAGACCCAGCGCCCAGGTGGTGCAGATAAGCAGCCATACTGCCGGAACAACGGTAACCCAGATGTATTTGGTGCGCTGCATTTTAACCAGTACCACGGTGCCGAGAACCAGTGCCACGGCAGCCAGCATCTGGTTAGAGATACCGAACAGCGGCCACAGGCTCTTAACGCCGCCCAGCGGGTCAACAACGCCTTGATACAGCAGGTAACCCCACAGGCCTACGCAGCCCGCAGTACCGATGATGCCCGCAACCAGAGAGTCGGTTTTTTTCAGGAATGGAACGAAGTTACCCAGTAAATCTTGCAGCATAAAGCGGCCAGAACGGGTACCGGCATCCAGTGCGGTCAGGATGAACAGCGCTTCAAACAGAATACCGAAGTGGTACCAGAAGCCCATATCAGCCATCGGCAGCACTTTGTGGAACACGTGAGCGATACCAACGGCCAGCGTCGGCGCGCCACCTGCGCGGTTCAGAACGGACGGTTCACCGATGTCTTTCGCGGTCTGCAGGATCTGCTCAGGCGAAATGACGAAGCCCCAGGAGCTGACGGTCGCCGCCGCATGTGCGGTCACGTCTTTCAACTGCGCCATAATCAGCGGGGCGTTCTCGCCGCTCATTTCATGCAGGTTCGGCATGGTGATGCCAAGGCCTGCTGGCGGGGTGTTCATTGCGAAGTACAGACCCGGTTCGATGATGGACGCGGCAACCAGCGCCATAATCGCCACGAAGGATTCCATCAGCATGGCGCCGTAACCGATAAAGCGCGCGTCGGTTTCACAGGCCAGCAGCTTCGGTGTGGTACCAGAAGCGATCAGCGCGTGGAAGCCAGATACCGCACCACACGCGATGGTGATGAACAGGAACGGGAACAGAGCGCCTTTCCACAGCGGACCAGTACCATCAACGTACTGAGTCATTGCCGGCATTTTCAGTTCCGGGTTGAGGATAACAATCCCCACCGCCAGACCGACGATAACGCCGATTTTCAGGAAGGTAGCCAGATAGTCGCGCGGCGCGAGGATCAGCCATACCGGCAGCAGCGCAGAGATAAACGCGTAGCCGATCAGGGTAAAGGTAATGGTGGTGTCTTTAAAGGTCAGCGCCGGGCCCCAGTACGGGTCGTGAGCAATCACGCCGCCGAAGTAGATAGACGCAACCAGCAGCACAATACCAATCACCGACACTTCGCCCACACGACCCGGTCGCAGGAATCGCATGTAGATCCCCATGAATAGCGCGATAGGTACGGTTGAGCAGACGGTGAACACACCCCACGGGCTTTCAGCCAGCGCTTTCACCACGATCAGCGCCAGTACCGCAAGGATGATGATCATGATTAAGAAGCAGCCGAACAGCGCAATGGTTCCCGGGATCGGGCCCATCTCTTCTTTGATCATCTCACCCAGAGATGCACCGTTACGGCGTGAAGAGATAAACAGCACCATGAAGTCCTGCACCGCACCGGCCAGCACGACACCCGCCAGTAGCCACAGCGTACCGGGCAGATAGCCCATCTGCGCGGCCAGTACCGGCCCAACCAGCGGACCTGCACCTGCGATAGCGGCAAAGTGGTGGCCAAACAATACGTTACGGTTGGTTGGAACGTAGTTCAGACCGTCATTGTTGATGACCGCCGGCGTGGCACGCGTCGGGTCAAGTTTCATCACCTTTTGGGCGATGTACAGACTGTAGTAACGATAGGCCACCAGATAAACAGAAACTGAGGCGACCACGATCCACAGGGCACTGATGTGCTCACCCCGACGTAATGCCACTACCGAGAGGCAGAATGCACCGATGATTCCGAGAATCACCCAGGGTATGTGCTTGAATATCTTTTTCGTATCCATAGTAAAACCTGGTATCTAATTAATAATTGGCCGAAGCCGCGTGGGTTTGATCTTGTGTTTGAGGAGGTAAATTGACTGCTATGTTGGGGGGATCTTGCCAGAGAAATACGCGCGTAAAGTAAGGTAAATAAGTGAGCGGTTATATGTCAGCTTAAGCGGTCCCAAGTGTCAGTGAGCGGTTTTAATATGGGGTGTAGACCGGTAATTATGTGATTAAAATCACATAATTACCGGTATGAGGTTCACGCGACGGGAGTGGACGCCTGTATTTGAGTGGCTATAAGGTAGAGGTAGTAGGCGAAAATGGCGATAACCACGGCATAAAAGGTACATCGTTCAGTTTTGCCAACCGCGTTTTTACTCATGTGGCTCAGGAAGTCAAATAGGGCCCATATCACGATCAACATCGCAGAAAAATATAGGCCGACTCCCGCCATGCGAAATTCGCTATAGGGAAGCATTGCCAGCGTAAGCCCGAAAAGTGTACCAAACGTGGCTGCGGTAATGGATTTGCCCAATTCATTGAATTTAAATAAAAATCTTTCATAGATAAAAGCAGATTTTTCTTTTTTTGAATCGAATACACCACATAGCCTGAGTAAAATTACAGTAAATAACGCATCTATAATGAGCAGAAACATGATGCTTTTAGGTGCGATACTCTCCATTAAGATGCCTGAAATCTCCGGGATAAGGAGCTTTGGCACTATGGGGGTCATTAATCCTAAAATGCCTCCCAGCAGTAAGAAGGGAGCAGCATTAGATAATAAATCGAAAAATTTCTTTTTCACAGAGGGACTTCCTTGTTTTAGAGGCGGGTGACAGGACTTCCATTGGTAATCGAAGTACGTATAAATGAAAAGCCCTCTGAAAAGGTGGGGAAGCCGCTACGGCACCTTTTGCGTGGTATGTGCCGAGTGTGTTTGCTGCTTTTTTCAGCGAGAGATATTGCCAGAATACCGGCTTTTCGAACGATATCCATAAAGTTTTCCCTTTCCAGGCCGAAAATTCTGACATCTGTCTAGCGGAAAGAGAAAACATGTTAAAACGAATGAAGATTGTTACCAGCTTACTGCTGGTATTGGCGCTATTTGGCCTTTTACAGCTCGCCTCCGGCGGCTTGTTTTTTAACTCACTTAAGAATGACAAAGAGAACTTTACCGTTCTGCAAACCATTCGCCAGCAGCAGTCTGCGCTGAACGCCACCTGGGTTGAGCTGCTGCAAACGCGTAATACCCTGAACCGGGCGGGTATTCGCTACATGATGGATCAGAGCAATATCGGCAGCGGTGCGACCGTTGCTGAGCTGATGCAGGTAGCCAGCACGGCGCTGAAACTGACGGAAAAAAACTGGGCGATTTACGAGTCGCTCCCGCGCGATCCGCGTCAAAGTGAAGCCGCGTTCCAGGAGATCAACCGCACCTATGACATCTATCACGGCGCGCTGGCGGAGCTGATCCAGTTACTGGGTGACGGGAAGATCAATGCGTTCTTTGATCAACCCACGCAGAGCTATCAGGATGGTTTTGAGAAGGCATACATCAACTACATGCAGCAAAACGATCACCTGTATGACATCGCGGTAGCAGATAACAACAGCTCTTACAGCCAGGCGATGTGGGTATTGGTCTGTGTGCTGATTACCGTACTGGCGGCAATTATTGCGGTCTGGTTCGGCATTAAACTGACTCTTATTTCCCCAATGAACCGTCTGATCGACAGCATTCGTCATATCGCCAGCGGCGACCTGGTGAAGCGTATTGAGGTGGAAGGCTCCAACGAGATTGGCCAACTGGCGGAAAGCCTGCGTCATATGCAGGGTGAGCTGATGAACACCGTGGGTGATGTGCGTAACGGTGCCAACGCGATTTATAGCGGGGCCAGCGAGATTGCGATGGGCAACAACGATCTCTCCTCGCGTACCGAGCAGCAGGCTGCATCTCTGGAAGAAACCGCAGCCAGCATGGAACAGCTGACGGCGACCGTGAAGCAGAACGCCGAAAACGCGCGTCAGGCTAGCCATCTGGCCCTGAGCGCTTCTGAAACCGCGCAGAAAGGCGGGAAAGTGGTGGATAACGTGGTGCAAACCATGCGTGACATCGCTTCCAGTTCGCAGAAAATCGCCGACATTATCAGCGTCATCGACGGCATTGCCTTCCAGACCAACATTCTGGCGCTCAACGCCGCGGTAGAAGCTGCGCGTGCGGGCGAGCAGGGCCGTGGTTTTGCGGTGGTTGCGGGTGAAGTTCGTAACCTGGCCCAGCGTAGTGCGCAGGCCGCGCGCGAGATCAAGAGCCTGATTGAAGACTCGGTCAGTCGTGTGGATGTGGGTTCAACGCTGGTAGAAAGCGCTGGTGAAACCATGGATGAGATCGTCAATGCGGTAACCCGCGTGACCGATATCATGGGTGAAATTGCCTCTGCTTCTGATGAACAGAGCCGCGGTATCGACCAGGTTGGTTTGGCCGTTGCTGAGATGGATCGTGTGACGCAGCAGAACGCCTCGTTGGTGGAAGAATCCGCCGCCGCCGCTGCGGCGCTGGAAGAGCAGGCCAGCCGTCTGACCCAGGCCGTTGCCGTGTTCCGTATTCAGCATGACCAACAGCGCGCGCGTGACGTTGCTGCTGCTAAACCAGTTTCAACAGTCCAGCCGCGTAAAGCTGCGGTAACGGATGCCGGGGATAACTGGGAAACGTTCTAAACTATTGCGCCCTCAATTTGAGGGCGCTTTTATGAGATGAACAACAGTATGCACCGCTCGGGCATCATTCTACGGAAGCGGATGTTGCCGTCGTTGTAGAGTCCGGGGTGTCCGTAGCGTGGCTCTTTTCTGGCGCAGGGCCATCCAAATCACGCCGAATACCAATTCGGAATATCCCGGCAAGCATAATGGCGCCGATAATCGCAATTCCACCTAGCAGGTAAAGCCCGGCAATATTCGAATCAAACGCATTCTCAGCCCACACGCGAATGTTGGGGGCCACGAATCCGCCAAGATTACCTAGCGAGTTAATAAGTGCAATACCCGATGCTGCCGCGGCACCACCGAGATAGCTGGTTGGGAACGTCCAGTAAATAGGTTGGACTGCCAGCAAGCCTGCGCAGCCAATGCAAAGTGCGATGAAAGCCCAGATCGGCGAACCGGCAAGCATCCCAGATAATGCAACACCAAGTCCACCGAAGAGCAGTGTAATCGTACTTATCCAGCGACGTTCTTTCAGTTTTGTGGAAAGATGCGGGATATACCACGCAGCGAAAAGTGCGCATAACCACGGAATACCGGATAAAACCCCAACGATGAAACCAACGCCTTGGCCTGATAATGCCGCAACCTGAGAAGGCAGGAAGAATGCAATACCGTAAGAACCAACCTGAATGGTGAAGCAGATCAGACACAGATACAGCACTCTGGGGTCGCACAGTGCTTTCAGGATCCCTTGCGGGCCATGGCTTTTTTTTGTGTGCTCTTCCTTTTCCATAATGGTGCTAAGCGCGCTTTTTTCTTCCGCGGTCAGGAATGTGCAACGTTTATCTGATGGCTTATCATCAAGATAGAAAAATGCTACAACCCCAACAAGTGCAGCGAGTAATCCTTCAACCAAAAACATTAATTGCCAGTTATGTAATCCCCATAAATCATGGATAGTTAATAACCCACCGGATACAGGCCCTCCGAGAATAAACGCGATCGGTGGCCCAAACCAGAAATAACCAGCCACTTTTGCCCTGATATTAAGCGGAAACCAGAACGTCAGATATAACATTACGCCGGGCATAAATCCTGCTTCAGATGCACCGAGAAGAAAACGCAAAATAATAAATGTTTTCTCATCATGGGCAAACATCATCGCAGCAGAAATAAGTCCCCATGTTACCATGATGCGGGAAAGCCATAAGCGCGCACCCACTTTATATAAAAATATATTGCTGGGAACTTCAAATAGCGCATAACCAATAAAAAAGACCCCTGCGCCAAAAGCATATGCTGCATTACTCAATCCCGTATCAACCTGGAATGCCTCTTTTGCAAAACCAATGTTGGCGCGATCCAGATAAGCCATGACATACATGAGTGCCAAAAAGGGCAAAAGCCGTATAATTGACTTTTTAACCGCCGAATTGACAATCTTTTCGTTATCACTTTTACTCATAAATATGCTTCCAATCAAATGGTAGAGAGCTACTTTTATTTCTCATCAGGATAATGGGAAAGTGAGTAGGCAATATTATGGAAGAACTTTTAAACAGGTATTTGATGAAATACCTGTTTGTTTTTATATTAACTTAACCATTCTTGGCCATCGGGCCATGAATAACGTGTTAGCGTATCTGGTTTCATTTTTACACCATAACCTGGTTGCTGCAATGGGTAATATTGTCCACGTTTTATGACCAGCGGCTCTTCGAAATTCTCGTGTAAGTGATCAACATATTCTAAAACTCTATTTTCCAGTGATGCTGATACGGCGATATAGTCAAATAAAACAATATTCAATGAATACTGACACAGACCGACGCCACCACCATGTGGGCATACAGGGACACCAAATTTCGCCGCCATTAGTACGACAGCGAGAACTTCGTTTAAACCACCCAAACGGGCAGGGTCTAACTGGCAAAAATCCATTGCGCCTGACTGGAAGAATTGTTTAAACATTACCCGGTTATGAGCATGTTCACCGGTAGCAATGCCAATATCACCAATTCGCGCTTTTATTGCTGCGTGACCGAGTATATCGTCAG
Source organism: Citrobacter sp. Cb041 (assembly GCF_030336655.1). Classification (NCBI taxonomy): domain Bacteria; kingdom Pseudomonadati; phylum Pseudomonadota; class Gammaproteobacteria; order Enterobacterales; family Enterobacteriaceae; genus Citrobacter; species Citrobacter sp. Cb041. The sequence goes on along the minus strand of NZ_JAOWDD010000038.1, from coordinate 285,098 downwards.
GGCTGGTAGGCTCTTCGATCCAGAGTGGATCAAACTTAGCTAGTTTGCGCATCGCCGTAATGGCCTCATCAACGCCCCATATTTGGTTTGCATCCATCATCAGTTTGCGTTCCCAACCCAGCTCTTCGCGCAGGATCGTCGCCCGGCGAATATCTTGCTCGATATCGGCACCGACTTTTTGCTTCAGATGCGTCCAGCCATCAGCCACGGCCTGACGGGCAAGCTGACGCATTTTTTCTTCTGAATACCCAAGCCAACCTGCGGCCGTTGTGTAACCAGGAAAGCCCGTTTCCAGCATTTCTCGTTCACGCTGCGCTTTACCAGTTTCAACTCTACGTAATAATGTTATGGCTTCTTCAGGCGTCAGAACATCCTTGATGTAGGTGAAATCAATGCAGCGAACAAGCTCTTCCGGCGACATGTCGACCAGCATTTTCCATACGGTTTTATTCTGCGAACGCGCCCAGAGATCCCACAATGCGTTAATAATTGCCGCGGTGGCTAGATGAATAACACCTTTTTCCGGGCCAACCCAGCGTAACTGACAATCACCAGAAACAAGTTCATGCCAGAATTGGCCAAAGTTAGCCGTAATGTCTTCCAGCGTACGGCCAATAACAAATAATTCGGCTAAAGATTTTACTGCGCTTACACATAAATCGTTGCCGCGACCAATAGTAAAAGTCAAACCATACCCTTTTAAATTTTCTGCGTGGTCGGTAATTAATGTGACATACGTCGCGGAGTAGTCGGATATTGCATTCATTGCATCAGAACCATCCAAGTTCTTGGATGTAGGGAAACGGATATCTTTAACACTTATATCCTTGATTGTAATCGCCATGTTGACTCCTGTTGTGATGTTCTTTTGCTAATAAAATAGATAAATTCGTTTAGCAGACACCATGAGTGTAAGAGGGAGTAAATTACTCAATGTGAGTTGATAATAAGATTGTGGGGTATTTTGCAATTTTGTGTTTTTAATCTGCTTTTAATTATATCGGTTGTTTTGCTGGATAGAGCGCAGCATTGATTGTTTTGCCGTTTCAAGGTGGTTGCGAAGAGCAAGGATAGCATCCAGGTCGCTGCGGCAAATCAGTGCGCTGAGGATGGTCATATGCTCATCAATGGCAATGATATTGCGCTGCTTGAGGTCGCTTTCATCCCACTGATAATGAAAGTGGAAAATCACGGAGATGATTTCAAGTGATTGATTAAAAAATATATTATCTGCTGCGGAGAGCAGTAAAGCATGAAACTCACGGTCTAACTGCGAGAACATACGAAAGCTGCTGCCGATGCTGTCGCGCAGGACCCGGTGACGCTCCAGCAGTGTTTTAGCCTGCAGCCAGCGCGGGTCATCGTCGGGCAGATTGAGAAAATGCTGCAGGGAATGGGTTTCCAGCATCTCTCTGAGTTCAAACAGCTGTTCCGCATAGGCCTGATCGAACTGCTTCATGCTCCAATGGCCGCGTTTTTCGTTTTTGATCAGATTGTAACGTTCGAATTTTAAAAGATATTCTCTCACCACCACCGGGCTGACCCCTGCAGCTCTGGCAAGCTGAAGTTCGGAGAAACTCTCCCCTGCGCGTAGCTGACGCTGGTTGATCATGGTGAAAAAAGCCTGCTCAAAAATCCGGTTTTGCTCAGTCATGGAGGCGGTGGTACAGGCAAAACCGTCGTCATGGTCGGGTTTACGTACGATGACATAGTGGCTGCCGACCTGGGTCAGCACGCCGCACTCGCCTAAGTGGCTCAGCATATGGCGCACGGTGGTGCGGCTGATGTTGTACATCTCCGCCAGCGCGCTTTGCGACGGGAGGGGGGAAGGGATATGACCACGCGCCATATCATCGATTATCTGGTTAATCACATTGTGGCGTAAGTTCTGTGAACGGCTCATGGCTTCTCCTTTTTGCGTATTAAAACCCGATTTAAAACATTTTTATGCGCTGGGATTCACAGATTGTGTTTCTGCTTTCTCCGGCTTTTTTATTTTCGTTGATATCTGAGGCAACAAAAAAACAGGAGAACAGAATCATGTCTACGATGAATACGTTGATTTGCCAGGAACCTAAAAAATTAGTCTGGAAAGAGCGTGAAATACCTATTCCGGGTGAGGGTGAAGCATTAATAAAAATTAAATCAGTCGGGATTTGTGGTACCGATATTCATGCCTGGGGCGGCAATCAACCATTTTTCAGCTATCCACGTGTGCTGGGTCATGAAATATGTGGGGAAATTGTCGGGCTGGGCAAAAATATACAGAATTTGAAAAATGGTCAGCAGGTGGCGGTTATTCCTTACGTGGCCTGCCAGCAGTGTCCGGCCTGTCTGAGCGGGCGCACTAACTGCTGCGAGAAGATTTCGGTGATTGGCGTGCATCAGGATGGCGGCTTCAGCGAATACCTGTCCGTACCGGTCACCAACCTGTTGGATGCGCAGGGAATTGATCCGCAGGCGGCGGCGCTGATTGAGCCTTATGCCATTAGTGCGCATGCGGTACGCCGGGCGGCGGTGGCTCCGGGTGAGCAGGTGCTGGTGGTCGGTGCCGGTCCGATTGGTCTGGGCGCGGCGGCGATTGCCAAAGCCGATGGCGCACAGGTGGTGGTCGCCGATACCAGTCCGGCTCGCCGGGAGCATGTGGTTTCCCGGTTGGGGCTCCCGGTTATCGATCCGTCTGCAGAAGATTTTGATGCGCAGTTGTGTGACCAGTTTGGCGGTTCGCTGGCGCAAAAGGTCATTGATGCCACGGGCAATCAGCATGCGATGAACAACACGGTGAATTTGATTCGCCATGGCGGCAGCATTGTTTTCGTTGGGCTATTCAAAGGCGATTTGCAGTTCTCCGATCCTGAGTTCCACAAGAAAGAGACCACCATGATGGGCAGTCGCAACGCCACACCGGAAGATTTCGCCAAAGTGGGCCGCCTGATGTCGGAAGGCAAACTGACCGCCGACATGATGCTCACGCACCGTTACGCGTTTGCCACACTGGCAGAAATCTACGAACGGGATGTGATTAACAACCGTGAGCTGATTAAAGGCGTGATCACGTTCTGAGAGGGTAAATACGATGAAGACATTGAATCGACGTGATTTTCCGGGGGCAAGCTACCCAACGCGCGTGATCCAGTTTGGTGAAGGGAATTTCCTGCGAGCGTTTGTCGACTGGCAACTGGATATCCTCAACGAGCAAACCTTTCTGAACGCTGGCGTGACCATCGTTCGCCCGATCAATACCGATTTTCCACCGTCGCTGAATACCCAGGACGGGTTGTACACCACGCTTATTCGCGGTCTAAACGCGCAGGGCGAAGCGGTGAGTGAGGCGCGGCTTATCCGTTCCGTGAATAACGAAATCAATCCGTATCAGGACTTCGCGGCGTATCTGGCGCTGGCCCACAATGCGGATATTCGCTTTGTGTTTTCGAATACCACCGAAGCTGGAATTAGCTATCACGCGGCAGACCGGGTCGATGATGCGCCGCCGGTAAGCTTTCCGGCTAAACTGACGCGTCTGCTGCTGGAGCGTTTTAATCATTTTGAGGGCGCAGTGGATAAGGGCTGGGTCATTATCCCGTGCGAGCTTATCGACTATAACGGTGAGGCGCTCAAAACGCTGGTACTGCAGTATGCGCAGGAGTGGCAGCTTCCCCCGGCGTTTGCCGACTGGGTGGCGACGGCAAACACCTTCTGTTCCACGCTGGTCGACCGCATTGTCACCGGCTACCCGCGAGAAGAAGCCGCCGTGCTGGAAGCTTCGCTTGGCTATCACGATGCGTTTCTCGATACCGCGGAGCATTTTTACCTGTTTGTGATTCAGGGGCCGCAGTGGCTGGCCGAGGAACTGAAGCTGGCGCAGTGCCCGCTGAACATTCGGGTAGTGAGCGATATTAAACCGTACAAAGAGCGTAAGGTCGCCATTCTCAATGGCGCGCATACGGCGTTGGTGCCGGTGGCCTGGCTGTGTGGTCTGGAGACCGTCGGCGAAGCGATGCAGGATGCCGATGTCCGTCACTTTGTCGAGCGGGCGATTAGCGAGGAAATTATACCGGTATTGGATCTCCCGGCGGATGAACTGCGTGAATTTGCCGACGCGGTGAGCGGGCGTTTTCAAAACCCCTACATTCGTCACCAGTTGCTTTCCATTGCGCTTAACGGGATGACCAAATTCCGTACCCGAATTTTGCCGCAACTGCTGGCGGGCCAGCAAAATGGGCGCTGGCCCGTGCGGTTAACGTTCGCCCTCGCGGCGCTGCTGGCGTTTTATCGCGCAGAGCGGGAGGGAGAACGCTATCCGATACAGGATGATGAGCAGTGGGTTAGCCTGTATGCCAGTCTGTGGCCGCGAGTTGGCAAAGATTTAACGCTGCGTGAACTGGTGGATACTGTGCTCGGCGATGCGGCGCACTGGGGTGAAGATTTGACGTTGCTGCCCGGGCTTGCCGGGCAGGTGACGGCAAACCTGGAAATGATTCTGGTGCAGGGTATGCGCCAGGCAGTGAAAAGTCTGGAATAAGGTTGCCATGCAGCGCCCGGTGTGGTGTTGGGTGCTGTTTTTTTTCAGACAATAAATGCGGCTGGCTGTAAGGCTGATAAGCGAAGCGCCATCAGCCATTTCATGTTACGAGCCCTGAGCGACCACTTTGATTTCAACCATCCCGATCCCCAGCTTACGCGGCGAGTGGCCGAGAATATTGCCCTCGTTGGTGGCGACCGGATCGGGCGGGACAATCACCAGCGTATCGGCATCCGCCGGGTTATCAAAATGCAAGGTAGTGGTAGTGACATCATGGCCTAACACCAGCGTCTGTTCCTCGTGGCCAACGCGCACGGGAATAGGACGATTGGCATTGTCGCCGAAGGCTTTCGCGGTGATGACCAGATCGAATTTCTTCGGCAGCGGGGCCTTGTACTCGATGGTCACCTCTTTGCTGAGCTGCGCATTGGACCAGCGACCCCAGGATTCGGGGCGTGATATGCCGCTAAACTGTTTAACCTCTTCCGGCGCGCCCGCCACGTTGAAGACGAAGCTGTCGGCTTTGTAGCGAATGTCGTTATCGACAATTTTCAGCGTATCAACGTTACCTTTGTAGCGCTCCATGTCGATCACCGTGTCTTTAAACACGGTTTTACTTTTCCATTTGGCTTTGTCGACGTGCTGCACGATTTGCTGTCCGCCTAACTGGCCTTGCGATACGCACCAGTCGGTGGAGAGCGCCAGCTCCGGGGCCCATAGCTGCGCCATTTTGTAGCAGCGATCAACCCAGACAAAGTTATCTCGCGGCGCGAAATCTGCCAGTTGGAAGCGCAGCGGGGCTGAGTATTCGCTTTCCGGCAGCGGCTCGACGCGTTTGTCCGATACGCGCAGCAACAACGGCAGGCGGAAATGGCTGCCGGAGAAAGAGATCATGTTTTTGTCCTGGTCGACGGTGAACTCTTTCATCTCTTTCGGGAAATTCCACAGGCGGATGATATCGGGCTTCCACGCCAGCATTTTTTCTTTGATGTTCAGGAACACTTCAGACACGGATTCGCTCGACAAACTGCTGCGGCCAAGACCGATAAAGTTATCGCCACCGAGAATATCCAGTACCGTTGCCCCGTTATCCATCGTGTTACGCTTCACCGCCAGCGTCTCCTGCTGTGGCTGGTCGCCGCGCAGCACGAAGAACAGGTTGTTGCGATCCTGCTTGTTCAGATACTTCCATGCGGTGTTGTTCATCGCCAGATGATCGGAAGAAACCACGATGACGGTATCTTTGAACCACGGTGAGGCTTTGATCTTATTGATAAATTCGGCAATGTTTTCCTGGCTGCAGCTGACCGCGCTGAAGGATTGGTTGGCCTTCCCGTCAATGTCATAACGTTTACGGTTGCAGCTACGTGAGATAAATCCATCTGGATGATGGGTATCCACAGTCAGCGTAAACAGTGAAAAGCGCTGGCCCGAACGTGAAAGCTCTTCGAATTTTTTCCATGCTTCATCCAGCACGGTATCGTCGTAGAAGCCCCAGTCGTTGCGATAGGCCGGGTCCGCAACCACGCTTTTTAACTCTTCCGCACCGTAGAGATGATCAAAACCGTGAGATTTCAGGAACACGTCTTTGCCGGCAAAGCGCAGGTTGGCTCCCTGCACAAAGTAGTTTTGATAGCCGGAGTTTTTCAGGATATCGCCCAGACAGATATTGTTGGGGAAGAAGCTGGAGACCGACGCCGAGGCGTTGCCTTCAAACGGCGCAAACAGCGGAATACCACACTGTGAGGCGACCATGCCAGCGATGGTGTAATCGGTACCCGGCAGTTGCATGGTATTGCTGAAATCCAGACCTTCGTTTTTCAACGCACCGAGTTCCGGGGTCAGATCCGGGAACGCGTCGTTGTTAAAATAGGTGCGCTCGAGGCTTTCGCCATAGATATAAACCAGATTCAGCTTCGGGTTGGGAATCGTTTTTGACGGCTCTTTATAATAGGTTGGGAAATCCGGATCGCCATCGCGCGACTGCGACTTTACCAGTTCGGTTATCTGGTGAAACGCCGGGCTGGCGTCTACGGAGGCCAACGCCAGCAGCAGGGCCAGCAGACTGTAACCCACATGATGCGGATGATGGCGACGGCGGCGCAGAATCCAGCCGAGAGCGACAAAAACGGTCGTCAGCACCAGCGCAATCCCGACGCCAGGTAAGATATATTTTCCAATTCCCGCGCCGGTCAGGCTGTTGGTCAGCGTGTACAGAACTGCGTCATTGATACCGTCGCCGGTGAAATAGTCACTGGCATACAGCGTGATATTCAAGACAATAAAAATCCCCAGCACCGTTAACGTTGCAGCAAACCACCAGGTGTTGCGACCCGCTTTCCAGGCGTAAATCAGCACTGAAGCGAGAAACAGAGTAATGGAGATGAGTTCTGACAACGATCGATCCTCAGTAAACCGGGCAAACGCCAGGCAGGCTAATGATTTTGGGAAAGCACAATGTAATAGCGATGTTGCATTGCTGCAATTGTAGTGACATTAAATTACGTTGTTATTCAGAATTGGTTTAGATATGCGTGTTTTTTGCGGGGGATTTACTGATTATTTGACGTGTGAATTTTATGGGGAGCAGGTTGATGCCGCGCAGGGTATACGCGGCATGTCGTGCGTCAGGAAATGAAGTTCATACCCTGTTTTAACACCAGATCGCAGGCCTTGGTTTTTACCTGCTTCGCCAGCGAGCTGTTGCCAATTGTGTTCAGGTCCAGTTGTTGACCATCTTTGGCGTTGAGCAGCCCCTGAATGCCATCCATATAGTTGGAGTCTTGTTTCTGCTCCGGAGCACTGAGGCCCAGTTTATCCAGCACCTGGTTTTTGACGTTTTGCGTGTCGGTGACCGAGGCCAGTTTCTGTTTCGCGCAATATTCCAGGATCCCGGCGGCGTTATTCATGCTGCTGGAGGTCAGCGACTGATTGCTGCCATTCAGTAGACTGGTCAGGGAAGAGAGCGACGAGCCGCCCTGCGAGCCGGAGCTTTGTTTGCTCAGTTCGCTGGCCGCGCTGGAGAGCGAATCCTGCCAGGAGGCGGCGAAAACGCTGGTCGAGATGAGCGTGCTGGCGGCAAGCGCACAGCACAGCAGACGTTTGGTTGTTTTCATCATTATATGCAACTCGTGTTATGCCTTTTCAGCGCAGTATAGCGTCGGCAGTCTTAGGAGTGGTCCTAATACGTTAATACTCTTTACCGGTTACCCGACTACGGTAGCTTTCCCAGTTAAAAATCACCCACAGGCTGTTGCCAAGGCGCATACGGTCCATTACCCGCTCACCCAGCAGTTTGTTCATTTCATCCATATTGCTGTTGGTTAACATACCGGTCGGGCGTTTTGAAGACGAGCGGCGATCGACGATCTGGTTGATGATCACTTTTTCATAGCGGGATTCGGTCTGCACGCCGATTTCGTCGATCACCAGCAAATCGACATTGCTGAGATCGTTGAGTAGCTGTTCTTCGCTGGTTTCACGGTTGCTGAAGGTATCTTTCATGGCTGACATAATGTCCGCAACGGTGATAATCAGCACCGACTTGCCGCGCAGCAGCAGTTCGTTGCAGATAGCGGCGGCCAGATGGTTTTTGCCGGTGCCGGGCTTGCCAGAGAAAATAAAGCTGGCGATGTTGCCGTCAAACTCTTCAACGTACTGGCGAGCTTTGCTCAGGGCGTTCATCTGACCTTCGCATTCCACCCGATAGTTATCGAACGAACAGTTCTGATGCAGTGGACGAATACCGGAACGGTTGAATGTGCGCTGCATTTTCATAGCCCGGTTTTCACGGGCCAGCGCTGCGGCGCGAATTTCACCTTGCTCTTTTTGCCATGCCAGCAGCTCCTCGCCCGTTTTAAAGGCTGGCTCGACATTAGCCGGCATCATTTTTTGCAGACGTTTCATCAGGTCGCCAACGTTTTTCATCGTTATCCTCTAAAACCCGGTGGAATATGGTTGTCAGGCTCGCTGACACTGTTCACATCGCGCTTCGGCATTCCGCCATTGCTGGCCCGGCCAATCTGGATGCTGCGTGCCAGTTTTTGCTGCCACTGAATATGGTGAAAGACTTTGCCTTCGGCCTGCCAGTAGGCGACAAATGAGGCCAGTTCCTCGGCGGTGACCGGTTCTCTTAACGCCACGCCCCACAGGGCGGCCTGGCGCTGAAAGTCGGCATCGGGCTGCCAGTCAGCGTACATCGCAAATTTCCCCATTGGCACGACAACAGGAGCGGTTTGCGGCTCTTCATAAAATTGTGCATCCAGCGTCACATCGCTTCCCGGGCGTGACAGCTTCTCTTCAAGCGCTAACAACTCGGCCAGTCGTGCAGGCGTCACCGCGTAAAATGCTGGCGCGTTATTGGCGAATACGGCTACGGCGCCGCCCGCAGACCTGGCCAGCACCGTGTGGTGATCGTGTAGTAAGGCGTCAATGCTAGTGACGTCCGGCGTCAAAATTTTGCTGGGCATAATGTTTCTCAATACTGAACAACAACCGAGAAGGGGACTGCTTTTATAGTAACACAGAGAAGAAGGAGAGCAGCAGATGAGGGGGCGATTCCCCTCTCTGCGAGGAGCTAACAAAGCGTGCCGCTAAACACGCGGGCGTTTGCGATACAGCCATAATCCCGGTACGGATAGCCCGATAGAGAGCGCTCCGACAATCGATGAGGCTTTCAGGAAATTGGTCAACAGCGTGATCATCAGCGCTTCGCTGTAACCAAAATGGCCGATTTTTACCGCCGAGATCATGGCGGTATAGGCCGAGATCCCAGGGAACATGGGGATTACTGCCGCAACGGTGAAGACTTTCGGATGCGCCAGATACCAGCGTGACCACTGGATCCCAATGCAGCCCACCAGTAGCGACGCCATAAAGGTTGACCATTCGATATTAAATCCTGCGCTCATCATCACCATTCGTGAACCGTGGCCGAGTGCGCCGAGTAACGCGCACCAGGGGAGCGCCCGATGTGGTACGTTAAATACCATGGCAAAACCAAGCGCAGGTATTGCCGACAGGATCATGTCCTGCATTAGCGCCAAAATGAAATCGATCACGCCCATCCGCGCAGCCCCCATAAGGTCATCGACATGACTACGCCAATGCAGGTCGCCAGCGTCAGCAGACTGGCAATAGCCCAGCGAGCGAGCCCAGTATTAATGTGTCCCTTAAACATATCCGCGACGGAGTTGATCAACGGAAAACCCGGAACCAACAGCAGCACGCTGGCGGCCATGGCGATGGTTGGAGTGTGGTTAAACGTCGGCAACGTCAGCAGCAGACCAGAAATCGAGGTTGCCACAAACGCAGTAATGCAGAAGTTGATTTGCGGGTGCAAATGCCGGGACGCCAGAATCTGGCGAATATACATTGCCACCATACTGGCGAAAAAGGTGATCACCGCGCCATCCCATCCGCCATTATTGAGTTTACAAAAGCAGGCGCAGGACAAGCCGACCATAAAGGCGACCAACCATCTTGGATAGCGCAGCGGCTTAATCTGGCTAAAGCGTTTCTCAACGCCTTTAACATCCAGCAGTTTGTGTTCCGCCAGAATAACGATGTGCTGCACCTCCGTCACGACGTGCATGTTAATTCCGCGATCCTGATTTTTTCGCGTTGAAGTCAGGCACTGCCCGTCTTTAATAGTGGTCAGGACGATGGCGTTAGAGGAGATAGCGCTTTCAACGCTATCCATGCCAAGCGCCAGCCCGAGGCGGGTGGATAGCTCGTCAACCAGCGCACTTTCTGCCCCATGCTGCAGTAAAAAAAGACCGCATTGAATACATAACCGTGTAACCGTTCGCTGTGACGACTGCTCTGTTTGCATGACTCGCTCTGACTGAAAAGGATCTCTTTGCGTGGCGGATGTCTTCTTTTTATCATGAAGCATGATCCTGTTGGCTCTGGCTAAGATCAATCTTTGCGTCGAAAAAAGATGCAGATTGTACGTCTGATGCGTTTGCATACCTCACTTGCTTATCAATAAAGACAGCGCTTATGAAAATGTAGTGCTATTTATCAGGATGGAAAATACGTAAGCAACGCTAACGATCTATTGTAGTTCTTTTAATTGTACAAAGAGTGTATTTATGAGTAATTATTGGCATGATGGTTCAATAGTTTGATGCTACTGGGATTGTAGCGGTGTAACTTTATTTATAAATAAAAGCCAAGGATAAACAATTCACCTCGTCTATTGTTTAGGGTTTCCTGTTAATTAATGTTTTTAATTTATCAGGGGATTTTTAATACGTGCGAATACGGACTGGTGAATGTGGAGGAGATATGTTGCCAGGACGCTGCAAAAACGCAATTATTATTAGTAAATTACCGATCGTACAAACCGGACTTAAAGGTGTAATGCAGGGGCAGTTCGCTGATTATGAACTTACCTACTGCCGCTCCGTCGAAGAACTGACGTTGCTGCAGCTGCGTTGTGCTGATTTGGTGATTGCTGATTTATCCGGAGACTGTAATCATCCACGTTCAGTCTGCGAACAGTATTATTCTTTATTATCTCAATACCGCGATATTCACTGGGTATTTCTCGTTTCTCGTGTTTTTTATCCGCTGGCCATTGAATTGCTGATGTGCCCTGTCAGTTCGCTGTTATCTGATGCCGAGACGATTGAAAGTTTGGTGAATGTTATTCACGCAGGAAATAGCCGAGCCGAGAGAATTAGCAAGTCGCTGCTCTCTCCGCCCGTGATGCCAGAATTAGCAGACCATAGCGCCCGCTCAATTGTACTTACCCTCTCGGAGAGGAAAGTGCTGAGACTCCTGGGAAAAGGTTGGGGAATTAATCAGATTGCGACATTGCTGAAGAAAAGCAATAAAACGATTAGCGCCCAAAAGAACAGTGCTATGCGCCGCTTGTCGATACATAGCAATGCAGAAATGTACGCCTGGATAAACAGTTCTCAAGGATCGCGAGAATTGAATTTACCTTCAGTTTATGGAGAAACCACGGAATGGAAAGCCGAAGCATCAAAAGAAACGTTGCGCTGGTAGAGAAGTGCGCGATGAGTAGCGTCGGTATTAAGAGCCTGTTTAATACCATGCCGGATAACCAATACGAACTTCATATCTTTTCGAGCCAGCCTGCATTTAGTCAGGTGATGTTAAAAACGTCGTTTTCGGCGGTTATTTTCTCCCTCTCTGCAATCAGAACCGATCGCAGGGCCGGGTTAGCTTATCTGACGGAATTGGCGGTAAATTTTCCGCGTATTCGCCGGGTGGTGATTGCTGATGATGACGCTGAAGCGCGATTAATCGGCTCTTTGTCACCATTGCCGTTAGATGGCGTTGTGAGCAAATCTTCTTCATTAACGGTACTGCAGGACGCGTTATTTACGGTATTGAACGGCCCCAACCGGGGAACCGAAGGTTCTAAAAACCATTGGTATATCAATCAAAGCCGTATGCTCAGTCCAACAGAACGAGAAATACTGCGCTTTATGTCGAATGGCTATTCAATGCCGCAGATCGCTGCTCAGTTAGAGCGGAATATTAAAACCATTCGGGCACATAAATTTAATGTGATGTCCAAGCTGGGCGTGAGCTCAGATGCCGGACTGCTGGATGCTGCAGATATCCTGCTGTACCTGCGTGCAGGTGAACCTGCACCTTTTCTACAGGCGGCTTCTTAGCGGGTAATGTTAGATCGTTTCGTGCCGGGTTTCGTTATCGGCACGGAACGTGAATCATCACTGACACACATCCACCCAGGTGGCGGAAGTCAGCTCAGCCATCCTTTCTGGCGTGATACGAACGGCGCTGTGGATGGCGCCTGCGGCGGGAAGCACTTCAGCGTAATGCTTCAACGAAACGTCGCAGTATACCGAAATCGGCGTTTCCAGTCCGAAAGGGCAAACACCGCCAACGGGATGGCCCGTCGCGTTAACCACTTCATCGCTACTCAACATCCGGGCTTTGGCACCGAAAGTGCTCTTTAGCTTTTTGTTATCCAGTCGGGCATCACCTTTGGCGACGACCAGAATAATGTCGTTCTTGACCTTCAGAGAAAGCGTTTTCGCGATCTGGCCTGGTTCGACGTTATGGGCTTTCGCTGCCAGATCGACGGTAGCTGTGCTCTGATCTAATTCGATAATCTCAATATCTGGTGCATATTGCGCTAAAAATTGGCGTACTGATTGCAAACTCATTCTTCTCTCCAAATCGCCTACAGGCAGCTCCATCCAGCAGAAAATCGCATGGCGTAATTTGTCATAGGGGCAAGCTCGCTGTAAATATTTTAATGTAACAACATGGCAACATTGGCAGTTTTTCGATCGTCTTCACAATCAAAGAAACCGGTTACAGTAACCGGTTGCAGAATGCTCAAATGGCGATTAATACTGAAGTTGTCACTTCCTCTGTATTACATAATAAGAGCCATCTATGAAACTGAACTCAAAATGCAGTAGCGCTGGCGTTCCTCCCGGCACGGTTGCGAAAAGCAGTAATGGGCTTTACGTGGTGGTGTTGATACCAGCACGGTTGCAGGGTTTTGCACAACGGGAGAACGGCTATGTCTACTAATCATGCTGTGTTTAATGTGATTTTCCGCTTCGTTGAAAATTACGTCAGCCCTGTTGCCGGGCGCATCTCTTCACAACGTCATGTGATGGCTATCCGTGATGGGTTTATTTCGGCGATGCCCTTTATGATCGTAGGCTCGTTTCTGCTGGTTTTCGCCTATCCGCCTTTTTCTCCGGATACCACCTGGGGGTTTGCACGTGCGTGGCTGGATATGGCGAAACAGTTTGAAGGCCAAATCCTCACACCGTTTGATATGACGATGGGGATCATGTCAGTCTACATATGTGCGGCTATCGCTTATAACCTGGGCAAGCACTATGTGAAGTCACATCAGCTAGATCCCTTCATGTGCGCGATGCTATCGATCATGGCTTTTTTGCTGATTGCTGCACCGAAAACCAAAGGCACTATGCCGGTTGATAGCCTGGGCGGTACGGGGATTTTCACTGCCATCCTGGTGGCTATTTACTGCGTTGAAATGATGCGCTTCCTGAAGGCGCACAACATCGGCATTCGTTTACCCGATCAGGTGCCGCCGATGATCAAAAACTCCTTCGATCTGCTGATCCCTGTGCTGGTGGTGGTGCTTACGCTGTACCCGCTGAGTCTGGTGATTCAGTCGCAGTTTGACATGCTGATCCCGCAGGCCATCATGGCCATCTTTAAACCACTGGTGTCTGCAGCGGATTCTCTGCCAGCGATACTGCTGGCGGTGCTGATCGGCCATCTGCTGTGGTTTGCCGGTATTCATGGCGCGGCAATTGTGTCGGGAATGCTGCAAATGTTCTGGCTCACCAATCTCGGGATGAACCAGTCGGCGCTGGCGCAGGGCGCGCCTTTACCGCATATCTTTATGGAAGCGTTCTGGACGTTCTTTATTGTGGTTGGAGGTTCCGGCGCGACGATGGGGCTGGTGATTTGCTATCTGCGTAGCCGTTCGGCCCATCTACGATCGATCGGGCGTTTGAGCGTTGTCCCGAGCATTTTTAATATTAACGAACCGGTGATTTTTGGTACGCCGATTGTCATGAACCCGGTGTTCTTCATTCCCTTCCTGCTGGCCCCGATGGTGAACGCGGTGCTGGCCTGGGCGGCGATGAAGCTAGATTTGATTGGGCGGGTGATTTCAGTGGTTCCCTGGACGGCCCCGGCACCGGTTGGCGCGGCGTGGGCGTTAGGCTGGGACTATCGTGCGGCCATTCTGGTTGTCCTGCTGGCACTGGTGTCTGCCGTCATCTACTTCCCATTCTTTAAGGTTTACGAAAAGCAGCTATTAGCGCAGGAAAAAGAAGAAGCACAGCGTATAGAAGAAGAAAATCAGCAGGTTGCATAACTGACGGGCGAGGGGCTACGGCTCCTCGCTTACTTCAGCGTGCAGTCACCGCATTGCTGGACATCGGGCAGGCGATAGCGCTGGCAGCAGGTTCTGCGCACTAACAGTCCCTCGCGCGGAACAACGGTACGCCACAGGGGATTATCCTGACCGCAGGAGAGTTGCTTCTCAAAAAAACAGGTCTGGCGCAGTGTGGTCAGCAGTTCTTCACCTAATAACGGCTTCATTTCCGTTAAATACCAGTGAATTAAATATCCGGTGTTGCTCCAGATAAGCTTCGCATTGATCTCGCCCGTCGCTTCCAGCGCCTGCACAACCGGCGTCAGCGCCGAGAGAATCAGTGTTTCCATGCGTTGCTGAGGAGACTGGGCCGTGACCTGGTGATCCTGATGCACGTCGATCCAGAAGCAGGCAGCACGGCCTGTTTCGTGGAATTCTACGTGCATGTGTTCAGGAGAGACGTCGATGGCCTCTTTTTGCGTCAGCAGGGCCACCATGAGCGGAGGCATCATCAGGCCGATATACCACTGCGCCCAGAGAGAAATCAGCGGCTTATTTTCGCGTGGCAGCGTGGGCTGATTGCGATAAATATGGTCCGAATAGACAGCCAGCAATGAACTTAGCGTCGTTGATTGCGTCCATTCATGTAGCGTCATCGCACCTGGCACGGGTGTTTCGTCAAGACGAATGAAGTCCAGCAGGTGCTCACGGGTGTTGGTTATCGTTGCGCGTACGGCAGCAGCCAGCGAGGGTATCTTTGCAGGCAGAGGGCTACGCCAGATGACATCTTCAACGATCGGTGCGGAACGATAAGCCATGTCGATATAAGGATGTTAATCTTAATGATAATGATTTCTAATCCTATAATTGACATTGAGCGATGGCAAGATCTTTGTCGCCATCCCGGGCGACACCGCACAGATAGCTCAGGCAGAAGGGCAGTTTACTCGCAGGTCATCGCTGACCAGCGTACTGTTGCGCCCAAGGCTCTTGGCCTCATAAAGGGCTTTATCCGCTCGGGCAACAGCGGCATCAATATCCTGCTCGACCAGAGGCGCAATACCAATACTCACGGTTACGTTGGTTGCCACGCTCTCGTTAAACATGTGAGGAATTTTAAGGTCGTACACCTTCTGGCGAATACGTTCGGCGGCAGCCTGGGCCTGCTGGGGATCGACCGCGGTCAGCAAAACCATAAACTCTTCCCCACCAAAGCGCGCCACCACGTCCCGCGAGCGCACGGAGTCACGAATCGCGGCAGAGACGCGGATCAGCGCCTGATCTCCCATCATATGACCGTAGTGATCGTTATAGGCTTTGAAATGGTCGATATCCAGCAGCAAGACGTAGTGCTTCGCGTTGCTCAAGGCCAACAGTGTATCGAGTCGGTGTTGCAGCCCCCGACGATTGTACAAACCGGTTAGCGGGTCGAGCATGCTGAGCCCGTTCAGGGTTTCCCGTTCTTCCAGCAGTTTATACATCAGCTGCTGGGCGAAGCCATCGTAGCGCTTTTGTATCACATGCTGGATGGCGATCCCGGCCATGGGCAGCGCCATAAAATAGATAATTCGCAAACCATGCTCGCTGCCATTCAGCCATAAACAGACGGCGACGGAAGGCAATGAGTGAAGCGTAAACGCGATGATATTATTGGCAAAAGCGATAGATCCAATAAACAGCACGCTGAGAAGCGCGATTAATAGAAAATAATAATCATTATGACCCAGTGCGTTATATTTCAGGAAAATATGTAATGCCCATAGCAAACCAAAAACGATTGAAATAAAAGGAAGATTAATTCTTTTATCCACATATTTCCTATGCCATGCCAGCAACAATGTACTCATCACGAGAATCAGCAACGCCGGTACTGACAACGCTTTGACGGCAAACAGGGGAAAAAAAAGCGTAAACAGTGCGGAGACTGCGTTGAGCAGCAGAAACAATCGTAAAGAGAGTTGGTATTTTTTGGTGCGCAGAGCTCGCCAGGATTGTACTGTCATAGGTAAATATTGTTAGTTATCTGCAATGTACAAAGGTGTGTTGGTAAATAAAACAAATAACGAACGGGGTATCATTCGCAGAGGTTTTTATTGTTTTTAGTTGAAAAGCTAACCGGCGAGCAATTTATCACCTTAAATTATTCATGTCATCAATCGTTAAGTAAAACTCATATAATTGATAGTGCCTCCCAGCTGACAAATGAGAAAATTTATCATATGATATTGGTTATCATTATCAATGTCATAGGTGGTACCATGTTGCAACGTACGCTGGGCAGTGGATGGGGTGTTCTGCTGCCGGGAATACTGATTGCCGGGATGGCATTTAGCGACCTGTCGGTCTACGTATGGAAGGCGATGATTGTATTAGGATTACTGTTGACTTCACTCATGCTGTACCACAAGCGTTTGCGGCATTTTGTCCTGTTGCCTTCATGTGCGGCGCTAATCGGCGGCATTGTTCTGGTGATGATGAACGGGAATCAGGGATGAACAAAACAGGGAAGAAAATCGAGAGGGAAATAAGATAATTGGTGCGAGGGGGGGGACTCGAACCCCCACATCCTAAGGACACTAACACCTGAAGCTAGCGCGTCTACCAATTCCGCCACCTTCGCACAGTCATCTTATTTTTTGATATCGCCTCGTTGGTGCGAGGGGGGGGACTCGAACCCCCACATCCTAAGGACACTAACACCTGAAGCTAGCGCGTCTACCAATTCCGCCACCTTCGCCCAGTGCGAGCAATATCAACGTGGATTATGGTGCGAGGGGGGGGACTTGAACCCCCACGTCCGAAAGGACACTAACACCTGAAGCTAGCGCGTCTACCAATTCCGCCACCTTCGCATACCATCGACACTCAAAAAAGTATCGTTACCACGGAGGCGCATTCTAGTGGTTTTCAACTTTTCGTCAATAGTTAATTGCCCAGGACGCGCTTAATTGATGTAAAAATGGGCGCTAAACGCAGGCCGTGTAAACGAAGTGCCACCCCGCATTTCGCAAACCCTGCCGGATGGCGGTGCAGGCACCTTATCCGGCATGGGATGGCCGTTCTACTTCTTCGCCTGACGCGTCATGATGGTGCGATAGACCTTGAAGCGACCGGTCTGCGCGATAACTTCGTGGAAGCCAAACACTTCATCCAGTACCTTCGGATAAGGCAGGAAGGCGTTCGCCACGATACGCAGTTCACCGCCGCTGTTGAGGTGGCGCACTGCGCCGCGAATCAGCGTTTGCGCGGCATCGAGGCTGGTCTGCATCCCGTCGTGGAACGGTGGGTTGGAGATGATCATATCAAAGCGACCCGTCACGTCAGAAAAGACGTTACTGGCGATTACGTCTCCTTCAATACCGTTGGCAGCAAGCGTTGCGCGGCTGGCTTCAACGGCGGCGGCACTAACATCGCACAGGGTTAAGCGCACTTTTGGCGAGTGGCTGGCTAAGGCGACGGAGAGTACACCTGCACCGCAGCCGACATCCAAAACTTTGCCTTTGGTGTGCGGCGTCAGCGTGGAGAGCAGCAGTTGGCTGCCAACATCCAGGCCGTCACGGCTGAATACGCCCGGCAGCGTTTTGATGGTCAGATTTTCGGTCTGGTATTCATCCCAGTATTTTTCTGCATCAAAGACAGGCTGTTTTTCCAGACGACCATGGTACAGGCCACAGCGACGCGCGCTGTCGACTTTGTTCAGCGGCGCGTATTCGGCCAGCATCTGCTCTGCGCTACGAACGCCGCTGCGGTTCTCACCAACAACAAAAATATCGGTGCCCACCGGTAACAGCGACAGAATGTTCATCAACTGGAACTGGGCTTCCGGCTTATTCTTCGGCCAGTAGTAGATCAGCGTATCGCTATCGGTAACGTCATCAGCCTGGGCGACGAGGCTAAAGCGAACGTTGTCGCCCATCTGGCGGTTAAGCACCTGCCAGTGGTGAAGCTGCTGAGTGTGCGCACGGCTGGCGGCGCATTCAAAATGGGCAGGCAGGTCATCCTGCAAATCACCGGCAAACAGAATACGGCTTTGTTCGAAATCATCACTGTGGCGCAGCAAGACTTCACTTGCCGGGGTAAAAGCAGACATGGAGTGCTCCTTAAATTGTACAGCGGGGGATTATAGTTGTTTGATGGCACGGATTCGACAAATTTGCTATATTTGCGCCCCTGATAGACAGGAGTGTTTCGCTATGACATCCCGACGAGACTGGCAGTTACAGCAACTGGGCATTACGCAGTGGTCATTGCGTCGTCCCGGCGCACTGCAGGGCGAGATCGCGATTTCAATTCCTGCGCACGTCCGTTTGGTGATGGTTGCTGCACAATTACCCGCACTAACCGAACCGTTGATGAGCGATATTTTACGCGCATTAACCGTCAGCCCGGATCAGGTTTTACAACTGACGCCTGACCGTGTCGCCATGCTGCCGCAGGGCAGTCGCTGTAATAGCTGGCGGCTGGGAACCGAAGAGCCGCTGCTGCTGGAGGGCGCTCAGGTCGAGAGTCCTGCGTTTAATGAATTACGGGAAAACCCCGCGGCCCGCGCCGCGTTATGGCAACAAATCTGCGCATATGAACACGATTTCTTCCCTCGAACCGACTGATTTACCTGCAGCATTTCAGATTGAAAAACGCGCCCACGCTTTTCCGTGGAGTGAAAAAACATTTGCCAGCAACCAGGGCGATCGCTACCTCAATTTTCAGTTGAGGGTTGACGACGTAATGGCCGCCTTTGCGATTACACAGGTCGTGCTGGATGAAGCTACGCTGTTCAATATTGCCGTCGATCCTGACTTTCAGCGCCGGGGCCTGGGGCGTGAGCTACTGGAATACCTGATCGATGAGCTGGAAAAGCGTGGCATTTTGACACTGTGGCTTGAAGTGCGCGCCTCAAATGCTGCCGCTATCGCGCTGTACGAAAGCCTGGGCTTTAACGAGGCGACGATCCGGCGCAATTACTATCCGACGGCCGATGGTCATGAAGACGCCATTATAATGGCATTGCCAATCAGCATGTAAGACAAGGTGTAATGATGAAGAAGTGGGACTGGATTTTCTTTGATGCCGACGAAACGCTGTTTACGTTTGACTCGTTTACCGGCTTACAGCGGATGTTTCTCGACTATAGCATTACCTTTACCGCTGAAGATTTTCAGGACTACCAGGCCGTAAATAAACCGCTGTGGGTGGATTATCAAAACGGTGCGATAACCTCATTACAACTCCAGCACGCTCGTTTTCAGAGCTGGGCTGAACGCCTGAAGGTTGAGCCAGGCCAGCTTAATGACGCCTTTATCAATGCGATGGCGGAGATTTGCTCGCCGTTGCCAGGGGCGGTTTCTCTGCTCAATGCGATTCGTGATAAAACAAAAATCGGTATTATTACTAACGGCTTTACGGCGTTGCAGCAAATCCGCCTTGAGCGGACGGGGCTGCGCGACTATTTCGACCTGCTGGTGATTTCTGAGCAGGTTGGCGTGGCAAAACCCGATCCCCGTATTTTTGACCATGCGCTGGAGCAGGCGGGCAATCCTGAGCGTTCTCGCGTACTGATGGTGGGCGACACCGCAGAGTCCGATATTCTTGGCGGCATTAACGCCGGGCTATCCACCTGCTGGCTAAATACGCACCACCGCGAGCAGCCAGCGGGCATTCAGCCGACCTGGACCGTGGCGTCATTAAGTGAACTGGAGCGGCTCCTGTGTAAACACTGATTGCCTCCCCCCCGTTGATGGGTAAAATAGCCGCAATTTTTCGTATTCAACTTGCACGGCCTGTTGCCGTGCTTACCTAAGAAGATTTGACTATGACGTTGTCTCCTTATTTGCAAGAGGTGGCCAAACGCCGCACTTTTGCCATTATTTCTCACCCGGATGCCGGTAAAACGACAATTACTGAAAAGGTACTGTTATTCGGACAGGCGATTCAGACCGCCGGTACGGTAAAAGGCCGTGGCTCCAGCCAGCATGCGAAATCTGACTGGATGGAAATGGAAAAACAGCGTGGTATCTCCATTACCACCTCTGTGATGCAGTTTCCATATCATGACTGCCTGGTAAACCTGCTGGACACCCCAGGGCACGAAGACTTCTCTGAAGATACATACCGTACTCTGACGGCGGTGGACTGCTGCCTGATGGTCATCGACGCCGCAAAAGGTGTTGAAGACCGGACCCGTAAGTTGATGGAAGTTACCCGTCTGCGTGATACCCCGATCCTGACCTTTATGAACAAACTCGACCGTGACATCCGCGATCCGATGGAGCTGCTGGATGAAGTCGAGAATGAACTGAAAATCGGCTGTGCGCCGATCACCTGGCCGATTGGCTGCGGTAAGTTGTTCAAAGGCGTCTATCACCTATATAAAGACGAAACTTACCTGTACCAGACGGGTAAAGGGCACACCATTCAGGAAGTGCGCATTGTTAAAGGTCTGAACAACCCGGAACTCGATGCCGCCGTGGGGGAAGACCTGGCGCAGCAGTTGCGCGACGAGCTGGAGCTGGTGCAGGGCGCGTCTAACGAGTTCGACCATGAGCTGTTCCTCGCGGGCGAAATCACCCCGGTATTCTTCGGTACCGCGCTCGGTAACTTCGGCGTTGATCATATGCTGGATGGCTTAGTGGAGTGGGCGCCTGCGCCGATGCCGCGTAAAACCGACACCCGTGTCGTTGAAGCCTCAGAAGAAAAGTTCACCGGCTTCGTGTTTAAAATTCAGGCCAACATGGACCCGAAACACCGTGACCGCGTGGCGTTTATGCGCGTGGTGTCCGGCAAGTACGAGAAAGGTATGAAAATGCGCCAGGTGCGCATTGGTAAAGATGTGGTTATCTCCGATGCGCTGACTTTTATGGCCGGTGACCGTTCTCACGTGGAAGAAGCGTATCCGGGCGATATTCTGGGTCTGCACAACCACGGCACTATCCAGATTGGCGATACCTTTACCCAAGGCGAAATGATGAAGTTCACCGGTATTCCGAACTTCGCGCCGGAGCTGTTCCGTCGCATTCGTCTGAAGGATCCGTTGAAGCAGAAACAGCTGCTGAAAGGGCTGGTTCAGCTGTCCGAAGAGGGCGCAGTGCAGGTTTTCCGTCCGATCGCTAATAACGATCTGATCGTGGGCGCTGTTGGTGTGCTGCAGTTCGACGTGGTGGTTTCACGCCTGAAGAGCGAATACAACGTTGAAGCGATTTATGAGTCGGTCAACGTAGCGACAGCACGCTGGGTAGAGTGTTCTGACGTGAAGAAATTCGAAGAATTCAAGCGTAAAAACGAAATTCAGCTGGCGCTGGATGGCGGCGATAACCTCACTTATATCGCGCCGACCATGGTTAACCTGAATCTCACCCAGGAACGTTACCCTGACGTTCAGTTCCGCAAAACGCGCGAACACTAATCGACCTTCAGGGCACGGTATCCGCCGTGCCCTACAACTTTTCCTGTCTTTTAAATCCCTTGCGGAATGTTCTTAAAACCTCTCGTTTTTCTTTTGTTTGCACGTTTTTTAGTCAATCTGGACTGCGATCACGAAATCCTGAACTATATTTAACAATGTGATGACATAAATGTCGGCGTTAAATGCTTTTTAGGCTGCCTGTTGCAGCTTCTATTGCTGATATTTATTCCACTTACAAGATTAGTTGCTGGCTCAAGCCGTTTTACGGCAGAGCGCAGCTTTTAGCAAACATACAGGAATACATCGATGACAATGACAGGACTTAAGATTTCTAAAACGCTGCTGGCCGTGATGCTGACCTCCGCTGTTGCAACGGGTTCTGCTTATGCAGAAAACTCCACGACGGATAAAACGCAATCCGGCGTCGAAAGTGCGGGGCAGAAAGTCGATAGCTCCATGAACAAAGTCGGTAATTTCATGGATGACAGCACCATCACTGCGAAAGTAAAAGCCGCGCTGGTGGATCACGATAGCATTAAGAGCACCGACATTTCCGTTAAAACCGACCAGAAGGTGGTGACGCTAAGCGGGTTTGTTGAAAGCCAGGCACAGGCCGAAGAGGCCGTTAAAGTCGCCAAAGGCGTTGAGGGTGTGACCTCCGTTAGCGACAAACTGCACGTACGTGATAGCAAAGACACTTCTGTAAAAGGCTATGCGGGCGATACGGCAATCACCAGTGAGGTAAAAGCCAAGCTGCTGGCCGATGATATTGTCCCTTCCCGCAAAGTGAAAGTTGAAACCACCGATGGCGTGGTACAGCTTTCAGGAACCGTTGAATCACAGGCTCAAAGCGATCGCGCTGAGAGCATCGCCAAAGCGATTGATGGCGTGAAAAGCGTCAAAAACGATCTTAAAACTCACTAATTAGACTTAATTCGTCCTCCCGACGTTTGTCGGGAGGCGTGTTGTGCACCACACTGAAAATATCGCCGATGGGCAGCCTGAGTGCTCATATCAAGCGGTGACATTAACTATGGTAAAGGAGAAGCGCATGTTTCGATGGGGCATCATATTTCTGGTTATCGCGTTAATTGCCGCTGCACTGGGTTTTGGTGGACTGGCGGGTACCGCTGCTGGCGCAGCGAAAATTGTTTTTGTGGTGGGGATCATTCTGTTTCTGGTCAGCCTGTTTACAGGTCGTAAACGGCCCTAGCGACATCCCCTTTATTCTTCAAGTTAAAGGTGCGTTGGCTACGCGTGCTCGCCCGTATCACTTACCAGGGTAAGCAGATCGGGATTCACGCCCTTGCCGCCTTCTTGTGACTCGAATTATTTTGGGGATTAACCGTAAAGATAACTTGCTACTAAGCCAGTCCACCGGACTGGCTTTTACGGTTTTAGCATCAGGCAATTTGCGTTACTTTGTTGTTCTATTACAAAAACAACAGGAAGGCAGAGGTGGGGCAGAGAATACCCGTCACGCTCGGCAATATTGCGCCGTTATCGTTACGTCCGTTTCAACCAGGCAGTATGGCGCTGGTGTGTGAGGGCGGCGGACAAAGAGGCATCTTCACCGCTGGCGTACTGGATGAATTCATGCGCGCGCAGTTCAATCCTTTTGATCTCTTCTACGGGACCTCCGCTGGTGCGCAAAACCTTTCAGCCTATCTTTGTAACCAGCCGGGTTACGGCCGTAAAGTTATCATGCGTTACACTACCCGACGTGAATTTTTTGACCCGGTGCGCTTTGTGCGCGGGGGAAATTTAATCGATCTCGATTGGCTGGTGGATTCGACTGCGTCTCAGATGCCGCTGGCGATGGATAACGCCGAGCGCCTGTTTGCCGCAGGGAAATCGTTTTATATGTGCGCCTGTCGGGGCGATGACTACACGCCTGGCTATTTTTCGCCGAACCGGCAAAACTGGCTCGATCTTATTCGTGCCTCCAGCGCTATTCCCGGGTTCTACCGCGCCGGGGTTGCGCTGGATGGTGTGAATTATCTCGATGGGGGAGTCAGCGACGCCATTCCCGTGCAGGAAGCGGCGAAGCAGGGGGCAAAAACGCTGGTGGTTATCCGCACCGTGCCTTCGCAAATGTATTACACCCCGCAGTGGTTCAAGCGTATGGAACGCTGGCTGGGCGAAAGCAGCCTGCAACCGCTGCTGAATCTGGTCCAGCACCATGAAGCCAGCTATCGCGCGATTCAGAGTTTTATTGAGAAACCGCCGGGCAAGCTGCGTATCTTTGAGATCTACCCGCCCAAACCGCTCCATAGCATGGCATTAGGAAGCCGTATTCCGGCGCTGCGGGAAGATTACAAGACCGGACGCCTGTGTGGTCGTTACTTCCTGGCAACCGTCGGCAAGCTGCTGGCGAAAAATGCGCCGCTGCCTCGTCAGACGCCGAAGATTGTGGTGCCGGGACCGGTCGTGGTTCCACCTGCGCCGGTGGCTAACGACGCTCACGCCCCCGTGGTGACCAATGCGCCTCAGGCTAACGACACGACGTTTAATAATGAGGATTTGGCGTGAGTTATCGTTTTATTGATACGCATTGTCACTTTGATTTTCCGCCGTTTACGGGCGATGAATCTGCCAGTATTCAGGGCGCGGCTGACGTCGGCGTGCAAAGCATTATCGTTCCGGCCACCCAGGCGGCAAATTTTTCCCGTGTACTGGCGTTAGCGGAAAATTACCCTCCATTGTTTGCAGCCCTGGGGCTGCACCCCATTGTTATTGAGCAACATAGCGATGACTGCCTGGAGCAGTTGCAGCAGGCGCTGGATAAGCGTCCGCAAAAGCTGGTGGCGGTAGGTGAGATTGGGCTGGATCTTTATCGGGACGATCCGCAATTCGATAAACAAGAGCGGCTGCTGGAAGCGCAGCTGAAGCTGGCGAAGCGTTACGAACTGCCGGTGATCCTGCATTCGCGGCGCACTCATGACAAGCTGGCGATGCACCTGAAACGCCATGCTTTACCGCGAACCGGCGTGGTGCATGGATTTTCCGGGAGCGTGCAGCAGGCCGAACGTTTTGTGCAACTGGGCTACAAAATTGGCGTGGGCGGCACTATTACCTATCCGCGCGCCAGTAAAACCCGCGAGGTAATGGCGCAACTGCCGCTGGACTCACTGCTGCTGGAAACTGACGCGCCGGATATGCCGCTCAACGGCTTTCAGGGACAGCCCAATCGCCCGGAGCAGGTGGTCAGAGTCTTTGATGTCCTCTGCGAGCTGCGCCCGGAACCTGCGGATGTTATCGCTGATGCGCTGTATCGCAATACGACGGCGTTATTTGATTTTTAATTGCCGGACGACGGATGCGTCACAGCCGGCAATCACAGGTACAGCGCCGGGAAGATCAAATTATCCACCCCGCGCTCGCGCAATCCTTGTGCCAGTTGCTCCACATCCTCAGGCGTGGCGCTCGGCCAGTCCTTCGCTTCGCCGTACACCCCGTGCGCATGAAAGGCATTTAGCCGCACCGGTACATCACCTGAACGTTTGATAAACGCCGCCAGTGCATCGATATGCTGTAGATAATCCACGTGGCCAGGAATAACCAGCAGGCGCAGTTCCGCAAGTTTTCCCTGCCCGGACAAAAAGGTAATGCTTTGTTTAATCAGCGTGTTATCGCGGCCAGTCAACTGTCGATGACACGCGCTATCCCAGGCTTTTAAATCGAGCATTACGCCGTCGCATACCGGCAGCAGTTTTTGCCAGCCGGTTTCGCTCAGTATGCCGTTGCTGTCTACCATGCAGGTCAGGTGTTGCAGCTGCGGATCGGTTTTGATTGCGTTAAACAGCGCCACGATAAACGGCAACTGGGTGGTCGCTTCGCCGCCGCTGACCGTAATTCCTTCAATAAACAGCACCGCCTTGCGAATATGCTGCAGCACTTCATCAATGCTCAGGGTTTGCGCCATCGGCGTGGCCTGCTGTGGGCACATGTGCAGGCAGGTATCGCACTGCTGACATACGTCGGATTGCCATCTCACTTTCCCCGCACTCAGGCTCAGCGCCTCATGCGGGCAATGCAGGACACATTCCCCGCAGTCGTTGCAGCGTCCCATCGTCCACGGATTGTGGCAATTTTTACAGCGCAGGTTACATCCTTGCAGAAACAGAGCCAGGCGACTGCCCGGCCCGTCGACGCAGGAGAAAGGAATGATCTTACTTACTGAAGCGCATCTGCTGTTCATGGCTAATCACGCGAGGTTGTCGTTCCAGAATGCGCGTATTGCGCGCGGCTTCTTCGCCCAGCCAGGTGGTGTTGGTGCGTGAACCTTCGGCGCGATATTTTTCCAGATCCGACAGGCGTACCATATAGCCGGTGACGCGGACCAGATCGTTACCACTCACGTTGGCGGTAAACTCACGCATCCCAGCTTTAAACGCCCCGAGGCACAATTGCACCAGCGCCTGAGGATTGCGCTTGATGGTTTCATCCAGCGTGAGAATGTCGCTGATCCCAGCGTGATAATACGCATGATGCGGCGCGACGGTTTGCAGGTGAGTGATCGGATCCGGCTCATCGCCGTAGGGCAGACGCGCGCCCGGCGTGGTGCCGATGTCAGAACTGATCCCTGACTGTGCGTGCAGCATTGCGCGCTGCTTCCAGCCAAATTTCACCGGGGTACTTTCTACAAACTCCGCCAGTTGGGCGCTGATGCGATAGCCGAGCTGATTGGCGACCTCATCTTTTCCGTAGCGAGCATTCTGCCCCGCCTTATCGCACAGCAGATTCACCGCCTCCGCCAGGCCATACATGCCGAACATAGGGACAAAACGTTCGGGATCAATCAACCCTTCCTGCACCAGGAAGCTATTCTCAAAGAAATGTGATTTTTCATAGAGGAATTCACATCGTGAATCAATGATGGCGATTTGCTGCTGGCAATAGTGCGGTAGGGTACGCGTAAAGAAGTCATCGACAGAGGTGCTGCGCTCTGCGATGGCTTTCAGATTGAGCCTGACCAGCGTGCTTCCACCCCCGGCGAGCGGCAACGAGTTGTAACAGCTGACGACGCCATACTGACCTTTTGTGAAAATTTTATCATTTTCGGGGCCGTTGGAAATGTGCGGCTTACTGCACTCGCAGATATTTTGCGCCACGTTGAGCAGCAGGTCGTCAGGTGTAATTTGCGGATCATAAATGAACGTCAAATTAGGCGAAACCTGCTTTAACTCTGCGTCTGCGCGTAAAATTGCACGGGTGACAGGCGTATCAGCGGGGCCGATATTGGCATGCATAAATGCGTCTGGCAGGGTTCTGTCGAGATAACGCCAGAAACGTTTTATTCGAATATCGATCTCATCTTGTGTTAGAATTCTAACATACGGTTGCAACAGAACGTCGAGCTGGCCGAGATAGACCGGCATCGAGGTGACTGACGGAACGTGGTGATACAGGATGGTGAGTAAGGATAACGCGTCATCAAGATCCCTGGCTCCTTCCAGTTCCAGCCATGAGGAACCGTTGGCCAGAAAACGCGCGTAGTCGGGTAAAACATAGCGCGGTTTGAACGGGGCATGACCTTCATACATATCGCAGATCACCCCGTCATCCAGCGCCTGGCGAGCCTCAGCAGGTAGTTGCGGGTAAGGCAGCGCGTTTTCAGCCTCCAGCGCCAGGAAGTGGCGTTTCTGCTCAGGGCTGAGCACCGGACTGGTCACGATTTGTTGGCAACGCTGTTGCAGCGCGAGTTCGCTTGAAGTGGGCATCGTTGATTCCTTTTTATCCCGAAGGTGTAACGCCATTGTAGAAAGCAACGCCGCCACAACCTTTGATCCGGATGCGCCTGATGCCACCGCATCCCTTCTTGAAAGGTGATTTATTTGAAGTAGATCTCATTAGAGTAATGCAAATCTGTATGTGGTTTTCATTAACTGTGATGTATATCGAAGTGTAATAGCGAGCGGATGTTAGAATACTAACAAACTCGCAAGGTGAAATTTTATACGGCGATGCCGTTGGAGAATGTTATGACCGATTTAACAGCAAGCAGCCTGCGTGCACTGAAACTGATGGACCTGACCACCCTGAATGACGACGACACCAATGAAAAAGTGATCGCGCTGTGTCATCAGGCGAAGACCCCGGTAGGCAACACTGCCGCTATTTGCATCTATCCGCGTTTCATTCCTATCGCGCGTAAGACGCTGAAAGAGCAAGGCACTCCGGACATCCGTATTGCAACCGTGACCAACTTCCCGCACGGCAACGACGACATCGAGATTGCGCTGGCTGAAACCCGCGCGGCGATTGCCTACGGCGCGGATGAAGTTGACGTGGTGTTCCCTTACCGTGCCCTGATCGCCGGTAACGAGCAGGTTGGTTTTGATCTGGTTAAAGCATGTAAAGATGCGTGTGCGGCGGCAAACGTGCTGCTGAAAGTGATCATCGAAACCGGTGAGCTGAAAGAAGAGAGTCTTATCCGTAAAGCGTCTGAAATCTCCATCAAAGCGGGTGCTGATTTCATCAAAACCTCTACCGGTAAAGTGCCGGTAAATGCGACGCCGGAAAGCGCACGCATCATGATGGAAGTGATCCGCGACATGGGCGTTTCTAAAACTGTAGGTTTCAAACCGGCAGGCGGCGTGCGTACTGCA
Organism: Citrobacter sp. Cb041; assembly: GCF_030336655.1. Classification (NCBI taxonomy): domain Bacteria; kingdom Pseudomonadati; phylum Pseudomonadota; class Gammaproteobacteria; order Enterobacterales; family Enterobacteriaceae; genus Citrobacter; species Citrobacter sp. Cb041. Next base: position 256,686 of record NZ_JAOWDD010000038.1, on the reverse strand, counting down.
GAAGATGCACAGCAGTTCCTGGCGATTGCTGACGAACTGTTTGGCGCTGACTGGGCCGATTCCCGTCACTATCGTTTTGGCGCATCCAGCCTGCTGGCGAGCCTGCTGAAAGCGCTGGGTCACGGCGACGGTAAGAGCGCAAGCAGCTACTAATTACTCGTCATACTGCAAGCCGCAGGTGCGTTAGCTGCACTCCCTCACCCCAGTCACTTACTGTAGTAAGCGCCTGGGGATGAGCTTCCTTGCCGCTTCCTGCGACTCGAATTGTTTAGAGTAATCATTCATTGCAGTGGGTTTTCCGCTGCATTTAACCTGATTTATCGGGGGTTACCATGTTTCTCGCACAAGAAATTATTCGTAAAAAACGTGATGGTCATGCGCTGAGCGATGAAGAGATTCGCTTCTTTATCAATGGGATTCGCGACAACACCATCTCTGAAGGGCAAATCGCCGCCCTGGCGATGACCATTTTCTTCCACGATATGACAATGCCTGAGCGTGTTTCGCTGACCATGGCAATGCGTGATTCAGGAACCGTGCTGGACTGGAAAAGCCTGCAGCTGAACGGCCCGATTGTGGATAAACACTCTACCGGCGGCGTGGGTGACGTAACGTCACTGATGTTAGGCCCGATGGTCGCTGCATGTGGCGGCTATATTCCGATGATCTCCGGACGTGGTCTGGGTCATACCGGCGGTACGCTCGATAAACTGGAAGCCATCCCAGGGTTTGACATCTTCCCGGACGATGCGCGTTTCCGTGAAATTATTAAAGACGTGGGTGTGGCGATTATTGGGCAAACCAGCTCGCTCGCACCGGCGGATAAACGTTTTTATGCCACCCGCGATATTACCGCGACGGTGGATTCCATCCCGCTGATTACCGGCTCTATCCTGGCGAAAAAGCTGGCGGAAGGGCTGGATGCGCTGGTGATGGATGTGAAAGTCGGCAGCGGCGCCTTTATGCCGACCTATGAGCTTTCTGAAGCGCTTGCCGAAGCGATTGTCGGCGTGGCGAACGGGGCGGGTGTACGTACCACCGCGCTGTTAACCGATATGAACCAGGTACTGGCATCCAGCGCAGGTAACGCGGTTGAAGTCCGCGAAGCGGTGCAGTTCCTGACAGGTGAATACTGCAATCCACGTCTGTTAGACGTCACGATGGCGCTGTGCGTGGAAATGCTGATCTCCGGCAATCTGGCGAAAGACGATGTCGAAGCCCGTGCGAAATTGCAGGCGGTGCTGGATAACGGCAAAGCGGCAGAGATTTTTGGTCGCATGGTTGCGGCGCAGAAAGGCCCGACCGATTTCGTCGAAAATTATGCGAAGTACCTGCCGACGGCAATGCTCAGCAAAGCGGTATATGCTGATACCGAAGGTTTTGTCAGCGCTATGGATACCCGTGCGCTGGGAATGGCGGTTGTTTCCATGGGCGGCGGTCGTCGTCAGGCTTCGGACACCATTGATTACAGCGTTGGCTTTAGCGACATGGCGCGTCTGGGCGACAGCGTAGACGGACAGCGTCCGCTGGCGGTGATCCACGCCAAAGACGAAGCCAGCTGGCAGGAAGCGGCGAAAGCGGTCAAAGCGGCAATTAGCCTTGACGATAAAGCGCCAGAAATTACACCGACAGTCTATCGTCGTATTACCGAATAACTGTATACTGATCTGATCGCTTTTTTGCGGCGCAGATGTTGGAGAACAAGATGAAACGTGCATTTATTATGGTGCTGGACTCCTTTGGTATTGGTGCGACTGAAGATGCGGATCGCTTTGGCGACGTAGGCTCAGACACTATGGGACACATTGCAGAAGCCTGTGCGAAAGGCGAAGCTGACAAGGGTCGCAAAGGTCCACTGAATCTGCCTAACCTGACCCGTCTGGGCCTGGTGAAAGCTCACGAAGGTTCTACCGGTAAAATTGCTGCTGGTATGGACGGTAACGCGGAAGTGATTGGTGCCTACGCCTGGGCGCATGAACTCTCTTCCGGGAAAGACACGCCGTCTGGCCACTGGGAAATCGCGGGTGTTCCGGTTCTGTTTGACTGGGGTTATTTCTCCGATCATGACAACAGCTTCCCGCAGGAACTGCTGGATAAACTGGTCAAACGTGCCAACCTGCCGGGCTACCTCGGCAACTGCCACTCTTCCGGTACCGTGATCCTGGATCAACTGGGTGAAGAGCATATGAAAACCGGCAAGCCGATTTTCTATACTTCTGCAGATTCCGTGTTCCAGATTGCCTGTCACGAAGAGACTTTTGGCCTGGATAAACTCTACGAACTGTGTGAAATCGCTCGTGAAGAACTGACCGAAGGTGGTTACAACATCGGTCGTGTTATCGCGCGTCCGTTTATCGGTGATAAAGCGGGTAATTTCCAGCGTACCGGTAACCGTCACGATCTGGCCGTTGAGCCGCCAGCACCGACCGTGCTGCAGAAACTGGTCGACGAGAAAGACGGTCACGTGGTTTCCGTCGGTAAAATCGCGGATATCTACGCTAACTGCGGCATCACCAAAAAAGTGAAAGCTACCGGCCTGGACGCGCTGTTCGACGCCACCATCAAAGAGATGAAAGAAGCGGGTGATAAGACCATTGTCTTCACTAACTTCGTTGATTTCGACTCTTCCTGGGGACATCGTCGCGATATCGCTGGTTACGCTGCAGGTCTGGAACTGTTCGACCGCCGTTTACCTGAACTGATGGAACTGGTGGGTGAAGATGACATTCTGATCCTGACTGCTGACCACGGCTGTGACCCGAGCTGGACCGGCACTGACCACACCCGTGAGCACATTCCGGTGCTGGTTTACGGCCCGAAAGTGAAACCAGGTTCTTTAGGTCACCGTGAAACTTTCGCGGATATTGGCCAGACGCTGGCGAGCTACTTTGGTACATCGCCGATGGACTACGGTAAAAACATGCTGTGATACCCGTTGTCTTTCGCGCTGTAGATGCGTTGACTTCATTCGCTCACCCCGGTCACATAGGTAATCTATGTTCCCGGGGGTTCCGAATTCGTCGCCTTCCTACAACGCGAAATCCTTAGGGTATTTGAATTCGTTTTGTCGGTTGGGTAAGGCATTGCTACCCCCTCGACAAAAACAATAAATCAAAAGGGAACTGAAGATGGCAACTCCACATATTAATGCAGAAATGGGTGATTTCGCTGACGTCGTATTGATGCCGGGCGACCCGCTGCGCGCAAAGCATATTGCTGAAACTTTCCTCGAAGATGTTCGTGAAGTGAACAACGTTCGCGGCATGTTAGGTTTCACCGGTACTTACAAAGGCCGTAAGATCTCCGTTATGGGTCACGGGATGGGTATCCCGTCCTGCTCTATCTACACCAAAGAGCTGATCACCGATTTTGGCGTGAAGAAAATCATTCGCGTAGGCTCCTGCGGCGCTGTGCGTATGGACGTTAAACTGCGTGACGTGGTTATCGGTATGGGCGCCTGCACCGACTCCAAAGTAAACCGTATCCGTTTTAAAGATCATGACTTCGCAGCTATCGCTGACTTCGACATGGTGCGTAACGCAGTTGATGCGGCAAAAGCGCTGGGCGTAGACGCGCGCGTGGGCAACCTGTTCTCCGCTGACCTGTTCTACTCTCCGGACGGCGAAATGTTCGACGTAATGGAAAAATACGGCGTGCTGGGCGTGGAAATGGAAGCGGCGGGTATCTATGGCGTTGCGGCTGAGTTTGGTGCGAAAGCGCTGACCATCTGCACCGTGTCCGACCATATCCGTACTCACGAGCAGACCACTGCCGCTGAACGTCAGACGACCTTCAACGACATGATCAAAATCGCACTGGAATCCGTTCTGCTGGGCGATAAAGAGTAAGTGTTGTGATGCCCGGTAGCGCTGCGCTTACCGGGCTACAATCGATGTATGCCGGACCGCCATCCGGCATTTTCAGGCCAGCGTTTAGCTCACTGCACTGGCAATCCACGCTGACAGCTCGCGTAACTCTTTCTCCTGCTGTGGGAAATCAACCAGCAGCGCTTCGCACTCCTGTTGCAGCATATCCGCACGGTACAAACACCCCTGCAGACGACCCGCCAGCGCTTCTAACGGCGCGGGATTGAGGCTGTCGGTAAAGACCTGCGTACGGGTGATATGACCTTTTTCCACGTCGAAATGCAGCTCAACGCCGCCCCAGGTGAAACGCTCGTCCAGAAGGTGCGAGAACGCAGGCGCCTGACCAAAATTCCACTCCCAACTGCTCTGACGGGCAAAGGTTTCGGCAAAGTTCGGCAGATCCGGGGTTTTGTCCGGCGAGATAATTTCCGCTTCGACACGTTCGCCGTAGTGGGCAAAAAAGGCTTCCGTGATGGCCTGACAGACCTGTTGATGGGTGATGCCCGGCAACAGCTCCGTTAGATTCGCTACGCGTGAGCGAACCGAGGTGATGCCTTTGGCGGCGAGTTTCTTTTTATCCGGATTGAGATAGTTTGCCAGGCGGCTGAGATCGGCGTTCAACAACAGCGTGCCGTGGTGGAATCCGCGGTCTTTCGTTTCCCGATAAGCAGAGCCGGAAACTTTGCGATCGCCGTCTGGCGTTTTCACGACCAGATCGTTACGCCCGGAGGCGTCGGCGTCTACGCCCAGCGCGTTCAGGGCATGGAGGACAATAGCGGTAGAGATGGTTTTGTCGTACTCCGGTTTACCGGCCATAAAGGTAAAGCAGGTATTGCCTAAGTCATGGAACACCGCGCCGCCGCCGCTGCTGCGACGGGCGAGCCGCACGTTGTCTTCTTCCATACGGCGGGTATTACACTCTTTCCACGGGTTTTGCGCCCGGCCAATCACCACCGTATCGGCGTTACGCCACAAGAACAGGACGCGCTGCGTGGCGGGCATCTGGCGAAAAATGCACTCTTCGACCGCGAGGTTAAACCACGGATCGTAAGAGTCTGAGATAAGCAGGCGTAGTGTCGTCATGGTCGATTTCCTTTCTGTTATTACTCTTTCTTCTCGTTGTCTTCTTCCTGTACCGGTTTGTTGGCGGTCAGCAGGAAAGGGGATTGCTGCCAGCGGGTGCGCTTGCCTTGCAATAAGGTACGGGTGAGCACCACGCCAATTGCCAGTGACAGAAGCAGCATTAGGCGTAAGATGTTGGTGGTGTTATCCACCTGCTTGGCTTCGGTGGCGAGCGTGTGGGTATCCAGCGTCAGGCGTAGATAGCCCAGCGGACCATTTCTTCCCTGAATGGGCTCGACAATCTGCTGGTTAAAATAGCCCCCGGCTTTTTTGCCGTCCAACGCCAGTCGGTCTCGAACGTTGACGCTCTCACCGGTGCGTGTAATCAGGTCTCCCTTTTCATCGTAGACGCCCGCATCCAGAATACGGCTACTTTCCGTGAGCTGCGAGAGTACCGCTTTAATGCGCTTTTCATCCGGCGTTTCGGTACGCATCAGCGGGGCGACGTTCAAGGAGACCTGGCGAGCCAGCGTGCGCGCCAGCTCTTCGAGCTGCGGATTACGCTGCTGTTGGTGGCTTTGACTAAACCAGGACGCGCCCTGCATCAGAGCAACGAGCAGCGCAAGGCAGGACAATACAATCACTGCACGATGAAGTCGGAATTTCAGTTTTGTGCGAGCCATATTCCACCTGCTGAAAATTTGAGACTTAATGTTGCCAGAAGCGCTGGTTACAGGGTAGCCTCATGCGTTATTTTCCCCTGATGATTCCGACCCGAACGATTTTACAGGAGCTTTAATGCCTAACATTACCTGGTGCGATCTACCTGAAGATGTTTCTCTGTGGCCAGGTCTGCCTCTCTCTTTAAGCGGTGATGAAGTCATGCCGCTGGATTACCACGCGGGCCGCAGTGGCTGGCTGCTGTACGGTCGTGGGCTGGATAAACAACGGTTAACGCAATACCAGAGCAAACTGGGTGCGGCGATGGTGATCGTGGCGGCGTGGTGCGTTGAGGATTATCAGGTGATTCGTCTGGCGGGCTCGTTAACGCCGCGTGCGGCAAAACTGGCGCATGATGCCAAACTGGATGTTGCGCCACTGGGTAAAATTCCGCATTTGCGCACGCCGGGTTTGCTGGTGATGGACATGGATTCAACGGCTATCCAGATCGAGTGTATCGATGAAATTGCCAAACTGGCGGGAACCGGCGAAATGGTAGCCGAAGTTACCGAACGCGCGATGCGCGGCGAGCTGGACTTTACCGCCAGCTTGCGCAGCCGCGTGGCGACGTTGAAGGGCGCTGATGCCAATATTTTGCACCAGGTGCGCGAAACGCTACCACTGATGCCTGGCCTGACTCAGCTGGTGTTAAAACTGGAAACGCTCGGCTGGAAAGTGGCAATTGCCTCCGGCGGTTTTACCTTCTTTGCCGATTATCTGCGTAACAAACTACGTCTGACGGCGGCTGTGGCAAACGAGCTGGAGATCATGGACGGTAAATTCACCGGCAACGTGATTGGCGATATCGTCGATGCCCAGTACAAAGCCAACACCCTGACCCGCCTGGCGCAGGAGTATGAGATCCCGATGGCGCAGACGGTGGCGATCGGCGATGGCGCCAACGATCTGCCGATGATCAAAACGGCTGGACTGGGTATAGCGTATCATGCCAAACCCAAAGTGAATGAAAAGACGGAGATTACGATCCGTCACGCTGACCTGATGGGCGTGTTCTGCATTCTCTCTGGCAGCATGAACCAGAAATGATTTAATTGCCTGATGGCAAAGTGACCGTAGGCCGGATAAGCGCCCACGCTGTCCGGTAAACGCGCTAACGAAAGAGGTAAAACGTGGCCAAAGCTCCAAAACGCGCCTTTGTTTGTAACGAATGCGGGGCCGATTACCCGCGCTGGCAAGGGCAATGCAGCGCCTGTCAGGCCTGGAACACCATTACCGAGGTACGCCTTGCCGCGTCACCAACGGTGGCGCGTAACGAGCGGCTCAGCGGCTATGCCGGGAATGCGGGCGTCGCAAAAGTGCAGAAGCTGTCTGATATCAGCCTTGAAGAGTTGCCGCGTTTTTCCACCGGATTTAAAGAGTTTGACCGCGTGCTGGGCGGCGGTGTGGTGCCCGGCAGCGCCATCCTGATTGGCGGTAACCCCGGCGCAGGGAAATCAACGTTGCTGCTGCAAACGCTGTGCAAGCTCGCTGAGCAGATGAAAACCCTGTACGTCACCGGCGAAGAGTCTTTGCAACAGGTGGCGATGCGCGCGCATCGACTCGGTCTGCCGACGGCGAATCTGAACATGCTGTCGGAAACCAGTATCGAACAAATTTGCCTGATTGCCGAAGAAGAACAGCCGAGGCTGATGGTTATCGACTCCATTCAGGTGATGCACATGGCGGATATTCAGTCTTCGCCGGGCAGCGTGGCACAGGTGCGCGAAACCGCGGCTTACCTGACCCGCTTTGCCAAAACGCGCGGCGTGGCGATTGTCATGGTCGGCCACGTCACCAAAGACGGCTCGCTGGCCGGTCCAAAGGTGCTGGAGCACTGTATTGACTGCTCGGTGCTGCTCGACGGCGACGCCGATTCTCGTTTTCGTACTCTGCGTAGCCATAAAAACCGCTTTGGCGCGGTGAATGAGCTGGGCGTCTTTGCCATGACCGAACAGGGGCTGCGTGAAGTTAGCAACCCTTCCGCTATCTTCTTAAGCCGTGGCGATGAAGTCACCTCCGGCAGTTCGGTGATGGTGGTCTGGGAAGGCACGCGCCCGTTGCTGGTGGAGATTCAGGCGCTGGTCGACCATTCGATGATGGCGAATCCGCGTCGTGTTGCGGTCGGCCTGGAGCAGAACCGTCTGGCGATTCTGCTGGCCGTGCTGCATCGTCACGGCGGCTTGCAGATGGCGGATCAGGACGTGTTCGTCAACGTGGTCGGCGGCGTGAAGGTTACCGAAACCAGCGCCGATCTGGCACTGCTACTGGCAATGGTTTCCAGCCTGCGCGACCGACCGCTGCCGCAGGACTTAGTGGTCTTTGGCGAAGTGGGACTGGCGGGCGAAATTCGTCCGGTACCCAGCGGCCAGGAGCGTATTTCGGAAGCGGCGAAGCACGGCTTTCGTCGGGCGATTGTTCCTGCCGCCAACGTGCCGAAAAAAGTGCCGGAAGGGATGCAGGTCTTTGGCGTTAAGAAGCTTACGGATGCTTTAAGCGTGTTTGACGACCTATAATAAAATACCCGCCGTCTTTCCGGCGGTATTGGGTATTACGTTTATTTTTACAGCAGGAGGCTCTTGTGTCATTTGATTATCTGAAAACTGCCATTAAGCAAAAGGGCTGTACCCTGCAACAGGTGGCAGATGCCAGTGGCATGACCAAGGGATATTTAAGTCAACTGCTGAATGCCAAAATTAAAAGCCCCAGCGCGCAAAAGCTGGAGGCGTTGCACCGGTTTCTCGGGCTGGAGTTTCCGCGCCAGCAGAAGAATATCGGTGTGGTATTCGGTAAGTTTTATCCGCTGCATACCGGCCATATCTATCTTATCCAGCGCGCGTGTAGTCAGGTCGATGAACTGCATATCATCATGGGATATGACGACACGCGCGATCGCAGCCTGTTTGAAGACAGCGCTATGTCGCAACAGCCCACGGTGCCCGATCGTCTACGCTGGCTGCTGCAAACCTTTAAGTATCAGAAAAACATCCGTATTCATGCCTTCAACGAAGAGGGTATGGAGCCGTATCCACACGGTTGGGATGTGTGGAGCAACGGGATCAAAACGTTTATGCAGGAGAAAGGGATCCAACCTAACTGGATTTACACCTCTGAAGAGTCAGATGCCCCGCAGTATCTGGAACATCTGGGGATCGAAACCGTGCTGGTAGATCCCAAACGGACGTTTATGAACATCAGCGGCGGGCAAATCCGTGAGAACCCGTTTCGCTACTGGGAGTATATTCCTACAGAAGTGAAGCCGTTTTTCGTGCGCACTGTGGCGATCCTCGGCGGAGAGTCGAGCGGAAAATCGACGCTGGTGAACAAGCTCGCCAATATCTTTAACACTACCAGTGCGTGGGAATATGGGCGTGATTACGTCTTCTCCCATTTGGGCGGTGATGAGATGGCGTTGCAGTATTCCGACTACGATAAAATCGCCCTGGGACAAGCCCAATACATTGATTTTGCTGTCAAGTATGCCAATAAAGTGGCGTTTATCGACACCGATTTCGTTACCACTCAGGCCTTCTGCAAAAAGTATGAAGGGCGTGAACACCCGTTTGTGCAGGCCCTGATTGACGAGTATCGCTTTGACCTGGTGATCCTGCTGGAGAACAATACTCCATGGGTGGCGGATGGCTTACGCAGTCTCGGTAGTTCGGTTGACAGAAAAGCGTTTCAGTCGCTGCTGGTCGAGATGCTGCAGGAAAACAATATCAATTTTGTGCACGTTCAGGAGCCCGACTATGACGGTCGATTTCTGCGCTGCGTGGAGTTGGTGAAAGAGTTGATGGGCGAGCAGAGATAGCGTAAATGCCGGATGGCGTTGCGCTTATCCGGCCTACAAGTCGCACTAACCTCGTAGGCCGGATGAGGCGTAACGCCGCCATCCGGCGCTTAACGGTAATTACTTCGAAATACGCTTGTACTTAATACGCTTCGGCTCCAGCGCATCTGCGCCCAGCGTGCGTTTCTTGTACTCTTCGTATTCGGTAAAGTTACCTTCGAAGAACTCAACCTTACCTTCATCCTGGTAATCCAGAATGTGGGTTGCGATACGGTCGAGGAACCAACGGTCGTGCGAGATAACCATCGCGCAGCCCGGGAACTCCAGCAGGGCGTTTTCCAGCGCGCGCAGGGTTTCGATATCCAGGTCGTTGGTTGGTTCATCAAGCAGCAGCATGTTGCCGCCAACCTGCAGCAGCTTCGCCAGGTGCAGACGACCGCGCTCACCGCCGGAGAGTTCGCCTACGCGTTTACCCTGATCAACACCTTTAAAGTTGAAGCGGCCTACGTAGGCGCGGCTTGGCATCTCGGTGTTGCCGATCTTCATGATATCCAGCCCGCCGGAAACTTCTTCCCACACGGTTTTGCTGTTGTCCATGGCGTCACGGAACTGGTCAACGGAAGCCAGCTTGACGGTTTCACCCAGTGTGATGGTGCCGCTGTCTGGCTGTTCCTGACCGGACATCATACGGAACAGGGTAGATTTACCCGCGCCGTTCGGACCGATGATGCCGACGATGGCGCCTTTCGGTACGGAGAAGCTCAGGTCGTCAATCAGAACGCGATCGCCGTAGGATTTACGCAGATTGGTGACTTCAACGACTTTATCACCCAGACGTGCACCAGGTGGGATAAACAGTTCGTTGGTTTCGTTACGCTTCTGGTATTCGGTGTTGTTCAGCTCTTCAAAGCGTGCCAGACGGGCTTTACCCTTAGACTGACGGCCTTTAGCGCCCTGACGCACCCACTCCAGCTCTTTCTCAATGGATTTACGGCGAGCCGCTTCCTGAGACGCTTCCTGCGCCAGACGCTGATCTTTCTGCTCCAGCCAGGAGGAGTAGTTGCCTTCCCATGGAATACCTTCGCCGCGGTCAAGCTCCAGAATCCAGCCCGCAACGTTGTCGAGGAAGTAACGGTCGTGGGTAATCGCCACCACGGTGCCTTCGAAGTCGTGCAGGAAGCGTTCCAGCCACGCAACGGATTCGGCATCCAGGTGGTTAGTCGGTTCGTCGAGCAGCAGCATGTCTGGTTTTTCCAGCAGCAGGCGGCACAGCGCGACGCGGCGGCGTTCACCACCGGAGAGGTTCTCAATTTTAGCGTCCCAGTCCGGCAGACGCAGGGCGTCAGCGGCACGCTCAAGCTGCACGTTCAGGTTATGACCGTCGTGCGCCTGAATGATCTCTTCAAACTTGCCCTGTTGCGCAGCGAGTTTATCGAAGTCGGCGTCCGGCTCGGCGTACTTTGCGTACACTTCATCCAGACCTTTCAGCGCGTTAACCACTTCGGCAACCGCTTCTTCCACGGATTCACGAACGGTATGTTCCGGGTTTAGTTTCGGTTCCTGCGGCAGGTAACCGATTTTAATGCCAGGCTGTGGGCGAGCTTCACCTTCGATATCGGTATCAATGCCGGCCATGATGCGCAGCAGGGTCGATTTACCCGCGCCGTTCAGACCAAGTACACCGATTTTGGCGCCAGGGAAGAAGCTCAGTGAGATGTTTTTAAGAATATGACGTTTCGGCGGAACGACTTTGCCGACACGATGCATGGTATAAACAAATTGGGCCACGTTGGACTCGCCTCTTTATTTATCCCGTCATACTTCAAGCCGCAGATGCGTTGGCTGTGAGTTACTCGGCTCATCCATGAGCCTCGCCCTTGCGGGCCGCTGCTCCGCAGCGTTCAAATCTGTTCCTGACAGATTTGTCGTTCCCCCCAGTCACGCACTATGTACGCTCAGGGGATTTACTCCCTCGCCGCCTTGCTGCAACTTGAATTATTTAGGGCTAATTATTGGTAAATAGTTATCAAAGGCGAAGTGTAGCCTTTTTCATTGCCCAATCCCAGCCAGCAGATCTCACTCGCAACAAAAGTAAAAAAGTGTCCGTGACGTGGCGCATTCTGCAATGTCTGGTTAGCATGAACTAATTAAGCGGCATGATGCTGCACAGACGTAACATGAGAAGAGGAAGAGCTTGTGGACAAAGCCAATCAATTTACCTGGCGCCTGCTGGCGGCCAGCGTATGTCTGCTGACGGTCAGTCAAGTGGCGCGAGCCGATTCCCTGGATGAGCAGCGCAGTCGCTATGCGCAAATTAAACAGGCCTGGGATAACCGACAGATGGATGTCGTAGAGCAGATGATGCCCGGCCTGAAGAATTATCCTCTGTATCCTTATCTGGAATATCGTCAGATTACTGACGATCTGATGAATCAGCCCACCATTACCGTTACCAATTTTGTGCGCGCCAACCCGACGCTGCCCCCCGCGCGTACTCTGCAATCACGTTTCGTGAATGAACTGGCGCGACGGGAGGACTGGCGTGGACTACTGGCGTTCAGCCCAGAAAAACCGGGTACCACGGAAGCGCAATGCAACTATTACTTTGCGAAATGGAGCACCGGGCAAACCGAAGAGGCCTGGCAGGGCGCGAAAGAACTGTGGTTGAGCGGGAAAAGCCAGCCGAACGCCTGTGACAAATTATTCGGCGTATGGCGCGCCTCAGGAACTCAGGATCCGCTGGCGTATCTGGAGCGTATTCGTCTGGCGATGAAAGCCGGGAATACCGGTCTGGTCACGGCGTTGGCTGGACAAATGCCCGCGCAATACCAAACTATCGCTTCGGCGATCATCGCGCTGGCCAACGATCCGAATTCGGTGATGACCTTTGCACGCACCACTGGCGCGACGGATTTCACCCGACAGATGGCGGCGGTGGCTTTTTCCAGCGTGGCGCGTCAGGATGCGGAAAACGCCCGCCTGATGATCCCGTCTCTGGCGCAGGCGCAACAGCTGAATGACGAGCAAACCCAGGAGCTGCGCGACATCGTCGCCTGGCGTCTGATGGGCAATGACGTTACCGATGAGCAGGCCAAATGGCGCGATGACGCCATTATGCGCTCGAATTCCACCTCGCTTGTGGAGCGACGTGTACGCATGGCGCTGGGAACCGGCGATCGTCGTGGTCTGAATACCTGGCTGGCGCGTCTGCCAATGGAAGCAAAAGAGAAAGATGAGTGGCGTTACTGGCAGGCGGATCTGCTGCTTGAGCGCGGGCGTGAGGCGGAAGCCAAAGAGATCCTGCACCAGCTCATGCAGCAGCGCGGTTTCTATCCGATGGTGGCGGCACAGCGTCTGGGTGAAGAGTACGAGCTGAAAGTGGATAAAGCCCCGACAAACGTTGACTCTGCGCTGACTCAGGGACCGGAAATGGCACGTGTGCGCGAGCTAATGTACTGGAACCTGGACAATACCGCGCGCAGTGAATGGGCGAATCTGGTCACCAGTCGCACGAAGTCTGAGCAGGCTCAGCTGGCGCGTTACGCGTTCAACAATCACTGGTGGGATCTGAGCGTACAAGCGACGATCGCCGGTAAGCTGTGGGATCATCTGGAAGAGCGTTTCCCACTGGCCTACAAGGATCTGTTTACACGCTACACCAGCGGCAAGGATATTCCGCCAAGCTATGCGATGGCGATAGCGCGTCAGGAAAGCGCCTGGAACCCGAAAGTAAAATCGCCGGTTGGTGCCAGCGGGCTGATGCAGATTATGCCGGGCACGGCGACGCATACGGTGAAAATGTTCTCGATTCCAGGTTACAGCAGCCCGAGCCAACTACTGGATCCTGATACCAACATCAACATTGGTACCAGCTATTTACAGTATGTCTATCAGCAATTCGGTAATAACCGCATTTTCGCGTCGGCGGCCTATAACGCCGGACCGGGGCGCGTTCGCACCTGGCTTGGCAATAGCGCGGGTCGTATCGATGCTGTCGCGTTTGTCGAAAGCATTCCATTCTCTGAGACGCGTGGCTACGTGAAGAACGTGCTGGCTTACGATGCGTACTATCGCTATTTCCTCGGTGACAAACCGGAGTTGATGAGCGACGCAGAATGGCAACGTCGTTACTGATCGTGTCGGTTGTGTTATGCTATCGTACTCGTTAAAGAGTACAAAAGGGGGAGGCAAGCACGCTTCCCCCGCAACGATGGCGATAACTTATGACTCAGCAATCACCCTATTCGGCAGAGATGGCAGAACAGCGTCACCAGGAGTGGTTACGTTTTGTCGAGCTGCTTAAACACGCCTATGAACAAGACTTACACCTGCCCCTGCTCAATTTGATGTTAACGCCGGATGAGCGCGAAGCGCTGGGCACGCGCGTGCGTATCATTGAAGAGTTGCTGCGCGGCGAGATGAGTCAGCGCGAGCTTAAAAACGAGCTCGGGGCGGGGATCGCCACCATTACACGGGGGTCGAACAGCCTCAAATCTGCACCGGTGGATCTGCGTCACTGGCTGGAGCAGGTGCTGCTAAAAAATGCCTGATGGCGCTTCGCTTTCAGGCCTAATTATGTGGAGCGGTTGTGGCCGGATAAGGCGAAGCCGCCATCCGGCACAACGCTATAAATACACTGCGTTATGAAACGGGCTGAGCGCCAGAATCACCGCCTGGTGGTAGACGCTTGAGCGCGTCAGCTTGCCCGCGGTAAAGACGCCGATAGCGCCCTCTTTACGGCCAATCTCATCAATACCCGTGTAGTCCGACATCACCGGACCGAGCGCTTCGCCCTGACGGACTCTGTCGAGAATGACAGCAGGCAATGGCAGCGTGGCTGAACGGGCTTCGCCGCGCTGGACGCCATTATCAATCACCACCCAACTGAAGGTCGCATCGTCGTCAATTCCCGCTTCAATAGCGACCCAAAAATCAGCCTGCGGGTGCAGACGGCGCGCATTATCAACGCGATTTCGTGCGCCAGTGCGCGTTTCCTGGTTTCCGAAAGGTTGTTCCGGCACGCCACTCTCGACGGCGACGGGTTCAATATGGCAGGATCCTTCCCCGAAAATCTCTTCAAATGCCCGCAGAATTGCCTGAATTTTGGCAGGATTGGTGGTCGCAGAGATAACCTTGTGCATAATTAAGCTCAGTTTGAAAATTCATCGCATCGCAGTATAACGGAAAAAAAGCATGTTACAGGTATACCTTGTTCGCCATGGCGAAACGCAGTGGAACGCCGAGCGACGTATTCAAGGCCAGTCAGACAGCCCACTGACCGCTAAAGGTGAACAGCAAGCCATGCAGGTGGGCGAACGCGCCCGCACTTTTGGTATTACGCATGTCATCAGCAGCGATTTAGGTCGTACACGACGCACCGCAGAAATCATCGCCCAGGCCTGTGGCTGTGATATCACCTATGACTCACGTTTGCGCGAGCTGAATATGGGCGTGCTAGAGCAACGCCATATCGATACGCTGACGTCGGAAGAAGAGGGCTGGCGTCGCCAGTTGGTGAACGGTACGGTGGAGGGGCGTATTCCTGAAGGGGAATCGATGCAGGAACTGAGCGATCGCGTCCACGCGGCGCTGGCATCCTGTCTGGAGTTGCCGCCGGGGAGTCGTCCGCTGCTGGTCAGTCACGGTATTGCACTGGGTTGCCTGGTGAGTACGATTCTGGGATTACCGGCATGGGCTGAACGTCGCCTGCGTCTGCGCAACTGTTCTATTTCTCGCGTCGATTACCAGGAAAGTTTGTGGCTGGCGCCGGGATGGGTAGTTGAAACGGCAGGGGACATCTCACATCTGGACGCCCCTGCGTTAGACGAACTGCAGCGCTAGCGGCGAATCGGAATCAGGAATTCGCAGCGCAGGTTGATCGGGCGATCTCCCGCTTTGGCATCTTCTGCCGGGTAGTATCGCTCGATATCCTGCCCTTTACGGCGCGTCAGGTTCAGCATTGGCATGCATGTGCCGTAAACCGTCAGGATAAACTCCTGTACACCGGTCCCCAGCCCTTCATAGGTAAACATCACATACTCGCCGCCCTGTAGCAGGATAGGCTGTGCCGACGGCACATAACCATTGGCCTGTTCCGGCGTCAGTGCTGTGGTGTAAAACACTTCCTGCTCATCATCTTTTTCAATGCTCGGACGCGTTTCGTTCAGCCCGTACAGCACCGGTGGGATCGCAGGAGCCTGGCTAAGGAAGTCGCGCCAGAACTGAATTCGCATTTCATGACGGAAATCTGAAATCTGCTCCAGCGAGCAGGAATAGCTTTGCGTGGTGCCAAGCAGTTGCGTATCTTCCAGCGTGACAAACTCGTGCGCAGGCATGGCAAATTCACCCAGTCGCATAGGCGGGCGAATACCAAACGCGCTCCATTCCGGCGAACGGCGATACAGCGCAGGCGTCTGGGAAAACTGTTTCTTGAACGCGCGGGTAAAGGTTTGTTGAGAGTCAAAGCGATATTGCAGCGCAATATCCAGAATTGGGCGTGCAGTCAGGCGCAGCGCCACTGCGGATTTCGATAAACGACGGGCGCGGATATAGGCGCCAATAGCATGGCCCGTCACGTCCTTAAACATTCTCTGCAGGTGCCACTTGGAATAGCCTGCTTTTGCCGCCACATTGTCAAGCGACAAAGGCTGATCCAGATGACCTTCCAGCCAGATTAATAGGTCGCGAATAATGCCAGCCTGATCCATAAAATATCCTCATCCTTTCAACAACGAGTACCTGACGTCAGGTATGAGGATAATAGCATTTTTTGCTGTTTTAGCATTCAGTGTTTTTTTTGCTCATAAATGCTTTTTTCGATCATTCGAAAGCGTGATTATTGTAATCCTGTGATCTGTATACGTTTTATCTTAGAATGTCGAATAATTACACAGAGTAACTTTTAAAAATGGTAACAATATGAAATATAAGAGCTTAATCATTTCCTCAATTCTGCTGATGTTAGCGCAGGTCGCCCATGCGGAGCAGATTGGATCTGTCGATACAGTGTTCAAAATGTTTGGGCCGGATCATAAAATTGTGGTCGAAGCGTTTGACGATCCTGATGTTACCAACGTGACCTGCTACGTGAGCCGGGCGAAGACCGGCGGCATCAAAGGTGGGCTGGGGCTGGCGGAAGATACCTCCGATGCCGCCATTTCCTGTCAGCAGGTGGGGCCGGTAGAACTGAGCGACAGAATCAAGAACGGCAAAGCGCAGGGCGAAGTGGTATTTAAAAAACGTACCTCGCTGGTGTTTAAATCCTTACAGGTCGTGCGTTTTTACGACGCGAAACGTAATGCACTGGCCTATCTGGCCTATTCAGATAAAGTGGTCGATGGATCGCCCAAAAATGCCATCAGCGCGGTGCCCATCATGCCGTGGCGGGAATAACAAGGAAGCAAAATGCAACAACCGTTGATCTGGTTGGTTGAGGATGAGCAGGGCATTGCCGATACGCTCATCTACATGCTGCAGCAGGAAGGTTTTAGCGTGGAAGCGTTTGAGCGCGGATTACCTGCGCTGGAGAAATCTCGCCAGCGTTGTCCTGATGCGATCATTCTGGATGTCGGACTACCGGATATCAGCGGTTTTGAACTGTGTCGACGCCTGCTGGAGCGGCATCCAGCGTTGCCGATCCTGTTTCTGACCGCGCGTAGCGATGAGGTGGATCGCCTGCTGGGGCTGGAAATTGGCGCGGATGACTATGTTGCCAAGCCTTTCTCACCGCGCGAGGTGTGCGCCCGTGTGCGTACGCTGCTGCGGCGGGTGCAGAAATTCTCTGCTCCTTCATCGACGACGCGTTGCGGCGATTTTGAACTTAATGAGCTGGCCGCGCAGATTACCTGGTTCGGCAGGCCGTTAAACCTGACGCGCTATGAATTTCTGTTGCTGAAAACGCTGCTGTTGTCGCCGGGGCGCATTTACTCACGCCAGCAGTTGATGGATTTAGTTTGGGCCGATGCACAGGACACCTTTGACAGAACGGTCGATACCCACATTAAAACGCTGCGCGCCAAGCTGCGGGCTATCAACCCTGAGCTTTCCCCCATCAATACGCATCGCGGTATGGGATATAGCCTGAGGAGCGTCTGATGCGCATTGGCATGCGTTTGTTGCTCGGCTATTTTCTGATTGTTGCCGTCGCCGCCTGGTTCGTTTTGTCGATCTTTGTGCAGGAAATTAAACCAGGCGTCCGCCGGGCGACCGAAGGCACTTTGATTGATACCGCCACGCTGCTGGCTGCGCTGGCGCGCGATGACTTGCTCTCTGACTCTCCAGCCAACGGCAAGCTGGCGCAGGCATTTTCGCAACTGCATAACCGCCCATTCAGCGCCAATATCAGCGGCATTAACAAAGTCCGTAATGAATACCATGTCTACATGACGGACGCGCAGGGTAAAGTGTTGTTTGATTCCGCAAACCAGGTTGTCGGTCAGGACTATTCTCGCTGGAACGACGTGTGGTTAACCTTGCGTGGGCAATATGGCGCCCGCAGTACGCCGCAAAACCCGAACGATCCGGAAAGTTCAGTGATGTACGTGGCCGCGCCGATCGTAGACGGCGGACGTATTATCGGAGTGCTTAGTGTCGGTAAACCGAACGCGGCGATGGCGCCGGTGATTAAACGCAGTGAACGGCGGATGCTGTGGGCCAGCGCCGTATTGCTGGGCATTGCCTTAGTGATTGGCATCGGGATGGTATGGTGGATAAACCGCTCCATCGCCCGGCT
The DNA here is from genome assembly GCF_030336655.1 of Citrobacter sp. Cb041. Lineage (NCBI taxonomy): Bacteria > Pseudomonadati > Pseudomonadota > Gammaproteobacteria > Enterobacterales > Enterobacteriaceae > Citrobacter > Citrobacter sp. Cb041. Next base: position 238,520 of record NZ_JAOWDD010000038.1, on the reverse strand, counting down.
GGCGCGCTATGCCGACTCCGTTACCGAGAATCGCCCCGTCCCACTGCCTGATTTAGGCAGCAGCGAGCTACGTAAACTGGCGCAGGCGCTGGAAAGTATGCGACTGAAGCTGGAGGGCAAAAACTACATTGAGCAGTATGTTTATGCATTAACGCATGAACTGAAAAGTCCGCTGGCGGCCATTCGCGGCGCGGCTGAGATTTTGCGCGAAGGTCCGCCGCCGAACGTGGTTGCGCGCTTTACTGATAATATTCTGACGCAAAATACGCGTATGCAGGCGCTGGTCGAAACCCTGTTACGCCAGGCGCGACTGGAGAATCGACAGGACATTACGTTGACGGCAGTGGCGGTAGATGCGCTGTTTGCTCAGCTCAAAGAGGCGCGTAGCGTGCAACTGGCGGCAAAAAACATCACGCTTACCATTATGCCTTCATCGCTTAGCGTCGCCGCCGATCCTGCGTTACTGGAGCAGGCAGTGGGGAATTTGCTCGACAACGCTATCGACTTCACGCCACAGGACGGGACGATTACGCTGAGCGCGCATCAGCAGGATGAACTGGTCACGTTGCAGATAATCGACAGCGGCAGCGGGATCCCCGACTTCGCGTTGCCGCGTATTTTTGAGCGTTTCTATTCGCTGCCCCGTGAAAATGGACATAAGAGCAGCGGTTTAGGGCTGGCGTTTGTCAGTGAGGTTGCGCGACTGCACGAGGGGACGGTGACATTGTGCAACCGACCACAAGGCGGCGCACAGGCCTCGTTTACGCTTCACGCTCACTTCACATAACTTCAAATTCTCCGCACATAGCTGTTCTACCTTGCTGATATTGCAAAGGAGAACGCTATGTTTAAATCACCCCTGTTTTGGAAAATAGTCACCTTAGGTGGCGCAATACTGCTGCTGTTAATCCCGCTGACGATGGTCAGGCAGATCATCGTGGAGCGATCGGATTACCGCGATGAAGTCGAAGATGCTATCCGACAGAGCACCAGCGGGCCGCAAAAGATGGTAGGACCGCTGATAGCCATTCCGGTAACGGAACTTTACACCTCACTGGAGGATGGCAAAGAAATCCAGCGTAAGCGTAGCTATATCCATTTCTGGCTGCCGGAGTCGTTGGTAGTTGAGGGGAATCAGAACGTTGAAGCGCGTAAAATCGGTATTTATGAGGGCCAGGTCTGGCACAATGATGTTTCGGTGAAGGCTGAGTTTAACGCCGAACGGTTGAGTGATTTAAATCATCCAAATATCAGCATCGGCAAACCGTTTATTGTGGTTGGCGTGGGGGACGCGCGTGGGATTGGCGTGGTAAAAGCGCCGCAGGTCAATGGAACGTCGCTGGCCGTTGAGCCTGGGACGGGGCTGGATGGACGTGCGCAGGGGATCCACATTCCGCTACCCGATGCGAGCTGGGCTGAGCAAAATCTGAGCATGGCGTTGTCGCTTAATTTGAGCGGAACCGGCGATTTCTCCGTCGTTCCGGTTGGACGTAACAGTGAAATGACCTTAACCAGCAACTGGCCGCATCCCAACTTTCTTGGGGACTTCCTCCCGGCGAAGCGCGAAATTAGCGAATCAGGATTCAAGGCTCAGTGGCAAAGCAGCTGGTTTGCGAACAACCTCGGCGAGCGCTTTAACGACGAAAAGATTGGTTGGCTGGGCATGCCAGCGTTTAGCGTCGCCGTCGCCACGCCAGCAGATCAGTATCAGTTAACGGACAGGGCGACAAAGTATGCCATCCTGCTGATTGTGCTGACCTTTATGTCTTTCTTCGTCCTTGAAAGTATGACCAATCTGCGCCTGCACCCGATGCAGTATCTGCTGGTGGGGCTATCGCTGGTAATGTTTTATCTGCTGCTGCTGGCACTGTCGGAACACATTGGTTTTACGGCGGCGTGGATTACGGCAAGTCTGGTGGGGGCGTTGATGAACGGTGTGTATCTGCAGGCGATATTGCAGGGCTGGCGGAACAGTATTTTGTTCACCGTGGCGCTGCTGGGGTTGGATGGTGTGATGTGGGTGCTGCTACGTTCACAGGATAGCTCTTTACTGCTGGGAACCGGCGTGCTGTTGTTCGCGCTGTGTGGGGTCATGTTCCTGACGCGTCATCTTGACTGGCACTCGCTGGCACAGCCAAAAACAAAGCCAAAATCTACAGAACTTCCAGAGCTTCAGCCTGCGCAGAGCGAGGAATTTCGCTTGTGGAAATAGGGCAGTAGGGGAAATGAAAAACGGCGCATAAAGCGCCGTTTTTATACCAGTGAGGATTGAATTAATCCTGCAGGTCGCCGCAGAAACGGTAGCCTTCACCGTGAATGGTGGCGATGATTTCTGGCGTATCCGGCGTTGATTCGAAATGCTTACGAATGCGGCGGATCGTCACGTCAACGGTACGGTCATGCGGCTTCAGTTCGCGACCGGTCATTTTTTTCAACAGTTCTGCGCGAGACTGGATTTTGCCCGGATTCTCACAGAAGTGAAGCATGGCGCGGAATTCGCTGCGTGGCAGTTTATACTGCTCACCGTCAGGACCAATCAGAGAGCGGCTGTTGATGTCCAGCTCCCAGCCATTGAACTTGTAGCTTTCGACGCTACGGCGTTCTTCGCTGACAGTACCCAGGTTCATGGTACGGGACAGCAGGTTACGAGCACGGATAGTCAGTTCGCGCGGGTTAAACGGCTTGGTGATGTAATCGTCTGCGCCGATTTCGAGGCCGAGAATTTTATCGACTTCGTTATCACGGCCCGTCAGGAACATCAGCGCAACGTTAGCTTGTTCGCGAAGTTCGCGCGCTAACAGCAGGCCATTTTTCCCAGGCAGATTGATATCCATAATCACAAGGTTGATATCATATTCAGAGAGAATCTGATGCATTTCCGCGCCATCTGTCGCTTCGAATACATCATAGCCTTCTGCTTCGAAAATGCTTTTCAACGTGTTGCGTGTTACTAACTCGTCTTCAACGATAAGAATGTGCGGGGTCTGCATGTTTGCTACCTAAATTGCCAACTAAATCGAAACAGGAAGTACAAAAGTCCCTGACCTGCCTGATGCATGCCGTAAATTAACATGATCGGCGTAACATGACTAAAGTACGTAATTGCGTTCTTGATGCACTTTCCATCAACGTCAACAACATCATTAGCTTGGTCGTGGGTAGTTTCCCTCTGGACCCGACAGTGTCAAAAACGGCTGTCATCCTAACCATTTTAACAGCAACATAACAGGCTAAGACATGCCGGACACCCAATAAAACTACGCTTCGTTGACATATATCAAGTTCAATTGTAGCACGTTAACAGTTTGATGAAATCAACGTATCCAAATGTTTGCTTTCATCACAAAATTGCAATATTACAACTAGTTGCACGAGCAAATTAATAAATGTAATGAATCCAACCGGTGCGATCCATTTTAAATTAAATTATCATGGATAAACAGAGGGATATGCAACTTTTGTTAACATAAAAAGCAATAGTACACCCGGGAAATAGTTTAGCATTTTTTAATGGATGCGAAATGCTTTTTCAGTGATTTCTGTTAAAAATATGTAAATTCGCACTGCGTAATATGTTGAAGCACGTCACATTTTTCCTTGCAGACTGGCCAAAAAGAGTATCGAAATGCGTTTAACAATTATTCTGGTTGCCCCCGCCAGAGCGGAAAATATTGGTGCGGCTGCCCGCGCTATGAAGACCATGGGGTTCACCCAATTACGCATCGTTGACAGCGAAGCCCACCTGGAACCCGCCACGCGATGGGTCGCGCATGGTTCTGGCGATATTATTGATAATATTAGCGTTTTTTCAACGTTAGCGGAGGCGCTGCACGACGTAGATTTTACCGTCGCGACCACTGCGCGTAGTCGGGCGAAGTTCCATTACTACGCTACGCCGGTCGAACTGGTTCCTCTGCTGCAGGAAAAATCAATGTGGATGGATCATGCCGCGCTGGTTTTTGGTCGTGAAGATTCAGGGCTGACCAACGAAGAATTGGCCCTGGCGGATGTACTCACCGGTGTACCTATGGTGGCTGACTATCCTTCACTCAATTTGGGGCAGGCGGTGATGGTGTATTGCTATCAATTAGCAGGTTTAATACAACAACCCGTCAAAAACATTGAGGTGACGGATGAGCTTCAGCTACAGGCATTGCGCGCGCGCGTTTTGCGTTTATTAGCCACGCTGAACGTTTCTGACGACATCAAGTTGACGGACTGGCTGCAACAGCGAATGGGTCTGTTAGGGCAGCGAGATACGGCAATGTTGCACCGTTTTTTACATGATATAGAAAAAAGCATCACGAAATAAAATATCGACCTGCATTTGTTGTGTGGTGTTTTGCTCTGGATTCAAGTAGGGGTGACATACTGTATTGGTCGAAACTAAAAGGGCAAGCAGTCGCTCGTGAACAAGTTTCGGAATGTGACCAATTTAAAAATTTATTGACTTAGATCAGCAGATACTTTAACCCTAAAAGAATACAGGACAGATAATAAATAATTACAGAGCACACAACATCATGAAACGCATCAGCATCACCATTACCACAACCATCACCATTACCACAGGTAACGGTGCGGGCTGACGCGTACAGGAAACACAAGAAAAAGCCCGCACCTAAACAGTGCGGGCTTTTTTTTCGACCAAAGGCAATGAGGTAAACCATGCGAGTGTTGAAGTTCGGCGGTACATCAGTGGCAAATGCAGAGCGCTTTCTGCGGGTTGCCGATATTCTGGAAAGCAATGCCAGACAGGGGCAGGTCGCGACCGTTCTTTCTGCCCCCGCAAAAATTACCAACCATCTGGTGGCGATGATTGAGAAGACCATCGGTGGTCAGGATGCTTTAGCCAATATCAGCGACGCCGAACGCATTTTCTCTGAGCTGTTGGTGGGTCTTGCCGCCGCGCAACCGGGTTTCCCGCAGGCTCCGCTCAAAGCCTTTGTTGAACAAGAGTTTGCACAGATTAAGCACGTCCTGCACGGTATCAGCCTGCTGGGTCAGTGCCCGGACAGCATCAATGCTGCGCTTATTTGCCGTGGTGAAAAAATGTCGATCGCCATCATGGCTGGCCTGCTGGAAGCGCGCGGGCACAACGTGACGGTCATCGACCCGGTAGAGAAATTGCTAGCGGTAGGCCATTACCTCGAATCTACCGTTGATATCGCCGAATCTACGCGCCGCATTGCCGCCAGCCGTATTCCTGCGGACCATATGGTTCTGATGGCAGGATTTACCGCCGGGAATGAGAAAGGAGAGTTAGTGGTGCTGGGGCGTAATGGCTCTGACTACTCTGCCGCCGTACTGGCCGCCTGTTTGCGCGCCGATTGTTGTGAGATCTGGACCGATGTCGATGGCGTATATACCTGCGATCCGCGCCAGGTACCCGACGCCCGACTGCTGAAGTCGATGTCTTATCAGGAAGCGATGGAGCTTTCTTACTTCGGCGCTAAAGTGCTGCATCCGCGCACTATTACCCCTATTGCCCAGTTCCAGATCCCGTGCCTGATTAAAAATACCGGCAATCCACAAGCGCCCGGCACGCTTATCGGTGCCAGCAGTGATGATGACGATTTGCCGGTAAAAGGGATTTCTAACCTCAATAACATGGCGATGTTTAGCGTCTCCGGCCCTGGGATGAAAGGCATGGTGGGGATGGCGGCGCGTGTTTTTGCCGTAATGTCGCGCGCGGGCATCTCGGTGGTGCTGATCACCCAATCCTCTTCTGAATATAGCATCAGCTTCTGCGTCCCGCAGGGCGACTGCGCGCGTGCGCAACGCGCCATGCAGGATGAATTCTATCTCGAACTGAAAGAAGGCTTGCTTGAGCCGCTGGCGGTGACTGAGCGTCTGGCGATCATCTCGGTCGTTGGCGATGGTATGCGCACGTTGCGTGGCATCTCGGCGAAATTTTTTGCCGCGCTGGCTCGCGCGAACATTAATATCGTGGCAATCGCCCAGGGCTCGTCTGAGCGTTCCATTTCGGTAGTGGTGAATAACGACGACGCGACCACTGGCGTGCGTGTGACCCATCAGATGCTGTTCAACACCGACCAGGTGATTGAAGTATTTGTCATTGGCGTTGGCGGCGTGGGCGGTGCGCTGCTGGAGCAGCTTAAACGTCAGCAAACCTGGCTTAAAAAGAAGCATATTGATCTGCGTGTGTGCGGTGTGGCGAACTCGAAGGCCCTGCTGACCAACGTCCATGGTCTGAATCTGGAAAACTGGCAATCGGAGCTGGAAAGCGCGAAAGAGCCTTTCAACCTGGGGCGCTTAATTCGTCTGGTGAAAGAATATCATCTGCTCAATCCGGTGATTGTCGACTGTACGTCAAGTCAGGCGGTCGCGGATCAGTATGCGGATTTCCTGCGCGAAGGCTTCCATGTGGTTACGCCGAATAAAAAGGCCAACACGTCGTCGATGGATTACTACCATCAGCTGCGTTTTGCTGCGGCGAAGTCTCGTCGTAAATTCCTGTACGACACCAACGTAGGCGCGGGCTTGCCGGTAATTGAGAACCTGCAAAATCTGCTCAGCGCGGGCGATGAACTGCAACGTTTCTCCGGCATTCTTTCTGGTTCGCTGTCGTTTATTTTCGGCAAGCTGGATGAAGGCATGAGCTTCTCCGAGGCCACCACCATGGCGCGTGAGCTGGGCTATACCGAACCCGATCCGCGTGACGATCTATCCGGTACGGACGTGGCGCGTAAGCTGTTGATCCTGGCCCGTGAAACCGGTCGTGAGCTGGAGCTTTCTGACATTGTCATTGAGCCGGTCCTGCCAAAAGAGTTTGATGATTCCGGTGATGTTTCCGCGTTTATGGCGAAATTGTCGCAGCTGGATGACGCCTTTGCCGCGCGTGTGGCGAAAGCCCGTGATGAGGGGAAAGTATTACGCTATGTTGGCAATATTGAAGAGGATGGCGTCTGTCGCGTGAAAATAGAGGCAGTAGACGGCAACGATCCGCTGTTCAAAGTGAAAAACGGTGAAAACGCGTTGGCGTTTTACAGCCACTATTATCAGCCGCTACCGTTAGTTCTGCGCGGATACGGCGCGGGTAACGACGTGACGGCGGCGGGCGTATTTGCTGACCTGCTACGCACCCTTTCATGGAAGTTAGGAGTCTGACATGGTGAGAGTTTATGCCCCGGCCTCCAGCGCCAATATGAGCGTCGGGTTTGATGTGCTCGGAGCGGCGGTAACCCCGGTGGACGGTTCGCTGTTAGGCGATGTGGTATCCGTTGAGGCGGCTGACAATTTCAGCCTCAACAACCTCGGTCGCTTTGCCAATAAGCTGCCGCCTGAGCCGCGAGAAAATATTGTCTACCAGTGCTGGGAGCGATTCTGTCAGGAGCTGGGTAAAAGCGTTCCGGTGGCGATGACGCTGGAAAAAAATATGCCGATTGGTTCCGGGTTAGGCTCCAGCGCGTGTTCCGTTGTGGCGGCGCTGGTCGCCATGAACGAGCATTGCGGTAAACCGCTCAACGATATGCGCCTGTTGGCGATAATGGGTGAGCTGGAAGGGCGTATCTCCGGCAGTATTCATTACGATAACGTCGCCCCGTGCTTTTTGGGCGGTATGCAGTTAATGATCGAAGAAAACGGCATTATCAGCCAGCAGGTGCCAGGCTTTGATGAGTGGCTGTGGGTCCTCGCGTATCCGGGGATTAAAGTGTCGACGGCAGAAGCGCGGGCGATTTTACCTGCGCAGTATCGCCGTCAGGACTGTATCGCCCACGGGCGGCATCTGGCTGGGTTTATCCATGCCTGCTATTCCCGTCAGCCAGGGCTTGCCGCGAAGCTGATGAAAGATGTCATTGCTGAGCCGTACCGTACCCGCCTGCTGCCAGGCTTTAGCCAGGCGCGTCAGGCGGTAGCGGAAATCGGGGCGCTGGCCAGCGGCATCTCCGGTTCGGGACCGACGCTGTTCGCTTTGTGCGACAAGCCGGATACGGCACAGCGTGTAGCAGACTGGCTGGGTAAAAATTATCTGCAAAATCAGGAAGGCTTTGTTCATATTTGCCGGTTGGACACGGCGGGCGCACGGGTACTGGGATAATCAATGAAACTGTATAATCTGAAAGATCATAACGAACAGGTCAGCTTTGCACAGGCCGTCACGCAAGGGCTTGGCAAGAATCAGGGATTGTTTTTTCCGCACGATTTGCCGGAATTCAATCTGTCAGAAGTCGATGAGATGTTGAACCAGGATTTCGTTAGCCGCAGCGCGAAGATCCTTTCCGCATTTATCGGTGATGAAATCCCACAGGAGATTCTGGAACAGCGCGTGCGTGCGGCGTTTGCCTTCCCGGCGCCGGTTGCTCAGGTTGCCGCGGATATCGGCTGTCTGGAGCTGTTCCACGGCCCAACGCTTGCATTTAAAGACTTTGGCGGGCGCTTTATGGCGCAGATGCTGACGCATATCAGCGGTGACAAACCGGTTACCATTCTGACGGCGACCTCTGGAGACACTGGTGCGGCAGTCGCACATGCCTTTTATGGCCTGAAAAATGTGCGCGTGGTGATCCTTTATCCGAACGGCAAAATTAGCCCATTACAGGAAAAACTGTTCTGTACACTGGGTGGCAATATTGAAACCGTGGCGATTGATGGCGATTTTGATGCCTGTCAGGCGCTGGTGAAACAGGCGTTTGATGACGAAGAGCTGAAGGTCGCTTTGGGGCTGAATTCGGCTAACTCAATCAACATCAGCCGTCTGCTGGCGCAAATCTGTTACTACTTTGAGGCCGTGGCTCAACTGCCGCAAGAGGCGCGTAATCAGCTGGTTATTTCCGTTCCCAGCGGCAACTTTGGCGATCTGACCGCCGGGCTGCTGGCAAAATCACTGGGCTTGCCGGTGAAGCGTTTTATCGCGGCGACCAACGTCAACGATACGGTTCCACGCTTTCTTGCACAAGGTGAGTGGGCGCCGAAAGCGACTCAGGCGACGTTGTCGAATGCGATGGATGTCAGCCAGCCAAATAACTGGCCGCGGGTGGAGGAACTGTTCCGCCGTAAAATCTGGCGTCTGAATGAGCTGGGTTATGCCGCTGTTGATGATGCCACTACTCAGGACACGATGCGTGAGCTGCATGAGATGGGGTACACCTCAGAACCGCATGCGGCGGTGGCTTACCGTGCGCTGCGTGACCAACTGAACCCTGGCGAGTACGGCCTGTTCCTCGGTACTGCGCATCCGGCCAAGTTTAAAGAAAGCGTTGAAGAGATTCTTGACCTGACGCTGGCTCTGCCAAAAGCGCTGGCGGAACGCGCGGACCTGCCGCTGCTTTCTCATCACCTGCCTGCTGATTTTGCTGAACTGCGCAAGCTGATGATGACCCGCGGTTAACGGTTGTGCCCGCTGGCGCTTTGCTTAGCGGGCCTACAAAACCTGTCGGCCGGATCGGGCGTTTGCCGCCATCCGGCCTTTTTACTACTGCTCCTGGCGCTTAAACACCAGTTCGCCATTTCCTGACGCTTCTTCATCAAAGAAATAGCCTTCGCTGTTAAAGGCGGTCAGCTGTTCTGGCTGCGTTAAGCGGTTCTCAATAATGTAGCGACTCATCAGGCCGCGCGCTTTTTTGGCATAGAAGCTGATGACTTTGAACTTGCCGTTCTTCTCGTCGAGGAAGACCGGTTTGATAAGCTCCGCGTTGAGCTTTTTCGGCTTCACGGATTTAAAATACTCATCCGAGGCGAGGTTAATCACTACGCTGTCGCCTTGCGCTTCCAGCGCTTCGTTAAGTTTATCGGTGATGGTATCTCCCCAGAACTGGTAGAGATCTTTACCTTTCGCATTGGCCAGACGAATACCCATCTCCAGACGGTAAGGCTGCATCAAATCCAGCGGACGCAAAACGCCGTACAGCCCGGACAACATCCGTAAGTGTTGCTGAGCGAAGTCGAAATCCGCTTCGCTGAAGGTTTCAGCCTGCAGTCCGGTATACACGTCGCCTTTAAACGCCAGAATGGCCTGGCGCGCGTTTTCCGGCGTGAAGTCAGGCTGCCAGTCATGGAAACGCGTGGCGTTCAGATCCGCCAGCTTGTCGCTAATTCCCATCAGCTTGCCAATTTGCGGAGCAGAGAGTTGGCGCGCCACGTGAATAAGCTGCTGAGAGTGATCCAGCAGTTCGGGCAATGTATGACGTGTCGTTGCCAGCGGACTTTGGTAGTCGAGCGTTTTTGCAGGTGAAATCAGAATCAGCATATCCAGTCCTTGCAGGAAATTTACTGCGACTTTAGCAAAAAAAACGACAGAATTGATCGATGGTTGCGATTGCCGCGCTATCCGCGCGGCGTCTCATCCCAGCTTTCGGGCGCAAGTTGTTGTCTGATATCAGGATAACGGCGCGGATCGAATTCTGGGCGCACCCCGAGTTTGCGTTGGCGTAGATAGTCGCAGGCGATAGTCTGCACAACCGGTGAAAGCAGCAGAATCGCCGTCAGGTTAGTGATGGCCATACACGCCATAATGATGTCCGCCAACTGCCAGATCAGCGGAACGCTGACTAACGTTCCGCCGATAACGGTGCTAACGGTGGCGATCCTTAATAGCCAGATGACGCGGATATTGTCCAGCTTCAGGAAAACGAGGTTATTTTCCGCATAGATGTAGTTAGCTACGATAGAGCTAAAGGCAAACAGAATCACAATTAACGCCACGAATCCGGCACCCCATTCTCCCGTCACTGAAACCATCGCTTTCTGGAGTAACTGGATGCCTTCCATCGGTACATAGCTGGCGTCATTACCCGCCAACAGAACAATCATCGCGCTGGCCGTACAGAGAATTAGCGTATCAACTAATACTCCGATCATTTGCACAATGCCTTGTGCCGCAGGATGCGGAGGCCAGGATGCTGCCGACGCGGCCGCGTTCGGAGTTGATCCCATTCCGGCCTCATTAGAAAACATACCGCGTTGAAAGCCGCTGGCAATGGCCTGGCTTAGTGTATACCCGGCGGCACCGGCTGCGGCTTCCTGCCAGCCAAAGGCACTTTTTATAATGGTCATGATAATGCCGGGGAGCTGCCCGAAATGCCAAAGACAGATGACGATGCTGCAACCGACCCACAACAGCGCCATCATCGGAACGAACCATTGCATCAGGCGGGCAACGCCTTTAATGCCGCCAATGATTGCCAATAATGACACTATTGCCAGTGCGATACCGGTGAAGAGGGGAGGGATATCAAAAGCAAAGGTCAGCGCATGAGAGACCGAATTAGCCTGAACGCTGTTAAAAATCAGACCATAAGCAATGAGTAAAAAGATGGCAAAAAGAACGCCCATCCAGCGCATGCCCAGCCCACGCTCCATATACCACGCAGGACCGCCGCGAAACTGTCCCTTGCTGTCGCGCTCTTTATACAGTTGGGCAAGAGAGCTCTCGGCAAATGACGTCGCCATACCAATGATCGCCGAGACCCACATCCAGAACACGGCTCCCGCGCCGCCAGCGGCAATCGCCAACGCCACGCCCGCCAGATTTCCGCTACCGATACGTGCGGCAAGACTGGTGCATAAAGCCTGAAAGGAAGTTAAACCGCCCGGCTGCGGGCTGATGCTGTTTTTAAGACTTTTGCCAAACTGGCGAATATAGCGAAACTGAATAAACCCTGTACGCCAGGTGAACCAACATCCTGCGCCAAGCAGGAGGTAGATCATCACCGATCCCCAGAGTATTTCATTAATAAATGAGAAAAAATCAGGCATTAACATCCCTCTTGTTGATGCCGGCAAGCGCGAATATTCCCGTGTAAGCGCTACCAATAATCGACCAGTATATACCTTATAAGGTGATTGATTGCGGGAGTTTATCATAACAATCGTTATATCCCTTAATTGCGCATCACAGGCTTGGCGATGCGTAATCAGGGCTGAGCGGCTGGTCGGACAATCCAGGCGGTTGCGCTGAGAGTGCGTCGTGCTATCATCAGGGAAGATCGGTTACATCCCCCTAACAAGCTGTTTAAAGAGAATCGCTATCATGACGGACAAATTGACCTCCCTTCGTCAGTTCACCACAGTAGTGGCCGACACCGGAGACATCGCGGCAATGAAGCTGTATCAGCCTCAGGATGCCACAACTAACCCTTCTCTCATTCTTAACGCAGCGCAGATCCCGGAATACCGCAAGCTGATTGATGACGCTGTAGCCTGGGCTAAGCAGCAGAGCAACGACCGTGCGCAGCAGGTCGTCGACGCGACCGACAAGCTGGCAGTAAATATCGGTCTGGAGATCCTGAAACTGGTCCCAGGTCGTATCTCCACTGAAGTTGACGCTCGTCTGTCCTACGACACCGACGCGTCCATCGCTAAAGCAAAACGCCTGATCAAAATGTACAACGATGCTGGCATCAGCAACGATCGCATCCTGATTAAACTGGCTTCAACCTGGCAGGGCATCCGTGCCGCTGAGCAGCTGGAAAAAGAAGGCATCAACTGTAACCTGACTCTGCTGTTCTCCTTCGCGCAGGCGCGTGCATGTGCAGAAGCTGGCGTATATCTGATTTCTCCGTTCGTTGGCCGTATTCTTGACTGGTACAAAGCCAATACCGACAAGAAAGAGTATGCACCGGCAGAAGATCCGGGTGTGGTTTCCGTAACGGAAATCTACGAGTACTACAAACAGCACGGTTACGAAACCGTAGTTATGGGTGCGAGCTTCCGTAACATCGGCGAAATCATTGAGCTGGCAGGCTGCGATCGTCTGACGATTGCACCGGCACTGCTGAAAGAACTGGCGGAAAGCGAAGGTGCTATCGAACGTAAACTGTCTTTCTCCGGCGAAGTGAAAGCGCGCCCTGCACGCATCACCGAAGCTGAGTTTCTGTGGCAGCATAACCAGGATCCGATGGCTGTAGACAAACTGGCGGACGGTATCCGTAAGTTTGCTGTAGACCAGGGTAAACTGGAAAAAATGATCGGCGATCTGCTGTAATCGTTAGTGCGTGGCCCTGATATGGGTCACGCTACCTCTTCTGAAACCTGTCTGTCCTTCCCTTCGCAGTGTATCATTCTGTTTAACGAGACTGTTTAAACGGAATAATCATGAATACTTTACGCATTGGCTTGGTTTCCATTTCTGACCGTGCTTCCAGCGGCGTTTACCAGGATAAAGGTATCCCGGCCCTTGAAGAGTGGCTGGCGTCTGCCCTTACCACCCCTTTTGAGCTGCAAACGCGGTTGATCCCGGATGAACAGGCGATCATCGAACAGACCTTATGTGAGCTGGTAGATGAAATGAGCTGTCATCTGGTGCTGACTACCGGCGGAACGGGTCCGGCCCGTCGTGACGTAACGCCTGATGCAACGCTTGCCGTAGCCGACCGTCAGATGCCGGGCTTTGGTGAGCAGATGCGCCAGATAAGCCTGCACTTTGTGCCAACGGCGATTCTTTCCCGTCAGGTTGGCGTGATTCGCAAGCAGGCGTTGATCCTGAATCTGCCTGGGCAGCCAAAATCGATCAAAGAGACGCTGGAAGGCGTGAAAGATGCCGACGGTAAGGTTATCGTGCCGGGTATTTTTGCAAGTGTACCGTATTGTATACAGCTATTGGATGGGCCGTATGTGGAAACCGCAGCGACTGTTGTAGCATCTTTTCGTCCTAAAAGCGCAATACGCGAAACAAATACCTGAAAGTAGCCCGATCGTGGCATAAGTACCAATGACAGTGGAGTATTGAATTGTTTACGATATAGTAATTTTTGCTTTACATATATCAACGAACAGATTCAATTACTTCACTGACTCATGGTTTGCTATGTCACAACACACTCGACCGCTGAATCGCCAGGATTATAAAACCCTTACGCTTGCTGCCCTTGGTGGCGCGCTTGAGTTTTATGATTTCATTATCTTTGTCTTCTTTGCCGCTGTTGTTGGCGAGCTTTTCTTCCCCGCAGACATCCCTGAATGGCTACGTCAGGTGCAAACCTTCGGCATTTTTGCCGCCGGCTATCTGGCGCGTCCGCTGGGGGGCATCATCATGGCGCACTTTGGCGATCTGGTCGGGCGCAAGAAAATGTTCACCCTGAGCATTTTGCTGATGGCGATACCGACGCTGGCGATTGGTCTGTTGCCTACCTACGCCTCAATGGGGATCCTCGCGCCGCTGCTGTTACTTCTGATGCGTATTTTGCAAGGCGCTGCCATCGGCGGAGAAGTTCCGGGCGCGTGGGTGTTCGTGGCGGAGCATGTACCGGAGCGTCGCATCGGCATTGCCTGCGGAACGCTGACTGCCGGCCTGACGGTGGGAATTCTGCTGGGGTCGGTGGTTGCGACGCTGGTGAACACCAGCCTGACGCAGCAGGCGGTGCATGATTACGGCTGGCGTATTCCTTTCCTGCTGGGGGGCGTGTTTGGGCTGATGGCGATGTACCTGCGTCGCTGGCTGCAGGAGACACCCATATTTCTCGAAATGCAGCAGCGTAAAGCGTTGGCGCAAGAGCTACCGGTGAAGTCAGTGGTGAGCAAACATAAAAAAGCGGTGGTTATTTCAATGCTGCTGACCTGGCTGCTATCAGCGGGGATTGTGGTGGTGATCCTGATGTCACCAGTCTGGTTGCAGAAGCAGTATGGCTTTGCGCCGGCGCTAACGTTGCAAGCCAACAGTGTCGCTACCATTATGCTGTGCGTCGGTTGTCTGCTGGCCGGGTTTATTGTCGACCGGGTCGGCGCCAGCAAAACCTTTATTGTCGGCAGCCTGCTGCTGGCCTGTTCAAGCTGGTTTTTCTATCACCTGACCGGCAGCCATCCCCAGCATTTGTTCCTGTTATACGGGCTGGTGGGGTTATGCGTTGGCGTGGTGGGGGCTGTGCCTTATGTGATGGTGCGCGCGTTTCCGGCGGAAGTCCGCTTTACCGGAATATCCTTTTCTTACAACGTGTCGTACGCCATTTTTGGTGGTCTGACGCCAATCGCCGTCACGATGTTAATGAGCGTGTCGCCAATGGCTCCGGCCTGGTATGTGCTGGCGTTATCGCTGGTAGGGCTAGGTTTGGGGATTTGGCTGCGACAGGATCTTTATCATCGCGATTCGAGCGTACAGGCAGAGTTACAGCGCTTGTAAGGAATATCCCCCCGTCAGGGGGGATAGCATCAGATTAGTGCGCTTCACCAATCGGCAGGATGGTACGGCCAAACTGTTCGTTCAGCACTTCACCCATCGCCAGGTAAATGGCGCTTGCGCCACACACTAAGCCTACCCAGCCAGCAACGTGAATGATCGCTTCGTTACCCGCAATGTTGCCCACGGCCAGCAGGGCGAACAGCACTGTCAGGCTCAGGAACACGAACTGCAGCATGCGCGCCGCTTTCAGCGTACCGAAGAACATGAACAGAGTGAATACGCCCCACAGACCGAGGTAAGCGCCCAGGAACTGACTATTGGTTGCATCCGCCAGGCCCATTTTCGGCATCAGCAGGATCGCAACCAGCGTCAGCCAGAACGAACCGTAGGAGGTAAAGGCGGTTAAACCGAAGGTGTTGCCTTTTTTATATTCCAGCAGTCCGGCAAAAATTTGCGCGATACCGCCGTAGAAAATGCCCATCGCCAGAATAATAACGTCCAGAGCGAAGAAACCCGCGTTGTGCAGGTTAAGCAGAATGGTGGTCATGCCAAAGCCCATCAGGCCCAGCGGTGCCGGATTAGCCAACTTAGTGTTGCCCATAATTCCTCAAAATCATCATTGATTGAATGGTGAAATAGTTTCCCCGAATAACGATCGCTGTCTTCGGGGCGCGGCATGATAATCAGGGGAGAAGGCACTGTCTATGATCTAACGAAGGGAAAATGAATTATTTTCCCTGTGATGGGCATCACGCTTGCCAGTTACGGCGGTGCTGCTCAGCAGAAGGCCCATAAGCAGGCTGGTGGAAAGAGTTAACACAGATTTCATGGAGTTTCTCTTTGACGGCTGCAACAGTGTGTGACTTCAGACCAGATTACCGTCGTCATAAAAACGATTCATGCTCGTAATCTTTTCTTTTTATTGCAATTTTTATGTGAATAACTTTCCTGATTTAATTGGTTGTATGAATTAATTCTGGTTGGCGACTATTCATTTTTCTCTCTTTTTGCCTTTTTTCTGCGAATTTAATGCCACAAGGCTAAAAAAATTTTTCATGCCCCCCTTGATGACGTGGGTTACGACCCCATCTTGTAGACAACCGCAGTGGTGAGTCTGAAAAAAAACGATTCAGGGTAGTTGAAACCGCACGTTTCGCCCTTATTACAGATTCACAACCACATGATGACCGAATTTTTAGTGGAGACGTTTAGATGGGTAAAATTATTGGTATCGACCTGGGTACTACCAACTCTTGTGTAGCGATTATGGATGGCACTACTGCACGTGTGCTGGAGAACGCCGAGGGCGATCGCACCACGCCTTCTATCATTGCTTATACCCAGGATGGTGAAACTCTGGTTGGTCAGCCGGCTAAACGTCAGGCAGTGACAAACCCGCAAAACACCCTGTTTGCGATTAAACGCCTGATTGGCCGCCGCTTCCAGGACGAAGAAGTGCAGCGTGATGAAGCCATCATGCCGTACAAAATCATCGGTGCTGACAACGGTGATGCATGGATTGACGTAAAAGGTCAGAAAATGGCACCGCCGCAGATTTCTGCTGAAGTGCTGAAAAAAATGAAGAAAACGGCTGAAGATTACCTGGGTGAACCGGTAACTGAAGCAGTTATCACCGTACCTGCATATTTTAACGATGCTCAGCGTCAGGCAACCAAAGACGCCGGCCGTATCGCAGGTCTGGAAGTAAAACGTATCATCAACGAACCAACCGCAGCTGCACTGGCTTACGGTCTGGATAAAGAAGTCGGCAACCGTACTATCGCGGTTTATGACCTGGGTGGTGGTACTTTCGATATCTCTATTATCGAAATCGACGAAGTTGACGGTGAAAAAACCTTCGAAGTTCTGGCAACCAACGGTGATACCCACCTGGGTGGTGAAGACTTCGATAGCCGTATGATCAACTACCTGGTTGACGAATTTAAGAAAGATCAGGGTATCGACCTGCGTAACGACCCGCTGGCGATGCAGCGTCTGAAAGAAGCCGCTGAGAAAGCGAAGATCGAACTGTCTTCCGCTCAGCAGACCGACGTGAACCTGCCGTATATCACTGCAGACGCGACTGGTCCGAAACATATGAACATCAAGGTGACCCGTGCGAAACTGGAAAGCCTGGTTGAAGACCTGGTTAACCGTTCTATCGAGCCGCTGAAAGTTGCTCTGCAGGATGCTGGTCTGTCTGTTTCCGACGTTCAGGACGTTATCCTGGTCGGTGGTCAGACTCGTATGCCGATGGTACAGAAGAAAGTTGCTGAGTTCTTCGGTAAAGAGCCGCGTAAAGACGTTAACCCGGACGAAGCTGTGGCAATCGGTGCTGCCGTTCAGGGTGGTGTATTGACCGGTGATGTGAAAGACGTGCTGCTGCTGGACGTTACCCCGCTGTCTCTGGGTATCGAAACCATGGGTGGCGTGATGACTGCACTGATCGCGAAAAACACCACTATCCCGACCAAGCACAGCCAGGTGTTCTCTACCGCTGAAGACAACCAGTCTGCGGTAACCATCCACGTGCTGCAGGGTGAACGTAAACGTGCCGCTGATAACAAAGATCTGGGTCAATTTAACCTGGATGGCATCAGCCCGGCTCCGCGCGGTATGCCGCAGATCGAAGTTACTTTTGACATCGATGCCGACGGTATCCTGCACGTTTCCGCGAAAGACAAAAATAGCGGTAAAGAGCAGAAGATCACCATCAAGGCTTCTTCTGGTCTGAACGAAGAAGAAATTCAGAAAATGGTTCGTGAAGCAGAAGCGAACGCAGAATCTGACCGTAAGTTTGAAGAGCTGGTTCAGACCCGTAACCAGGGTGACCATCTGCTGCACAGCACTCGCAAGCAGGTTGAAGAAGCAGGCGACAAACTGCCGGCTGATGACAAAACTGCCATCGAGTCTGCACTGACCGCGTTGGAAACTTCTCTGAAAGGCGAAGACAAAGCGGATATCGAAGCGAAAATGCAGGCGCTGGCACAGGTTTCCCAGAAACTGATGGAAATCGCTCAGCAGCAGCACGCACAGCAGCAGGCTGGCGCAGCAGGTGCTGATGCTTCTGCAAACAACGCGAAAGATGACGACGTTGTCGACGCTGAGTTTGAAGAAGTGAAAGACAAAAAATAATCGCCCTTTGAACGGGTAATTACTGGCACGGGCGAAGAGGTTTCCTCTCCGCCCGTGCACGCATGTTAGGGGCAGATAAAAAGAGATGGCTAAGCAAGACTATTACGAGATTTTAGGCGTTTCCAAATCAGCGGAAGAGCGTGAAATCAAAAAGGCCTACAAGCGCCTGGCCATGAAATATCACCCGGACCGCAACCAGGGTGATAAAGAGGCCGAAGCCAAGTTTAAAGAGATCAAAGAAGCGTACGAGATCCTCACCGATGCGCAAAAACGTGCGGCTTATGATCAGTACGGCCATGCAGCGTTTGAGCAAGGCGGTATGGGCGGTGGCGGCGGTTTTGGCGGCGGGGCCGACTTCAGCGATATCTTTGGTGACGTGTTTGGCGATATCTTTGGCGGCGGTCGCGGTCGTCAGCGCGCCTCACGTGGTGCTGATTTACGTTACAACATGGATCTCACTCTGGAAGAAGCCGTGCGTGGCGTCACCAAAGAGATCCGTATTCCGACGCTGGAAGAGTGTGATGTTTGCCACGGCAGCGGTGCGAAGGCGGGCACGCAACCCCAGACCTGTCCAACCTGTCACGGTTCTGGTCAGGTGCAGATGCGTCAGGGCTTTTTTGCCGTACAGCAGACCTGTCCACACTGTCAGGGCCGCGGTACGTTGATTAAAGACCCGTGCAACAAATGCCATGGTCATGGTCGCGTTGAGAAGAGCAAAACGCTGTCCGTTAAGATCCCGGCTGGGGTTGATACTGGCGACCGTATTCGTTTAGCGGGTGAAGGTGAAGCCGGTGAACATGGCGCGCCAGCAGGCGATTTGTACGTTCAGGTGCAGGTAAAACAGCACCCAATTTTCGAACGTGAAGGCAATAACCTGTACTGCGAAGTGCCGATTAACTTTGCGATGGCAGCGCTGGGCGGCGAGATTGAAGTGCCGACGCTGGATGGTCGCGTGAAGTTAAAAATCCCGGGCGAAACGCAAACCGGCAAACTGTTCCGCATGCGTGGTAAAGGCGTTAAGTCAGTACGCGGCGGCGCACAGGGCGATCTGCTGTGCCGTGTTGTGGTTGAAACCCCGGTAGGCCTCAACGACAAGCAGAAGCAGTTGCTGAAAGATCTGCAGGACAGCTTTGGCGGCCCGACCGGCGAGCAAAACAGTCCGCGCTCTAAAAGCTTCTTCGACGGTGTGAAGAAATTTTTTGACGATTTGACGCGCTAATTCTCGACTCAATAATCTTTGATAAAAAGCCTGGGACTGAAAAGTTTCAGGCTTTTTTATTTCTGTTTTCCGTTCGGAAAATCCTGAACGACTTTATTTAAATGGCTCGTTAAAACCGATCTATTCATCATGAATAATCTAATTTTAACGAGCTTTCTGAAGGTGTAAGATAGTATTTACGAAGTATTCACCCAATAGAGAGAATAAAAGTGAAACATCTGCATCGTTTTTTTAGTAGTGACGCCTCAGGGGGCATCATTCTGATCATCGCTGCCGTGGTTGCTATGCTGATGGCAAATATCGGGGTTACCAGTGGATGGTACCACGCCTTTCTGGAAACGCCCGTTCAACTGCGGGTTGGCGCGCTTGAGATCAACAAAAATATGCTGCTGTGGATCAATGACGCGTTGATGGCGGTGTTCTTCCTGTTGATCGGTTTGGAAGTGAAGCGTGAGTTAATGCAAGGTTCGCTGGCCAGTCTGCGCCAGGCGGCGTTTCCGATCATTGCCGCTATCGGGGGCATGATTGTCCCGGCGCTGCTGTATCTGGCATTCAACTATGCTGACCCTATCACCCGTGAGGGTTGGGCGATCCCGGCGGCAACGGATATCGCTTTTGCATTAGGCGTGCTGGCGCTGTTGGGCAGCCGTGTCCCGCTGGCGTTGAAAATCTTCCTGATGGCGCTGGCGATAATCGATGACCTCGGCGCTATTGTGATCATCGCGTTGTTCTACACCAGCGATCTCTCGCTGTTGTCGCTGGGCGTTGCCGCGTGCGCGATCCTTATCCTGGCAGCATTGAATCTGTGCGGTGTAAGACGTACCGGTATTTATATTCTGGTTGGCGTAGTGCTGTGGACGGCCGTACTGAAGTCTGGCGTGCATGCAACCCTAGCGGGCGTGATCGTCGGTTTCTTCATCCCGTTGAAGGAAAAACACGGGCGTTCACCGGCGAAGCGTCTGGAGCATGTTCTGCACCCGTGGGTGGCATACCTGATCCTACCGTTGTTTGCCTTCGCTAACGCGGGTGTTTCACTGCAGGGCGTCACCATTGATGGACTGACTTCGGTGTTACCGCTGGGGATCATTGCTGGCCTGTTAATCGGGAAACCACTGGGTATCAGCCTCTTTTGCTGGCTGGCGTTACGCTTCAGGATGGCGCAATTGCCGGAGGGAACGAATTTCCAGCAAATTATGGCGGTCGGCATTCTGTGCGGCATTGGCTTTACGATGTCGATTTTCATCGCCAGCCTGGCGTTTGGGACCGTCGATCCTGAGCTGATTAACTGGGCGAAACTGGGGATCCTGATCGGTTCTTTGCTGTCGGCGGTAATAGGTTACTGCTGGTTACGCACCCGGTTGAACGCAGCAGCCTGACGGGATAACCCTTTCGTGACAATTTTCAGGGAGAGTGTATGTCTCATATAAACTACAACCACCTGTACTACTTTTGGCATGTATATAAAGAAGGATCGGTGGTTGGTGCAGCAGAGGCGCTTTATCTGACACCGCAAACCATTACCGGGCAGATTAAAGCGCTTGAGGAACGCTTACAGGGAAAGTTGTTCAAGCGGAAGGGGCGTGGACTGGAGCCCACCGAATTAGGCGAATTGGTTTTTCGTTATGCGGATAAGATGTTCACGTTAAGCCAGGAAATGCTGGATATCGTGAACTATCGCAAAGAGTCGAATTTACTGTTCGATGTCGGCGTAGCGGATGCGTTGTCCAAACAGCTGGTCAGCAGCGTGCTGAATGCCGCAGTCGTTGAAGATGAACAAATCCATCTGCGTTGTTTTGAATCAACGCACGAGATGCTGCTTGATCAGCTCAGCCAGCATAAACTGGATATGATTATCTCCGACTGCCCGATCGATTCTACGCAGCAGGAAGGGTTGTTCTCAGTGCGGATTGGCGAATGCAGCGTGAGCTTTTGGTGCACCCAGCCATTGCCTGAGAAACCATTTCCGGCCTGCCTCGAAGAGCGTCGATTGCTGATCCCTGGGCGCCGTTCGATGCTCGGGCGTAAGCTGCTGAACTGGATTAACTCACAAGGGCTGAACGTTGAAATCCTTGGCGAGTTTGATGACGCCGCGCTGATGAAAGCGTTCGGCGCAACGCATAATGCTATTTTTGTTGCGCCTACGCTTTATTCCCACAATTTCTATGCCGATGATTCTATTGTTGAAATTGGACGCGTAGAGAATGTGATGGAGGAGTATCACGCCATATTTGCAGAAAGAATGATACAGCATCCAGCGGTGCAGCGTATTTGCAATGCGGACTACTCGGCATTATTTAAGCTGCAATCAGCCTGATCGTCGTAATGCTTCCGGCTGCGGTGGTTGCCTACAGCCGGAAGGATTCTACAGCTTTAATAAATTCCGGTATTGACCACTTTCGCGGATAAATACCGGAATTCTGTTCAGTGGTGCGGCATAGCGCAGCGTTTGTCCTCCCGCATAACTCTCGCCGGTCACAAGTTCCGTCCATGTTTCCCCTTCTGGTAGCCAGATGTCACGTTCACGCATACCTTCGTGCATGACGGGCGCAATCAGTAGGTCGGGGCCAAAACAGTACTGATCGGTAATTTCCCAACTCCTTGTCTGCTCTGGGAATTCAAAAAACAGGGGGCGCATTACCGGCGCATTGCGTTCGTGCGTTTCCACCATCAGAGCTTTGATGTACGGCTTTAGCTTTTCACGCAACGTCAGACAGCCGGTCAAAACTTCACACACCTCCTCGCCATAGCTCCACACTTCGTTCGCCGCACCGGTCGGGCATTGGGCAATACCATCACGGTAAGCATGTTCCGGTAAAATCTGCGGATCGCGGTTACCGTGCAGACGCATCACCGGGCTAAAGACGCCCCACTGAAACCAGCGAATCAGCAACTCATGAAATTGCGGGTCGTGAATATTACCGCCATGAAAACCACCGATATCCGTCGTCCACCACGGTATCCCCGCGATTCCCATATTGAGTCCGGCGGCAAACTGATTGCGTAGCGATCGAAACGAAGAGTGGATATCTCCGGACCAGACCAGCGCGCCGTATTTCTGGCTCCCGGCCCAGGCGCAACGTAGCAGGTTGATAACCTTGTCTTCGCCATCGGCTTTCATGCCATCAAAAAAGGTTTGGGCGTACATTCGCGGGTAGATATTGCCCACTTCCAGCACTGGCCCGGCGTGATAGCGATAGTTGTCGTAATCGTAAACGCTGAACTCAGGTTCAGCTTCATCTAACCAGAAGAGCTTCACGCCTTTATCGTAATAGTTGCGCTTAGCTTTACCCCAGACGTAGTCACGAGCGCCTGGATGAGTGGCGTCAAAAAAAGTGGTATTGCCGAGGAAATCTATATTGATCGGTATTCCGCGTTCCGTTTGCACCAGCCAGCCGTTTTCATGCATCTCCCGATAGCTCTCGGTGCGGTTATCCACCGTCGGCCAGACAGAGACCATCAGCTCAATGCCCAGTGATTTTAGCTCGGCGATCATGGCGCCGGGATCGGGCCAGTCGCGCTGGTCGAACATCCAGTCACCCTGATTTGGCCAGTGGAAGAAATCGATAACGATAACCGAGATGGGCAAGTTGCGTCGTTTATACTCGCGGGCGACCGCCAGCAGCTCTTCCTGAGTACGATAGCGGAGTTTGCACTGCCAGAAACCCATGGCGTAATCCGGCATCATCGGCGGTGTGCCAGTAGCAAGCGCGTAAGCCTGGCTGATTTCTGCGGGGGTATCGCCAGCGGTGATCCAGTAGTCCAGTTGTTCGCTGACCTGAGCTTCCCATTCAGTGACGTTGTGGGCGAAGGTTACGCGACCAACTGCTGGATTGTTCCATAAAAATCCGTAGCCCAGACTTGAAAGCATAAATGGTACTGAGGCTTGGGAGTTACGCTGTGCCAGCTCCAGAACGCACCCTTTAAGATCCATATTGGCCTGCTGATACTGGCCCATGCCATAGATTTTTTCCCCTTCGGCGGCTTCGAAGCGGGCTTTAATCGAATATTTTCCTCCCGGAATAGGGCGGAATTCGCGCCCTTCAAGGTTTAGGGCGCTGACGTACTGACCGTGTGAAGACTCGTCCTCACCGATTTCGCCCCGCAGACGCCAGAACTCCTGCAACAGGGGCTTATGCGAATGGCGGTAAAAGGTGACTTGCCCTTTTTGATTGACGACAGCGATAATTTTACCGTTAGTCAGCGTCGCCTGGTGGTGCTCATAAACAATATGGCAGAGGCTTTCTGCGACGGGCTCATTCAATGCCCAGTCCTCATTTCTCATTACCGGTAGATGACGGCCGCTGCGCACGCGTAGGCTGTTCTCGCCCCAGGGTTCAATCCACAAATAGCGATCGTTTTGCTGCCAGACCAGGCGACGCGGGTCATGTTGCACAAATGGCATGGTGGTGCCTCCCGTATTTCGAGGGTGAAGGTAAGGTATGTTATTGATTGATAGTTACCAGATCGTGGCGAATCTTCTCTTCCATCGCTTCGTATTTACGGAAGAAAAGCAGCGGGATCGCCGCGAGCGTGAAGAGCAAGGCAGGCGTCCAGATAAAGGCCCAGGTAATTCCTTCCAGACCTGCAGCGTTCTGGGCGTGGTTCGGAACATAGCCAAAACTGTTCATGATCCAGGCGGCGAAAGCGGTACCTAGGCCACTGCCCATCTTGATGCAGAAAGTACTGCCGAAGGCGATAAGAATGCCGGTAGCCTTGATACCCGTTTTCCATGCGCCGAAGTCGACGGCGAAGCCCAGCATGGCAAACGGCATTGAGCAGGCGATTCCGCTGCCGATATTTCCGAGCACCCAGGCAGCGATGAGGAAAGGAATGTTGTCCGCCGCCAGCCACATCAGGACGCCGCCTAAGGTGGCGACCAGTAAGCCGCCTACCCATATCCAGGTTTTAGCCAGGTATTTGCTAAAGAAAGGAATGGCGATGATAAACAGGATCTGAATTGTCGCCAGGCTGTTAATCAGCGGAACCAGATCTTTGCGGTCAAGGTTGTAGGTTAGATAGTAGACAATCGTCGTGGAGCGCTGCTGCAGGGCGATCCAGAAGATCAGGTTTGCCAGCACCATCAGGATCCATGGCCAGTTACCTTTCATCGCCGTGAAACTTTTTTTCATCGGCAATCTTGGTTCTTGCTGTATTTTATCCGCATCCATTTCACGGATATTTTTAAAGGCGAAAAGCGTTAGTGAACAAGATATGACGGCAAACAGAATCGCCGTATAAATAAATCCTGTATGATCGTTTCCGTTACCTAAAAATGCAACAAGGGGCAATGCAGTGGCATTCATTAATAAAACCCCAATTTGCCCGCCGGTCATTCTCCAGGAATTTAATACCAGCCGCTCCTTGGGGGATAGGGTCATCAGGGGTAATATTGCGCTGAGTGGTGTATTAAGTCCGGTAAATAAAATGCTGGCAATCATGTAGGATATTGCTGCATAGATAGCTTTTCCTGTCATACTGATATCGGGAGACCAAAATGACAGCGCGCTGAATACACCAAAAGGCAGCGGTAACCATAAAAACCAAGGGCGGCATTTACCGTAACGCGAACGCGTCTTATCGATGATGATTCCCCAGATGGGGGCGTCTATACCATCTACAATACGCGCCAGTAGCAGGATAACCCCGGCTACGGCGAGGCTGATACCCGCAACGTCCGTGTAGAAATATAAGATGTAGGTTGAACCGAAACAGTACAGTAGATTACCTGCCACATCTAAAGAGCCGTAGCTAATACGCTGTAGTAAAGATAATGATGCTGACCCGCAAGACTGGGTATCCTCAATAACAGAACTCATAATGATAACTCCGATATTGGTGCGATACGCCCAGAAAAACAGCTTTTACTTTCTAAGCAATAGGGTGTTTTTTATTTTTTGTTTCCAGAAAACGTTAGCCTTTGGATTGAAATAGTGGTTAATTGGTTTTATGAAAAATAGTTAACTCTGGCATCGTGATCAATTATCAAATCTTACTTCAGGATTGCGTTTATTCGTTTTTGGATGAGTAATTATTTCATTTGTTATGGTGGTCACAATTTCATCTACAATGAAAATAAAAAAGTTAAAAAGTGAAAGAAAATAACTTTCATGTACCTGGTGAGGTGGCGGGCTGAAAGGAGGAGCGGGCAGGAGGAGTACTGATCAAGATCAGTGAATGACGGTTGCTGTCGAATCAGGCTGTAAACGACAGGCATAAAAAACCCGCTTACGCGCAAGGCCGCGCCGCTTAAGTGAACGGTATTGGGTTGTGAGAGGGGGGTTACTCGGCCAGTCGGTACACTGCGCCCTGCCACCTTGTGGCAGGGTCACTGGCGTGCGTTGAGCAAAGTGGATGTGCCGGAGAAAAAATTTTTAAGATCAAACAGAAAGTAATTTCCTGAGACCCTCCAGCCCGCTTCTTACCCTATCTCATAACCTGTTTTATACAGAAAATGAGATCTCATCAAATCGATATCTCATGGTTTCAAAGCGTTTGTGATTAGCACCCCTCGCATAATGGGAGCATTACATAGGTGTCCCACCGGACGTATGGGACACACTATTTCTTCTATGACTCATTAACGAGGTAAGCATTATGACTAACAGCAAACTGGTACAAAATGATTCGCTCAGTACAAAAGAGTACGAGCAGAACGGATTTGTGGCGGCCACGGAAACCAATGAGTTTAGCTATACATCGGCGCGTGTTGCGAAGGTAGCCTATAACGAGTACAAGCCCAACGAGTTTAAAGTGTCCGGTTACTGGACGGACTGGTCGCAATATGACGGCCGTCTCGATGGTGATTTCGCACCTTCCAGCTGTGGGCGCGGCGTTGACCTGGCGTTATTAGACCCCTTTGCTTACGATAAAATTACGCTGGGTTTCTGCGGGATCGTCGGCGATACCGGCGAGAAAGCGACGACCATCAACAATGCCGCAGTCGACTTCCAGCGTACGCAATGGCAACCCACTTTTGTCGATGCGTGGGGAGATGTTGCCTCCTACCGCAACTGCGGCTTTGCGGGCTGGGTAAGCAATGATTACATGGCGCTTTTCCATCAGTACGATGCACAGGGCGTTCTGGGGGGGTTACGCGATGTACAGAAAAAGAACCCGAATCTCCATCTTTCAATGAGTATCGGCGGCTGGACCATGAGCCAGGCGTTCCACTTTATGGCTAAGGATCCACATAAACGTGCGCTATTCTGCGACGGCCTGACCGATCTGTTCACCCGATTCCCGATGTTTAGCGAAATCGATCTGGATTGGGAATATCCGGGTGCCCCGGGAAATACCGGTAATACCTACGATGATACTGACGCACCAAATTTTGCTGCCTTGATTAAGGATGTGAAAGCCGCGCTGAATAAAATCAATCGCAGTGATGTGAAAATTAGCGTTGCCGCGGCGGGTGATATCGAGAAACTGAAAAAAGCCAATATTCCAGCGCTCATTGATGCGGGGGTCTGGGGCATTAATTTAATGACCTACGACTTCTTTGGTACGCCGTGGGCTACCGAGCTGGCGCATCATACCAATCTCTACCCGAATGGCAGCGCGAATAACTGGAGCGTAGAGACCGCCGTTAATTATCTGGAGTCGATTGGGGTGCCGCTTAAACAGGTCTTTATCGGTTATGCCGGTTATAGCCGTAATGCTCATGATGCGACGATCCAGAGCGTATCTCCGCTGAAAGGAACTTACACGCCAGGATACGGCACGACGGTCGGAACATTTGAATCCGGCTCAACGGAATGGTACGACCATATCGCAAATTATCTTGATCTGGAAAACCAGACCGGCCGCAATAATTTTATTGTTTACACCGATGAAGTGGCGGATGCGGATTTCCTGTATAACCCACAGTCTAAAGTCTTTATGTCGCTGGATACCCCGCGCACCGTGAAGGCCAAAGCCGAGTACGTAAAATCCCGCGGCCTGGGCGGCCTGTTTACCTGGACGGCGGATTTGGATCGCGGCCCGCTGGTGAATGCGGCTCGCGAAGGGCTGGGCTGCGAAATGACGCGGCAAACTGTTGATATGAGACCGTTCTATTTTAAAGGTATTACAAAGTAAGCGCTCATGTCCCCCTGTAATGGGGGACATTTTCGGCTGTCTCATCGTGTAAAAAACATAGATAAGTAAATAAATATTGTGTATCAGGTGAATTATTATTTTGGATTGAATAAGTAAATTTATATTACATTTTATGACATTGCCTTCTTATTTTTAGATTTTTTTATGGTTTTTTACATCAGGTTTGACAATTCTCTCAGTTAGATGATTATTTTTGGTACTAAAATAATGCATCTCAATAGTTAATGGATTTTCAAATGGTTACATCATTCATGATTGGAAATGATTTATTGTTTGATACAAGTGAAATGGTTCTTCATCATCTTAAGGATGGGGAAAGTATTCATTTATCCGGCGTGAAAGGTCGCTGTTTGAAGTGTCTCATCTCACATACCCAACAAGATATAACGACAAAAAAGCAAATTTGCGATGAGGTATGGGGACAATTTGGTTTATTCGCCAGCGATAGTACGTTATTGCAGACGATTTATGCCTTGCGGCGTGATTTGCGGGATATAGAGATGACGGATTTAATCGTGACCCATCCCCGACTGGGCTACCAGATCAATCCGGCCTATAGCGTTACACCGGTTGCTGAATTAGGCGCTGAAAAAAATGAACCTGCTGCCATTGAGGTATTTTCCTGTCCTTCTGACACTGATATTCTCAGTGCTCATTATGAAATTCAGAAAAAAACCGAAGGCAAAAAAACAGACGTTGCCGTTAATCTCTCCCTGCATAAGGCGAGGGTTATTTTAGCGTTCCTGACATTTGTATTGACTACCGTATTAGTACTCCTGACAGTGTTTTTCTACAGGGAAGAGTTACGTCTTCATAATGGCGGGAAAAACCTGTATTTAAATCCTGAAACGGGAAAAGATAGTCATGGACAAAAAGGATTTATCCTGTGCCAGTGCAATAAGTACGATACAAGCGAAAATTGCAAAAATCATGAATATATATGTAAAAAAGTGACTTCATGATATTTTTCGTTACGTAATGCAACTTAAGTTTATTATGCGTTTGGTGGATAAGGCGAGAGCGTCATCTTGCCACCGAAAAGCTCGGTTAACCGTCGTTCGGCAAGATGATGCGTCCAGTGATGAGTCGGTTAGATGAAATAATGCCTCAAGCGGTTCATCACGGAATTTCCAGCAGGTCTGATTAATAAAGTTGGCAGCCAGAGAGCCATCCAGAACAAGCTCGAGTTTTGTCACCGCATCGGTGATGTAGAGATCATAATGAAGCTCATTCCGATAATTAACCAGATAACAAGTTCCGCGGAGAGTTTATGCTTTCTGATACTGGCTTTATCTGTGGAGCGAAGGACCTGAGAGACATTCAGGAGGTATTGAGTGCCGAAAAGAGGAAAGAGATTCGGGTTCAGCCCAAATTGTATCGCATAGCGACAGGTTGAAAGTATGAAAAAGCCCCATCAAAAATGATGGGGCTTATTGTGCTACGCTTGCGTGATTTTTTTCACAAAGCGACAACAAGCAGGCGATTAAGCCAGTTTGTTGATCTGTGCAGTCAGGTTTGCTTTATGACGTGCAGCTTTGTTTTTGTGGATCAGACCTTTAGCAGCCTGACGGTCCACGATCGGTTGCATTTCGTTAAATGCTTTCAGTGCAGTAGCTTTGTCGCCAGCTTCGATAGCTGCGTATACTTTCTTGATGAAAGTACGCATCATAGAGCGACGGCTAGCGTTGTGCTTGCGGGCCTTTTCAGACTGAACGGCGCGCTTCTTAGCTGATTTGATATTAGCCAAGGTCCAACTCCCAAATGTGTTCTATATGGACAATTCAAAGGCCGAGGAATATGCCCTTTTAGCCTTCTTTTGTCAATGGATTTGTGCAAATAAGCGCCGTTTAAATTGCAGCACTCGTTGCGTAGTGATGGCGCAGGATTCTACCAGCTTGCGGGGCGTGAATACAGCCTTTCCACGAGAAAAATTGCATTGGTGTGCCCGTGAAGGGCGTCAATTTGTTTCATAACGATGAAAACCATCCTCTTTCTGTTTCGTAGAAACAATCGCCGGTTAACGTTGAACGCGGTACAGGGTATACTTTCACGATTTTCACTGTTTTGAGCCAGACATGAAGCTGATACGAGGCATACATAATCTCAGTCAGGCCCCGCATGGGTGTGTGCTGACTATTGGTAATTTCGACGGCGTGCACCGTGGCCATCGTGCGTTGCTGCAGGGCTTACGGGAAGAAGGGCGCAAACGCAATTTACCGGTGATGGTGATGATTTTCGAGCCGCAGCCGCTGGAGCTGTTTGCGACGGACAAGTCACCTGCGCGCCTCACCCGCCTGCGGGAAAAACTGCGTTATCTGGCCGAGTGCGGCGTTGATTACGTGCTGTGCGTGCGTTTTGACAGGCGCTTCGCGGCATTAACGGCGCAGACCTTCATCAGCGATCTGTTGGTGAAGCGCCTTGGTGTACAATTTCTTGCCGTTGGTGATGATTTCCGCTTTGGCGCTAGCCGTGCGGGCGATTTCTTGTTATTACAGGAAGCGGGCGCTGAGTATGGTTTTGATATCACCAGCACCCAAACCTTCTGTGAAGGCGGTGTGCGCATCAGCAGCACCGCGGTACGTCAGGCGCTGGCGGAAGATAACCTGCAACTGGCTGAAAGCCTGCTTGGGCATCCTTTTACTATCTCAGGACGCGTAGTTCACGGTGACGAGTTAGGGCGCACTATCGGTTTTCCGACGGCAAACTTACCGCTTCGTCGCCAGGTTTCTCCGGTGAAAGGGGTTTATGCGGTTGAAGTAATGGGGCTGGGTGACAAACCTTTACCCGGCGTCGCCAACATCGGCACACGCCCGACGGTAGCAGGCGTACGCCAACAGTTGGAAGTGCATCTATTGGACGTTGTAATGGACCTGTATGGTCGCCATATAGATGTAGTACTGCGTAAAAAAATACGCAGCGAACAGCGATTTGCCTCGCTGGATGAACTAAAAGCGCAGATTGCGCGTGATGAGTTGACTGCCCGTGAATTTTTTGGGCTAACAAAACCGGCTTAATGCCTATACGAGTTTTAAATACGGAACCGAGAATCTGATGAGTGACTATAAATCAACCCTGAATTTGCCGGAAACAGGGTTCCCGATGCGCGGCGATCTCGCCAAGCGTGAACCGGGAATGCTGGCGCGTTGGACTGATGATGACCTGTACGGCATCATTCGTGCGGCCAAAAAAGGCAAAAAAACCTTCATTCTGCATGATGGCCCTCCTTATGCGAATGGCAGCATTCATATTGGTCACTCGGTTAACAAGATTCTGAAAGACATTATCGTGAAGTCCAAAGGACTCACGGGATTCGACTCGCCTTACGTTCCGGGCTGGGACTGCCACGGTCTGCCAATCGAGCTGAAAGTAGAGCAGGAATACGGCAAGCCGGGCGAGAAGTTCACCGCCGCTGAGTTCCGCGCCAAATGCCGTGAATACGCAGCGACGCAGGTTGACGGTCAGCGTAAAGACTTTATCCGTCTTGGCGTGCTGGGCGACTGGTCGCATCCGTACCTGACCATGGACTTCAAAACTGAAGCCAACATCATTCGTGCGCTGGGTAAAATCATCGGTAACGGTCACCTGCACAAAGGTGCGAAGCCGGTGCACTGGTGCGTTGATTGCCGTTCCGCGCTGGCGGAAGCGGAAGTTGAGTATTATGACAAAACCTCCCCGTCCATCGACGTTGCGTTCCACGCCGTCGATCAGGACGCGGTAAAAGCGAAATTTGGCGTTTCTGACGTCAATGGCCCGATCTCACTGGTTATCTGGACTACCACCCCGTGGACGTTACCTGCGAACCGCGCAATCTCTCTGGCGCCTGATTTTGACTATGCGCTGGTGCAGATTGACGGGCAGGCTGTGATTCTGGCGAAGGATCTGGTTGAAAGCGTCATGCAGCGTATTGGTGCGGCTGAATACACTATTCTGGGCACCGTAAAAGGCGCCGAGCTGGAACTGCTGCGCTTTACCCATCCGTTTATGGGCTTTGACGTGCCGGCTATTCTTGGCGATCACGTTACGCTGGATGCGGGTACCGGTGCGGTCCATACCGCCGGCGGCCACGGTCCGGATGACTACGTCATTAGCCAGAAATACGGTCTGGAAATCGCTAACCCGGTTGGCCCAGACGGCGCATATCTGGCGGGTACCTATCCGGATCTGGACGGTGTGAACGTCTTTAAAGCCAACGACAAAATCGTTGCGCTGCTGAGCGATAAAGGCGCTCTGCTGCACGTTGAGAAGATGCAGCACAGCTACCCGTGCTGCTGGCGCCACAAATCGCCGATCATCTTCCGTGCGACTCCGCAGTGGTTCGTCAGCATGGATCAGAAAGGTCTGCGCGCGCAGTCGCTAAAAGAGATCAAAGGCGTGCAATGGATCCCGGATTGGGGTCAGGCACGTATTGAATCGATGGTTGCCAACCGTCCTGACTGGTGTATCTCCCGTCAGCGTACGTGGGGTGTGCCGATGTCTCTGTTTGTTCACAAAGACACCGAAGAGCTGCATCCGCGTGCTATCGAACTGATGGAAGAAGTGGCCAAACGCGTTGAAGTTGACGGCATCCAGGCGTGGTGGGATCTCGATCCGAAAGATATCCTCGGCGATGAAGCTGACCAGTATGTCAAAGTCCCGGATACGCTGGACGTGTGGTTCGACTCCGGTTCAACCCACTCCTCCGTTGTGGACGTGCGTCCTGAGTTTGCAGGCCATGCGGCAGATATGTATCTGGAAGGTTCTGACCAGCACCGCGGCTGGTTCATGTCTTCTCTGATGATCTCCACTGCAATGAAGGGCAAAGCGCCATACCGTCAGGTACTGACCCACGGTTTCACCGTTGATGGTCAGGGTCGCAAAATGTCCAAGTCTATCGGTAATACCGTAAGCCCGCAGGACGTAATGAACAAACTGGGCGCGGATATTCTGCGTCTGTGGGTCGCTTCTACCGACTATACCGGCGAAATGGCCGTTTCTGACGAAATCCTGAAACGTGCTGCCGACAGCTATCGTCGTATCCGTAACACCGCACGCTTCCTGCTGGCGAACTTGAATGGGTTCGATCCGGTAAAAGATATGGTGAAACCGGAAGAGATGGTGGTGCTGGATCGCTGGGCGGTAGGTTGTGCGCAAGCGGCGCAGGAAGAGATCCTGAAAGCTTATGAAGCCTATGACTTCCACGAAGTAGTACAGCGCCTGATGCGCTTCTGCTCTGTAGAAATGGGGTCGTTCTACCTCGACATCATCAAAGACCGTCAGTACACCGCGAAAGCGGACAGCGTGGCGCGTCGTAGTTGCCAGACTGCGCTGTTCCATATTGCAGAAGCACTGGTACGCTGGATGGCGCCGATCATGTCCTTCACCGCCGATGAAATCTGGGGTTACCTGCCGGGCGATCGTGAGAAGTACGTCTTTACCGGTGAATGGTACGAAGGTCTGTTTGGCTTAGGCGAAACCGAAGCGATGAATGACGCCTACTGGGACGAGTTGCTGAAAGTGCGCGGCGAAGTGAACAAGGTCATCGAGCAGGCGCGTGCGGATAAGAAAGTCGGTGGTTCGCTGGAAGCGGCGGTTACCCTGTACTCTGAACCAGAGCTGGCGGCGAAACTGACCGCGCTGGGCGAAGAGTTGCGCTTTGTTCTGCTGACCTCCGGTGCGACGGTTGCGGATTATGCAGCGGCTCCTGCTGACGCTCAGCAGAGCGAACTGCTTAAAGGTCTGAAAATCGTACTGAGCAAAGCCGAAGGAGAGAAATGTCCGCGCTGCTGGCATTACACTACCGATATCGGCCAGGTGGCGGAACATGCAGATATCTGCGGACGCTGTGTCAGCAACATCGCCGGTGATGGCGAACAACGTAAGTTTGCCTGATGAGTAAGCCTCTCTGTTCAACAGGACTACGCTGGCTGTGGCTGGTGGTAGTCGTGCTGATTATCGATTTAGGCAGCAAATACCTGATCCTCCAGAACTTTGCTCTGGGGGATACGGTGTCGCTGTTCCCGTCGCTTAATCTGCACTATGCGCGTAACTATGGTGCGGCGTTTAGCTTCTTAGCCGACAGCGGTGGCTGGCAACGTTGGTTCTTTGCCGGTATCGCCATTGGTATCTGCGTTATCCTGATGGTGATGATGTATCGCTCGAAGGCGACGCAGAAGCTAAACAACATCGCGTATGCGTTAATCATTGGCGGTGCGCTGGGCAACCTGTTCGACCGCCTGTGGCACGGCTTCGTGGTTGATATGATTGACTTTTACGTCGGTGACTGGCATTTCGCGACATTCAACCTTGCCGATACGGCGATCTGTATCGGTGCGGCATTGATTGTCCTCGAAGGCTTCTTACCGTCGAAAGAGAAAAAAGCCGCATAAAAAAATGCCGGATGGCGCTATGCTAATCCGGCCTACAATATACTGCGATTCTTGTGGGCCCGGTAAGCGTAGCGCTATCGGGCAAACAGGCGGCAGCAATTTTAAAGAGCAACCTGCATGTCTAAATCAGTACAGAGTAACAGTGCGGTGCTGGTGCACTTCACCCTTAAGCTCGACGATGGCTCCACCGCAGAGTCAACCCGCAATAACGGCAAGCCTGCGCTGTTTCGCCTGGGCGACGGTTCTCTGTCTGAAGGACTGGAACAACACCTGCTGGGGTTAAAAGAAGGTGATAAAACCACTTTTGCTCTGGAGCCGGATGCCGCCTTCGGCGTGTCCAGCCCGGACTTAATTCAGTATTTCTCGCGTCGGGAATTTATGGACGCGGGCGAGCCAGAAATTGGCGCTATCATGCTCTTTACCGCAATGGACGGCAGTGAGATGCCTGGTGTGATCCGCGAAATCAACGGTGACTCGATCACGGTTGATTTCAACCATCCGCTGGCCGGGCATACCGTTCATTTTGATATTGAAGTGCTGGAAGTCGAACCGGCACTGGAGGCGTAAAATGCAGATCCTGTTGGCCAACCCGCGCGGTTTTTGCGCTGGCGTAGACCGCGCTATCAGCATTGTGGAAAACGCGCTGGCTATTTACGGCGCACCGATTTATGTCCGTCATGAAGTGGTGCATAACCGCTATGTGGTGGATAGCCTGCGCGAGCGCGGCGCTATTTTTATTGAGCAAATCAGCGAAGTACCGGATGGCGCGATCCTGATTTTCTCCGCTCATGGCGTGTCTCAGGCGGTGCGTAACGAAGCCAAAGGCCGCGACCTCACGGTTTTTGATGCGACCTGCCCGCTGGTAACGAAAGTGCATATGGAAGTCGCCCGCGCCAGCCGTCGCGGTGAAGAGTCAATTTTAATTGGTCACGCCGGGCATCCAGAAGTTGAAGGCACGATGGGCCAGTACAGTAACCCGCAGGGGGGAATGTATCTGGTCGAATCACCTGAAGATGTGCTGAAACTGAATGTAAAAAATGAAGGCAAATTGTCCTTCATGACGCAGACTACTCTCTCCGTTGATGACACCTCTGACGTCATTGACGCGCTGCGAAGCCGTTTCCCGAAAATTGTCGGGCCGCGCAAAGACGATATTTGTTATGCCACGACCAACCGCCAGGAAGCGGTCCGTGCGCTGGCAGAGCAGGCCGATGTTGTGCTGGTGGTCGGCTCGAAAAACTCTTCTAACTCCAACCGTCTGGCTGAACTGGCCCAACGAATGGGGAAAGCGGCGTATCTGATTGACGATGCGACCGATATCCAGGAAGCGTGGGTGAAAGAAGCCAGGTGCGTGGGCGTGACGGCCGGTGCCTCGGCGCCTGATATCCTGGTGCAAAACGTGATTGCTCGCCTGCAGGAGCTTGGCGGTGGGGAAGCTATTCCGCTGGAAGGGCGTGAAGAAAACATCGTTTTCGAAGTACCGAAAGAGCTGCGTGTGGATGTTCGTGAAGTAGAGTAAGTCTTTCCGGTTACGATTATGAGAAGATGCCAGACTTAACGTCTGGCATTTTTTTATGGAGAAACCATGCGCTTACCGATCATTCTTGATACCGATCCCGGCATTGATGATGCTGCCGCTATTGCCGCCGCGCTGTTTGCCCCTGAGCTGGATCTGCAACTGATGACCACGGTAGCAGGTAATGTATCGGTGGAAAAAACCACCCGTAATGCATTGCAACTGCTGCACTTCTGGA
Source organism: Citrobacter sp. Cb041 (assembly GCF_030336655.1). Lineage (NCBI taxonomy): Bacteria > Pseudomonadati > Pseudomonadota > Gammaproteobacteria > Enterobacterales > Enterobacteriaceae > Citrobacter > Citrobacter sp. Cb041. The sequence goes on along the minus strand of NZ_JAOWDD010000038.1, from coordinate 202,874 downwards.
ATGCGGATATTCCACTGGCGCAGGGGGCATCGATGCCGCTGGTGAGAACGCTGCGAGATGCCGCTTCCGTACACGGTGAATCAGGTATGGAAGGGTATGAATTTGTCGAACACGACCGCCAGGTGATGGCAAAACCTGCCTTCCAGGCCATTCGCGATGCGTTGATGCATGCCCCGCAGCCTGTGACGCTGGTGGCAATTGGCCCCCTGACCAACATTGCGCTGCTGCTGACTCATTATCCTGAATGCATATTCAACATTCACCGTCTGGTGATTATGGGCGGTTCTGCCGGGCGCGGGAACTTCACGCCAAACGCCGAGTTTAATATTGCTATCGATCCCGAGGCCGCCGCAAAAGTCTTCCAGAGCGGGCTGGAGATTGTGATGTGCGGGCTGGATGTCACTAATCAGGCCATGCTCACCCCTGACTATCTGGCGACGTTGCCGCAGCTTAACCAGACGGGAAAAATGCTGCACGCGCTGTTTAGCCATTACCGTAGCGGCAGTATGAATACGGGGCTACGAATGCACGACCTGTGCGCTATTGCCTGGCTGGTGCGCCCGGAACTGTTTACCCTGCAGCCGTGCTTCGTGGCGGTTGAAACCCAGGGTGAATATACCTCGGGTACGACGGTGGTGGACATTGAAGGACGTTTAGGGCATCCGGCAAATGCCCTGGTCGCGCTGGGGCTGGACGTTGAGGGGTTCCAGCAGTGGGTGGCAGAGGTACTGACGCTGGCACCTTGAGGCTGTGATCCGGCCCGCAATATGCAGATAGCGATAGCAGGTTAATCGATTAATCTGCTAATCTGATCCTGTTGTTCTCCTCGGGCCGGAGACACATATGAACCTTTCTTTTATCCAGCCACCGCAGGTGGCGTGGGCAAGCGGCGCTTTAGCTGATGGCCTGTTATTGCGTAAATCCACCCGTATTGAGGATCTTCCAGACGTTTTTGCCGATGAACACGCCCGTCAACAGCTGGCTGGCGAGCAGGTCGTGTATGACGTCGAGATGCTGAATACCTCTCCCGCTGAAGGTGAACTCTACACCGGCGTTACCCATCTTTACCCTGGCCGGGTCGGCTGTGAGTATTTTATGACTCGCGGGCATTTCCATGCGCGCCGCGAACAGGGGGAAGTCTATTTTGGTCTGCGTGGCACCGGTTTGCTGCTGTTGCAAACTGAGCAGGGCGATGCGAGGCTGGAAAAAGTATTCGCGGGATCTGTCCACATTATCCCCGGCTTTACCGCGCATCGGTTAATCAACACCGGGGAAGAGGTTCTGTCGGCGCTCGCCGTATGGCCAGGGATTGCGGGTCATGATTATGCAGCGCTCGCCAGCGGCTTCAGAATAAGGGTCTTTGAGGAAAATAAGACGGTTCAGGCGAAGGAGGTACAGAATGGGTGACTTAGCGCATTCTTACGGCCTGGATATGACGGTCCATCATCATCCGCTTGGTTTTAGCTATGGGGATGAGGTTACCGGGCCGATGCCGGAGATTCGTCAACTTGACCAGATTCGCGCCTCGCTGCGCGATCCGCACTGTGAAGGGCCGCAAGAGGTGTATGCCATAGCGATGGATGTGGCGCGAATGCAGGATCGCGAAGAGTTGAAAAAGCGGATGCTGTTGTTTGGCGTGGTGACCTATGCGGCGGGACGGCTGGGAGAAGAGCCGGTGCGTAGTCAGGGACATATTCATCGTATTAGTCAGCACAGCGGCTGGTCTCCGCCGGAGCTTTATGAAATCTGGCAGGGAAAAGCGATCATTTATATGCAGGAATATGTTGAGGACGACCCAGGCCGCTGTTTTGCTGTAATTGCCGGACCCGGTGAGAAAGTGTTGGTACCACCCGGTTGGGGGCATGCGACTATATCCGCAGACCCGGATGTACCGTTAACCTTTGGCGCGTGGTGCGATCGTGAATATGGTTTTGAGTACGACGCCGTGCGTGCGCATAAAGGACTGGCATGGTATCCGCTGCTGCAGGGCAACAACGTTATCTGGCAGCATAATCCGCGTTACATCCCTGGACGACTGCAGGCCGTTACGCCCAGACAATATACGGAATTCTCGATTACCTCCGCACCTGTTTATCAACAATTCATCGAGGACCCGGCACGTTTCCAATTTATCTCACGCCCGGACAAGCACCCCGAGCTGTGGCAAAACTTTCATCCATAAAAAAACCGGGGCATAGCCCCGGTTGTACCGTTTTCTGTGTGTTATCCCGCAAACAGGCCCGTGGCGACGCCGAGGGCGGCCAGTATCAACAGTAAAATCATCGCTTTCACTGGTGACACACCGCGCTTGGCCATCAGATACCAGGTACCAAGCACCACAATCAGCGGCAGTAACTGCGGGAAGATACCGTCCAGCATCTGTTGAACATGGATATTCACCCCATCTTTGGTAATAAACTCCAGTCCGGTGCCAAGTTTTACGTAGCTGGCCGCTACGCCCCCCATGACAAACACACCCAGCAGCGATAACGCTTCACGCAGACGGGCAGACTTGCTGCTCACCAGCATTTCCACCGAGCCAGAACCCATTTTGTAGCCTTTCAGGAACAAGAACCACGAACCGGGAATGATGATGGCCAGCCAGGCAACGGTATAAAACAGCGGCCCCAGAATGTTACCGCCGGCCGCCAGGGCCATACCGATGCTGAGCAGGATAGGGATCAGCATGCCTGGGATCATTGAATCGCCGATTCCGGCAATAGGGCCCATCAGGCCAACCTTCAGGGTATTGATGGTCTCCCCATCGATCGGCTCACCGTTCGCTTTTTTCTCCTCCAGCCCCAGCACCATGCCGTTTACGATCGCGCCTATCTGGGGTTCCGTATTATAGAATGAGGCATGACGGCGCAGCATTTCAGTACGTTGGGCTGCGTCGGGATAGAGCTTTTTCGCCACCGGAAGCATACTCAGACAAAAGCCAAAAGATTCCAGACGTTCAAAACTCATCGATGATAAGTTGTGCATCATCCATGCGCGCCAGCAGCGGCGAAGATCTTTACGCGTAAGTGTACGTTCTTCCATCAGAATTCATCCTCATCATCATCGGCTACCGACTTTGCATTCGCGGCCTGCGGCGGTTCCGGTTTATAGTTGTAATGGATCAACGCCAACAGCGAACCGACGATCACCAGCGCGACCATGTTGAGTTTTAAAAATACGATGCAGACAAAACCGACGAGGAAGTAGATCAGCATGGTGTAGTTTTTGATGATCTGCTTCAGCAAAATCGCGATCCCGACGGCGGGTAAAATGCCGCCCAGTACGTTCATCGTTGACAGAACTATTTTCGGCAAGCTGTCCATAAAACCGCTGATATATTGCGCGCCGAAGTAAACCGCAATAAAAGTTGGCACAAAACGCAGGACAAAGTTTGTCACCTGTGGCCAGATGGCGCTGTTCAGGTAAATACCGCGTTCGTCGCCCCGTTCCAGCGCCACATCTGCCCGGTGATTCCAGAAAGAGTTCAGTACCATCATCGCGTTAAACAAAATGGTTCCGGCGATACCGATGGTCGCCGCCAGCGCGACCGCGACCTCGGGGCCTTTTCCTGAAAGGATCCCTAAGGCGATTGCGGGGTAAGCAACAAAGTTGAGATCGGCCGGCATCGAACCGCCAGGCGTTACCATCGCGATATACACCGCCTGAACCGCGACGCCAATCATGATCCCGGTTTTAATGTCGCCGAGAATAATCCCGACCAGCATTCCGGAAATCAGCGGGCGGGTGATCAGATACCAGCCGCCGGTCAGCCCCAGAAGCTAGGGACTGCTGAGGGCGCCGAGATAGCAAAGTATGCCAATCAACGTAGCTTCGATAATCATCGTGCGCTCCTTATTTCAGCTTCTGACGTGCGTCCTGCCAGCTGTAGCAACTGGCATCAGGAACCAGGCGAAACTCAACCAGGTGTCCATGTTGCGTCAGCCAGTCAAAGGCGGCAATTTCATCCCCGTTGACCGACTGATTCGGGCCGATGGTGGTGGTATCAGCACGCGCGCTCATCGGACCTACATTAATCTTGCCGTTGGCATTTTTCAGGCTGATACCTGCTTCTTCAATGCGTTTGAGCGTGACGGGGGATTTGCCAATGACGAAATAACGTTTCTCGCTGGCAATGACTTTTGGCAATTTTTCAATCGCGGTGGCGGTATCAAACAACCAAACTTTGGTGTCCTGTACGGCGCCTTTCATCACCGAAGAGAGCAAAGGGTCGGCCGCGACGGCGTCGTCTATAGCGACGATCCCATCACAGGGCAGCTCTTTGGCCCAACGTGTCACGAGCTGCCCATGGATTACGCGGTCATCGATACGTACAAAAGAAATACTCATAGTGGTTTCCTTTAAAAATCGTCGGACTGAACGGATAAAACCGGGGCGGCTTTAATCAGCGTGGGTATCGTCAGCGCCAACAGCTCGACGGCTGCGGCGTGAACATCCGTTAAATGGCAAATCTCCTCGCTTTGTAACAGCATCGGGAAATTGACCCCCGCTACGACGGCAACGGGAGGAACCGTTTGTGAAGAAAAAGCATGATGGCAGGCGACATTCCACGGCGTACCGCTTTGCATGTCACACAGCACCAGTACGCCGTCAGCGTCTTTTCCGGCACTGGTGAGAACCTGAGAGAACGTCTCTTTAAACCCTTCGATACCTGCCTGTTCACTCAGCGTGACGGGGTAAACATGCGGTAATTCTCCATAAACCATACGACCGCTGGCGAGAAGCGCGTCTGCCAGGGGACCATGGGTGGCAACAATTACGTTAATCATGCGCTTATCCTCTAACCCAGGCTTTAATCGTGGCGAGCTGTTGACCGACGCCTTTGCCAAACGGTGAAATACGATATTCTCCGACGGCGGCAGGGATGATAAAGGTCTCTGCATAGTTGACGACAAACGGGGGAAACGCACCGCTCGGGCTTTCAACAACGGCCTGCGCACCTTCGACCAGGTTCAGGACGTTGACGCCGCCATGGGTATGGTGAGTGACCGGTGCCGTAAACCAATGGCGACGCGTTTCGATAAATTCGCGTTCGTGCATTCCGGTTCTTTCTTCCCGCCAACCCTCTCCTTCAGCCAGGGGTTCAATACGGTTGACGAGATTGTCGTGCACCCATTGCGTGTCGCGCTGCCAGTCAATAACCTGCTGACCGTGATCCAGATGCACCGGACGCGGTAAGCCGTCTAACCCTAAGCGGCCCCAATCCCACAGCTTGAAGGTGAAGATATAGGGCGTTGCGCTGATCTCCAGCACCATGGTTCCTGCACCCGAGCAGTGTACGGTTCCGGCGGGGATCAGGAAGTGATCGTGTTTATGTGCAGGGATCTGGTTAACGAATCGTTCATCATCAAAGGTTTTTTCGCCACGACCCGCGGCCCGGAGGTCGTCGAGCATATCCTGTGGTGCGATCCCGGTTTTGGTCCCGAGATACACCACGGCGTCCGGCTCGGCTTCGAGAATGTAATAGCTCTCATCCTGTGTATAGTGCATACCAAACTGCTGTTGAATGTACTCCGTGAGCGGATGAACCTGAAAACTCAAATTCTGGCCGCCAATAGTGTCGAGGAAGTCAAAACGGATCGGGAATTCCGCGCCAAAGCGCGCGTGAACTTTTTCACCCAGCAGGGGGCGGGGACAGGTCAGTACCAGATCCTGAGAGGGGATCTCGATCCGCACGTTGCCAAAACGCAGTAACAGGCTGTTTTCCTCGGGCACGCAATCAAAACACCACGCGTAATTGGGGGCTGAGGGATCGAGATCGAAGCGTTGTTTCATCCATTGCCCGCCCCAGACGCCTGGGTCAAAGAAAGGGGCAACGCGAAACGGTTGTTCGGTGGTTTGTTGCAGACCGGCGCGTAACGCGTCGCCGCTGACCATCGCGGGACTATTTTCTACCGTGGTATCGAGCAAATAATCGGCGCGTTTGAGTAACGGCGTTTTATGTTTGTCGAATACCCGCCATTCAATGAAAAAAGCACGTTTGTAACGACGAAGAATATCTTCATCCTGGTTTTCTGCACCCCAGTTACCCAGCCCGTTATGACGCATACGCTGTTGAATTTCCCAGCGCGGAAGATCGGCATAAACCAGTACGTCACCAGGGTGTGCCAGCGCAGCGCCTGAGCCGTACACGACAACCAGCCCTGAGGTAACGGCATCAATCTGTTGGCGGAGTTGGCTGAGTTTGTCGCTATCAAAAAATTCATCCAGGTGATGACAGGAGAGAACGCCGAATACGCGATCGTCGGTAAGGTTACGCGCCAGTAAATCATGCAGGGCCTGCTCATCGCGGCGGGCGGATTCAATATTCAGCACCAGTGCGGTATCTAATGTCGTAACAAGCTGTTGCTCCAGCTCGTCAAGCCGCACGCCCGGATAGCAATCCACGATCAATACGGTTTTGGCGGCGGTAGAAACCCTGGTGTTAAGCACTGAATGAATTGACGACCAACCCTGCCAGGCGTGGTTGTCATAGCCCTGAACGTTAACCTCAGGGAATTTATTATAGGTTGTACGCATATTCTGTCTCCGTGTTGGCTTATTTAAGATTAATCGATTAACCTTATTTTCATAGTGTGGTTAACGCGATTAACCCGCCATAATCAGAATCCAGTGCGGTGAAATGCACGTTAGCGTGATGTGAATCACACGTAAAAAGGCAATGTTTCGGTTATTCGATTAACCTTCGAAATAAACAGGAGAGGTCATGACTACAGTCACGCTGGCGCAGGTTGCTGAACGCGCGGGAGTCTCCACGGCAACCGTTTCAATGGTGTTGCGTAACCGGGGGCGCATTTCTCAGGCCACACGTGACAGGGTGCTCAAAGCGCTGGACGATGCCGGCTACGTTTATAATCAAACCGCCGCCAACCTGCGTAACCGGAGCAGTAATCAGGTCGGATTGTTGTTACACGATATCACTAACCCTTTTTACGGTGAGATGACTGCAGGGCTAAGCCATGAGATGGAGCGGCATGACCTGCTTCTGTTTCTGGCAAACAGTGAAGAGTCAGGAGAAAGGCAGCAAAAATTTGTCGACTCGTTGATGCGCAATAATGCCTGCGGCATGGTGCTCTGCGCGGCGCGCGAAACACCGACCTCCTTCTTCGAGGCGCTGAAAAGGCGCAATATTCCCGCCATCATGGTGGTTCGCCCTCTTAGCGATCCTGATTTTGATTTTGTGGGAACCGATAACTTTCTCGGTACGCAAATGGCCACCACCCATTTAGTCAAAATGGGGCATAAGAATATTGCGTTTATCGGTGGTAGCCCAAGTTCCGGGAGCCGGGCACAGCGTATCGGTGGATTCACCAGCACGTTGCTGGAGCAGGGAATATCGCCGAATCCGCAATGGATAGTGGCGACGCAGGCCAGCCAGATTGACGGCGCAAAAGTGGCAGAGTCGCTTCTTATGCGGTTCCCGGAAATTACCGCCGCCGTTTGTTATCAGGATATTGTGGCGCTTGGGGTTATGCAGGCATTACGCAAAATGGGGCGTGAACCAGGGCGCGATTTTGCGCTGGTGGGGTTCGATGACATCACCGAAGCGGCGCTGGTACAACCTGCGCTCACCACCGTGTCGGTGGCCGCAAAAGAGATAGGTCGCAAGGCTGGGGAGCTACTTTATAGTCGCATTCAGGGAAATGACGAACCTCCGAAACGCATTATTCTGCCACCTGCGCTGGTGGTCAGAGAATCATGTGGTTTTCGCTGATCGTCATGCCTTTTACTGATATCTCTGCCTGTTTATCATTAAATTCTAATTATCGACGTTTTCGGCTGGCGGCGCAGCGATGTGCTGGTTAATCTGAAAACGATTTACGTAAAATTAACAAAAGAGAATAGCTATGCATGATGCACAAATCCGCGTTGCCATCGCGGGAGCCGGAGGGCGCATGGGGCGTCAGTTGATTCAGGCCACTCTTGGCATGGATGGCGTACAGCTCGGCGCGGCGCTGGAGCGCGAAGGTTCTTCTTTGCTGGGAAGCGATGCCGGAGAATTAGCGGGAGCCGGTAAAACGGGCGTTACCGTGCAAAGTAGTCTTGAGGCGGTGAAAGATGATTTTGATGTTTTCATCGATTTTACTCGCCCGGAAGGCACGCTGGCGCATCTGGCGTTTTGCCGCCAGCACGGTAAAGGGATGGTGATTGGCACCACTGGCTTTGATGACGCGGGCAAACAGGCTATTCGTGATGCTGCGCAGGACATTGCTATCGTTTTCGCCGCGAACTTTAGCGTTGGCGTTAACCTCATGCTTAAGCTGCTGGAGAAGGCGGCGAAAGTGATGGGTGATTACACCGATATTGAGATTATTGAAGCCCATCACCGTCATAAAGTGGATGCGCCGTCAGGCACTGCGCTGGCGATGGGGGAGGCGATTGCCGGGGCGCTGGATAAAGATTTAAAAGAGTGTGCCGTCTATTCGCGTGAAGGTTACACCGGTGAGCGCGTACCCGGTACGATCGGTTTTGCCACGGTGCGGGCGGGAGATATCGTTGGTGAGCATACCGCGATGTTTGCCGATATTGGCGAGCGCATTGAGATCACGCATAAAGCCTCCAGCCGCATGACCTTTGCCAATGGCGCAGTACGATCGGCAATTTGGCTGAAATCAAAGTCAAACGGTCTTTTTGATATGAAAGATGTGCTTGATTTACGCAGTTTATAACTTTTATTACCCTTCGTGATGTGGTTATTGTAATCATAACTATTTGATTACATGGGGCAATATTTTATTGCCCTTTTATTTTTCGCTTTTTAATTTGATTTTTTATTTAATGGCCTGTTTATTGGTGTTTTACTGGATTATTTTGTTATCTCAATGTAAATTTTGACCAAATGGTCCACTTTTATCTATCGCGCTTCCTGTTTTTACACTCTTTATCTTCCGCAAGCGTTTTCCACCCCAAGTTAGCTGATCTTTTTGCCTGTTAAATCGTGTGTTTTATCCCAGTGGCGTAAAATAATAATAAAAAATGCCCTTTTGGGTAGACTTTTACGTGGGCTATCTCTAGAATGCCGCCGTTTGCCAGAAATCCATAGGTAAGCAAATTTGCATTGATTCATGAGGTGTTAATGAATTAATATGCAGATAAAGTGAGTGAATATTCTCTGGAGGGTGTTTTGATTAAGTCAGCGCTATTGGTTCTGGAAGACGGAACCCAGTTTCACGGTCGGGCCATAGGGGCAACAGGTTCGGCGGTTGGGGAAGTCGTTTTCAATACTTCAATGACCGGTTATCAAGAAATCCTCACTGATCCTTCCTATTCCCGCCAAATCGTCACTCTTACTTATCCTCATATCGGTAATGTCGGCACCAATGAAGCCGATGCAGAATCTTCTCAAGTACATGCGCAAGGCCTGGTCATCCGCGACCTGCCGCTGATTGCCAGCAACTTCCGCGATACCGAAGACCTCTCTTCTTACCTCAAACGCCATAATATTGTGGCAATTGCCGATATCGATACCCGTAAGCTGACGCGTTTGCTGCGTGAAAAGGGCGCACAGAACGGCTGCATTATCGCGGGTGATAACCCGGATGCGGCGCTGGCGCTGGAAAAAGCGAAAGCCTTCCCGGGGCTGAACGGCATGGATCTGGCGAAAGAAGTGACCACCGCGGAGCCTTATAGCTGGACGCAAGGTAGCTGGACGCTGGCCGGTGACCTGCCGGAAGCTAAATCCGCCGATGAACTGCCGTTCCACGTAGTGGCCTACGATTTCGGCGCTAAACGTAACATTCTGCGTATGTTAGCGGATCGCGGCTGCCGCCTGACGGTTGTGCCGGCGAAAACCTCTGCTGAAGATGTTCTGAAGATGAATCCGGACGGTATCTTCCTGTCCAACGGTCCTGGCGATCCGGCGCCGTGCGACTACGCGATTACCGCGATTCAGAAATTCCTCGAAACCGATATTCCGGTATTTGGCATCTGCCTCGGCCATCAACTGCTGGCGCTGGCAAGCGGTGCGAAGACCATTAAGATGAAGTTTGGCCACCACGGCGGCAACCATCCGGTAAAAGATATTGATAACAACACCGTGATGATCACCGCTCAGAACCACGGTTTTGCGGTCGATGAGGCCTCCATGCCTGCCAACCTGCGCGTGACCCACAAGTCGCTGTTTGACGGCACCCTGCAGGGGATTCATCGTACCGACAAACCGGCGTTCAGCTTCCAGGGGCACCCTGAAGCAAGCCCGGGTCCACACGACGCTGCGCCGCTGTTCGACCACTTTATCGAGTTAATTGAGCAATACCGTCAGTCCGCGAAATAATCAGGAGTAAAAGAGCCATGCCAAAACGTACAGACATAAAAAGTATCCTGATTCTGGGCGCGGGTCCGATCGTTATCGGTCAGGCGTGTGAGTTTGACTATTCCGGCGCGCAGGCGTGTAAAGCCCTGCGTGAAGAGGGTTACCGCGTTATTCTGGTGAACTCCAACCCGGCGACCATCATGACCGACCCGGAAATGGCCGATGCCACCTACATCGAGCCGATTCACTGGGAAGTGGTACGCAAAATCATTGAGAAAGAGCGCCCGGATGCGGTGCTGCCAACCATGGGCGGTCAGACGGCGCTGAACTGTGCGCTGGAGCTGGAACGTCAGGGCGTACTGGCTGAGTTCGGCGTGACCATGATTGGCGCGACGGCGGATGCTATTGATAAAGCGGAAGACCGTCGTCGCTTCGACATCGCGATGAAAAAAATCGGTCTCGATACCGCACGTTCAGGCATCGCTCACACCATGGAAGAAGCGCTGGCGGTTGCCGCTGACGTCGGCTTCCCGTGCATTATCCGTCCGTCTTTCACCATGGGTGGCACCGGCGGCGGTATCGCCTACAACCGCGAAGAGTTTGAAGAAATTTGCGAACGCGGTCTGGATCTTTCCCCAACTAACGAACTGCTGATTGATGAATCGCTGATTGGCTGGAAAGAGTACGAGATGGAAGTGGTGCGTGATAAAAACGACAACTGCATCATCGTCTGCTCCATCGAAAACTTCGACGCGATGGGCATCCATACCGGTGACTCCATCACCGTTGCGCCAGCCCAGACGCTGACCGACAAAGAATATCAAATCATGCGAAACGCCTCGATGGCGGTACTGCGTGAAATCGGCGTTGAAACCGGTGGTTCTAACGTCCAGTTTGCAGTAAACCCGAAAAACGGCCGTCTGATTGTTATCGAGATGAACCCGCGCGTCTCCCGCTCCTCGGCGCTGGCGTCCAAAGCAACCGGCTTCCCGATTGCTAAAGTCGCAGCCAAGCTTGCGGTAGGTTACACCCTCGACGAACTGATGAACGACATCACCGGCGGGCGGACTCCGGCTTCGTTTGAGCCGTCCATCGACTACGTTGTGACGAAAATTCCACGCTTCAACTTCGAGAAATTTGTTGGCGCTAACGACCGTCTGACCACCCAGATGAAATCTGTCGGTGAAGTGATGGCGATTGGCCGCACCCAGCAAGAGTCTCTGCAAAAAGCGCTGCGCGGTCTGGAAGTGGGCGCGACCGGCTTCGACCCGAAAGTAAGTCTGGATGACCCGGAAGCGCTGACCAAAATCCGCCGCGAGCTGAAAGACGCGGGCGCCGAGCGTATCTGGTACATCGCCGATGCTTTCCGTGCTGGCCTGTCCGTCGATGGCGTGTTCAACCTGACCAACATCGACCGTTGGTTCCTGGTGCAGATTGAAGAACTGGTGCGCCTGGAAGAAAAAGTCACAGACCTTGGCATCAACGGCCTCGACGCTGACTTCTTGCGCGTACTGAAGCGCAAAGGTTTCGCCGATGCGCGTCTGGCGAAACTGGCCGGCGTACGCGAAGCGGAAATCCGCAAGCTGCGTGACCAATATAACCTGCACCCGGTCTACAAGCGCGTGGATACCTGCGCGGCAGAATTTGCCACCGACACCGCTTACATGTACTCCACTTATGAAGACGAGTGCGAAGCGAATCCAACTCAGGATCGTGACAAGATTATGGTGCTGGGCGGTGGTCCAAACCGTATCGGTCAGGGCATTGAATTCGACTACTGCTGCGTACACGCCTCGCTGGCGCTGCGCGAAGACGGTTACGAGACCATCATGGTCAACTGTAACCCAGAAACCGTTTCTACCGACTACGATACCTCCGACCGTCTGTACTTCGAGCCGGTAACGCTGGAAGACGTGCTGGAAATCGTGCGCATCGAGAAGCCGAAAGGCGTTATCGTGCAGTACGGCGGCCAGACTCCGCTGAAGCTGGCGCGCGCGCTGGAAGCGGCAGGCGTGCCGGTTATCGGTACCAGCCCGGATGCTATCGACCGTGCGGAAGACCGTGAACGCTTCCAGCAGGCGGTTGACCGTCTGAAGCTGAAACAACCGGCGAACGCCACCGTGACCGCCATTGAAATGGCGGTTGAGAAGGCGAAAGAGATTGGTTACCCGCTGGTGGTGCGTCCGTCCTACGTTCTCGGCGGCCGCGCGATGGAAATCGTCTACGACGAAGCCGACCTGCGTCGCTACTTCCAGACCGCGGTCAGCGTTTCTAACGATGCGCCGGTACTGCTGGACCGTTTCCTTGATGACGCGGTGGAAGTGGACGTGGACGCCATCTGCGACGGCGAGATGGTGCTGATTGGCGGTATTATGGAGCACATCGAACAGGCGGGCGTGCACTCCGGTGACTCCGCATGTTCTCTGCCTGCGTATACCCTGAGCCAGGAAATTCAGGATGTGATGCGCCAGCAGGTGCAGAAACTGGCCTTCGAACTGCAGGTTCGCGGTCTGATGAACGTCCAGTTTGCGGTGAAGAATAACGAAGTTTACCTGATTGAAGTGAACCCGCGTGCGGCGCGTACCGTTCCGTTCGTCTCCAAGGCAACGGGCGTACCGCTGGCGAAAGTTGCAGCGCGCGTGATGGCCGGGAAAACGCTGGCACAGCAGGGCGTCACCAAAGAAGTTATCCCGCCGTACTACTCGGTAAAAGAAGTGGTGCTGCCGTTCAACAAGTTCCCGGGCGTTGATCCGCTGTTAGGGCCAGAAATGCGCTCTACTGGTGAGGTGATGGGCGTGGGCCGTACCTTCGCGGAAGCGTTCGCCAAGGCACAGCTCGGCAGCAGCTCCACCATGAAAAAACAGGGTCGTGCGCTGCTCTCCGTTCGCGAAGGCGATAAAGAGCGCGTGGTTGACCTGGCGGCGAAGCTGCTGAAGTTTGGTTTCGAGTTGGATGCGACGCACGGCACCGCGATTGTGCTGGGCGAAGCGGGTATCAATCCACGTCTGGTGAACAAGGTGCATGAAGGCCGTCCGCACATTCAGGACCGTATCAAGAATGGCGAGTACACTTACATCATCAACACTACCGAAGGCCGTCAGGCGATTGAAGACTCCAAGCTGATTCGCCGCAGCGCACTGCAGTACAAAGTGCATTATGACACCACCCTGAACGGCGGTTTCGCAACGGCGATGGCGCTGAATGCCGATGCTACCGAGAAGGTGACCTCGGTTCAGGAAATGCACGCGCAGATCAAAAAGTCATAAAAAAAAGGCCCGGTGATAATTGCGCTAACCGGGCCTGCAATATAATTGGGAAAGGGTTTCTGTAAAGAAACCCTTTTTTTATCTCTCATAAGGTCATTCCTGGCCAACCGCGCTTTCATAACCACATTTTCAATGTAATAAGCACGATGTTGCTCACACTAATCAACATTCAAGTCGCATATTATCCCTTATATCCACAATTTTAATATGGCTTAGTTTTTATTAATTTGGACAGGCCGTAGCCAGATTTTTAATTTGTGAAATGGTGTGCTTATGTGTGAAAAATATGTTGAAAGACCGCTTTATTTGTTAATTGCTGACTGGATGATGGCTGAAGATCGTTGGATCACAGCAAAGGAAATTTCCCGCCATTTTGATATTGAACACTGCAAAGCAATTAATACGCTCTCTTATATTCTGTCGGAAGTGGGAGAAATTGTTTGTGAAGTTAAGATGATCCCTAATCAAATTGCAGGCCGCGGCTGCCAGTGCCAGCGTTTGGTGAAAGTCATCAGTATTGATTCTCATCTCTACAGACGATTGAATCACAATTTGCAGGAAAAAAAGGTGAGTGTGGCGAAAACGCCGCGACTGCCAGCGGTTCCCCCAACAGAGCTTAACCGTGAGCAGAAATGGCAGATGATGCTCTCCAAGAGCATGCGTCGATAATGGTGATTTGCCGGATCGGCGTGAGCGCTTCTCCGGCATAAATTACCGTGCTGATTTTGGCTTTACGTCCGTCGTGCCTTTCAGGCGCGGCCGGTTTTTTTCGACCTGCGTTAATGGCAAGGTTTCGTGTAGTCCTGTTTGGCAGCGGATTGCAAGGTCCTGATACTCTTTGGTGTTCAGCCGTTTCCAGTCCAGCTCCTGGTCCGTGACTTCACGCAGTACGCGAACCGGTGAACCAACCAGCATCTGCCTTGCCTCTCCCTGAAATCCGGCTTTGACAAAGCTCATGGCAGCGACAATGCTCTCTTCGCCAATCACCGCGCCGTCCATAATCACGCTGTTCATGCCAATCAGCGCATCTCTGCCCACCACGCAGCCGTGCAGAATTGCGCCATGGCCGATGTGTCCATTCTCATGCACGATAGTGTCGGTGTCGCAGTAGCCGTGCATGATGCAGCCATCCTGCAGGTTAGAACCGGCTTCCAGAATCAGGCGACCATAGTCACCGCGCAATGAGGCGTGTGGACCAATATAAACCCCGGCCCCCACAATGACATCGCCAATCAGCACAGCGCTGGGATGGACATAGGCATCCGGATGTACCACCGGAATCAGGCCCTCAAAGGCGTAATAGCTCATTGTCTTATCTCGGTTTTATTGCCGGATTGCGGCGTAAATACCTTATCCGGCATAGGCACATTAACGACCTTTCCATACCGGATCGCGTTTTTCCGCAAATGCCTGTGGTCCTTCGAGTGCATCTTCCGAGTGCAGCACCGATGGATAGTGCTTAAGCACACCGCTGCGGATGTACCGGTAGCCTTCTTCCACTGGCATTTCGCTGGTCGCACGGTAAATTTCTTTCAGCGCGGCGATAGCCAGCGGGGCGCTATTTACCAGCTGCTGCGCCAGTTCGCGCGCGCTATCCATCAGGTCGCTCTGGCTGACAACGCGGTTGACGATGCCCCAGCGCAGTGCTTCTTCGGCGCTCATTCGTCTGCCGGTCATCACCATTTCGTTGACGATAGCCGGTGGCAGCAGTTTAGGTAGACGCAGTACGCCGCCGCTGTCAGGCACGATCCCGAGTTTTGCTTCCGGCAGCGCGAAGCTGGCATTTTCCGCACAGACGATAAAATCCGCCGCCAGCGCCAGCTCAAAACCGCCGCCAAACGCGTAGCCGTTTACCGCGGCGATGACCGGCTTATCGAGGTCGAAAATTTCGGTTAAACCGGCGAAGCCGCCTGGGCCAAAATCGGCATCCGGCGCTTCACCTTCGGCCGCCGCTTTTAAGTCCCAGCCCGCAGAAAAGAATTTCTCTCCGCCGCCGGTGATAATTGCTACGCGTAATTCCGGGTCATCACGAAAATTAAGAAAAGCTTCCCCCATTGCAAAGCTGGTTTTAGCGTCAATGGCATTGGCTTTAGGCCGGTCAAGGGTAATTTCCAGGATCGGGCCGTTACGGGTCAGATGTAATGATTCACTCATAGTTCATCTCCAGATAATTAGGTTTCCCGGCCGGAGGAATTCCGACCGGAAGGGTTATTTCAGATTTTTTTTGATTATTTTTCCTGAACAATTGCGCGGCAGGTCGGTTCTTATCTCCATAAAAGAAGGAACCTTGAATTTCGCCATATTGTTTTCGCAGAAGCTGAAGAACTCAGCTTCGCTTAATGTTTCACCCTCATTAAGGACGATAAAAGCTTTAATGGCTTCATCACGGATCGAGTCTTTAATACCGACAACCACAATGTCCTGAATTTTCGGATGCGCAGAAATAATATTTTCCAGCTCGACGCAGGAGACATTTTCCCCACCGCGTTTAATCATGTTGCAGCGTCTGTCGACGAAATAAAAAAAACCGTCCGCATCCTGGTAACCCGAATCACCGGTATGTAACCACCCTTCAGGTTCCAGCGCTTTGGCAGTAGCGTCGGGTTGCGCGTAGTACTCTTTGAAGATTGTTTTTCCCGGCTCGCCTTTAATGCAGATTTCGCCAATTTCTCCGGCGGGCAGGGGACGGTTGTGATCGTCACGGATTTCGGCTTCATAGCTAAAACCCACGCGACCAATAGAAGGCCAGCGCCGTTTGTCTCCAGGGCGATCGCCAATAATGCCCACGATGGTTTCGGTCATGCCGTAGGAGGTCAGCAGTCTGACGCCAAAGCGGTCGATAAAGGCATCTTTTTCCTGTTCGGATAAATTGAGATAGAACATCACTTCGCGCAGGTGATGCTGTCTGTCCGTTGGGGCTGCGGGTTGGACCATCAGCGTTCTGATCATCATCGGGATGCATTCGGTGACCGTCGCCTGATATCTACGCACCTGATCCCAGAACGCCCTGGCGCTGTACTTCTCCACCAGCACAAAGGTGCTGCCTGCGGAGAATGCGGCCATGGCAGCCGTACACTGACAGTCGATATGAAAAGCGGGCATCACCGTCATATAGACGTCATCATCGCGCAGAGCGATTTGCCAGGAGGTGTAGTAGCCCGCAAAGCGCAGGTTGTAGTGGGTAATCACCACCCCTTTAGGCCGTGAGGTGGTGCCTGAGGTGAACAGAATTTCCGCCGTATCGTCAGTGGATAACGCAGGCGTATAGCACAGATTAGTCGACTGGCGGGCTTGCAGTTGGGTAAAGTGGCTCACGCCGTCGTCAACCGGAAGCTGTTCGCCAATCAGACAGATATGATTAAGCGGAGTGGTATTTTCCAGCCGTATCTGGCGGTACATAGGATAAAACTCGGCACTGGTGACCAGCAGGCTCACCTGGCTGTTTTGCAGGATCCAGGCGCTCTCTTCGCCCAGCAAGCGGGCATTAATCGGCACCATAATGGCGCCAATTTTTGCCAGTCCAAACCAGCAAAAGATAAATTCCGGACAGTTATCCAGATGCAATGCGACCTTGTCGCCCTTGCGGATCCCTAAGGAATGGAAAAGGTTCGCCGTGCGGTTTATCTCTTCATTGAGCGAGGCATAGCTATACTGCCGAACGATTCCTTCGCAGGATTCGAAAATTAACGCCGTTTTATCTCCGTACACCCCGGCCAGGTCGTCCCACATCTGACGTAAGTTTTGTCCGCCAACGATATCCATAATGCTTTATCCACTGAAATCAGGCGTGAGCGCTAACCAACCAGCGGGTCAGCGCGTCGCGTTTATTCCTCAACTCTGGCCAGGCCTTTGCCGACCAGCTCATTTATGTCTGCTTCGCTATAACCAATGTTTTTCAGAATGGCGGCGGTATCCATGCCGTGTGACGGCATGCCACGCCAGATTTTCCCTGGGTTGTTTTTAAATTTCGGCATGATGTTCGGCCCTTTGCAGGTGCGGCCGTCCATCGTTTGCCACTGAGTAATGGATTCACGGGCAACGTACTGCGGGTTGCCTTCCAGTTCAGGAATGGTCAGTACCTTCGCGCAGGCGATATTCAGCTCAGCAAAGCGCGCCTGGACTTCGGCGATGGTGTGTGTTGCCAGCCAGGCGTCCAGTTTCTCTTCCACGAGCGGGCCGTAAGGGCATTCCACGCGATGGATAAGCTGGGTACCTTCCGGGACTTCCGGTGTGCCAAGAATGTGGGCGAGGCCAATATCATTGAAGCACTCGTTGATTTGCGTGATGCCGACCAGCTCCATGACGATATAGCCATCGGCGCATTTATAGAGACCGCAGCCAGCGTAATACGGGTCTTTGCCTTTGGTCATGCGTGGACAAATTTCGCCGCCGTTGAAGTAGTCCATCATGAAGTACTGACCCATACGCAGCATCACTTCGTACATGGCGATATCAATGCTTTCACCCTTACCCGTTTCGCGTACTTTGTGCAGGGCTGCCAGCGCTGCTGTCGTTGCGGTCATCCCGGAGAAGTAATCGGCGGTGTACGGGAAGGCCGGCATCGGCTGATCAACATCACCGTTTTGGATCAAATAGCCGCTGAACGCCTGCGCGATGGTGTTATATGCCGGAAGATTGGTGTACTCCTCGGTACCAAACTGGCCGAAGCCGGAAAGGTGGGCGATAACCAGTTTCGGGTTATGTTCCCACAGCACGTCATCGGTAATGCCGCGGCGAGCAAAGGCCGGGCCTTTACTGGCTTCAATGAAAATATCGGTAGTTTCCATGAGCTTCAGAAACGCTTCTCGGCCTTCATCTTTGAAAATATTCAGCGACAGGGCGTGCAGGTTGCGGCGTGAGAGCTGTGGATAGTTAGGTTGCACGCGGATGGTATCGGCCCATGCGACGTTTTCAATCCAGATAACCTCAGCACCCCATTCGGCGAACATTTGTCCGGCAAACGGGCCGGCAATTTCGATCCCTGAAAAAACCACGCGTACCCCGGCAAGTGGGCCAAAGGTTGGCATTGGTAAATGATTCATAATTTTGCTCCTGGCATTTTTTGTAGGCCCGGTAGGCGCAGCGCCACCGGGCATGTTGCCGGATGGCGGCGTAAACGCCTTATCCGGCCTACGAATCGTGCTGAATTAGCGGTATTGCTTGAGTACCGCACGACCCAACGTCAGGATCTGCATTTCATCAGAGCCACCAGAAACACGGTCAACGCGCAGATCGCGCCAGAAACGCGTGATGCGATGGTTACCCGCGATACCTACACCCCCCAGCACCTGCATGGCGGTATCGACCACTTCAAACGCGGCGTTGGCGCAGAAGTATTTGCACATTGCCGCATCGCCCGAAGTAATGGTGCCGTTATCCGCTTTCCATGCCGCTTCAAGCAGCATGTTTTTCATGGAATTCAGTTTGATCGCCATATGCGCGAACTTCTCCTGAATCAGCTGGAAACGGCCGATCGTTTCGCCAAACTGCACGCGCTGATTGGCGTAGCGCGCGGCGTCTTCAAAAGCGCACATTGCCGTACCGTAGTTGGTCAGCGCGACGAGGAAACGTTCATGATCGAACTCTTCTTTCACGCGGTTGAAACCATTACCTTCCCGACCGAACATGTCTTTCTCGTCCAGTTCAACGTCGTCAAAGGTGATTTCACAGCAGCTATCCATGCGCAGACCGAGTTTCTCCAGCTTGTTGACCTTGATACCCGCTTTGCTCATGTCAACGAACCACTCGGTGTAAACAGGTTTATCCGGCGATGCACCATCTCTCGCCATAACCACGATGTACGGGGTATAGGCGCTACTGGTGATAAAGCACTTACTGCCATTAAGATAAACCTTACCATTTTTACGTGTATAAGTGGTTTTCAGGCTGCCAACATCCGATCCCGCTCCCGGTTCGGTGATGGCAGAGTTCCACATCTGCTTACCGGTGCCCTGGAACGCCATGATTTTATCGATTTGCTCCTGAGTCCCTTCACGCAGGAAAGTGTTAAAACCGCCCGGTAACTGGTACAGCACGTAGGTTGGTGCGCCCAGGCGTCCGAGTTCCATCCAGACTGCAGCGACGGTAACAAAACCCGCTTCCAGTCCACCGTGTTCTTCAGGAATCAACAGGCTATCGATGCCCATATCCGCCAGCGCTTTAACAAAACGCTCAGGGTAGACGCTGTCACGATCGCACTCGGCAAAATAAGCTTCCCAGTTCTCACTGGCCATCAATTCACGAATACCGGCGACAAACAGCTCCTGCTCGTCATTTAAGTTGAAATCCATCTTTCAGCCTCTTGATCAATTGGGTTAATAAGAATTACTTGTCTTTCCAGTGCACTTTGGCGTCTTTAATAAAGGACAGCGTCACCATGATGTTGACGAAGAACAGCGGACATCCTCCGGCGATAATCGCGGTCTGAATCGGCTTCAGCCCACCCAGCGCCAACAGAACGATACCGATGATGCCGACCAGAACGGACCAGCCGATACGCACTAACAGCGGCGGTTCTTCACCATCGCGGACTTCACGACAGGTGGACATCGCCAGGGTGTAAGAGCAGGCGTTAATCAGAGTCACGGTGGCAATAAAGCAGAGGATGAAGAAGCCCCACATGGTGGCGGTGCTGAGCGGTAGAGCAGCCCAGGTTTCGATAATGGCGCGCGCCACACCGTGTTGTTCAATCAGCTGCGGGATATTGAGAACGTTTTTATCCATCAGCAGCAGCGTGTTGCTGCCAAGGACTGTCCACAGGATCCAGGTCGACGCGGTCAGGCCCAGCACCATCCCGAAGCACAGTTCACGGACGGTACGACCACGCGAAATACGGGCCAGGAAGATACTCATCTGGATGGCGTAAATGACCCACCACGCCCAGTAGAAGACGGTCCAGCCCTGTGGGAAGCCGCCTTTACCGATGGCATCGGTATAGAACAGCATGCGCGGCAGATACATCAACAGCATGCCGACGGAGTCGGTGAAGTAGTTCATGATGAAGCTGGCGCCGCTGACGATAAACACCCAGCCCAGCATCAGGAAGCTCAGATAGCTACGCACGTCGCTGGCGATCTTGACCCCTTTTTGCAGGCCGCAGGCCACGCAAATGGCGTTCAATATGATCCAGCAGGTAATGATGATTGCGTCGAGTTGCAGCGTATGCGGAATACCGAACAGATACTGCATGCACTCGGTTACCAGC
The DNA here is from genome assembly GCF_030336655.1 of Citrobacter sp. Cb041. Lineage (NCBI taxonomy): Bacteria > Pseudomonadati > Pseudomonadota > Gammaproteobacteria > Enterobacterales > Enterobacteriaceae > Citrobacter > Citrobacter sp. Cb041. The sequence continues at coordinate 182,134 of NZ_JAOWDD010000038.1, read as the reverse complement.
GGAGTGGCCAGACCGAGGCTGGTACCCATCGCGAAGATCAGCGCTACCAGATAGAAGTTATCGACGATGGTGCCGAACAGCCCTTTCGCATGCTTCTCGCCCACTAACGGTACCAGCGTGGAGCTGGGACGGATGACGTCCATCTTGCGCACAAAGAAGAAGTAGGCGAAAGCCACAGAAAGGAAACTGTAGGTTGCCCACGGCAACGGTCCCCAGTGGAACAGGCTGTACGCCAGGCCCAGCTCTTTCGCAGCCGTAGAGTTAGGCGCGAGAGCAAACGGCGGGGTGGAGATGTAGTAGTAGATCTCGATGGAACCCCAGAACAGCACCGCGGCGGATGTACAGGAAGCGAACATCATAAAAATCCAGCTGGTGGTACTAAACTCTGGTTTTTCGTCGCCTAATTTCTTTTTGGCATACGGGCCAAAGACCAACCAGAACCAGCCGAAGAGCATGACGACCATATACCATTCAAATGCCCAGCCCCAGACATTGGTGACATAACTGAATACCGCATTAATAACGACGTTAGCGGCATCGAGATCTCTTACAGTTAGCCAGCAAAGTATCCCAACTATTATTAATGGCGGAAAAAAAACCTTCGGTTCAATTCCCGATTTTCTCTTTTCATTTTTCATAAGTGAATTCCAGTGTGAAAACGAAACTTATTTAGCGTGCCCGTGCATGATCGTTTGTTTATTTATTATTAATGATTTGTTGATAACTTTTTAACCTCTGGGAGCGCCTCAGTGAGTAACCCATAATGAGTATTCATATCGGGTGGTTCTGTTATCTTTGTCACACTTTTTTATGCTGAGTAATTCGCTTAAAAATTTGATGTTTTTTGTTTTTAATCAATTAGTTGGCTGTGGTTTTTTAACTTTTTTAAGTGACTGGCGTTCAATATTGTTGAACCCGCAGACAATATTGAAAATTTTCATATTTGACGTGATTCTTTCAATATTGGTGAGGTGCATAACACTATTGAAAGTTACGAATTTCAATGTGTGACATTTTCAATATTGGTGATTAAGGTTTTATTTCCGAATTAAAGAGCGTGATATCTGTATTTAACACTGCCGATATAAATACGTTTCCTTCATGATTTCTGGAGATGCAATGAAGATAATTACTTGCTACAAATGCGTACCTGATGAACAGGATATTGCGATTAATAATGCTGACGGTTCACTCGATTTCAGCAAAGCGGATGGCAAAATAAGCCAGTATGATCTGAATGCGATCGAAGCGGCTTGTCAGTTGAAACAACAGTCAGGAGAGGCCCAGGTTGTGGCCATGAGCGTCGGCGGCAAAGCGCTGACCAATGCAAAAGGGCGAAAAGATGTGCTTTCCCGTGGCCCAGATGAACTGATTGTTGTTATTGACGATCAATTTGAACAGGCGCTGCCGCAACAAACTGCCAGCGCGCTGGCTGCCGCCGCGCAAAAAGCAGGTTTCGATCTGCTTATTTGCGGTGACGGTTCTTCCGATCTTTATGCTCAGCAGGTTGGTCTGCTGGTGGGCGAAGCGCTGAATATTCCGGCGATTAACGGCGTGAGTAAAATCCTCTCTCTTACCGACAGCACTCTGACGGTAGAGCGTGAACTGGAAGATGAAGTCGAAACTCTGAGCATTCCGCTTCCGGCGGTGATCGCGGTCTCAACGGACATCAACACCCCACAAATCCCTTCCATGAAAGCCATTCTTGGCGCAGCGAAAAAACCTGTTCAGGTCTGGTCGCCGGCAGATATTGGCCTTAACAGCGCGCAGGCATATTCCGAACAACACGTTGCTGCACCGAAGCAGCGCGAGCGTCAGCGCGTTGTAATTGAAGGTGACGGTGAAGAACAGATTGCCGCGTTTGTCGAGAATCTTCGCAAAATCATTTAATTATCAGGGGATGTTATGAACAAATTTTCCAGTATCTGGGTATTCAGCGATACCCCTTCTCGTCTGCCGGAACTGATGAATGGTGCGCAGGCTTTAGGTGAAAAAGTTAACACGTTTGTGCTGAGTGAAGCGGACTGCGCGACGGCATGCCATTTAGGCGCAGATGATGTCTGGTTACTCAGCGGTAAACCAGAAGACCGTATGGTCGAAGACTACGCTGATGTGATGGCCGAAACTATTCGTCAGCACAGCGAGGGCGGGGCGGTGCTGCTGCCGAATACGCGTCGCGGCAAGCTGTTAGCGGCAAAACTGGGTTTTCGCTTGTCGGCAGCGGTCTCCAACGACGCCAGTGCAGTCGCCGTGCAGGATGGAAAAGCGGCGGTAAAACATATGGTCTACGGCGGCCTGGCGATGGGGGCAGAAACAATCGCTTCACCGTTCGCCGTGATAACGCTCAGCAGTGGAACGTTTGACGCGCAGCAACCGGATACCGCCCGCAGCGGCGAGGTGCACAGTGTGTCATGGCAGGCTCCGGCTGTAGCCGTTACTCGTACGGCAACTCAGGCACGTCAGAGCAACAGCGTCGACCTCGACAAAGCCCGTCTGGTGGTTAGCGTGGGACGCGGGATCGGCAGCAAAGAAAATATCTCGCTGGCGGAGGCGCTGTGCCAGACGATTGGTGCCGAGCTGGCGTGCTCCCGTCCGGTGGCGGAAAACGAGAAGTGGATGGAGCACGAACGCTACGTCGGCATCTCCAACCTGATGCTCAAGCCGGAACTGTATCTGGCCGTGGGGATCTCCGGGCAGATCCAACATATGGTCGGCGCCAACGGCGCGCAGACGATTTTCGCCATCAACAAAGATAAAAATGCGCCGATCTTCCAGTATGCGGATTTTGGCATCGTTGGCGATGCGCTGAAGATCCTGCCTGCGCTGACGGCTGCTTTAGCGCGTTAAACCATTTCGGGCAGGATGCGAAGGTGTCCTGCCGCTGACAGGAGTACGTATGTCCGAAGATATCTTTGATGCCATCATCGTGGGTGCAGGTCTGGCGGGTTCGGTTGCGGCGCTGGTGCTGGCTCGGGAGGGCGCACAGGTGCTGGTTATCGAGCGCGGCAATTCTGCTGGCGCGAAGAATGTCACCGGTGGGCGCATGTATGCGCATAGCCTGGAGAACATCATTCCCGGTTTTGCTGAGCAGGCCCCCATTGAACGCATCATCACCCACGAAAAACTCGCCTTTATGACCGACAAAGGGGCGATGACCATCGACTATTGCAACGGCGAAGACGCCAAATCGTCGCAGGTTTCTTACTCTGTCTTACGCAGTAAATTTGACGCCTGGCTGATGGAACAGGCCGAAGAGGCGGGCGCTCAGCTCATCACCGGTATCCGCGTGGATAACGTTGTGCAGCGCGAGGGCAAAGTCGTGGGCGTGGAAGCCGATGGCGATATTCTGGAAGCCAAAGTGGTGATCCTTGCCGACGGAGTGAATTCTCTGTTGGCTGAAAAGTTGGGTATGGCAAAGCGCGTCGAGGCATCACATGTTGCCGTCGGCGTAAAAGAGCTGATCGAGTTGCCGAAATCGGTAATTGAAGATCGTTTCCAGTTACAAGGGAACGAAGGGGCTGCCTGTCTGTTTGCCGGATCGCCCACCGATGGGTTGATGGGCGGTGGCTTTCTCTATACGAATGAAACGACCCTTTCTCTGGGACTGGTCTGCGGCCTTCATCATCTGAAAGATGCGAAAAAATCGGTTCCGCAAATGCTGGAAGATTTCAAACAGCATCCGGCGGTTGCCCCGCTGATCGCCGGTGGCAAGCTGGTGGAATATGCCGCGCACGTCGTACCGGAAGCCGGTATCAACATGCAGCCAGAACTGGTGGGGGACGGCGTATTGATTGCTGGTGACGCTGCTGGAATGTGTATGAACCTCGGCTTTACCATTCGCGGTATGGATCTCGCCATATCCGCAGGTGAAGCGGCGGCGAAAACGGTACTTTCCGCAATGAAGCGCGACGATTTTAGTAAGCAGTCGCTGGAGGAATACCGTCAGCATCTGGACGAAGGCCCGATGCGCGATATGCGCATGTATCAAAAGCTACCCGCTTTTCTTGATAACCCACGCATGTTTACCGCTTATCCGGAAATGGCGGTCAGTATTGCGCGCGACCTGTTCACCGTGGATGGTTCGGCACCGGTGCCAATGCGTAAAAAAATCCTGCGCCATGCGAAGAAAGTGGGCTTCATCAACCTGATGAAAGATGGCCTGAAAGGAGTGACCGTATTATGACATCTCCCGTCAACGTGGACGTCAAACTGGGCGTCAATAAGTTCAATGTGGATGAAGACAGTCCGCATATCATTCTCAAAACCGATCCTGATAAACAGGCGCTGGAGGTGCTGATTAAGGCCTGTCCGGCTGGCCTGTATAAAAAGCAGGATGACGGTAGCGTACGTTTTGATTATGCCGGATGCCTGGAATGCGGAACGTGCCGCATTCTCGGACTGGATACAGCGCTGGAAAAATGGGAATACCCGCGTGGGACGTTTGGCGTGGAGTTCCGCTACGGCTAAACCTGGTGCCGGATGGCGGCTTCGCCTTATCCGGCCTACAGGAACAATGCGTAGGCCTGATAAGCGTAACGTCATCAGGCATTAAGTTAAAATAAAACAGGACATAACCATGCAGCAGCCCAGGAACTTTGATGACATCAAATTCACCTCTATTCACCGCCGGATAATGCTGTGGGGAAGCGGTGGGCCGTTTCTGGATGGTTATGTGCTGGTGATGATTGGCGTGGCACTGGAACAGCTCACGCCAGCATTGAAACTGGATGCGCAGTGGATTGGTCTGCTGGGCGCCGGTACGCTCGCGGGTCTGTTTGTGGGGACGTCGCTGTTTGGCTACATTTCCGACAAGGTCGGGCGGCGCAAAATGTTCATTATCGATATTATCGCCATTGGCGTGATATCGGCGGCAACCATGTTTGTCTCCTCGCCCGTTGAGCTGTTGGTAATGCGCGTGCTGATCGGTATTGTAATTGGTGCCGACTACCCGATCGCCACCTCGATGATTACCGAGTTCTCCAATACCCGCCAGCGCGCTTTCTCCATCGGTTTTATCGCCGCTATGTGGTATGTCGGCGCCACCTGTGCCGATCTGGTCGGCTACTGGTTGTATGATGTTGAGGGCGGATGGCGCTGGATGTTGGGCAGCGCGGTGATCCCCTGCATTTTGATCCTGATTGGGCGTTTCGATCTTCCTGAATCGCCGCGCTGGCTGCTGCGTAAAGGTCGGGTGAAAGAGTGTGAGGAGATGATGATCAAACTGTTCGGCGAACCGGTGGTGTTCGACGAAGAAGCGCCGCAGGAGACGCGCTTTCTTCAGCTATTTAATCGCCGTCATTTCCCGTTTGTACTGTTTGTCGCCGCTATCTGGACTTGTCAGGTGATCCCGATGTTTGCCATTTATACCTTTGGTCCGCAGATTGTGGGGCTGCTGGGGCTTGGTGCCGGGAAAAGCGCCGCGTTAGGAAATGTGGTAATCAGCTTATGCTTTATGTTGGGGTGCATTCCTCCCATGTTCTGGCTTAATAGCGCGGGCCGACGACCGCTGTTAATTGGCAGCTTCATTATGATGACGCTGGCGCTGGCCGTGCTGGGGTTAATCCCTGATATGGGCGCGTGGCTGGTGGTGCTGGCGTTTGCCGTATACGCGTTTTTCTCTGGGGGACCAGGAAACCTGCAATGGCTATACCCTAACGAACTGTTTCCCACCGATATTCGTGCGTCTGCCGTCGGGGTGATTATGTCCTTAAGCCGTATCGGCACCATTGTTTCAACCTGGGCGCTGCCGGTGTTCATCACCAAATACGGGATCAGTAATGTCATGCTGATGGGGGCGGGCATTTCGCTGATTGGCCTGCTCGTGTCCATCGCTTTCGCCCCGGAAACGCGAGGTCTGACGCTGGCGCAAACCAGCCAAATGACGATCCGCAGTAAGCCCGTGACCAAGGCGGGTTATTAGGAGTGTTCTGTATTTTCCCTGCAACTCAGTCAGTTAGCCTACAGTTAACGGGTATATCACTGAAAACGACTGAAAAGCAGGGAGAACACCATGCAAAAACATATTCTGATCACCTCTATTTTTACCGCAGCAGCACTGTTCACCGTAGCCGGTTGCTCCTCGAACCAGGCGGTTAAAACGACCGATGGCAAAACAATCGTGACCGACGGCAAACCGCAAGTTGATGATGATACAGGCCTGGTGTCGTACAAAAATGCGCAAACGGGTAAGACGGAACAAATTAACCGCGATCAGGTTAAAGATATGAGCGAACTGGATAACTAGTTCAGTTTTCTCCATTCAACCACTCAATAATATTGACTGTTAGCCTGCGGATTAACTGACTAAACTCACTGTTATTACAATAATGCAGTGAAACAGGCTAATCATGATCCTCATCATTTATGCGCATCCCTATCCGCAGCACTCGCATGCGAATAAGCGGATGCTTGAACAGGCAAGGACGCTGGAGGGCGTGGAGATCCGCTCGCTCTACCAGCTTTACCCCGACTTCAATATCGATATTGCCGCTGAACAGGATGCGCTGGCGCGCGCTGATTTGATTATCTGGCAGCATCCTATGCAATGGTATAGCACACCTCCCTTACTCAAGCTGTGGATGGACAAGGTCCTTTCGCACGGTTGGGCATATGGCCACGGCGGGACTGCGCTCCACGGTAAACATCTGCTGTGGGCAGTGACGACCGGCGGCGGCGAAAACCACTTTGATATTGGCTCCCACCCCGGATTTGATGTGCTTTCCCAGCCCTTACAGGCAACGGCGCTCTACTGTGGGCTCAAATGGCTGCCGCCGTTTGCGATGCACTGTACGTTTATCTGTGATGATGAAACTCTGCAGGCGCAGGCGCGTCATTACAAACAGCGTCTGTTGGAGTGGCAGGAGGTTCATCATGGATAACCATACGCTAATACAGGCGCTGATTTATCTCGGATCGGCGGCGCTGATTGTCCCCATTGCCGTGCGACTGGGGCTAGGGTCAGTGCTGGGGTATCTCATCGCAGGGTGCATTATTGGACCATGGGGCCTGAGGATGGTGACCGACGCTGAATCAATCCTGCATTTTGCCGAGATCGGCGTGGTGCTGATGCTGTTTGTCATCGGTCTGGAGCTGGATCCGCAACGTTTGTGGAAACTGCGGGCCTCGGTGTTCGGTGGTGGTGCGCTGCAGATGGTGGTATGCGGCGGTCTGATTGGTTTGTTCTGTATGTTCCTCGGCCTGCGCTGGCAGGTAGCGGAACTGATCGGCATGACGCTGGCGCTTTCCTCCACGGCTATTGCTATGCAGGCGATGAATGAACGGAACCTGATGGTTTCGCAAATGGGACGCAGCGCGTTTGCCGTGCTGCTGTTCCAGGATATCGCCGCTATTCCTCTGGTGGCGATGATCCCATTACTTGCGGCGAGCGGCGCATCGACAACGCTTGGGGCGTTTGCGCTCTCCGCCCTTAAGGTGGCGAGCGCCCTGGTGCTGGTGGTGTTGCTGGGGCGTTATGTGACGCGTCCAGCCTTGCGTTTTGTCGCTCGTTCTGGCCTGCGGGAAGTATTCAGTGCCGTTGCGCTGTTCCTCGTTTTTGGCTTCGGTCTGTTGTTGGAAGAGGTTGGACTGTCGATGGCGATGGGGGCGTTCCTGGCCGGTGTGCTGCTGGCAAGCTCTGAGTATCGTCACGCGCTGGAAAGCGATATTGAGCCATTTAAAGGGCTGCTGCTGGGACTGTTTTTCATCGGTGTCGGGATGTCTATCGACTTTGGTACGCTGATTGATAATCCCTTGCGCATTATCATTCTGTTGGTCGGTTTCCTGGTTATCAAAACCGTCATGCTGTGGCTGATAGCGAAACCCTTACAGGTGCCGAACAAGCAGCGCAGATGGTTTGCCGTGTTATTAGGGCAGGGCAGTGAGTTTGCCTTCGTGGTGTTTGGCGCGGCGCAAATGGCAAACGTGCTTGATCCTGATTGGGCGAAATCTCTGACGCTGGCGGTGGCGCTGTCGATGGCGGCGACGCCGATTTTACTGGTAATTCTGACGCGTCTGGAAAAATCGGCGACCGGTGAAGAGCGGGAAGCAGATGAAATCGACGAGGAACAACCTCGGGTGATCATCGCCGGGTTTGGGCGATTTGGTCAGATAACCGGTCGTCTGTTGTTGTCGAGCGGGGTCAAAATGGTGGTTCTTGATCATGACCCGGACCATATCGAAACGCTGCGTAAATTCGGCATGAAGGTTTTCTATGGCGATGCGACGCGGATGGATCTGCTGGAGTCTGCCGGGGCGGCTAAAGCTGAAGTTATTATTAACGCCATTGACGATCCGCAAACCAGCCTGCAACTGACCGAAATGGTGAAACAGTATTTCCCGCATCTGCAAATTATTGCCCGTGCGCGCGACGTGGATCATTACATCCGCTTGCGCCAGGCTGGCGTGGAGATGCCGGAACGTGAAACCTTTGAGGGCGCGCTGAAGACCGGACGTTTGGCACTGGAAGGTCTTGGGCTTGGACGCTATGAAGCGCGTGAGCGGGCCGATGTATTCCGCCGCTTCAACACGCTGATGGTTGAGGAGATGGTGAAAGGGGAAAATGACGCAACGTCCCGCGCGGCGGTATATAAACGCACCAGCGAAATGCTGAGTGAAATTATTGCGGAAGATCGTCAGCACTTATCATTAATTCAACGCCATGGCTGGCAAGGCACGGATGAAGGTAAGCATACGGGCGACGTCGCCGATGAGCCGGAAGTGAAACCGTCAGCATAGGGTAAAAAATGTGATGTTCTGCAAACTTTACTGCTAATTGGCTGTTTTTGAACTACTGTAATGCTGGCGTACCACCTTAAATAGGTCGGTTCGCCAGCAGAACGGAAAATTTTCATGCTCATCCTCTTTCCGCCAGTTGACGAAAGATTGCGCTTTCCGTATAGTGGCGACAATTTTTTTGTATCCGGGAAACATTCAATGATCAGTCTGATTGCGGCGTTAGCGGTAGATCGCGTCATCGGTATGGAAAATGCCATGCCATGGAACCTACCTGCCGATCTCGCCTGGTTTAAACGTAATACCTTAAACAAGCCGGTTGTCATGGGACGCCACACGTGGGAATCCATCGGGCGACCGTTGCCAGGGCGTAAAAATATCGTCATCAGCAGCAAGCCTGGCACCGACGATCGCGTGCAGTGGGTGAAGTCTGTTGAGGAAGCGATCGCGGCCTGTGGCGATGAACCTGAAATCATGGTTATTGGCGGTGGGCGTGTGTATGAGCAGTTCCTGCCGAAAGCGCAGAAACTGTATCTGACACACATTGATGCGGAAGTTGAAGGGGATACGCATTTCCCGGACTACGAACCGGATGACTGGGAATCGGTGTTCAGTGAATTCCACGATGCTGACGCGCAAAACTCCCACAGCTACTGCTTCGAGATTTTGGAACGTCGTTAATGTGGATGCCTGATGGCGTTGCGCTAATCAGGCCTACAGATTGCACATTCGTTTGCCGGATAAGGTGTAAGCACCGCCATCCGGCAGACGACTATCAGGCGTTGACGGCCTCGCCGGGATCCAGATTCAGATGGCGATTTGATGGCTGTACAAAGTACTGTTTGTCTTCCCAGCGCAGACAGGTGAGATCCCCGCCCCAGCAACACCCCGTATCTAACGCGTAAATACCTTCTGGCGTGCCTTTGCCCTCCAGCGATGCCCAGTGCCCGAATGCAATGCTATAGGCTTCACTGACCGGTCCAGGAATGGCAAACCACGGCTTCAGCGGGGCAGGCGCATCTTCTGGCGACTCTTTGCTGTACATGTCCAACTGACCGTTGGGGAAGCAGTAACGCATGCGGGTAAACGCGTTGGTAATAAAACGCAGGCGCGCCAGCCCCGTCAGCTCCGGGGTCCAGTTATTTGGCATGTCGCCGTACATGGCATCAAGAAAGAATGGATAAGAGTCGCTCGACAGCACGGCTTCAACATCGCGAGCACAGTCCTTCGCCGTCTGCAGATCCCACTGTGGGGTAATCCCTGCATGCGCCATGACCAGTTTCTTCTCTTCATCAACCTGCAACAGCGGCTGACGACGTAGCCAGTTAAGCAGCGTGTCAGCATCCGGTGCCTCAAGCAGCGGCGTGAGCCGGTCTTTCGGTTTATTACGGCTGATGCCAGCAAACACGGCCAGCAGGTGTAAATCGTGATTACCGAGGACTAACCGCACGCTGTCGCCCAGCGATTTAACGTAGCGCAAAACGTCTAACGACCCTGGCCCACGCGCGACCAGATCGCCGGTGAGCCATAAGGTGTCTTGTTCTGGATTAAAGTCAACCTGGTGCAGCAAGGCTACCAGTTCATCGTAACAACCGTGAACGTCGCCAATGAGGTATGTTGCCATAGCTATTGTTTTAATGAATGAGTGTAGGAACGGCGAGTCGGAACACGGGAATGTCGATGGTAAAGGCGATCCCTTGCTCATCGATCATTTCGTAATGACCCTGCATGGTGCCCAGCGGTGTTTCAATCACCGCACCGCTGGTGTACTGGTACTCTTCGCCAGGTTCGATGTGGGGCTGAACGCCAACCACGCCTTCGCCCTGAACTTCGGTTTCACGGCCATGACCATTGGTGATCAACCAATAACGCCCCAACAGCTGCACAGGCGCTCGCCCCAAATTGCGGATAGTCACGGTATAAGCAAAAACGTAACGTTCATCATCAGGTGAGGATTGCGCCTCAATGTAGACGCTTTGTACCTGAATGCACACTCGGGGCGAATTGATCATGTTTAACTCTCCTTCGATGGCGCGTTTTCTGACAGATAGTTAGCCATCCGGCAGTATTGCGCGACAGAGATATTTTCCGCTCGCATCGCCGGATCAACGCCCAGCTCTGTCAGTACTTCAACGCTAAACAGGTTGCCGAGACTATTACGTACCGTTTTGCGACGCTGATTAAACGCTTCAGTGGTAATACGGCTCAGCACACGAACATCTTTAACGGGGTACGGCATTGTCGCGTGAGGGACCAGACGCACCACGGCGGAATCGACTTTAGGCGCAGGCGTAAATGCGGATGGCGGCACTTCAAGTACCGGGATCACATTGCAGTAATACTGCGCCATGACGCTTAATCGACCATACGCTTTACTGTTTGGCCCTGCAACCAGACGGTTAACCACCTCTTTTTGCAACATGAAATGCATGTCGGCGATGGCATCAGTATAGGAAAAAAGATGGAACATGAGCGGCGTGGAGATGTTATACGGCAGGTTGCCGAATACGCGCAGCGGCTGACCCATCGTTTGTGCGAGTTCGCCGAAGTTCATGGTCATGGCATCTTGCTGATAAATCGTCAGCTTCGGCCCTAAAAACGGGTGTGTTTGCAGGCGGGCGGCGAGATCGCGGTCCAGCTCAATGACCGTGAGCTTGTCCAGGCGTTCGCCTACAGGTTCGGTCAACGCTGCCAGGCCCGGGCCGATTTCGACCATAGCCTGACCTTTCTGCGGGTTGATAGCAGAGACAATACTTTCGATCACAAACTGATCGTTGAGGAAGTTTTGCCCGAAACGTTTACGGGCTAAGTGGCCCTGATGGACTCGATTATTCATTGGTATTAACAATCATTTTGATGGCGAGATTAAGCGCCGTAATAAAACTGCCGACATCTGCTTGCCCACGACCCGCAAGTTCAAGCGCGGTGCCGTGATCGACGGATGTGCGAATAAAGGGCAGGCCCAGCGTGATATTCACACCGCGACCAAATCCCTGGTATTTTAGCACGGGGAGACCCTGATCGTGGTACATTGCCAGCACGGCATCCGCGTGGTCGAGATATTTGGGCTGAAACAGCGTATCTGCGGGCAGCGGGCCGTTTAATTTCATCCCCTGCGCACGCAGTTCATCCAGGACCGGAATGAGGGTGTCTATCTCTTCCGTTCCCATATGACCACCTTCACCGGCATGCGGGTTAAGACCGCACACCAGAATATGCGGATCGGCAATGCCAAACTTGGTGCGCAAATCATGATGCAAAATACCGATCACTTCCTTAAGCAGAGCAGGCGTAATGGCGTCGGCAACGGCTCTGAGCGGCAAATGAGTGGTTGCCAGGGCAACGCGCAGCGCTTCAGTCGCCAGCATCATGACGACTTTCTTCGCCTGTGAGCGCTCTTCAAAAAACTCGGTATGTCCGGTAAACGGGACGCCTGCGTCATTGATTACGCCCTTGTGTACCGGACCGGTAATCAGCGCCGCAAACTCACCTTGCAGACAACCATCGCAGGCGCGAGCCAGCGTATCCACCACATATTGTCCGTTCTCTACCGCCAACTGACCCGCGATAACAGGCGCCCGCAGAGCAATCGGCAACAGCGTCAACGTACCTGCTGATTGCGTTCTGGCTGGGGTATCTGGAGAGTATGGGTGGAGTGAAAGCGGTAAACCGAGCATTGCTGCCCGGTCATTGAGGAGTGCGGCATCCGCACAGACAACGAGTTCTACAGGCCACTCACGCTGGGCGAGCTGAACCACCAGGTCCGGGCCAATCCCGGCGGGTTCGCCGGGAGTGATCACAACGCGTTGAATACGAGTCATTAGTTGCTCAGAACTTTAACGTAGGCGCTGGCGCGCTGTTCCTGCATCCAGGTCGCAGCTTCTTCCGAGAATTTACGGTTCATCAGCATACGATAAGCTCTGTCTTTCTGCGCCGCGTCAGTTTTATCAACGTTACGCGTGTCCAGCAGCTCGATCAGATGCCACCCGAAAGAGGAGTGCACCGGGGTACTCATCTGGCCTTTGTGAAGTTTGGTCAGCGCATCGCGGAAGGCGGGATCGAAAATATCCGCTGCAGCCCAGCCCAGATCGCCGCCCTGGTTGGCAGAACCCGGATCCTGAGAAAACTCTTTAGCCGCTGCCGCGAAGGTTGTTTTACCGCTCTTAATATCAGCTGCGATTTGTTCCAGCTTCAGACGCGCCTGTTGATCGGTCATGATCGGCGATGGCTTGAGCAGAATATGGCGGGCATGAACTTCAGTCACGGAGATGCTCTGGCTTTGACCACGCATATCGTTAACTTTCAGGATGTGGAAGCCGACACCAGAACGAATTGGGCCGATGATATCGCCTTTTTTCGCGGTGCTTAGCGCCTGGGCAAAGATGCCCGGCAGCTCCTGAATACGTCCCCAACCCATCTGGCCGCCTTTCAGCGCCTGCTGGTCAGCGGAATAGGTGATAGCCAGTTTGCCGAAATCGCTACCGTTACGCGCTTCATCAACAACAGAGCGCGCCTGACTTTCAGCCGCGTTAACCTGGTCAGAAGTTGGGTTTTCCGGTAATGGGATCAAGATGTGGCTCAGGTTCAGCTCGGTGCTGGCATCGTTTTGGTTGCCGACCTGCTGCGCCAGGGCATCCACTTCCTGAGGCAGGATAGTAACGCGACGGCGAACTTCGTTGTTACGCACTTCAGAGATGGTCATCTCTTTGCGGATCTGGTTACGATAGGTCGAATAGCTTAAGCCATCCTGTGCCAGACGGCTGCGCATCTGATCCAGCGTCATGTTGTTTTGCTTGGCGATGTTGGCAATTGCCTGATCCAGTTGCTCGTCAGAGATTTTAACACCCATCTTCTGACCCATCTGCAGGAGGATTTGATCCATGATCAAACGTTCCAGGATCTGATGACGCAGCGTGGCGTCGTCCGGTAATTGTTGACCAGCCTGACCCGCATTAAGTTTTACTGACTGCATTAAGCCATCGACGTCGCTTTCCAGAACGACGCCGTTATTGACGACGGCTGCGACTTTATCGACTACCTGTGGGGCAGCGAAACTGGTATTCGCGATCATGGCGATACCGAGAAGCAGCGTTTTCCAGTTCTTCATACTTTTTCCATTTCAATTAACCGCAAAGCGGATTACGTTGTAAATCAATCAGATCATAAAGAGCTTTGATACGGTAAAATGTTCGAACGCAACATTTGGTTGGTGCCGAGACCGTAGTTGGAACTCAGGCCGCGTAGTTCGATATTAAAGCCGATCGTGTTGTCATAAACTGCATGTTTCTGAGTGTCATCCCAGCCGTTCAGCTTACGTTCGTAGCCGAAGCGAATGGCGTAACAGCAGGAGTTGTACTGCAGACCCAGCATGGAATCCGCTTCTTTATTCACGTTGGTATCAAAGTAGTAAGCCCCGACAATCGACCAGCGGTCGGCGATCGGGAAGCTTGCTACCGCACCCACCTGTGAAATCCCGTTTTTATACTGCTCTGCTGTAGAGTAGTAAGACGGCAGGGTTGCCTGGATATATTCAGAGCTGGCATAACGGTAGTTCAGCTGCAGCATACGGTTTTCGTCGCGGCGGTATTCGATACTGCTGCTGCTGGTTGCAACGCTGTCCAGACGCGTGTCGTACTGGATCCCACTGCGTAAACCCCAGCGATCGGAGATGCGCCAGTAGGTGTCGCCAGCCCATACCAGTGAGCCCGTTTTGTCGTCATTCTCCCATTTAATGTTGTCATCGCCAGTGCGAGACTCGGTGAAATAGTAGATTTGACCCACAGAAATATTAAAACGTTCAACGGCCGCGTCATCATAAACGCGAGATGTGACCCCGGTCGTGACCTGGTTGGCAGACGCGATGCGGTCCAGACCGCCATAGGTACGATCGCGGAACAGGCCGCTGTAGTCAGATTGCAGCAGGGACGAGTCATAGTTATAGATATGACTTTGGTCGCGATACGGTACATACAGGTACTGAGCACGGGGCTCCAGCGTTTGGGTATAGCCCGGCGCTAACATGTTCATGTCGCGCTCGAAGATCATCTTGCCGTCAACTTTAAACTGCGGCATGACGCGGTTGGCGGAATCATCGAGCTTGTTAACGTTACTCGGGTTGTTGTTGTACCAATCCAGGTTAGTCTGCTGATAGTGCGTTGCCAGCAGCTTCGCTTCGGTATTGATACTTCCCCAGTTATTCGACAATGGCAGGTTGATGGTCGGTTCGAGGTGAACACGCGTTGCTTCCGGCATGTTGTCGTTGGTATTAACGAAATGGACTGCCTGACCATAGATACGGGTATCAAACGGACCGACATCATTCTGGTAGTAGTTGACGTCTAACTGTGGCTGAGCGGAATAGCTACTGTTGTTCTGATCGTCAAAGACCTGGAACTGCTTGGTCGAAACCGTCGCATCAAAGTTTTGTACTGCATAGCCGACGCTGAATTTTTGCGTGGCGTAGCCGTCAGTACTGGAACCGTATTTATTATCAAAATCGTTAAAGTAGCTGGAATCGCTGACCTTGGTGTAGTCGACGTTAAAACGCCACACCTGATCCATTACACCGGCGTGCTGCCAGTAGAACAGCCAGCGGCGGGAATTGTCATCCTTCGGATGTTCATCCTCGTACACTTTATCGGAATTCAGATAGTCGAACTCCATCAGACCTGCGCCCGCCTGGGTGAGGTAGCGGAATTCGTTCTCCCACATGATACCGCCACGACGGTGTATATAATGCGGCGTGATGGTGGCGTCCATATTGGGCGCAATGTTCCAATAATACGGGAGATAGAACTCAAAATAGTTATTGGTAGAGTATTTTGCGTTCGGGATCAGGAAACCAGAGCGACGCTTATCGCCGACGGGTAACTGTAAATAAGGACTGTAAAAGACCGGAACCGGACCCAGTTTAAAACGGGCGTTCCAGATCTCTGCGACCTGTTCTTCACGGTCGTGAATGACTTCGCTACCGACGACGCTCCAGGTATTGGAACCTGGCAGACAGGAGGTGAAGCTACCGTTTTCCAGAATGGTATAGCGGTTTTCCCCACGCTGCTTCATCAGATCGGCTTTTCCGCGCCCCTGACGACCTACCATCTGATAATCACCTTCCCAGATGTTGGTATCTTTGGTATTCAGATTAGACCAGCCCTTCGGCCCCTTCAGAATAACCTGATTGTCATCATAATGGACATTGCCCAGCGCATCGACGGTACGAACTGGCTCCGGCTGGCCTTCTGCCTGCTTCTGATGAAGCTGCACTTCGTCGGCCTGCAGGCGGCTGTTACCCTGTGCGATGTCCACATTGCCGGTAAACACCGCGTCATCCGGGTAATTCCCTTTCGCGTTGTCAGCAGTGATGGTGACGGGTAATTCATTAGTCTCGCCCTGTACCAGAGGACGGTCATAGCTTGGCACGCCCAGCATACACTGTGAGGCGAGATCGGCTGCCAGACCCTGATGGCTATAGAGG
The DNA here is from genome assembly GCF_030336655.1 of Citrobacter sp. Cb041. Lineage (NCBI taxonomy): Bacteria > Pseudomonadati > Pseudomonadota > Gammaproteobacteria > Enterobacterales > Enterobacteriaceae > Citrobacter > Citrobacter sp. Cb041. The sequence continues at coordinate 165,930 of NZ_JAOWDD010000038.1, read as the reverse complement.
GCGCTGGCAATCATGGTGGCCAGAAGAGTGGGAATACGTTTTTTCATACGTTGTATTTATTGTTCCATCATCAGTAGCGTCGCGCGTGACAAACGGTCACAGCCTAACTTATCTCATCTTCACTTCGCTAGTATTAATCCTGCCCATTTTATCCCGCCACCTTTCAAGCTGCATCTTCGTTCCAGATGAATTGGTCACTGCGTTGCCGCCTTGTTGCAACTCGAAATCCAACGGGTATAGCGTTTGTGGTGTTAGGCACGGCATAGAATGACAGGTATGATAATGCAAATTATAGGCGATGTCCCACAATTGACCGCAGCCGTAAATCGGTAAAAGCACCTTATATTGTGGGACATATCCTGGCTGAGAGCAGAAAGATTTGGGGAGTCTATGCAGTATTGGGGAAAGATAATTGGTGTCGCCGTGGCCTTAATGATGGGCGGCGGCTTCTGGGGTGTGGTTCTGGGCCTGTTAGTTGGCCACATGTTCGACAAAGCCCGCATGCGCAAAATGGCGTGGTTTGCCAACCAGCGTGAACGCCAGGCGCTGTTTTTTGCCACCACTTTTGAGGTGATGGGGCATCTGACCAAATCCAAAGGTCGCGTCACGGAAGCCGATATCCATATCGCCAGTCAATTGATGGATCGAATGAATTTGCACGGCGACTCGCGTACCGCTGCGCAACATGCCTTCCGGGTGGGAAAATCGGACAATTACCCATTACGTGAAAAAATGCGTCAGTTTCGCAGCGTCTGTTTTGGTCGCTTCGATCTGATCCGCATGTTTCTGGAGATTCAGATCCAGGCGGCTTTTGCCGATGGGTCGTTACATCCGAACGAGCGTGAAGTGCTGTATGTGATTGCTGAAGAGTTGGGGATCTCACGTACCCAGTTTGATCAGTTTCTGCGCATGATGCAGGGCGGCGCCCAGTTTGGCGGCGGATATCAGCAGCAGTCCGGCGGCGGTGGCTGGCAGCAGACGCAACGCGGTCCGACGCTAGAAGACGCCTGCAATGTGCTGGGTGTGAAAGCGACCGATGATGCAACCACCATTAAGCGCGCATACCGTAAGCTGATGAGCGAGCACCATCCGGACAAACTGGTGGCGAAAGGTCTGCCGCCAGAAATGATGGAAATGGCGAAGCAAAAAGCGCAGGAAATTCAAAAAGCTTACGAGCTAATTAAAGAACAGAAAGGTTTTAAATAATTGTTATGCCGGGTGGCAGCTAGCGCCTTATCCGGCCTACGTTAATGAATGTAGGCCGGGCAAGCGAAGCACCCGGCCTAAATGGGGCCTGCGTTTAAAAATCTGCTGGAACTTTAAACGTCATACTGTTGCCGTATTCGGGATGCGTGATAGTTAACATCTCTGCATGCAGCAGCAGGCGCGGCGCTAACGCCAGGGCCTGTGGCGGGGCGTAGAAGCGGTCGCCCAGAATCGGATGCCCTAATGCCAGCATATGCACACGCAACTGGTGGGAGCGTCCGGTAATGGGTTTGAGCACGACCCGGGCGGTGTTATCTTCCGCGAACTCCACCACTTCATACTCGGTCTGCGCCGATTTTCCGGTCTCATAACACACTTTCTGCTTTGGCCGATTCGGCCAGTCGCAAATCAGCGGTAAATCAACCAGCCCCTCGGCCGGAGCGGGATGTCCCCAGACGCGTGCGACATACTGTTTCTTCGGCTCGCGTTCGCGAAACTGGCGCTTTAGCTCGCGCTCTGCCGCTTTAGTTAGCGCCACTACAATCACGCCGCTGGTTGCCATATCCAGACGATGTACGGATTCAGCCTGCGGATAATCGCGCTGAATACGCGTCATCACGCTGTCTTTGTGTTCATCCAGACGACCCGGCACGGACAACAAGCCGCTCGGCTTGTTGACCACCATAATGTGCTCATCCTGATACAGGATAACCAGCCAGGGTTCCTGCGGCGGATTATAGTTTTCCATCCCCATGTCAGGCTCCGTTACTGATGCGTCACGACAATCAGGCGCAGGGCATCCAGACGCCATCCCGCCTGATCCAGGCTTTCCATCACCAGCTGACGATTGCTTTCAATGGCGCTGAGTTCGTCATCACGGATGTTCGGGTTAACGGCACGCAGCGCTTCCAGACGGGAGAGTTCAGCCGTCAGCTTCTCGTCCGCTTCTTTGCGCGCCGCGTCGATCAGCGCGCGGGCCGATTTTTCTACCTGCGCTTCACCGAGTTGCAGAATGGCATGCACATCCTGCTGTACGGCGTTGACCAGTTTACTGCCGGTGTGGCGGTTAACGGCGCTAAGCTGACGGTTAAAGGTTTCGAATTCAACCTGCGCGGCAAGGTTGTTGCCGTTTTTGTCCAGCAGCATGCGTACCGGAGTTGGCGGCAGGAAGCGGTTTAACTGCAGCTGTTTTGGCGCTTGCGCTTCAACGACGTAGACCAGTTCAACCAGCAGAGTACCGACCGGTAATGCTTTGTTTTTCAGCAAAGAAATGGTGCTGCTTCCGGTGTCGCCGGAGAGGATCAGATCCAGACCATTACGGATCAGCGGATGCTCCCAGGTAATAAACTGCGCGTCTTCACGCGACAGGGCAACATCACGCTCAAACGTAATGGTGCAGCCATCTTCCGGCAGCCCAGGGAAATCCGGCACCAGCATATGATCGGACGGTGTCAGTACGATCAAATTGTCGCCACGGTCATCCTGATTAATACCAACGATATCAAACAGGTTCATGGCGAAGGCGATCAGGCTGGTATCGTCGTCCTGTTCTTCAATACTCTCAGCCAGCGCCAGCGCTTTTTCGCCGCCGTTAGAGTGGATCTCCAGCAGGCGATCGCGACCTTGCTCCAGCTGTGCTTTCAGCGCGTCATGCTGTTCGCGACAGGTTTTGATCAGATCGTCAAAGCCATTGGTGTTTTCTGGCTCAGCCAGGTAGCCGATCAGATTGTTATATACCGTGTCATAGATGGTACGTCCGGTCGGGCAAGTGTGTTCGAACGCATCCAGACCTTCGTGGTACCAACGCACCAGCACGGATTGCGCGGTTTTTTCCAGGTATGGAACGTGGATCTGGATATCATGCACCTGACCAATACGGTCCAGACGGCCAATACGCTGTTCCAGCAGGTCCGGATTGAACGGCAGATCAAACATCACCAGATGGCTGGCGAACTGGAAGTTACGCCCTTCGGAGCCGATTTCAGAGCACAGCATCACCTGGGCGCCGCTATCTTCTTCGCTAAACCAGGCCGCAGCGCGGTCACGTTCAATGATCGACATCCCTTCATGGAACACGGCGGCGCGGATACCTTCGCGCTCGCGCAGAACCTGCTCCAGCTGAAGCGCAGTAGTGGCTTTCGCGCAGATAACCAGAACTTTTTGCGAGCGGTGGCTGGTCAGGTAGCCCATCAGCCATTCCACGCGCGGGTCAAAGTTCCACCAGGTGCCGGTGTCGCCTTCGAATTCCTGATAAATCTGCTCCGGGTAGAGCATGTCGCGCGCGCGGTCTTCCGCACTCTTACGCGCGCCCATAATGCCGGAGACTTTAATGGCCGTCTGGTATTGGGTTGGCAACGGCAATTTGATGGTATGCAGCTCGCGTTTAGGGAAGCCTTTCACACCGTTACGGGTATTTCGGAACAGCACGCGGCTGGTGCCGTGGCGGTCCATCAGCATCGAAACCAGCTCCTGACGCGCGCTCTGGGCGTCTTCGCTGTCGCTGTTTGCCGCTTGCAGTAACGGCTCAATGTCCTGTTCGCCAATCATGTCACCTAACATGTTCAGCTCATTGTTACTGAGCTTGTTGCCAGCCAGTAACATGGCAACGGCATCGGCGACCGGACGGTAATTTTTCTGTTCTTCAACAAACAGGGCGAAATCGTGGAAGCGGCTTGGATCCAGTAGACGCAGGCGCGCAAAGTGGCTTTCCAGGCCCAACTGTTCCGGCGTTGCGGTCAGCAGTAGGATGCCTGGTACGCGCTCTGCCAGCTGTTCAACGGCCATATATTCACGGCTGGGCGCGTCTTCGCTCCACACCAGGTGATGGGCTTCATCGACAATCAGCAGATCCCACTCGGCATCACACAGGTGCTCCAGACGCTGTTTACTGCGACGGGCAAAGTCCAGCGAACAGATAACCAACTGTTCGGTTTCAAACGGGTTGTAGGCATCGTGCTGCGCTTCGGCATAACGCTCATCATCAAACAGCGCAAAGCGCAGGTTGAAACGACGCAGCATTTCGACCAGCCACTGGTGCTGTAACGTCTCCGGGACGATGATCAGCACGCGCTCCGCGGCGCCTGACAGCAGCTGTTGATGCAGGATCATCCCAGCTTCAATGGTTTTACCTAAACCCACTTCGTCTGCCAGCAGCACGCGAGGGGCATGACGACGGCCGACATCATGGGCAATGTTGAGCTGGTGGGGGATCAGGCTGGTACGTTGACCACGCAAGCCACTCCACGGCATACGGTACTGCTCGCTCTGAAATTTACGTGCGCGATAGCGCAGCGCAAAGCGGTCCATACGATCAATCTGGCCGGCAAACAGGCGATCCTGGGGTTTACTGAAAACCAGTTTGCTGTCGAGCAGCACTTCACGCAGCGTTACACCGGTTTCTTCGGTATCAAGGCGGGTTCCGATATAGGCAAGCAGGCCGTTTTCTTCTTTTACTTCATCGACATGCAGTTGCCAGCCTTCATGGCTCGTAATCGTGTCACCAGGATTGAACATCACGCGGGTCACGGGGGAATCACTGCGCGCATACAGACGGTTTTCACCCGTCGATGAGAAAAGTAAAGTGACGGTTCGCGCATCCATGGCGACAACAGTACCAAGTCCCAATTCGCTTTCTGTATCGCTGATCCAGCGTTGACCAAGTGTAAAAGGCATATATGTTCGGCTCTATATCTTTAATTGCAGGCAATACTCGTCATTTTCCGGGCTAGTCCCCGTTATTGAGAGCATACGACCCCGCTACCAGGCTAATAAATCAGTGGTAGGGGTGTTAAATGGGTCCAGGAATGGAAAGGGCGCTATGGTACTGGATGGCGGCGGTTTCGTCACGCGTCAAAATAACCCCAGTTGTCCTGTGAGTAGTGTAGCAAAATTATCATCAATAAAGGGAAGAATTCCCTCGGCAACCGGCTGGATCTGGCGGGTCAGATAATGCTCGTAATCAAGTGCAGATAGCTGATAATCAACAGGTTCAGGTCCATTTATCGTCCAGACATATTTAATCGTGCCACGATTCTGATACTGCTGCGGACGCCCCAGTTTGACGTTCTGCTCATCGGCGAGCCGCGCGGCGCGAACGTGCGGCGGAACATTCCGCTGGTATTCGCTCAACGGGCGGCGCAGGCGTTTGCGGTACACCAGGTGTTCATCCAGTTCACCCGCCATTAGACGGTCGATAGTCTCGCGAACAAACTCTTGATAAGGCTCGTTACGAAAAATTCGCAGGTACAGCTCCTGCTGAAACTGCTGGGCCAGCGGCGTCCAGTCGGTGCGTACCGTTTCCAGACCTTTAAATACCATGCGTTGCTCAGCACCTGACTGAATCATTCCGGCGTAGCGTTTTTTGCTGCCGGTATCTGCACCGCGAATGGTCGGCATCAGAAAGCGACAAAAGTGGGTTTCAAATTCCAGCTCCAGCGCGCTGGTCAGGTTTTGCTGCTTCAGCGATTGCGCCCACCAGTTGTTGACATAGCTCACCAGCTCCCGACCAATCCGGGCCGCATCGTCTTCCGAGTGCGCCTTTTTAAGCCAGACAAAGGTGGAGTCGGTGTCGCCATAGATGACGTCGTAACCCTGAGCCTCAATCAGCGCTTTGGTCTGACGCATGATCGCGTGACCGCGCATGGTGATAGACGAAGCCAGCCTCGGGTCGAAAAAGCGGCAGGCGGTGGTGCCAAGCACGCCGTAAAACGCGTTCATGATGATTTTCAGCGCCTGTGAGAGCGGCTTATTGCCGCGGCGTTTGGCTTCATCACGCCCATGCCAGATCTGGGTAACAATTTCCGGCAGACAGTGCTTTTCGCGTGAGAACCAGGCGTCAAGGAACCCCTCGGTACTGTGTTCCTGATCCGGCTGTGCCATCCCTTCGATAAGTCCCACTGGATCGATCAAAAAAGTACGAATAATTGACGGGTACAGGCTTTTGTAATCCAGCACCAGCACGGAGTCGTACAAACCCGGGCGCGAGTCCATCACGTAGCCACCGGGGCTGGCGTGCGCGGGAACTTCCCCCAGATTCGGTGCCACATAGCCCGCCCGGTGCATTCGCGGTAGGTAGAGATGGCCGAAGGCGGCAACGGAACCGCCGTGCCGGTCGACCGGCAGGCCGTTTACCGTCGATCGTTCCAGCAAAAATGGCATGATCTCGGTTTTATGAAAAATACGCGTGACCAGCTCACAGTCTTTGAGATTGTAGGTGGCGAGTGCGGGCTTATCCTGGGCAAACCGGCGATCTATTTCGTCCATCCTGTCCCAGGGATTATCTATCGACTTCCCTTCGCCCAGCAGCTCCTGTGACACCGTTTCCAGCGAAAAGGATGAGAAATTCCAGAATGCGGATTTAAGCGCCTCAATGCCGTCGATAATCAGGCGACCTTTAGCCTGCGCGAAGAATACGCCGTTTTTGAAGCCATGTTCGCGCCACTCCAGCTCGCTATTGTCACGGCCAAAACGCAGGGGAATGTGGTAACGTTCAGCATGCTTTTGCAGGACGCGTAAATCGAATTGCACGACGTTCCAGCCGATTACCACATCAGGATCGTGACGGGCAATCCAGTCGTTGAGCTTTTCCAGTAACTGCGGGCGGCTTGCGACGTATTCAAGTTCAAAATCCAGCGCTGAGGCATCGCCGTTTGCCGGACCGAGCATGTAGACAATACGCTGCCCACAGCCTTCAAGGCCGATACAGTAGAGTTCGCCGTGGCGCGTGGTTTCGATATCCAGCGAGACCCATTTCAGCGGCGGTCGATAGTCAGGGTTCGGCTTCAACCGGGCATTAACCAGCGTACCGTTATGTCTGTCGCCTTCAACCCAAACAGGCGAGGTGATAAAACGCTCCATCAGATACCGTTCCGGCGGACGCACGTCGGCCTCGTAGACGGTAATTGCGTTTTCACGCAGCAGCTTTTCAAGCCGCATGAGCTGGCGATGTGAGCGGCAATACAGGCCGGAAACGGGCTGGCGGTGGAAGTCTTGCAATTGCAGCGGCGTCAGACGATAGCCGTTTTCATTGCGTAATAATGACGCTACGCGAGGAACCTGACTGACAGGAATAAACGCGACCGACTCCTGAGGCGCGAGCGTGACCTGTAGCGGCCCGTCGTCCGTAGCCAGCCAGAATGTGACCTCAGTTCCCTGCGGGGTGTCCCGCCAGTGCCGGGTTAAAATAAAGCCTGCCTGCGCCACGCTGCGTACCCATTAAAAAACCAGGCATTATTATAGCCTGGTTTACACGATTGTACTGTTATTTTGTACAGTTAAAAATGAGAGATGCGGGCAGTTATTGTGACAGTAACAGTAAAATGCCCTCCGCAGTAAAAGTGTTACAGGATAGAGTTTGGTATTTAATAAATGAATGCCTTAATTGAAAGCTCTTCCTTGAATTATTTTATTGGCCTGTCATGGCTATTTATATCTATTATTGTTTTGTAATTATGTTTGTTTCATTAATTGGAAGTCCGTTTCAGGATTTTTATGTCATTTTCGGAATCGTGCTCGTACGGTTTTGTTACTCATCCCTCGGTTCAGGAAAAATGGTTATTTTTTTTATTTGTTTTTATTCATGGTTAGTGTAACTATTTTAATCAAACACTCGGGTTACCCGGTTGAATATAATATATTTTTATGGCTTGCTATTGTCTGGATAAAAACGGATTTTCGGTTCGATTTCGTCGGGAATATCTCTCTGTATAATTTGATTTTTATCGCTGAATATAATTTTATTCATCAGATAGCTCGGGTGTTTTATATCAATAGCTTGGGTGCGTAGTGTTATGGAGGCCTATTATGGATATTTATACTCAGGCGTTACAGGTAGGATATGATCACTATTTATTTGTTAATACTCAGTTATCTAACCCTACAATTAAATCAGTAAGTCAATATATTGAGTATAGAACATGGTCAGGTCAAATTTGGCGTACTGAGATTATTGAACGTGGGAATGCTTTCTTTCACTGGCAAGGGCATGACAGAATAAATGGTCATCGTGATACGGTGATTAATTATCTGTTGAATGGACAGCGCTGGCAGTCAACGATTACAGATTACATTTTCTTTCATTCACTGGATGGTGAAGAGGCGCAGGGACATTATGACAACGTGATTAAATACGTTTGTGCTAATAACTGTGTGTATCGAAGTGCGTTTGCGGAATATATAAAGGAATAACCAGAGAGCGCGCCACCGAGATTCCGGGCGCGCTCAGATTGTTTTCACTGGCCGTAGTAGGCTTTTGCGCCGTGTTTACGTAGGTAATGTTTATCTAACAGGGTTTGCTGCATATCCGGCAATTGCGGCGCGAGCTGGCGACAGAAGATCCCCATGTAGGCGACTTCTTCCAGCACGATGGCGTTGTGTACCGCATCTTCGGCGTTTTTTCCCCAGGCAAACGGACCGTGAGAGTGCACCAGCACGCCAGGCATCTGCGAAGCGTCAATGCCTTGTTTCTCAAAGGTTTCAACGATCACGTTACCGGTTTCCCACTCATATTCGCCGTTGATTTCTTCCTCGGTCATTTTCCGTGTGCAGGGAATCGATCCGTAGAAATAGTCCGCATGGGTGGTACCCGTGGCTGGAATCGACTGGCCCGCCTGCGCCCAGATGGTTGCATGACGCGAATGGGTATGAACAATGCCGCCAATGGTCGGGAATGCCTGATACAGCAGACGGTGCGTTGGGGTATCGGAGGAGGGTTTCTTCGTACCTTCTACAACCTCACCGGTGGCGATACTGACTACGACCATATCTTCTGCGGTCATAACGCTGTAATCGACCCCGGAAGGTTTTATCACAAACACGCCGCGCTCGCGATCGACGGCACTCACGTTCCCCCAGGTCAAGGTGACCAGGTGGTGCTTAGGCAACGCCAGATTGGCTTCCAGCACCTGACGTTTGAGATCTTCTAACATGTTGATTCCTCTGTGCCGGATGGCGGGCAAACGCAGAGCCATCCGGCAACAACATAATTAACGTTTAAAACCGTAATAGACGTCGTTCCAGCGCAGCGCGTCCTTAAAGGCCGGCAGGCGGGTATCGTTGTCGATCACGGCGATCTCGATATCGTGCATTTCAGCGAACTGGCGCATATCGTTCAGATCCAGCGCGTGGCTGAAGACGGTGTGGTGCGCGCCACCGGCCAGGATCCAGGCTTCAGATGCGGTTGGCAGATCAGGCTGGGCCTTCCACAATGCGTTAGCCACCGGCAGTTTCGGCAGGGAGTGCGGTGTTTGAACCGTGTCGATGCAGTTAACCAACAGGCGATAGCGATCGCCAAGATCGATCAGGCTGGCAACGATTGCCGGACCAGTTTTGGTGTTGAAGATCAGACGAGCGGGATCGTCTTTACCACCAATGCCGAGATGCTGAACGTCGAGGATCGGTTTATCTTCCACCGCGATAGACGGGCACACTTCCAGCATGTGCGAGCCGAGCACCAGATCGTTGCCTTTCTCGAAGTGGTAGGTGTAATCCTCCATAAATGAGGTGCCGCCCTGCAGACCGGTTGACATCACCTTCATGATGCGAAGCAGAGCGGCGGTTTTCCAGTCGCCTTCGCCCGCAAAGCCGTAGCCTTGCTGCATCAGACGCTGTACGGCCAGACCCGGGAGCTGTTTCAGGCCGTGTAAATCTTCAAATGTCGTGGTAAAGGCGTGGAATCCGCCCTGTTCCAGGAAACGCTTCATCCCCAGTTCAATACGGGCCGCTTCCAGTACGTTCTGACGTTTCTCACCGTGGACTTGCGTTGCCGCCGTCATGGTGTAGGTGCTTTCATACTCATCGATTAGCGCGTTGATTTCGCCGTCGCTAATGGAGTTCACTACCTGCACCAGATCGCCTACGGCCCAGGTATTTACCGAGAAGCCGAATTTGATCTGCGCAGCGACTTTATCGCCATCGGTGACCGCGACTTCACGCATGTTGTCGCCAAAACGGCAGACTTTCAGATGGCGGGTATCCTGTTTGGACACGGCCTGGCGCATCCAGGAGCCGATGCGTTCGTGCGCTTGTTTGTCCTGCCAGTGACCGGTGACCACGGCGTGCTGCTGACGCATACGTGCGCCGATGAAGCCGAATTCACGGCCGCCGTGCGCGGTCTGGTTCAGGTTCATAAAGTCCATATCAATGCTGTCCCACGGCAGGGCGGCGTTGAACTGGGTATGGAATTGCATCAGCGGCTTGTTGAGGATAGTCAGACCGTTAATCCACATTTTGGCCGGAGAGAAAGTGTGCAGCCAGACCACCAGACCTGCGCAGCGATCGTCGTAGTTAGCGTCACGACAAATAGCGGTAATCTCGTCAGGTGAAGTACCCAGAGGTTTTAAAACCAGTTTGCAGGGCAGTTTAGCTTCAGTATTCAGCGCGTTAACGACGTGCTCGGCATGTTGGGTTACCTGACGCAGGGTTTCAGGGCCATACAGATGCTGGCTACCAATCACAAACCACACTTCATAGTTATCAAAAATCGTCATTGTCGTGTCCTTAATGTGTCAGGGTTGCCTGGTCTACCGGGGTTTGTTGCGCCGGAGCGGCAGTCGGAAGATATTGTTGTTCAGCGCTAACCGCCCACTGCTGGTAGCGGCGGTAAAGCTGTTCAAAACGTTGAGCCTGCTCTGGTCGAGGTTGCAGCGTGTTTTCCACGGCGCTTGCCATCTGTTGCTGAGCGGCTGGGATATCGGTGTGTACTTTCGCGGCAACGGCGGCAAAGATAGCCGCACCGAGTGCGCAGCACTGGTCTGAAGCGACAATCTGTAGCGGACGGTTGAGCACGTCACAACAGGCCTGCATGATGACCGGATTTTTACGGGCGATGCCGCCTAGCGCCATTACGTTGTTAACCGCAATGCCTTGTTCGGTGAAGCATTCCATGATAGCGCGTGCACCAAAGGCGGTGGCGGCAATCAGACCGCCGAACAGCGCTGGCGCGTCGGTTGCCAGATTCAGATCGGTAATCACTCCTTTCAGACGCTGATTGGCATTGGGCGTACGGCGACCGTTGAACCAGTCGAGCACCACCGGCAAATGATCCAGCGACGGATTTCTCGCCCAGGCTTCGGTTAGCGCTGGTAGCAGCTGTTTTTGGCTGGCTTTAATCTGGGTCTTCAGCTCCGGGTGCTGCGTGGCAAGCTGCTCCAGCGGCCAGCTCAGCACACGGCTAAACCAGGCATAGATATCGCCGAACGCGGACTGGCCTGCCTCGAGGCCAATAAAATGCGGCACCACGCTGCCATCAACCTGGCCGCAAATGCCTTTCACCGCGCGCTCGCCGACGCTGTGTTTGTCAGCAATCAGAATGTCGCAGGTCGACGTGCCAATGACTTTCACCAGCGTATTGGGCTGTGCGCCCGCGCCGACCGCGCCCATATGGCAGTCAAAAGCGCCGCCTGCAATCACCACGCTTTCAGGTAGCCCCAGACGCTGCGCCCACTCGGCGCACAGGGTGCCAACCGGCAGGTCGGCTGTGAAGGTATCGGTAAACATCGGGTATTGCAGATGGCGGTTGAGGATGGGGTCGAGTTCGTCAAAGAAACTGGCTGGCGGTAGACCACCCCAGCTTTCATGCCACAGGGATTTATGCCCGGCGCTGCAGCGACCGCGACGAATATCCTGTGGACGTACGGTATTAGAGAGCAGGGCCGGAACCCAGTCGCACAGTTCAATCCACGAAACCGCGGCCTCGGCAACCGCGTGGTCCTGACGGGTCACATGCAGGATTTTGGCCCAGAACCATTCGCTGGAATAAATACCGCCGATATAGCGGGAGTAATCGATCTTGCCCGATGTGTGGCACAGACGGGTAATTTCTTCAGCTTCTTCTACTGAGGTGTGATCTTTCCACAGGACAAACATTGCATTTGGGTTTTCAGCGAACTCCGGACGCAACGCCAGTACGTTGCCGTCGGCATCGATGGGGGCCGGGGTTGAACCGGTGCTGTCAACGCCAATCCCGACCACTTCCGCACGCTGTTTAACGCTCAGTTCGGCCAGCACGGTTTTCAGCGCCGCTTCCATTGATTCAATGTAGTCGCGTGGATGATGGCGAAACTGGTTGTTTGGGCCATCGCAATACTGTCCTTCCTGCCAACGTGGGTACCACTCTACGCTGGTGGCGATTTCTTCACCGGTGGCACATTCCACTGCCAAAGCGCGTACTGAATCACTGCCAAAATCGAGGCCAATTGCAATCGCCATCGTCTTACTCCATCCAAAAATACGGGTATGGATAAACAGTAGTTAGTAGGGATAAAAACCGTCAGGCAGGATTCGCTAATCTTATGGACTAAAATGCTGTGGCATCACAAAGTGTGACGCCGTGCAAATAATCAATGTGGACATTTCTGCCGTAGTTATAGACACTTTTGTTAGCCGATTTTAACGTTGGCGCAGTACATATTTTTTACAAAGTGCTTTTCACAAGCGGGGTTGATGGTCCATTACCGCAAACACAGCGGCCCGCAGGGGCGACGGCAATGATGTCTGGCGTAATATGGACAAATTGTTTCTTAGCAGAACATAGGGAGTATTGAAATTATGGCTGAAACGCAAAACGATCCCCTGCTGCCAGGCTATTCGTTTAACGCGCATTTGGTGGCCGGATTAACCCCCATCGAGGCGAACGGATACCTGGATTTTTTTATCGACAGGCCGCTGGGTATGAAGGGCTATATCCTCAATCTCACTATCCGTGGCGAAGGGGTTATCAATAATCAGGGCAAACAATTTGTCTGTCGGCCTGGCGATATTTTGCTGTTTCCGCCCGGAGAAATTCACCACTACGGACGCCATCCAGATGCCAGCGAGTGGTATCACCAGTGGGTTTACTTTCGCCCACGCGCCTACTGGCAGGAGTGGCTGACCTGGCCGGCCATTTTTGCCCAGACTGGATTCTTTCGTCCGGATGAAGCACATCAGCCGCATTTTAACGAACTGTTTGGGCAGATAATCAACGCCGGGCAGGGAGAAGGTCGCTATTCCGAACTGCTGGCGATTAATTTACTGGAACAGTTATTGCTCCGCCGTATGGAAGCCATTAATGAATCGCTGCATCCCCCCATGGACAACCGCGTGCGCGACGCCTGCCAGTACATCAGCGATCACCTGGCGGACAGTAATTTTGATATTGCCAGCGTCGCACAGCACGTCTGCCTGTCGCCTTCCCGTTTGTCGCATCTGTTCCGTCAACAGTTGGGTATCAGCGTATTAAGCTGGCGCGAGGATCAGCGTATCAGCCAGGCCAAGCTATTGCTGAGTACCACTCGTATGCCCATTGCTACGGTGGGGCGCAATGTTGGCTTTGACGATCAGCTCTATTTTTCTCGCGTTTTCAAAAAATGTACCGGTGCCAGTCCGAGCGAGTTTCGCGCCGGATGTGAATAAAAAGTGAATGATGTGTCCTGAAAGTTGTCATAACTCGCAATCTATTCAGACAATTGATGGCTTGACGAAGTTGAGACGGGTTATCAAAATCCCTGCTTCGTAAATCTGACGGACACATTATGCAAGCATTGCTGGAACACTTTATTCTTCAGTCCGCCCTGTACTCCCTGATCGCCGTACTGCTGGTGGCCTTTCTGGAGTCACTGGCGCTGGTTGGCCTGATTCTGCCCGGTACCGTGATGATGGCGGGACTGGGGGCGCTGATTGGCAGTGGCGAACTGAACTTCTGGCATGCCTGGCTTGCGGGCATCATTGGTTGCCTGTTAGGGGACTGGATCTCTTTCTGGTTGGGCTGGCGCTTTAAAAAGCCGCTGCACCGTTGGTCGTTCATGAAAAAGAACAAGGCGTTGCTGGATAAAACCGAGCACGCGCTGCATCAGCACAGCATGTTTACCATTCTGGTGGGGCGTTTTGTGGGACCGACGCGTCCGCTGGTGCCAATGGTGGCGGGCATGCTGGATCTGCCTGTCGCTAAATTTATCGTCCCGAATATTATTGGTTGCATACTGTGGCCGCCGTTCTACTTCCTGCCGGGGATCCTGGCGGGGGCGGCAATTGATATTCCTTCTGAGATGCAGAGCGGGGATTTCAAATGGTTGCTGCTGGCGACGGCGCTGTTGCTATGGGTAGGGGGCTGGTTTTGCTGGCGACTGTGGCGTAGCGGCAAAGCGGCAGTCGATCGCTTAACCGCGTATTTCCCCCGCAGCCGTTTACTGTATCTGGCGCCGTTGACGCTTGGGATCGGCGTGGTTGCGCTGGTGGCGTTACTGCGCCATCCGCTGATGCCGGTGTATATTGATATTCTGCGTAAAGTCGTGGGTTTCTGACGATTCTTTTGCCGGATGGCGCTGACGCTTATCCGGCCTGGGAAATCAATCACTCGGCTTTGATGCCCAAGAGCGTCGAGGCGCTGGCCTGACCGCTTAATAACTCATCCGTTTTGCCCTGCCAGGCGATGCGCCCGTCGGCGACCACAATCGAACGGGACGCAATTCGCGCCGCATCTTCTACGCTGTGGGATACCATCAGCAACGTAAGCTGTTTATCGCGACAGAGCTCGGCAACCAGCGTTAACATCTCCTGGCGCAGGGCGGGATCGAGCGCAGAGAACGGTTCATCAAGCAGCAAAATGGGTTGTTCCCGCACCAGGCAACGCGCCAGCGCTACGCGCTGTCGCTGACCGCCGGAAAGCTCACCGGGGAGGCGCTCCAGCAGTGAGTCGATCCCCATTTGCTGGGCGATGTGATGCATTTTCTCCCGCTGCGATGCATTCAGCTTCAATCCCGGGTTAAGGCCCAGGCCGATGTTTTGCTGCACGCTCAGGTGGCTGAACAGGTTATTTTCCTGAAACAGCATCGAAACGGGGCGACGTGAGGGAGGTGTGGCGGTGTGATCTTCACCTTCAATCAACATGGTACCGCTGGCAGGCGTGAGAAAGCCGGCGATCAGATTCAGCAGCGTACTTTTCCCGGCGCCGCTGGGCCCGAGGATCGCGACCTGCTCACCGCGTGCGATCGACAGCGTAAAGCGCATCGGCAAATGGTGATAAAGCCATGTGATATCAATCAGTTTTAACATTTCGACCCGGCAATTTCTCAATAACGGTAAACAGCGTAAAGCACAGGATCAGCAGCAATAACGCCGTAACTGCGCCATCCTGACTGCGATAAGAGCCAATCTGCTGATATAAATAAAACGGCAGGGTGCGGAAATCCTCATTACCAAATAGCGCGACCACGCCAAAATCGCCAATCGACAGCACGCAGGCAAAAGCCATCGCCTGCGCCAGCGGGCGCTTCAGGGCACGCAGTTCAACCACTTTCAGGCGCGACCATCCCTCAATTCCCAACGACTGGCACAACATACTGTAGCGGGCGGTGACGTCCCGCATTGGGTTTTCCAGCACCTTCAGCGCGTAAGGGATCGCCATCAGCGCATTGGTAAAAATGACAATGCCGTCGGCTGATTCGGGGAGTCCAATGGTGTTATTGAGCAGCAGAAAGAAGCCGGTTGCCAGCACGATGCCCGGCATGGCGAGGATCAACATGCCGCTAAGTTCCAGCATCTGACCTGCCAGCACCTGCTGTCGGGCACGCAGTTCACGACTGCTCCATAACAGCATCATGGTGAGAACTACGCACAACGCACCTGCCGCCAGCGCAATGCGCAGCGAGGTTCCCAGCGCGTGCCACAGTACAGGTTGCTTAAGAACATCCAGCATATGGCGGTTAAAACCATCGACAATTACCGCCAGCAGCGGCGGCAGCAGTAGCAGCAGGGCCAGAATAATCAGCAGTGCGTCTGCCAGGCGGCTGTGCAGACGATCGTCGGGATCGCGCCAGCCCTGAACCAGCGTGGTACCGGGGGCGATGGCGCGGCTCAGACGTTGGCTGAAGAGCACCAGCGCTAAACAACAAACCATCTGGATCAACGCCAGCATGGCGGCGCGGGCGGGATCGTAATCAAAGTTCAGCGCCTGATAAATCGCCAGCTCAATGGTAGTGGCCTGCGGTCCGCCGCCCAGCGACAAAACGGTGGCGAAGCTGGCGAAACAGAGCATAAAGATGAGCGCCGCGACGGGAAGGATTTGCCGACGCAGCCACGGCCATTCAACAAAGCGGAAGAAATGCCAGCCGCGCAGACCCAACTGAGCGGCTAACTGCCGCTGTTCGCCGGGAATATTCTCCAGCGACTGCAACAGCAGACGACTGGCCATCGGCAGATTGAAAAAGACGTGCGCCAGCAGAATGCCCTGCAGACCGTACGGCGAAAACGTCCATTCCAGCCCGAATGTATGCCAGATCGAGGCCAACCAGCCCTGACGACCGTACACGCTAAGAATACCGAAGACCGCGACCAGCACTGGCAGGATTAACGTCATCGCGCACAGGCGCAGCAGCGCCAGTCGTCCTGGAAAACGGCGGCGATAGAGCGCTCTGGCAAGGAAAATCGCCGGGATGACCGACAGCACTGCGGATAAAAAAGCCTGCCAGAAAGAAAAACGCACCACGTGCCACAGGTAGTCGTCTTGCCACAGTGAGCGCCACTCCCCCCGTGGGGCGTTAAACCATAGCGCCAGAAACGCGGCCAGGGCAACGGCCACCATCAGCGTGGCGGCGGTAAGCCCTGGAACCAGCCAGCCGGGAATTAACGGCTGACGGCGCGTTGCCATTCGCTAATCCATGCCTGGCGTTGAGCCGCAACCTGCTGCGGCGTAAATTCCAGCGCGGTGGCTGGCTTATTCAGTTGCTCGAATCCAGACGGCAGGGCGACCTGGGTTACCGGATACATCCAGTTACCGGTCGGAATCGCATTCTGGAAGGCCGGAGACACCATAAACTTGAGGAATTTCTCGGCCAGTTCCGGCTGTTTGCTGGCCGCAGTACGGGCGGCGACTTCTACCTGCAAATAGTGGCCTTCGCTAAAGTTGGCTGCGGCGTAGTTGTCTTTTTTCTCGGTGATGATGTGATAGGCCGGAGAGGTGGTGTAGCTGAGTACCAGGTCGCTTTCGCCTTTCAGGAACAGGCCGTAGGCTTCACTCCAGCCCTTGGTGACCGTGACGGTTTTTGCCGAAAGCGCGCGCCAGGCCTCCGGCGCCTTATCGCCATAGACTTTCTGCATCCATAGCAGCAGGCCCAGCCCCGGCGTGCTGGTACGCGGGTCCTGATAAATGACGCGCCATTTTTGATCGCTCTCTACCAGTTCTTTCAGGCTTTTGGGCGGATTCTTCAGCTTGTTCTTATCATAAACGAAGGCGAAATAGCCGTAATCAAACGGAACGAAGGTATCGTTTTTCCAGCCGCCGGGCACGTTTACGGCTTCACTTGCTACACCGCTTTTGGCAAACAGTTTGGTTTGGGTGGCGGCTTCCAGAAGGTTGTTATCGAGGCCCAGTACAACGTCAGCTTTACTGTTTTTTCCTTCCATGCGCAGGCGGTTAAGCAGCGAGACGCCATCTTCCAGCGCGACCAGTTTCAGTTCACAGTTGCAGTCAGCTTCAAAGGCTTTTTTTATTGTCGGGCCCGGGCCCCAGTCAGCTGCGAACGAGTCGTAGGTATATACGGTCAGTACAGGTTTGGCGAAAGCAGGCGCTGCGCACAGCAGTAAAAGCGGAAGACATTTTTTAAACACTTTGCACCTCATAAAGTTGGGTGGCAAAGGACTTGAGTTGCAGCCTCAAATCCCTTCGCCGGCATTATCCGGATCAGGTTCGACGGGTATCTCTCAGCCCATACACTTCATCATTCACGCTGCCTCTGTGTTGGCTGCGTTACTCGGCCCATCTCCGGGCCTCGCCCCTTCGGGGCCGCTGCAAGCAGCGTTCAAATCTGCTCCCGGCAGATTTGTCGCTCACCCCAGTCACATAGTTATCTATGCTCCTGGGGACTCACTCGCTTGCCGCCTTGATGCAGCGTGAATGATTTTGTGTATGTTTTTATTTAGCACCCCGTTGAGAACGGCGTTAGTGTAATGATTTTGTTGCTATGCGGCAATCAAGAGCCGGATCTAAGGATCCGGTGGTGCAAACCACGCCGATTTAAAATCAAACCAGCCGAGGGTGTTCATGCGTAATCCGCGCATACTGCGCTGTCCTTGAATGATGAGCCAGTGGTGGATCAGCGGCACAATGGCCTTTGTGGCGAGCAGCTGTTGGCACCATGCCGCCAGGCTCATTTCGCCCGTTCGCCAGCGGGCCGCATCGTTTTCCCAGTCCCGCGAGATACAGTTTTGCAGCAACGGGACTTCGCACAAATGGGCGAACAGCGAGAAATCCAGCGGTAGGGTAAAGTTGGCGCTGTTGAGCCAGATATCGCTGACGATTTCACCCGCATGCCATTGATCGTAGTCGATCTCCTGAATATTTAACTGTACCTGATGCTCTGCCAGCAACGTCTTCATGATCTGCGCGATAATCCGATGTTCGATGTGATCGCGATAGTAGGTGATCGTCAGCGTTTCCAGTCCGGCGGGTTTTTCACCATGGCCGGGTTTGGCATGGTGCCAGCGGGGGAGCAAACCGTAGGCGGGAAACCACAGTCGCTGGAACTGTTCGTCGGCGTGGCAGATGAGATGGGTTGGCGAAAGAACGCGGCTAACCCAATCGCGAACCTCCTGATTAGCGCCACGGTGGGTGCGCGCATCAAACAGCAGGTAGTAGCAACCTTCTTCGAGGCGGCTTTCGATCGCCTTTTCATCCTCCGTGGGGCCTTTTAGCGTCAACCCACCGCCAGGCTCTTCGCCGATATCGGGTAACACCCAAACGTTAACTTCGTCGATCAGCGCCCGGTAGCCAAAGTAATCATCAAATGCATGAATTTTCAGTTGGTTATTGGTATTGCGCATCACCGCATAGGGACCAGTGCCAATCGGGTGGCTGGAGAAGTTGCTGAGCGTCTCCCATTCTCGCGGCAGGATCATGGCGGGGACTTGCCCCAATAGCCAGGGAAGCCAGCGGTCGGGTTGGACGAGATGGATATCCAGCGTCCAGGCCGTGGGAGAAACGATCTGCGTGATGTGCGAGTACAGCGGCAGGGCGTTAATGCGTATCAGCGAGGTGATGACATCTTCCATTTCCAGTTCGCGGCCATGATGAAAATGAATCCCCGGACGCAGGAAGAATCGCCAGTGTAAAGGTGAAATCTGCTGCCAGTGATGGGCGATGTCCGCTTCCAGTTCCCCATTTTCCTCATTTACCCGAATTAAGGCGCTGAAGATTTGCCGGGCGATATGAGTTTCTGAACGGCGTAGCGCCGTACCGGGAAGCAGGTTGTGCATGGGACGATAATAGAGAACGCGCATGATGTGCCGCCCCTGGCGAAAACTGCGCCCCAGGTGAGAAACCAGCATCTGTCGTACGGCCGTTTTGTCACCGACCAACTGCACCAGTTGATCGATGCGATCCTGTTCCAGCAGGTCTTCTGCCCGCTGCTGCTGGAGTGCCAGCCCGGTATAGAGGAAAGTCAGGCGCGAGCGTTTACCTCGCCCAACTTCGGCTTCCCACGTTAACCAGCCGCGTTCTTGCATGGTATTGAGCAGGGTACGCATATGGCGGCGCGAACAACTCAGCAGCTCCGCCAGCTCGTTCAGCGTCGTGTCTTGCGTTTTGCCGTCACAGCATTGCCACAGACGGATGAACTGTTGTTGCAGACGACCAGAAGACATAAAAGGGGAACTCCTGCGAAAAACTCAGCAATTTTATTATCCCTATATTAAGCCAATAATAGATTCCGATGAAGCGATGAGACAACGAAGGGGTCATCTATGCGTCAGTTCTGGTTGAAATACTTTACCGCGACAGAAACATCGTCCTGGTTGGCTTGCCTGAGCGCACCGCAGCGCTTAAAGATGCTCGAAGAACTGATGCAGTGGGAGGTGACAACCTGACTCCTGAATTGGGAATTGCAGACATCATGTGTGACTGAGTATTGGTGTTAATCGCCGCGCCAGCAGATAATCACTGCTGGCTTTTTTTGTTTCTGCTGCGCTAAAAGGAACTGTAATGCTCTGGATTATGACCATGGGACGGCGCCTCAACGGCGTTTACGCGGCATTTATGCTGGTTGCTTTTATGATGGGCGTAGCAGGGGCGTTGCAGGCACCCACGCTGAGCTTGTTCCTGAGCCGTGAAGTCGGGGCGCAGCCGTTTTGGGTCGGGCTGTTTTATACCGTCAATGCGATTGTCGGGATCGTTGTCAGCCTTGGCCTCGCGAAACGATCCGACAGCCAGGGCGACAGGCGCAAGCTGATCATGTTCTGCTGCCTGATGGCAATTGGAAACGCGCTGCTGTTTGCGTTTAATCGCCACTATCTTACGCTTATCACCTGCGGTGTGCTGCTGGCCTCGCTGGCGAATACCGCCATGCCGCAGCTGTTTGCGCTGGCGCGGGAATACGCTGATAACTCCGCGCGTGAAGTGGTGATGTTTAGCTCGGTGATGCGTGCGCAGCTTTCGCTGGCCTGGGTAATTGGACCGCCGCTGGCCTTCATGCTGGCGCTGAATTACGGCTTTACGGCGATGTTTTCCATTGCCGCAGGGATTTTCGCCATTAGCCTGGTGCTGATTGCGCTGATACTGCCGTCTGTCGCGCGGGTGGAGCAACCTGTTGACGTACCGCTGGAACAGACTGGCGGTTGGCAGGACAAAAATGTGCGTATGTTGTTTATTGCCTCCACGCTGATGTGGACCTGCAATACCATGTACATCATCGATATGCCGCTGTGGATAAGCCTTGAGCTGGGGTTACCGGACAAGCTGGCCGGGCTCCTGATGGGGACGGCGGCTGGGCTGGAAATTCCGGCGATGATCCTGGCGGGCTACTATGTGAAGCGCTTTGGCAAACGGCGAATGATGATCGCGGCCGTCGCGGCGGGCGTACTGTTTTATCTTGGTTTGATCTTCTTTCACAGCCGCACGGCGCTGCTGGTGCTGCAATTATTTAATGCAGTATTTATCGGTATCATCGCCGGGATAGGAATGCTGTGGTTTCAGGATCTTATGCCCGGGCGTGCGGGGTCAGCGACCACATTATTTACCAACAGTATTTCAACGGGGGTCATTCTCGCGGGAGTGATTCAGGGGGCTATTGCGCAAAGCTACGGTCACTTTGCCGTCTATTGGGTGATTGCGGCGATTTCTGTGGTCACGCTGGTGATGACCGGGCGGGTAAAGGACGTTTGATTTTTGGAGTGCCGGATGCGCTGCGCTTATCCGGCACCACAAGGACTAGCGCATAAACGCTGGCTGCTTGTCTTCGTACTCGGTGATGGCCGCTTCATGCTGCAGCGTCAGCCCGATGCTGTCCAGACCGTTCAGCATGCAGTGGCGGCGGAAGTCGTCGATTTTAAAGCTGTAGGACTTATCGCCCGCTTTCACCACCTGCGCTTCCAGATCCACTTCAAATTTAATGCCCGGATTGGCTTTCACCAGGGCGAACATTTCATCTACCTGCGCATCGCTCAGGGTCACCGGCAGCAGTTGGTTATTGAAGCTGTTGCCGTAGAAGATGTCGGCGAAGCTTGGCGCGATCACCACTTTAAAGCCGTAATCGGTCAGCGCCCATGGCGCATGTTCACGGGAAGAGCCGCAGCCAAAGTTTTCCCGCGCCAGCAGAATTGACGCGCCTTTATATTCCGGGAAGTTCAGTACGAACTCTGGGTTAGGCTGTTGCCCTTTTTCATCCAGAAAACGCCAGTCGTTAAACAGATGAGCGCCAAAACCGGTGCGCGTAACCTTCTGCAAAAACTGTTTGGGAATAATCGCGTCGGTATCCACGTTGGCGGCATCCAGTGGGACAACCAGGCCGGTATGTTGGGTAAATTTCTCTGCCATGGTAGTTTCCTTATTTGATGCTGCGAATGTCGGCAAAATGACCGGTAACGGCGGCAGCGGCGGCCATGGCCGGGCTGACCAAATGCGTGCGACCACCGCGGCCCTGGCGGCCTTCAAAGTTACGGTTGCTGGTGGATGCACAGCGCTCGCCTGGGTTCAGGCGGTCATTGTTCATGGCCAGACACATGGAACAGCCCGGTAAACGCCATTCAAACCCGGCTTCGATGAAGATCTTGTCCAGACCTTCCGCTTCAGCCTGCGCTTTCACCGGACCAGAACCCGGCACAACCAGCGCCTGTACGCCTGGCGCAACTTTGCGTCCTTTGGCGATTTGGGCCGCAGCGCGTAAATCTTCAATACGCGAGTTGGTACAGGAACCGATAAACACTTTATCAATAGCCACTTCTGTTAACGGAATACCCGGTTTCAGCCCCATATATGCCAGCGCTTTTTCAGCCGATGCGCGCTCAACGGGATCGGAAAATGACGCCGGGTCGGGAATATTATCGTTCACCGAGATGACCTGACCCGGGTTCGTACCCCAAGTGACCTGCGGTGCGATTTCTTCTGCCTGCAGGGTAACGACGGTATCAAACGTCGCGTTGTCGTCGGTTTTCAGCGTTTTCCAGTACGCAACCGCGTTGGTAAAATCCTCACCCTTCGGTGCGTGTAAACGCCCCTGCACATAGTTAAAGGTGGTTTCATCCGGTGCGACCAGACCCGCTTTGGCGCCCATTTCAATGGCCATGTTGCACAGGGTCATACGGCCTTCCATGCTCAGCGCACGGATGGCTTCGCCACAAAATTCAACGACGTGTCCAGTACCGCCTGCACTACCGGTTTTACCGATAATCGCCAGCACGATATCTTTGGCGGTAATGCCAGGTGCTGCTGTGCCGCTAACTTCAATCTTCATGGTTTTGGCACGCCCCTGTTTCAGGGTCTGCGTCGCCAGAACGTGTTCAACTTCAGAGGTGCCAATACCAAAGGCCAGCGCGCCAAACGCGCCGTGTGTGGCGGTGTGGGAGTCGCCGCAAACGATGGTCATACCCGGCAACGTTACGCCTTGCTCAGGTCCCATCACGTGAACGATCCCCTGGTACGGGTGGTTCAGGTCGTACAGTTCGACGCCAAACTCATTGCAGTTTTTGATCAATTCCTGCATCTGAATGCGCGCCATTTCGCCGGAAGCGTTAATGTCTTTGGTCTGCGTGGAGACGTTATGGTCCATGGTGGCAAAGGTTTTACCCGGCTGGCGCACCTGACGGCCATGCGCACGCAGGCCATCAAACGCCTGCGGAGAGGTCACTTCATGCACCAGATGTCTGTCGATATACAACAGCGGGGTTTCGTTTTGCGCTTCGTAGACGACGTGCGCATCGAACAATTTTTCGTATAACGTTTTGGCCATGATTACACCCCTTCTGCGACGTAACGGGCAATAATGTCACCCATTTCATCGGTACCGACTGCGGCAGCGCCACGGGCTAAGTCACCGGTGCGAATGCCTTCTTCTAATGCGCGGTTGATGGCGCTCTCAATTGCGGTTGCCGCATCATTGGCGTCCAGGCTGTAGCGCAGCAGCAGCGCCAGCGAAAGGATTTGGGCGATAGGGTTAGCAATGTTTTTCCCGGCGATATCCGGAGCGGACCCGCCAGCGGGCTCGTACAGACCAAAGCCCTGCTCATTCAGGCTGGCGGACGGTAACATCCCCATTGATCCGGTGATCATGGCGCATTCGTCAGACAGAATGTCGCCAAACAAGTTGGAGCACAGCAGCACGTCGAACTGGGATGGATCTTTGATCAACTGCATCGTCGCGTTGTCGATGTACATATGCGCCAGCTCAACGTCCGGATATTCATTAGCAATTTCATTGACGATTTGGCGCCACAGAATAGACGTTTGCAGTACGTTGGCTTTATCAATCGACGTGACTTTGCGGCGACGCTGGCGAGCAGATTCAAACGCGATACGTGCGATACGCTCGATCTCGAAACGGTGATAAACCTCGGTATCAAAGGCTTTTTCATGTTGTCCGCTGCCTTCGCGGCCTTTTGGCTGACCGAAGTAGATACCGCCGGTCAGTTCGCGCACGCACAGGATGTCGAAACCGTTCGCGGCAATATCTGCGCGCAGAGGGCAAAATGCTTCCAGCCCCTGGTACAGCTTAGCCGGGCGCAGGTTGCTGAATAATTTGAAGTGTTTACGCAACGGCAGCAGCGCGCCGCGTTCAGGCTGCTGATTGGGTGGCAGATTTTCCCATTTCGGACCGCCAACGGAGCCAAACAGAATGGCGTCAGCTTGCTCACAGCCTTCAACCGTCGCTGGCGGCAGCGGCTGACCATGGTTATCGATAGCGGCACCCCCCACGTCGTAGTGGCTGGTGGTAATGCGCATGTTAAAACGGTTGCGGATTGCGTCCAGTACCTTCAGGGCTTGCGCCATCACTTCCGGGCCAATACCGTCGCCCGGCAAAACAGCAATATGATAATTCTTCGACATCACACGGTTTCCTTGTTGTTCTCGTTGTTCTGAGCTTTGCGTTGCAATTCTTTTTCGACTTCTTCGGCGCGCCAAATGTTGTTCAGCACATGAACCATCGCTTTCGCGGACGATTCGACGATATCTGTTGCCAGACCGACGCCGTGGAAGCGGCGACCGTTATAATTAGCAACGATATCCACCTGGCCCAGCGCATCTTTACCGTGCCCTTTGGCGGTCAGGCTGTATTTCACCAGTTCGATGTTGTACTCGGTCACACGGTTGATGGCCTGATAAATGGCATCGACCGGACCGTTACCGTTCGCCGCTTCGGCTTTGACTTCTTCACCGCAGGCCAGCTTGACGGAGGCGGTGGCGATGTCATTTGAGCCGGACTGCACGCTGAAGTAATCCAGACGGAAATGCTCCGGCTCTTCCTGCTGTTTATTAATAAAGGCCAGCGCTTCCAGGTCGTAATCAAATACCTGACCCTTTTTATCCGCCAGCTTCAGGAATGCGTCGTACAGGTTGTCCAGGTTGTATTCGTTCTCTTTATATCCCATCTCGTCCATACGGTGTTTCACCGCGGCGCGTCCGGAACGGGAAGTCAGGTTCAACTGCACCTGGTTCAGACCGATGGATTCAGGCGTCATGATTTCGTAGTTTTCACGATTTTTCAGTACGCCGTCCTGATGGATGCCAGAGGAGTGGGCAAAGGCGCCGCTACCGACAATGGCTTTGTTGGCCGGAATGGGCATGTTGCAGATTTGGCTGACTAACTGACTGGTACGCCAGATTTCCTGGTGATTAATGCGGGTCTGTACGTTCAGGATATCTTTGCGCACTTTGATCGCCATGATCACTTCTTCCAGTGAGCAGTTACCGGCGCGTTCGCCGATACCGTTCATCGCGCCTTCCACCTGGCGAGCACCGGCGTGGACGGCCGCCAACGCGTTGCCAACGCCCAGACCTAAATCATCATGGGTGTGCACGGAGATGATGGCTTTATCGATATTCGGTACGCGTTCATACAGACCAGAAATGATTGCTCCGAATTCGAAAGGCATGGTGTAGCCAACGGTATCGGGGATATTGATGGTTTTGGCACCCGCATTAATCGCGGCTTCGACCACGCGGGCCAGATCGGCAATAGGGGTACGGCCAGCATCCTCGCATGAGAACTCCACGTCATCCGTATAATTACGCGCACGCTTCACCATGTAGACTGCTCGCTCGATCACTTCATCCAACGTGCTGCGCAATTTCGTCGCGATATGCATCGGCGAGGTGGCGATGAACGTATGAATGCGGAAGGCCTCAGCGACCTTCAGAGATTCTGCGGCAACGTCGATATCTTTTTCTACGCAGCGGGCTAAGGCGCAAACGCGGCTGTTCTTCACCTGACGAGCGATGGTTTGTACGGACTCAAAGTCACCCGGTGAAGAGACCGGAAAACCGACCTCCATCACGTCAACGCCCATACGCTCGAGGGCCAGCGCAATCTGCAGTTTTTCTTTCACACTCAGGCTCGCCTGTAACGCCTGTTCACCGTCACGTAAGGTGGTATCGAAAATAATGACTTGCTGGCTCATGGTTTAGGTCCTTGGTCTTTAGGGCGCCTTGCTTCGAGCATAAAAAAACCCGCGCAACGGCGCGGGTTTTTTGTCTTAACTGGAGCTGACTTAATGCTGAATGTCGTCCACCAGTCTACCGCGCAATGAGAATGCGTTTAGTAGTAGTAGACCGATAAAACGAGCAATGTAAGTCATCAATCAAGCTCCAGGCGAATGCGATATGCTTTTAGTGGTACTGGATATGAAGACTGATGTCAACCCCATTCCCTGTAAATGCTCCCGTTAAGGGGGGAAGTTTATGATAAACTTAAGCGAATTGTGCTGAATTTCTCAGGGTATATTAAATTAATCATCTGATCGTTGAACATGTTTTTCACGGTTTGACATATTTAAGCATATTTATTTGCATTTATGGTCACGAAGAACTGAAGATAACGCCTCGTTTGGGATTCCATATCTTTATGATTTATCAGAATTTATAGCTATTCTGAATGGATTGAATCAATGTGCCACCCTATAATTGATAAATTAATGTTAACTTTTAATGTGTTAATAATAGAAATGTTTAATTAAAACTTAAAAACGTATTCACTGTGCGCATGATTGTGTATTCGCCACGCTTATGGTTATATTGTTTTCGAAATTTAAACATATGAATCATCGCGCAGTGACATCTGCCACACTACGTTTGTAGTGTTTTTTTGTACATTTAGATTTGTGCCTTTATGTTTTCCTAATTTTAATGTTTTTCCTTTTTCTTATTTTATATGCATGGTAAATCATATTAACGGAGATTATTTCTGCACTCCGTCTGGGAAAAGGGAGTTTAGAGTGACAGTGGAGTTAAATATGCCAGAAGTAAAAATAATAGATAAATCTAATCTCATAGAGATGGGGAAGCCACAGCTTCGCATGGTTGATCTTAATTTATTAACTGTTTTTGATGCGGTGATGCAGGAACAAAATATTACGCGTGCTGCACATACGCTGGGGATGTCGCAACCCGCTGTCAGTAATGCGGTCGCACGCCTGAAAGTCATGTTTAACGATGAGCTTTTTGTTCGTTATGGCCGTGGAATCCAGCCGACAGCAAGAGCCTTCCAGCTGTTTGGCTCCGTTCGTCAGGCTTTACAATTAGTGCAGAATGAACTGCCTGGTTCCGGCTTTGAACCTACCAGCAGCGAGCGTGTATTCAATCTTTGCGTATGCAGTCCATTGGATAATATTCTTACTTCGTTGATTTATAATCGGGTTGAGCAAGTCGCACCGAACATCAATGTCGTTTTTAAATCCTCACTAAATCTAAATACCGAGCACCAATTACGTTATCAGGAAACTGAGTTTGTTATTAGCTATGAAGAATTCCGTCGTCCGGAATTTACCAGTGTTCCGTTATTCAATGACGAAATGGTGTTAGTGGCAAGTAAAAAACATCCGCGCATTAGTGGCCCATTGCTGGAAAGCAATCTCTATCATGAACAGCATGCCGTGGTTTCGCTTGATCGCTTCGCCTCATTCAGCCAGCCGTGGTATGACACACCAGATAAACAATCCTGCGTGGCTTATCAGGGAATGGCATTAATCAGCGTGCTTAATATTGTGTCGCAAACGCACCTGGTCTCTATTGCGCCGCGTTGGTTGGCGGAAGAGTTCGCCGATTCTTTAGAACTGCAGATATTGCCTTTACCTTTAAAATTGAATAGCCGCACATGTTATCTTTCCTGGCATGAGGCTGCGGGGCGCGATAAAGGACATCAATGGATGGAAGAACTGTTGGTCTCCGTCTGTAAGAAGTAGCCGCTGGCAGAATAAATCGGGGAATACATCTGGTTTATTCTGCTTTTATCTTTATATCTAAAATTTTGTGCTGAACTCGACTTTTTACGTATGTCCGAAAGTGTAAAAAAATAGACTAATTGCTGTAAATCCCCCTTTTTAAGCGATTATTTATCATATCAATTGCTTATGCTGGTTTAATTCTCCATTTATTCAATTCTTACCTCCGTTTTATTCTTATTTACTCCAGTGCCACCCCTTCGGAGTCAATTGCCATGCGTCATCGTCAGCGGTTAATGTGTTGTTAAACCGTAATTCATTATAAGAGTGAGGCAAGCCATGGAGATGTTGTCTGGAGCCGAGATGGTCGTCCGATCGCTTATCGATCAGGGTGTGAAGCAGGTATTCGGTTATCCCGGGGGGGCCGTCCTCGATATTTATGATGCATTGCATACGGTCGGCGGTATTGATCATGTGTTAGTCCGTCATGAGCAAGCTGCGGTACATATGGCTGATGGCCTGGCGCGTGCCACAGGAGAAGTGGGCGTCGTTTTGGTCACTTCCGGACCAGGAGCAACCAATGCGATCACCGGGATTGCAACGGCATATATGGATTCCATTCCGCTGGTGATCCTCTCCGGCCAGGTCGCCACCTCCCTGATTGGCTACGATGCCTTTCAGGAGTGCGACATGGTGGGTATATCCCGCCCGGTGGTAAAACACAGTTTTCTGGTTAAACAAACGGAAGATATCCCGCAGGTGCTGAAAAAAGCCTTCTGGCTGGCGGCAAGCGGTCGTCCGGGGCCGGTGGTGGTGGATTTGCCGAAAGATATTCTGAATCCGGCGAAAAAACTGCCTTATAGCTGGCCGGAGTCGGTGAGTATGCGTTCGTATAACCCGACAACGACCGGGCACAAAGGACAGATAAAACGTGCTTTGCAGACGCTGGTCGCGGCGAAGAAACCGGTTGTCTATGTTGGTGGTGGCGCGGTGAATGCCGCCTGTCACGAACAACTGGGGCAAATTGCCGAAGCACTTAATCTGCCGGTTGTCTCCTCGCTGATGGGGTTAGGCGCGTTTCCGGCCACGCATCGCCAGGCGCTGGGAATGTTGGGCATGCATGGTACTTACGAAGCGAATATGACCATGCATCATTCTGATGTGATCTTTGCCGTCGGTGTTCGTTTTGACGATCGAACGACCAATAACCTGGCAAAATATTGCCCGAATGCGACCGTGCTGCATATCGACATCGATCCGACCTCTATTTCAAAAACCGTCACTGCGGATATTCCGATTGTGGGCGATGCTCGCCTGGTGCTGGATCAGATGCTTGAACTGCTGCCGCAGGAGAAATCGCAGCAGCCGCTGGATGATAACCGTGACTGGTGGCAACAGATCGAACACTGGCGCGCTCGTCAGTGCCTGAAATACGACACGCAAAGTGAAAGTATTAAACCGCAGGCGGTGATTGAAACCATCTGGCGTCTGACGAAAGGGGATGCATACGTGACCTCTGACGTTGGCCAGCATCAAATGTTTGCCGCACTTTACTATCCGTTCGATAAACCACGCCGCTGGATTAACTCAGGCGGCCTCGGCACCATGGGATTCGGTTTACCCGCGGCGTTAGGGGTGAAAATGGCGCTGCCGGATGAAACAGTGGTGTGCGTTACCGGGGATGGCAGCATTCAGATGAACATCCAGGAACTGTCGACGGCGCTGCAATATGAGCTACCGGTACTGGTGCTCAACCTTAACAACCGCTATCTCGGCATGGTCAAACAGTGGCAGGACATGATTTACTCCGGGCGTCACTCCCAGTCTTACATGCAGTCGCTACCTGATTTTGTGCGCCTTGCTGAAGCTTATGGGCATATCGGTATCCAGATTAATCATCCAGGCGAACTGGAGAGCAAGCTGGGCGAAGCGCTGGAACATGTGCGTAACCATCGCCTGGTGTTTGTTGATGTCACCGTCGACGGCAGTGAGCATGTCTATCCGATGCAGATTCGTGGGGGCGGGATGGACGAAATGTGGTTAAGTAAAACGGAGAGGACCTGATTATGCGCCGGATATTATCAGTATTGCTGGAAAACGAGTCGGGTGCATTGTCACGTGTGATTGGCCTCTTCGCCCAGCGCGGATACAACATTGAAAGCCTGACCGTCGCGCCGACTGACGACCCGACCTTATCGCGAATGACGATTCAAACGGTAGGGGATGAGAAAGTCCTGGAGCAGATCGAAAAGCAGCTACACAAACTGGTGGATGTTTTGCGCGTCAGCGAACTGGGGCAGGGCGCCCACGTTGAACGAGAAATCATGCTGGTGAAAATCCAGGCCAGCGGCTATGGCCGGGAAGAGGTGAAACGCAACACGGAGATATTCCGTGGGCAAATCATCGATGTTACGCCGTCGATCTACACCGTACAGCTGGCGGGCACCAGCGATAAGCTGGATGCGTTTCTGGCAACGCTACGGGAAGTCGCCAAAATCGTGGAAGTAGCCCGTTCCGGCGTGGTGGGGCTTTCCCGCGGCGATAAAATTATGCGCTAACGCTTACCTGACCTACGCGAGATGCCTTGGCTATCGGTTGCTTTTTTTTGCGAAATCAGCAGTAACCAGAGACAAAAGCGGTTGCCGCAGTCATTATTCTGCGCTTAGATGTTAAGAAGTTTAACCCATGCCATCTTAAAGGTTATGGTTTGTACATTTTACGCAAGGGGCAATTGTGAAACTGGATGAAATCGCTCGGTTGGCCGGCGTTTCGCGAACGACTGCAAGCTACGTTATTAACGGCAAAGCAAAGCAATACCGCGTAAGCGACAAAACGGTTGAGAAAGTCATGGCGGTGGTGCGTGAGCATAATTACCACCCGAATGCCGTGGCGGCCGGGCTGCGTGCTGGACGCACACGTTCTATCGGGCTGGTGATCCCGGATCTCGAGAACACGAGCTATACCCGGATCGCAAACTATCTGGAGCGCCAGGCGCGTCAGCGCGGGTATCAACTACTGATTGCCTGCTCTGAAGATCAGCCGGATAACGAAATGCGCTGTATTGAGCATCTTTTACAACGTCAGGTTGATGCCATTATCGTTTCGACTTCCTTGCCGCCTGAACATCCGTTTTATCAGCGCTGGGCGAACAGTTCATTCCCGATTGTGGCGCTGGATCGCGCGCTGGATCGTGAACATTTCACCAGCGTGGTGGGCGCAGACCAGGATGATGCGCAGATGCTGGCGGAGGAGTTACGTAAATTCCCTGCTGAAACCGTGCTCTATCTGGGGGCGCTTCCTGAATTGTCCGTCAGTTTCCTGCGCGAACAGGGTTTCCGTACCGCGTGGAAGGACGATCCGCGTGAAGTGCATTTTCTCTATGCCAACAGCTATGAGCGGGAGGCGGCCGCGCAGTTATTTGATAAATGGCTGGAAACGCATCCAATGCCTCAGGCGCTGTTTACCACGTCGTTTGCCCTGTTGCAGGGGGTGATGGATGTGACCCTGCGCCGCGACGGGCAGTTACCGTCTGATTTAGCGATTGCGACTTTTGGCGACCACGAGCTGCTCGACTTCCTGCAGTGCCCGGTTCTGGCGGTGGCGCAGCGCCATCGAGATGTCGCGGAACGCGTGCTGGAGATTGTGTTGGCAAGCCTGGATGAGCCGCGTAAACCCAAACCAGGTTTAACGCGTATACGGCGTAATCTGTACCGTCGCGGTATTCTAAGCCGTAACTAAGTTGCCTCAATTGATGATGTCGGCGGATAAGCCTCTGACATCATCAATTATCCCGTTCTCGGAAATAACCGCATTATAATTAAGAATATTCTTTAGAATTATCTGAAATTGATTCTTCTATTATGCCGAATTAAAACTGCAACTATCCATTTTTGGGTTATTGAGACGTAACGATGCGTTACGGTTGTATTATTTTGTTACAAGCATGTAGGGATTTGCCGAATTAACAAACACTTTACTGGTGTGTTGCGGCAATCTCGCCCTTATCTCGCTCCTGTGCGGCGTACAGACTGATTAACTGGTACTGTTATCTCGCTGCATATTGTCCTAAAATGCCGCTCGCGTCGCAAACTGACACTTTATATTTTTCTTTTGATGATATTCAGTTGTTTTAAACAATCATGAGTTGTTGGATTTTTTTCTTACAAATATTCATGACGTTAATTTGCTTCGTTTGCTGTACGGAATTTGTTCAACGCTGATATTAGCCGTAAACAATGGGTTTTTTGCTCCGCTAAGCGCCGTGACTTGCTTGACAAGGTTTTCCTCCGCTCCGTAAACTCCTTTAAGTGGGAATTTGTGGGATAAAGTGGTAATCGGGGGTGAGGCTGGCATGTTCCGGGGAGCAACGTTAGTTAATCTCGACAGTAAAGGGCGCTTATCTGTGCCTACCCGTTATCGGGATCAACTGCTCGAGAGCGCTACCGGTCAAATGGTTTGTACCATTGACATCCATCACCCGTGCCTGCTGCTGTACCCCCTGCCTGAATGGGAAATTATCGAGCAGAAGTTATCGCGTCTGTCGAGCATGAATCCAGTTGAGCGTCGCGTACAGCGCCTGTTGTTGGGTCATGCTAGCGAATGTCAGATGGATAGCGCTGGTCGATTATTGATAGCGCCCATTCTGCGGCAACACGCAGGGCTAACGAAAGAAGTGATGCTGGTTGGGCAGTTCAATAAGTTTGAGCTGTGGGATGAAACGACCTGGTATCAACAGGTCAAGGAAGATATCGACGCTGAGCAGTCTGTTACCGGCGCGCTGTCGGAACGATTGCAGGATTTGTCTCTATAAAATGATGGAAAATTATAAACATACAACGGTGTTGCTGGATGAAGCCGTAAACGGCCTGAATATTCGTCCAGACGGCATCTACATTGACGGGACATTTGGTCGCGGTGGTCACTCACGTCTGATCCTCTCGCAACTTGGCGAAGAGGGGCGTTTACTGGCCATCGATCGCGATCCGCAGGCGATTGCCGTTGCAAAGACGATTACCGATCCCCGTTTTTCCATCGTCCATGGTCCTTTTTCTGCGCTGGCTGATTATGTCGCCGAGCGCGGACTTACCGGTAAGATCGACGGGATTCTTCTCGATCTTGGGGTGTCTTCTCCACAGCTTGATGATGCTGAGCGCGGATTCTCATTTATGCGTGACGGTCCGTTAGATATGCGTATGGACCCAACACGCGGTCAGTCAGCGGCCGAATGGCTGCAAACCGCCGATGAAGCAGACATTGCCTGGGTGATTAAAACCTTTGGCGAAGAGCGCTTCGGCAAACGTATTGCTCGCGCCATCGTAGAGCGCAACCGCATCGAACCGATGACCCGCACTAAAGAGCTGGCGGAAGTGATTGCGGCGGCAATGCCGGTGAAAGACAAATTCAAACATCCCGCGACCCGTACCTTCCAGGCGGTGCGCATTTGGGTGAACAGTGAACTGGAGGAGATAGAGCAGGCGCTAAAAAGCTCGCTCAGCGTGCTGGCACCAGGTGGTCGCCTTTCGGTAATCAGTTTCCATTCGCTTGAAGATCGCATTGTGAAACGCTTTATGCGCGAACAAAGCCGTGGTCCTCAGGTTCCGGCTGGAATACCGATGACCGAAGCGCAGATCAAAAAGCTGGGCGGCCGTGAGTTAAGAGCACTAGGCAAGATGATGCCGGGTGAAGAAGAGGTAGCTGAAAATCCTCGTGCCCGTAGTTCAGTTCTGCGTATTGCAGAGAGGACGAACGCATGATCAGCAGAGTGACAGAAGCCCTCAGCAAAGTTAAAGGATCGATAGGAAGCAACGAGCGCCATGCCTTGCCTGGCGTGATCGGTGACGATCTTTTGCGGTATGGGAAGCTGCCACTCTGCCTGTTCATTTGCATTATTTTGACGGCGGTTACCGTCGTGACAACAGCACACCATACGCGGTTACTGACCGCGCAGCGTGAGCAGCTGGTTCTGGAGCGAGATGCGCTGGATATCGAATGGCGCAACTTGATCCTTGAGGAGAACGCGCTCGGCGACCATAGCCGTGTTGAACGGATCGCAACGGAAAAGCTGCAAATGCAGCATGTTGATCCCTCACAAGAAAATATCGTAGTACAAAAATAAGGATAAACGCGACGCATGAAAGCAGCGGCAAAAACGCACAAGCCAAAACGCCAGGAAGAACAAGCCAACTTTATCAGTTGGCGTTTTGCGTTACTGTGCGGCTGTATTTTGCTGGCACTGGGTTTTCTGCTGGGGCGCGTTGCCTGGCTGCAAATCATCGCGCCGGACATGCTGGTGCGTCAGGGCGACATGCGCTCTCTGCGCGTACAGGAAGTGTCCACATCGCGCGGGATGATTACTGACCGTTCAGGTCGTCCGCTGGCGGTGAGCGTTCCGGTTAAGGCGATTTGGGCCGACCCAAAAGAGGTGCATGACGCAGGCGGCGTAAGCGTTGGTGAACGCTGGAGAGCGCTGTCGACCGCGCTGAATCTCCCGCTCGATCAACTGGCTTCCCGCATTAACGCCAACCCGAAAGGGCGCTTTATCTATCTGGCGCGTCAGGTAAACCCTGACATGGCTGACTACATCAAAAAACTGAAGCTGCCAGGCATTCACCTGCGCGAAGAATCCCGCCGTTACTATCCTTCCGGAGAAGTGACCGCTCACCTTATCGGTTTTACTAACGTCGACAGCCAGGGGATTGAAGGCGTTGAGAAGAGCTTCGATAAATGGCTCACCGGGCAACCGGGCGAACGCATTGTACGTAAAGACCGTTATGGCCGCGTCATTGAGGATATTTCCTCTACCGACAGCCAGGCGGCGCATAACCTTGCGCTGAGTATCGATGAGCGTTTACAGGCGCTGGTCTACCGTGAACTGAATAACGCCGTGGCGTTTAACAAGGCGGAGTCAGGCAGTGCGGTACTGGTGGATGTGAACACCGGTGAAGTGCTGGCGATGGCCAACAGCCCGTCCTACAACCCGAACAATCTCACCGGTACGCCGAAGGATGCGATGCGTAACCGTACGATTACCGACGTGTTTGAACCGGGTTCCACCGTTAAACCGATGGTGGTGATGACGGCGCTGCAGCGTGGCGTGGTTCGCGAAAATACCGTACTTAACACTATCCCTTACCGAATTAATGGCCATGAAATCAAAGACGTGGCGCGTTATAGCGAATTGACCCTCACCGGGGTTTTGCAGAAGTCGAGTAACGTCGGTGTTTCCAAGCTGGCGTTAGCGATGCCGTCCTCAGCGTTAGTAGACACTTACTCACGTTTTGGGCTGGGAAAAGCGACCAATTTGGGGTTGGTCGGAGAACGCAGTGGCTTATATCCTCAAAAACAACGGTGGTCTGACATAGAGAGGGCCACCTTCTCTTTCGGCTATGGGCTAATGGTAACGCCGTTACAGTTAGCGCGAGTCTATGCAACGATCGGCAGCTATGGCGTTTATCGGCCACTGTCGATCACCAAAGTTGACCCTCCTGTTCCGGGCGAGCGTATCTTCCCGGAATCAACCGTGCGTACCGTGGTGCACATGATGGAAAGCGTGGCGCTGCCCGGCGGCGGCGGCGTGAAGGCGGCGATTAAAGGCTATCGTATCGCCATTAAAACCGGTACGGCGAAGAAAGTAGGGCCGGATGGCCGCTACATCAACAAATACATTGCTTATACCGCAGGCGTTGCGCCTGCGAGTCAGCCGCGCTTCGCGCTGGTTGTTGTTATCAACGATCCGCAGGCGGGTAAATACTACGGTGGCGCCGTTTCCGCGCCGGTCTTTGGTGCCATCATGGGCGGCGTACTGCGCACCATGAACATCGAACCGGATGCGCTGACAACGGGCGATAAAAATGAATTTGTGAATAATCAAGGCGAGGCAACAGGTGGCAGATCGTAATTTGCGCGACCTTCTTGCTCCATGGGTGCCGGGTGCACCGGAGCGAGCACTGCGGGAGATGACGCTCGACAGCCGTATGGCTGCATCGGGCGATCTCTTTGTCGCAGTATTGGGTCATCAGGCGGACGGGCGTCGGTATATCCCGCAGGCGATAGCGCAAGGTGTGGCTGCCATTATTGCAGAAGCAAAAGATGAAGCTACTGACGGTGAAATCCGTGAAATGCACGGCGTTCCAGTTATCTATCTCAGTCAGCTTAACGAACGTTTATCTGCACTGGCGGGCCGCTTTTACCACGAGCCTTCTGAAAAAATGCGACTGGTCGGCGTGACCGGGACCAACGGTAAAACCACCACTACCCAATTGCTGGCACAGTGGAGCCAACTGCTTGGCGAAACCAGCGCGGTGATGGGAACAGTCGGCAATGGCCTGCTGGGCAAAGTGATCCCGACGGAAAATACCACCGGCTCAGCCGTTGATGTCCAGCATGTGCTGGCAGGGCTGGTTGCACAAGGCGCAACGGTTGGCGCGATGGAAGTGTCTTCACACGGTCTGGTTCAGCATCGCGTGGCGGCGCTGAAGTTTGCCGCATCAGTATTTACCAACTTAAGCCGTGACCATCTTGATTACCACGGCGACATGGAACATTACGAAGCCGCGAAATGGCTGCTGTATTCCACGCACCATTGCGGCCAGGCCATCGTTAATGCGGATGATGAAGTCGGTCGTCGCTGGTTGGCCAAACTTCCGGATGCGGTTGCCGTATCGATGGAAGATCACATCAACCCGAACTGTCACGGTCGTTGGTTAAAGGCGATTGACGTGAATTATCACGACAGCGGGGCAACGATTCGTTTTACCTCCTCATGGGGTGACGGCGAAATTGAAAGTCGCCTGATGGGCGCGTTTAACGTCAGCAATCTGCTGTTGGCGCTGGCAACGCTGCTGGCGTTGGGATATCCGTTAGCTGATTTACTGAAAACGGCGACACAATTACAGCCGGTTTGTGGGCGCATGGAAGTGTTCAGCGCGCCGGGTAAAACCACCGTTGTGGTTGATTATGCCCATACGCCAGATGCGCTGGAAAAAGCGCTGCAGGCGGCACGTCTGCACTGTACTGGCAAACTGTGGTGCGTCTTTGGTTGCGGCGGCGATCGCGACAAAGGCAAACGTCCGTTGATGGGCGCGATTGCCGAGCAGTTTGCTGATGTTGTCGTGGTGACCGATGACAACCCGCGTACCGAAGAGCCGCGCGCCATTATTAACGACATTCTGGCGGGTATGCTGGATGCCGGACAGGCGAAAGTGATGGAAGGTCGCGCAGAGGCTGTGACAAACGCCATTATGCAGGCGAAAGAAAACGACGTGGTGCTGGTGGCCGGGAAAGGTCACGAAGACTACCAGATCGTTGGCTCGCAGCGCCTCGACTATTCTGACCGCGTTACGGCAGCGCGTCTGCTGGGAGTAATCGCATGATTAGCGTAACGCTCAGCCAACTGGCGGAGATCCTCCGCGGCGAACTGAAAGGAGCCGATCTGACTCTTGATGCAGTGACAACCGATACGCGTAAAGTTACGCCGGGCTGCCTGTTTGTTGCGCTGAAAGGCGAACGCTTTGATGCCCACGATTTCGCAGACAAGGCGCAAGAGAGCGGGGCGGGTGCGCTGCTGGTCAGCCGTCCGCTGGATATCGATCTGCCGCAACTGATTGTGAAAGATACACGCCTCGCGTTTGGCGAGCTGGCGGCGTGGGTTCGCGCTCAGGTTCCGGCGCGCGTTGTCGCGCTGACCGGCTCTTCCGGTAAAACGTCCGTCAAAGAGATGACCGCATCCATTCTGAGTCAGTGTGGCAACACCTTATATACCGCGGGCAACCTGAATAACGACATCGGCGTACCGATGACGCTGTTGCGCTTAAACAACGATTACGACTATGCCGTGATTGAGCTTGGCGCTAATCATCAGGGCGAAATCGCCTGGACCGTTGGTCTGACGCGTCCGGAAGCGGCGCTGGTGAATAACCTGGCGGCCGCGCATCTGGAAGGCTTTGGTTCACTGGCGGGCGTTGCGAAGGCAAAAGGTGAGATTTTTACCGGCCTGCCAGCGAACGGAATCGCCATTATGAATGCCGACAATAACGACTGGCTGAACTGGCAGAGCATTATCGGCGATCGCAAAGTCTGGCGCT
Source organism: Citrobacter sp. Cb041 (assembly GCF_030336655.1). Lineage (NCBI taxonomy): Bacteria > Pseudomonadati > Pseudomonadota > Gammaproteobacteria > Enterobacterales > Enterobacteriaceae > Citrobacter > Citrobacter sp. Cb041. The sequence continues at coordinate 128,029 of NZ_JAOWDD010000038.1, read as the reverse complement.
TCTCCCCGAATGCGGCCAACAGCGACTTTTCGGCGGCCAATGTTCATGTGACTTCACACGGCACAGAGTTTTCTCTGCAAACGCCAACCGGAAGCATTGATGTTCTGCTGCCGTTGCCGGGTCGTCACAATATTGCTAACGCCCTGGCGGCGGCTGCGCTCTCTATGGCGGTAGGCGCGACGCACGAAGCGATTAAAGCGGGTCTGAAGGAACTGCAAGCGGTACCGGGGCGTCTGTTCCCGATTCAACTGGCAGAAAATCAGCTACTGCTGGATGACTCCTATAACGCAAATGTCGGGTCAATGACCGCAGCGGTAAACGTGCTGTCCGAAATGCCGGGCTACCGCGTGCTGGTCGTTGGCGATATGGCAGAGCTTGGTGCGGAAAGCGAAGCATGCCACGTACAGGTGGGTGAAGCTGCGAAGGCTGCAGGTATCGACCGTGTGCTGAGTACAGGGAAACTGAGTCAGGCAATTAGCCATGCCAGCGGTGTGGGTGAGCATTTTGCGGATAAAACCGCGTTGACCGCGCATCTTAAGGCGCTGATTGCAGAACATCAGATTATGACGATTTTAGTGAAGGGTTCACGTAGTGCCGCCATGGAAGAGGTAGTACGCGCATTACAGGAGAATGGGACATGTTAGTTTGGCTGGCCGAACATTTGGTCAAATATTATTCCGGCTTTAACGTCTTTTCCTATCTGACGTTTCGCGCCATCGTCAGCCTGCTGACCGCGCTGTTCATCTCTTTGTGGATGGGCCCGCGCATGATCGCCCGCTTGCAAAAAATGTCCTTTGGACAGGTCGTGCGTAACGACGGTCCTGAATCACACTTCAGTAAACGCGGTACGCCGACCATGGGCGGGATTATGATCCTCACCGCGATTGTTATCTCCGTACTGCTGTGGGCATACCCGTCGAACCCGTACGTATGGTGCGTGCTGGTGGTATTGGTCGGTTACGGCATTATCGGTTTTGTCGATGACTACCGCAAAGTGGTACGCAAAGACACCAAGGGCCTGATCGCGCGCTGGAAATACTTCTGGATGTCGGTGATTGCGCTGGGCGTGGCCTTTGCCCTGTATCTGGCTGGTAAAGATACCCCGGCCACTGAGCTGGTGGTGCCGTTCTTTAAAGACGTGATGCCGCAGTTGGGGCTGTTCTACGTGCTGCTGGCGTACTTCGTGATTGTGGGTACTGGCAACGCGGTCAACCTCACCGATGGTCTGGATGGTCTGGCGATTATGCCGACCGTGTTTGTGGCCGCAGGTTTTGCGTTGGTAGCGTGGGCGACCGGTAACATGAACTTCGCCAACTATCTGCATATTCCCTATTTACGTCATGCCGGCGAATTGGTGATCGTCTGTACGGCAATTGTCGGTGCGGGGTTAGGCTTCTTGTGGTTTAACACCTATCCGGCGCAGGTCTTTATGGGCGACGTCGGATCGCTGGCGCTGGGCGGCGCGCTGGGCATTATTGCCGTGCTGCTGCGTCAGGAGTTCCTGCTGGTGATCATGGGCGGTGTATTCGTCGTAGAAACACTGTCGGTCATTTTGCAGGTTGGCTCCTTTAAGCTGCGCGGACAGCGCATCTTCCGTATGGCGCCGATCCACCATCACTATGAACTGAAAGGCTGGCCGGAACCGCGCGTAATTGTGCGCTTCTGGATTATTTCGCTGATGCTGGTGCTGATTGGCCTGGCAACGCTGAAGGTACGTTAATCATGGCTGATTACCAGGGTAAAAAAGTCGTCATTATCGGTCTGGGTTTGACCGGGCTGTCCTGCGTGGATTTCTTCCTGGCGCGTGGCGTGACGCCGCGCGTAATGGATACCCGCGCGACGCCGCCGGGCCTGGACAAATTACCGGAAGCGGTTGAGCGTCATGTTGGCAGCCTGAATGATGACTGGCTGCTGGCCGCTGATCTTATTGTCGCCAGCCCTGGTATTGCCCTGGCGCATCCTTCGTTGAGCGCCGCCGCCGATGCGGGAATTGAAATTGTCGGCGACATTGAGCTGTTCTGTCGCGAAGCACAGGCACCGATCGTCGCGATCACCGGTTCCAACGGGAAAAGCACAGTCACTACGCTGGTAGGTGAGATGGCGAAAGCGGCCGGTGTGAACGTGGGGGTTGGCGGTAATATTGGCCTGCCCGCGCTGATGCTGCTGGATGACGAACGTGAGCTGTATGTTCTGGAACTGTCGAGCTTCCAACTGGAAACGACCTCCAGCTTACAAGCCGTAGCCGCTACCATTTTGAACGTCACCGAAGACCATATGGACAGATATCCGTTTGGCTTGCAGCAGTACCGTGCGGCCAAACTGCGCGTCTATGAAAACGCGAAAGTGTGTGTGGTCAACGCTGATGATGCGCTGACCATGCCGGTTCGCGGGGCGGATGAGCGTTGCGTGAGCTTTGGCATCAACATGGGTGACTATCACCTGAACCGTCAGCAGGGCGAAACCTGGCTGCGAGTGAAGGGTGAAAAAGTCCTTAACGTAAAAGAGATGACGCTTTCCGGTCAGCATAACTATACCAACGCCCTGGCTGCGCTGGCGCTGGCGGATGCTGCGGGTCTGCCGCGGGCGTCGAGCCTGAAAGCGCTCACCACGTTTACCGGTCTGGCGCACCGTTTTCAGACTGTGCTTGAGCACAACGGCGTGCGCTGGATTAACGATTCTAAAGCCACCAACGTCGGCAGCACTGAAGCCGCGCTGAATGGCCTGCACGTTGACGGTACGTTGCACCTGTTGCTGGGGGGAGACGGGAAATCCGCTGACTTTACGCCGCTGCAACGATACCTGACCGGCGACAACGTTCGTCTGTATTGCTTTGGTCGCGATGGCGCGCAGCTTGCCGCTCTGCGACCTGACGTTACGGAACAAACTGAAACCATGGAGCAGGCAATGCGTCTGCTCGCACCGCGCGTGAAGCCGGGCGATATGGTGCTGTTGTCGCCCGCCTGTGCCAGCCTCGACCAGTTCAAGAACTTTGAGCAACGCGGTGACGTCTTTACCCGCCTGGCGAAGGAGTTGGGTTGATGCGCTTATCTCTCCCTCGTCTGAGAATGCCGCGCTTACCGGGACTGGGTATCCTGGCGTGGGTCTTCGCGGCACTTAAAGGCTGGGTGATGGCTTCGCGTGATAAAGACGCGGATAGCCTGATCATGTATGACCGCATGCTGCTGTGGTTGACCTTTGGTCTGGCAGCGATCGGTTTTGTGATGGTGACATCGGCATCGATGCCCGTAGGGCAACGCCTGGCGGGCGATCCTTTCCTGTTTGCTAAGCGTGATGCACTGTACATCTTCCTCGCCTTCTGCCTGGCGATGGTGACGCTGCGTCTGCCGATGGAGTTCTGGCAAAAGTACAGTACGACGATGCTGATAGCCTCGATCATCATGCTGCTGATTGTGCTGGTGGTGGGTAGCTCCGTTAACGGGGCGTCGCGCTGGATTGCGCTGGGGCCGCTGCGTATTCAGCCTGCGGAATTTACCAAGCTGTCGCTGTTCTGTTACCTCGCCAACTACCTGGTGCGTAAAGTTGATGAAGTGCGTAACAACCTGCGCGGTTTCTTAAAACCGATGGGCGTGATCCTGGTACTGGCTATTTTACTGCTGGCACAGCCTGACCTTGGTACGGTGGTGGTGCTGTTCGTCACTACTCTGGCGATGCTGTTTCTCGCCGGAGCGAAACTGTGGCAGTTCATTGCCATTATCGGCATGGGGATTTCAGCGGTCGTGCTGCTGATCCTTGCCGAACCGTATCGTATTCGCCGCGTAACCTCTTTCTGGAACCCATGGGAAGATCCGTTCGGCAGTGGCTACCAGCTGACGCAATCCCTGATGGCCTTTGGTCGCGGTGAGGTTTGGGGGCAGGGCTTAGGTAATTCAGTCCAAAAACTGGAGTATTTACCAGAAGCGCACACCGACTTCATCTTCGCCATCATTGGGGAAGAGCTGGGTTATATCGGTGTGGTATTGGCACTTTTAATGGTATTCTTCGTCGCTTTTCGCGCGATGTCGATTGGCCGTAAGGCGTTGGAAATTGACCACCGTTTTTCAGGCTTTTTAGCCTGCTCTATCGGGATCTGGTTTAGCTTCCAGGCACTGGTAAACGTCGGTGCGGCTGCGGGTATGCTGCCAACCAAAGGTCTGACGCTGCCGCTGATCAGTTATGGTGGTTCAAGTTTGTTGATTATGTCGACGGCCATCATGTTTTTGTTACGTATTGATTATGAAACGCGTCTGGAAAAAGCCCAGGCGTTTACACGAGGTGCACGATGAGTGGTCAACCGAAGCGGTTAATGGTGATGGCAGGCGGTACCGGCGGGCATGTGTTCCCGGGGCTGGCGGTCGCGCACCATTTAATGGCCCAGGGCTGGCAGGTTCGTTGGCTGGGCACCGCCGATCGTATGGAAGCGGACTTAGTGCCAAAACACGGCATTGAAATTGACTTTATTCGCATCTCCGGTTTGCGTGGCAAAGGCGTCAATGCGCTGCTGGCTGCACCTGTGCGTATTTTTAATGCCTGGCGTCAGGCGCGCGCCATCATGAAGCAGTTTAAACCCGATGTGGTGCTGGGTATGGGCGGCTACGTGTCTGGCCCTGGCGGTCTGGCGGCCTGGTCATTAGGTATTCCGGTTGTACTGCATGAGCAGAACGGCATTGCGGGATTAACTAACAAATGGCTGGCGAAGATTGCCACTACGGTGATGCAGGCTTTTCCTGGCGCTTTCCCGAATGCGGAAGTGGTGGGCAACCCGGTGCGCACTGACGTGCTGGCGCTGCCGTTGCCAAAAGTGCGCCTGGCCGGGCGTGAAGGTCCGGTTCGTGTATTGGTCGTCGGGGGATCTCAGGGCGCACGCGTACTGAACCAGACGATGCCGCAGGTTGCCGCAAAGCTTGGCGACGCGGTGACTATCTGGCATCAGAGCGGCAAAGGCGCGCAGCAGACCGTTGAACAGGCGTATGCCGACGCGGGACAACCGCAGCACAAGGTCACTGAGTTTATTGATGATATGGCAGCGGCCTACGCGTGGGCTGATGTCGTGGTTTGTCGCTCAGGCGCGCTGACGGTGAGCGAAATTGCCGCCGCGGGTTTGCCTGCGCTGTTTGTGCCGTTCCAGCACAAAGACAGACAGCAGTATTGGAATGCGCTGCCGCTGGAGAAAGCGGGCGCCGCCAAAATTCTGGAGCAGCCGCAGTTTACTGTGGATGCCGTCGCCAGCACCCTTGCCGGGTGGTCGCGAGAAACGTTATTAACCATGGCAGAACGTGCGCGCGCCGCATCCATACCGGATGCCACAGAGCGCGTTGCAAATGAAGTGAGCCGGGCTGCCCGGGCGTAATTGTGGTGATGCCTTTTGCATCGCATGAACTAAGAAGTTAATGGCTAAAGAATGAATACACAACAACTGGCAAAACTGCGTTCCATCGTGCCCGAAATGCGTCGCGTTCGGCACATTCACTTTGTCGGCATCGGTGGTGCTGGTATGGGCGGTATTGCCGAAGTTTTGGCCAATGAAGGTTATCAGATCAGCGGTTCTGACTTAGCGCCGAATCCTGTGACGCAGCAGTTGACGAATCTGGGGGCCACGATTTTCTTCAACCATCGCCCGGAAAACGTGCGCGATGCGAGCGTGGTGGTGGTATCCAGCGCTATTTCTGCGGATAACCCGGAAATTGTTGCAGCGCATGAAGCACGTATTCCGGTGATTCGTCGTGCTGAAATGCTGGCGGAGTTAATGCGTTTTCGTCACGGTATTGCTATTGCCGGGACGCACGGTAAAACCACGACTACGGCAATGGTCTCCAGCATCTACGCGGAAGCGGGTCTGGATCCCACTTTTGTCAACGGCGGTCTGGTGAAGGCTGCAGGCGTGCATGCGCGCCTGGGTCATAGCCGTTATTTGATTGCTGAAGCGGATGAGAGCGACGCGTCGTTCCTACATTTGCAGCCGATGGTGGCGATTGTCACCAATATCGAAGCTGACCACATGGATACCTACCATGGCGACTTCGAAAATTTAAAGCAGACGTTTATTAATTTCCTGCATAACTTGCCGTTTTATGGTCGTGCGGTGATGTGCGTTGACGATCCGGTGATCCGCGAACTGTTACCGCGAGTTGGGCGTCAAACCACAACCTATGGTTTCAGTGATGATGCCGATGTGCGCGTTGAAGATTACCAGCAGATTGGTCCACAAGGACACTTCACGCTGGTGCGTCAGGGGATGGCCGATTTACGAGTTACGTTAAACGCGCCGGGTCGTCACAATGCACTGAACGCGGCGGCGGCAGTGGCGGTCGCGACGGAAGAAGGTATTGAAGACGACGCTATTCTGCGCGCGCTGGAAAGTTTCCAGGGTACCGGACGTCGTTTTGACTTCCTCGGCGAATTCCCGCTTGAGCCGGTGAACGGTAAAGCCGGGACCGCGATGCTGGTTGATGATTATGGCCACCACCCAACGGAAGTGGACGCTACGATTAAAGCCGCGCGCGCGGGTTGGCCGGACAAAAACCTGGTGATGCTGTTCCAGCCGCACCGTTTTACGCGTACTCGCGATCTGTACGACGACTTTGCCAACGTGCTGACCCAGGTCGATGCGCTGTTGATGCTGGATGTGTATGCCGCGGGCGAAGCCGCGATTCCGGGTGCCGACAGCCGCTCGTTGTGCCGTACGATTCGTGGCCGCGGTAAGATCGATCCGATTCTGGTATCCGATCCGGCCCAGGTGGCAGAAATGCTGGCACCCGTATTAACCGGCAACGATCTGATTTTGGTGCAGGGCGCTGGAAATATCGGCAAAATCGCGCGTTCCTTAGCTGAAATCAAACTGAAGCCGCAAAACCCGGAGGAAGAACAACATGGCTGATAAAATCGCGGTCCTGTTAGGGGGAACCTCCGCTGAGCGTGAAGTATCGCTGAATTCAGGCGCGGCCGTATTGGCAGGGTTACGCGAAGGTGGTGTAGATGCCCATCCGGTTGACCCTAAAGAGGTCGATGTCACTCTTCTGAAATCTATGGGGTTTCAGAAGGTGTTTATTGCGCTGCACGGTCGTGGCGGTGAAGATGGCACATTGCAGGGCATGCTGGAGCTGATTGGCCTGCCGTATACCGGCAGCGGCGTCATGGCTTCCGCGATTTCAATGGACAAACTGCGCAGCAAGTTGCTGTGGCAGGGCGCAGGTTTACCCGTCGCCCCATGGGTTGCGCTGACCCGCGCTGAGTTCGAAAAAGGTCTTAGCGATGAAGCAGTTACAAAAATTTCTGCGTTAGGCTTGCCGTTGATTGTAAAGCCAAGCCGTGAAGGTTCCAGCGTAGGGATGTCAAAAGTTGAAGAAGAAAATGCTTTGCAGGGTGCATTAGCATTGGCTTTTCAGCATGATGAAGAAGTACTGATTGAAAAATGGCTCAGTGGCCCGGAATTTACAGTTGCGATACTTGGCGAAGAAATTTTACCGTCAATACGTATCCAACCCGCGGGAACCTTCTATGATTATGAGGCGAAGTATCTCTCTGATGAGACACAATATTTCTGCCCTGCTGGTCTGGAAGTCGAACAAGAGGCCCTTTTACAGGAATTAGTCCTGAAAGCGTGGACTGCATTGGGCTGTAAAGGTTGGGGTCGCATTGACGTCATGCTGGACAGCGATGGCCAGTTTTATCTGCTGGAAGCGAATACCTCTCCGGGTATGACCAGCCACAGCCTGGTGCCGATGGCGGCGCGTCAGGCGGGCCTGAGCTTCTCGCAGTTGGTGGTAAGAATTCTGGAGTTGGCGGACTGATATGTCGCAGGCTGCGCTGAACACGCGAAACGGTGATGAAGAAGAAGTAAACTCCTCACGCCGCAATAATGGAACGCGTCTTGCAGGAATACTGTTCCTGCTGACAGTGCTGTGCACCGTGTTTGTCAGCGGCTGGGTAGTGTTGGGATGGATGGAAGATGCGCAGCGCCTGCCATTGTCAAAACTGGTGTTAACCGGTGAACGGCATTACACGCGCAATGATGATATCCGTCAGTCCATCCTGGCGCTGGGCGCTCCGGGAACATTTATGACTCAGGATGTGAACATCATCCAGAGTCAGATTGAACGCCTCCCCTGGATCAAACAGGCGAGCGTCAGAAAGCAATGGCCTGATGAATTGAAGATTCATCTGGTTGAATATGTGCCAATAGCGCGTTGGAATGACCAACATATGGTGGATGCCGAAGGAAATACCTTCAGTGTCCCAACCGGTCGGGCCAATAAGCAGGTATTACCTATGTTGTACGGACCGGAAGGCAGCGCAAGTGAAGTGCTGCAAGGGTTCCGCGATATGGGGCAGGTGCTGGCTAAGGACAGATTCACCCTGAAGGAAGCGGCAATGACCGCTCGTCGTTCCTGGCAGTTGACGCTGAATAACGATATTAAGCTGAATCTGGGCAGGGGCGATACGATAAAACGTTTGGCTCGCTTTGTGGAACTCTACCCGGTTTTACAGCAGCAGGCGCAAACCGATGGCAAACGGATTAGCTACGTTGATTTGCGTTATGACTCAGGAGCGGCAGTAGGCTGGGTTCCCTTGCCTCCTGAGGAATCTAATCAGCAACAGAATCAGGCACAGGCAGAACAACAATGATCAAGGCGACGGACAGAAAACTGGTAGTTGGACTGGAGATTGGCACCGCGAAGGTAGCCGCTTTAGTAGGGGAAGTTCTGCCCGACGGTATGGTCAATATCATTGGCGTGGGCAGTTGCCCATCGCGAGGTATGGATAAAGGCGGGGTGAATGACCTTGAGTCAGTGGTGAAGTGCGTACAGCGCGCCATTGACCAGGCTGAACTGATGGCAGATTGCCAGATCTCTTCAGTGTATCTGGCGCTTTCCGGTAAACATATTAGCTGTCAGAATGAAATTGGTATGGTGCCCATTTCCGAAGAGGAAGTGACGCAGGAAGATGTGGAAAACGTGGTACATACGGCAAAATCCGTACGCGTTCGCGATGAACATCGTGTTCTGCACGTCATCCCGCAGGAATACGCCATCGACTACCAGGAAGGTATCAAAAATCCGGTCGGTCTTTCCGGTGTGCGTATGCAGGCAAAAGTCCATCTTATTACCTGCCACAACGACATGGCGAAGAATATTGTCAAAGCCGTTGAACGTTGTGGTCTGAAAGTTGACCAACTGATTTTTGCCGGGTTGGCAGCCAGTTATTCCGTATTGACGGAAGATGAACGTGAACTGGGTGTCTGCGTGGTGGATATTGGTGGTGGTACAATGGACATCGCCGTTTATACTGGCGGGGCGTTGCGCCACACTAAAGTTATCCCTTATGCAGGGAATGTCGTGACCAGCGATATCGCGTATGCCTTTGGTACGCCGCCGAGCGATGCTGAAGCCATCAAAGTGCGTCATGGCTGCGCACTGGGTTCCATCGTGGGTAAAGACGAGAGCGTTGAAGTGCCAAGCGTTGGTGGTCGTCCGCCGCGTAGCCTGCAACGTCAGACTCTGGCAGAGGTCATTGAGCCGCGTTATACCGAGCTGCTCAACCTGGTCAACGAAGAAATTTTGCAATTACAAGAACAGCTTCGCCAGCAGGGTGTGAAACATCATCTGGCGGCGGGGATTGTGTTAACCGGCGGCGCTGCGCAAATTGAAGGTCTTGCGGCCTGCGCACAGCGTGTGTTCCATACACAAGTACGTATTGGCGCACCGCTGAATATTACCGGTCTGACGGATTATGCCCAAGAGCCGTATTATTCAACGGCGGTAGGGCTGCTGCACTACGGGAAAGAATCCCATTTAAGTGGTGAGGCTGAAGTAGAAAAGCGCGTAACTGCCTCGGTCGGATCGTGGATCAAGCGACTGAATAGCTGGTTACGTAAAGAGTTTTAATTTTTAAAGAGACCGACGCAAATTAACGGTCTCAGGCGACAGGCACTACACAAAGTCATTCAAGTTGCATCGCGGCGGCAACTGAGCGAATCTCCTGGAGCATAGTTTACTATGTCACGGGAGTGAGTGAAGGCAGCCAACAACGAGGCGGCTTGAAGGATGAAGTGTAAAACGGAGAGAGAAACTATGTTTGAACCTATGGAACTAACCAACGACGCGGTGATTAAAGTCATCGGCGTCGGTGGCGGCGGCGGTAATGCCGTTGAACACATGGTGCGTGAGCGCATCGAAGGTGTTGAATTCTTCGCGGTGAATACCGACGCTCAGGCGTTGCGTAAAACGGCGGTTGGACAGACCATTCAGATTGGTAGCGGCATCACCAAAGGTCTGGGCGCGGGTGCAAACCCGGAAGTCGGTCGTAATGCGGCAGACGAAGATCGCGAAGCTCTGCGCGCAGCGCTTGACGGCGCAGACATGGTGTTTATCGCAGCTGGCATGGGCGGCGGTACCGGTACCGGTGCAGCGCCAGTGGTAGCTGAAGTCGCAAAAGATTTAGGTATCCTGACCGTTGCTGTCGTGACTAAGCCTTTCAACTTTGAAGGCAAGAAGCGTATGGCATTCGCGGAGCAGGGTATCACCGAGCTGTCCAAACACGTGGACTCTCTGATCACTATCCCGAACGACAAGCTGCTGAAAGTACTGGGCCGTGGTATCTCCCTGCTGGATGCATTTGGCGCAGCGAACGACGTGCTGAAAGGCGCAGTCCAGGGTATCGCTGAACTGATTACTCGTCCAGGCCTGATGAACGTCGACTTTGCAGACGTGCGCACCGTGATGTCCGAAATGGGCTACGCGATGATGGGTTCTGGCGTGGCGAGCGGTGAAGACCGTGCAGAAGAAGCGGCTGAAATGGCTATCTCTTCTCCGCTGCTGGAAGATATCGATCTGTCCGGCGCACGCGGCGTGCTGGTTAACATTACTGCGGGCTTCGACCTGCGTCTGGATGAGTTCGAAACCGTGGGTAACACGATTCGTGCCTTTGCATCGGATAACGCAACTGTGGTTATCGGTACCTCTCTGGACCCGGATATGAACGACGAACTGCGCGTGACCGTTGTTGCGACTGGAATTGGTATGGACAAGCGTCCTGAAATCACTCTGGTGACCAACAAACAGGTACAGCAGCCGGTAATGGATCGTTACCAGCAGCACGGTATGGCGCCGTTGACGCAAGAGCAGAAACCGGTAGCGAAAGTGGTTAACGACAATACGCCGCAAACCACGAAAGAGCCGGATTATCTGGATATCCCTGCATTCCTGCGTAAGCAAGCTGATTAAGAATTAGCTGGAATTTGGGAATTGTGGCTCTTTGTGCTAAACTGGCCCACCGAATGTATAGTACACTTCGGTTGGATAGGTAATTTGGCGAGATTATACGATGATCAAACAAAGGACTCTTAAACGTATCGTTCAGGCGACTGGCGTCGGTTTGCATACCGGCAAAAAAGTCACCCTGACATTACGCCCTGCGCCGGCCAACACCGGGGTCATCTATCGTCGCACCGACTTGAATCCTCCGGTAGATTTCCCGGCCGATGCCAAATCTGTGCGTGATACCATGCTCTGTACGTGTCTGGTCAATGAGCATGATGTGCGGATTTCAACCGTAGAGCACCTTAATGCTGCTCTGGCGGGCTTAGGTATCGATAACATCGTTATTGAAGTTAACGCCCCGGAAATCCCGATTATGGATGGCAGTGCCGCTCCGTTCGTTTACCTGCTGCTTGATGCAGGTATTGAAGAACTGAGCAGCGCCAAAAAATTTGTTCGCATCAAAGAGACCGTTCGTGTCGAAGATGGCGATAAGTGGGCTGAGTTTAAGCCGTATAATGGTTTTACGTTGGATTTCACCATCGACTTTAACCATCCGGCGATCGACTCCAGTACGCAGCGCTACGCGATGAACTTCTCTGCGGATGCGTTCATGCGCCAGATCAGCCGCGCGCGTACTTTCGGCTTCATGCGTGATATCGAATATCTGCAGTCCCGCGGCCTGTGCCTGGGCGGCAGCTTCGATTGTGCCATCGTTGTTGACGATTATCGCGTATTGAACGAAGACGGCCTGCGTTTTGAAGACGAATTCGTTCGTCACAAAATGCTCGACGCGATTGGTGACTTGTTCATGTGTGGTCACAACATTATTGGTGCATTCACCGCGTATAAATCCGGTCATGCACTGAATAACAAACTATTGCAGGCAGTCCTGGCAAAACAGGAAGCCTGGGAATATGTGACCTTCCAGGACGATGCAGAACTGCCGTTGGCGTTCAAAGCACCTTCGACTGTACTGGCATAACGACATACGCTGTCGCATAAATTCGACTGGTAAATCTGGCACTCTCTCCGGCCAGGTGAGCCAGTCGTTTTTTTATCTTCCGATTGCAAAACCACCTTATCTGAAGCGACTTTTTCCCCACCGACAGATTAAAACACCGTTCGATCGCTGCTTTCTTAAGCATATTTACCCGCGACTTGCTGTCATTACTGCTGTGGAGCGTACGCTTTAATGGTAATATTTATGCGCAAAAAAATGGTTTTGCATTTGTAACCCCAAACGCAGGGTATATCAGGTGGCAATAACGTGAGTGGAATACTGACGCGTTGGCGACAGTTAGGCAGACGGTACTTCTGGCCGCATCTCCTGTTGGGGATGGTCGCGGCTAGTTTTGGCCTGCCTGCGCTCGGTAATGCTGCTGAACCTAATACTCCCGCGAAGGCGACCGCCAGCAATCACGATCAATCTGCCAAAGTTAACTTTAGCCAGCTTGCTTTGCTGGAGGCGACCAATCGCCGCCCGAATTTTACCGTTGACTACTGGCATCAGCATGCCATTCGTACGGTCATTCGCCATCTTTCTTTTGCTATGGCTCCTCAGGCGCTGCCTGTTGCCGAAGAGCCGTTGCCAATCCAGGCGCACCATCTTGCGTTACTGAATACGCTCAGCGCGATGCTGACGCAAGAAGGCAGACCGCCCGCGACCGTGAGTCGCGTGACATATGCCCATTTTACCTCTCAGGCCGCATTTAGCGTTCCGGTCTGGATCAGCCAGCTGCAGGGTATCCGTGCTGGCCCTCAACGCCTCAGCTAAAAAAGAACCTTCCAACTTATAATTTTTGACTCCGCATCGCGGGGCGTTTGAGATTTTATTATGCTAATCAAATTATTAACAAAAGTATTCGGTAGCCGTAACGAGCGTACGCTGCGTCGTATGCGTAAAGTGGTCAATGTCATCAATGCAATGGAACCGGAGATGGAAAAACTCTCCGATGATGAACTGAAAGCGAAGACCGCTGAATTCCGCGCCCGTCTGGAAAAAGGCGCCAGCGTTGAAAGCCTGATCCCGGAAGCGTTCGCGGTGGTCCGCGAAGCGAGTAAGCGTGTGTTCGGCATGCGTCATTTCGACGTACAGCTGCTGGGTGGTATGGTGCTTAACGATCGCTGCATCGCGGAAATGCGTACCGGTGAAGGTAAAACCCTGACCGCAACGCTGCCAGCCTACCTCAACGCCTTAAGCGGGAAAGGTGTACACGTGGTTACCGTGAACGACTACCTGGCTCAGCGTGACGCCGAAAATAACCGCCCGCTGTTTGAATTCCTCGGCATGACCGTGGGTATCAACATGTCTGGCCTGCCTGCGCCAGCCAAGCGTGAAGCCTACAATGCCGATATTACTTACGGTACCAACAACGAATACGGCTTTGACTACCTGCGCGACAACATGGCGTTTAGTCCGGAAGAGCGCGTTCAGCGTAAACTGCATTATGCGCTGGTCGATGAAGTCGACTCCATCCTGATCGATGAAGCGCGTACGCCGCTGATCATTTCCGGTCCGGCTGAAGACAGCTCGGAAATGTATAAAAAAGTGAATAAAATCATCCCGCACCTGATTCGTCAGGAGAAGGACGATTCCGACACGTTCCAGGGGGAAGGCCACTTCTCTGTTGATGAGAAAGCGCGCCAGGTCAACCTGACCGAACGTGGTCTGGTACTGATTGAAGAGCTGTTGGTTAACGAAGGCATTATGGATGAGGGCGAGTCGCTGTACTCTCCGGGCAACATTATGCTGATGCACCACGTGACTGCTGCACTGCGCGCGCACGTGCTGTTTACCCGCGACGTTGACTATATCGTGAAAGACGGCGAAGTTATCATCGTCGACGAACACACCGGTCGTACCATGCAGGGCCGCCGCTGGTCCGATGGTCTGCACCAGGCTGTTGAAGCCAAAGAAGGCGTAGATATCCAAAACGAGAACCAGACGCTGGCATCTATTACCTTCCAGAACTACTTCCGTTTGTACGAAAAACTGGCCGGTATGACCGGTACAGCAGATACTGAAGCCTTTGAATTCAGCTCCATTTACAAACTGGATACCGTGGTTGTGCCGACCAACCGCCCGATGATCCGTAAGGATTTACCGGATCTGGTGTACATGACTGAAGCGGAAAAAATTCAGGCGATCATTGAAGATATTAAAGAGCGTACCGCAAATGGCCAGCCGGTGCTGGTTGGTACTATCTCTATTGAAAAATCGGAAGTGGTTTCTAATGAGCTGAACAAGGCGGGTATCAAACACAACGTTCTGAACGCCAAGTTCCACGCCAACGAAGCCGCAATCGTCGCCCAGGCGGGTTACCCGTCCGCCGTGACTATCGCGACAAACATGGCGGGTCGTGGTACCGATATCGTGCTGGGTGGTAGCTGGCAGGCGGAAATTGCCGAGCTGGAAGACCCGACTCCAGAACAAATCGCGCAGATAAAAGCTGAGTGGCAGGTACGCCATGATGCGGTGTTAGCTGCAGGCGGTTTACATATTATCGGTACCGAGCGTCACGAATCTCGTCGTATAGATAACCAGCTGCGTGGTCGTTCTGGTCGTCAGGGGGATGCAGGGTCTTCTCGTTTCTATCTGTCGATGGAAGATGCGCTGATGCGTATTTTTGCTTCTGACCGCGTGTCCGGCATGATGCGTAAACTGGGCATGAAGCCTGGTGAAGCGATTGAACACCCGTGGGTGACTAAAGCGATTGCAAACGCACAGCGTAAAGTAGAAAGCCGCAACTTCGATATTCGTAAGCAACTGCTGGAATATGATGACGTTGCCAATGACCAGCGTCGCGCAATCTACACCCAGCGTAACGAACTGCTGGACGTAACTGACGTTAGCGAAACCATTAATAGCATCCGTGAGGATGTCTTCAAAGCGACGATTGATGCCTATATTCCGCCGCAGTCTCTGGAAGAAATGTGGGATATCCCGGGTCTGCAGGAACGTCTGAAAAACGACTTCGATCTGGAAATGCCTATTTCAGAGTGGCTGGATAAAGAGCCTGAGCTGCATGAGGAAACGCTGCGCGAACGTATTCTGGCAAACGCCATCGAAGTTTATCAGCGTAAAGAAGAAGTTGTGGGCGCGGAGATGATGCGTCACTTCGAAAAAGGCGTGATGCTGCAAACTCTCGATTCTCTGTGGAAAGAGCACCTTGCGGCGATGGATTACCTGCGTCAGGGTATCCACCTGCGTGGTTATGCGCAAAAAGATCCGAAGCAGGAATACAAGCGTGAATCCTTCTCTATGTTTGCATCAATGCTGGAATCACTGAAGTACGAAGTGATCAGTACCCTGAGCAAAGTTCAGGTACGTATGCCTGAAGAAGTAGAAGCGATGGAGCAGCAACGTCGTGAAGACGCTGAACGTTTAGCGCAGATGCAGCAGTTGAGCCATAAAGGTGACGATTCTGCCGCGGCAGAAGAGCTGGCAGCACAAACTGGCGATCGTAAAGTGGGTCGTAACGATCCGTGTCCTTGCGGTTCCGGGAAAAAGTACAAACAGTGCCATGGCCGTCTGAGCTAAGAAAATAACTTACTGAAAAGGCGCAGAATTCTGCGCCTTTTTTATGGACTATAAAGATGAAAATACTGCAGATCGCCGTCGGGATTATTCGCAACCAGCACCATGAAATTTTTATAACCCAGCGTGCGGCTGATGCCCACATGGCAAATAAGCTGGAGTTCCCCGGCGGGAAAATTGAAGCAGGCGAAACGCCGGAGCAGGCGCTGATTCGCGAGTTACAGGAAGAAGTAGGCATTACGCCGACTCAAAGCTCACTGTTCGAAAAGCTGGAGTACCAGTTTCCGGACCGGCATATCACTCTGTGGTTCTGGCTGGTTGAAAGCTGGGAAGGCGAACCGTGGGGGAAAGAGGGGCAACCGGCGCAGTGGATTGCGCAAGATGCTCTGAATGCAGAAGATTTTCCGCCTGCGAATGCGCCGGTAATTGAAAAGCTGATTGCTGGATAAAGGTGTTCCTAGGCCGGATTAGGCAACCCCACCATCCGGCAAATTAGGGCGGGGTCGCTACGCTTGCCCGCCCTACGTTTTAGCTGAATTACTTCTGCTCTTCACTCCAGTCGTCGTTTTCCGACAGATCACCAGAGCTTGGGATACGTTTCTCTTCTGCGGCCCACTCACCCAGATCGATTAACTGGCAGCGCTTGCTGCAGAATGGGCGAAACGGGCTGACTTCACCCCACACTACGGGTTTGCCGCAGGTTGGGCAGTTGACGATGGTTTGTTCAGACATGTTGACTCCTTAACAGCACGCCAGATCAAAATCGAGACGCTCAGGCACCTGGCCATTCTCGCTATCCAGCGGCATAAAGCGAATGGCAAAGCGGCTCTTATGACCAGAAATTTGCGGATAAAGCTGCGAATCAAGCGGCAGCTGCAAGCGAAGCAGATCGGCATCTTCGCCGTTGTCCTGATAAAAACCATTCAAGCTGGTTTGCTTACGGAATGGCGCAGAGTTGCGAATTAAATCCAGCACCAGGGACAGTGCCTGATTGAGCGGATTCAGACTTGCAAGCCATGTTTCAACCTGCGCGTCGCGATGCGACTGCGGTAGATGTAACCAAATATGCAGGGTCGGCAGATCGAAACTGCAGCATCCGCCTGGAATGCTTAAACGCTGACGTACAAGGCCAATCAGACGATCTTCGCGCAGCGTCTGTCCAATACGCGGAGCCGAAATCAGAATGCTGCCCGCGCTTTTTAACTGCTGGCGCAATGCGTCGATCCTGTTTTGATCGACGCCGGGAACTTCAACCCAGGCCTGGAGTTTACGCTGTTGTCTTTCCAGCTCTTTGAGGAGTTCGGTACGGACTTCGCCGCGTTCAAAGACATCCAGTAAGTCTCCGATGTTGCGGAAAAAATGCAGTGCGCCTGCATGGTCCGCTATGGGTACATTAACGGAGAGCTGTTGGATTAAAAACTCAATGCGCAGCCATGTACGCATCTTCTCATTGAGAGGGTGTTCAAAAAGGACCTGGGTGTGCATTACGGTTTTTCCTGTGAGACAAACTGCAACGCGCATTGCAAATAGAGCGCGTGCAGGCGGGCGACATCCGAGGCGATGGCCTCCGGTGCGCCATTATTATCAATAACATCGTCTGCCACGGCCAGACGCGCTTCGCGCGTTGCCTGGGCAGCAAGAATTTGTTCAACATGCTCACGCGTGACGTCATCGCGCTGCATAGTGCGTCTGAGCTGTGTCTCGGGGGTAACATCCACCACGAGTACGCGGTTGGCTTTTTTATACAGCGAATTTTCCACCAGCAAAGGTACAACCCACAACAGATAAGGGGAGGTTGCTTGCTGAAACTGGCGCTGCGTTTCCTGCTGAATAAGCGGATGGAGCAGGGCATTCAGCCAGCTTTTCTCCTCAGGACTGGAAAAAATGCGTTCGCGTAAAATGCGTCGCTGCAACGATCCGTCGGCAGCTATAACTTCGGTACCAAAATGTTCTTCGATCGCCTTAAGGGCTGGGGTACCGGGTTCAACCACCTGGCGCGCAATAATATCTGCATCAATGACGTTTATTCCGAGGTCAGCGAACGCATTTGCAACGGTACTTTTACCACTGCCAATGCCGCCGGTTAAGGCTACCGTATACCTCATAGATGCAGATCCTGGAGTTTAAGTTTGATTATCAAACAGTTAAAAGTTAAGCGTGCGACGGCGAGGCTGCTGCAGGATTAACCTACTATTCGCCAGGTAAATTTATGGGATTGTAGCGTAAAAAAAGAGAATTTCGCAGTCTTGCGCGGCATTGATTAGTGCGTATGATAGCGTCACTGGAGTTGTGAGTTTCGATTTTTCGCCATTAACCCCAGGAATCCGCACATGCGTATCGAAGAAGATCTGAAGTTAGGTTTCAAAGACGTTCTTATCCGCCCTAAGCGTTCTACTCTCAAAAGCCGTTCCGATGTTGAGCTGGAACGTCAATTTACCTTTAAGCACTCAGGTCAGACCTGGTCCGGCGTACCGATTATTGCCGCGAACATGGACACTGTCGGGACGTTTGCCATGGCAACGGCGCTGGCATCCTTCGACATCCTGACTGCGGTACACAAACACTATTCTGTTGAAGACTGGGCTGCTTTCATCGCAGAGAGCTCTGCTGATGTGCTCAAACATGTAATGGTTTCAACCGGTACCTCTGATGCCGATTTCGAAAAAACCAAACAGATTCTGGCGCTCAACCCGGCGCTGAACTTTATCTGCATTGATGTGGCAAATGGCTACTCAGAGCATTTTGTTCAGTTTGTGTCGAAAGCGCGTGAAGCATGGCCGACAAAAACAATTTGTGCGGGCAATGTGGTTACTGGAGAAATGTGTGAAGAGCTGGTACTTTCCGGCGCGGACATTGTTAAAGTCGGCATTGGCCCGGGGTCTGTATGTACCACACGTGTAAAAACCGGCGTTGGCTACCCACAGCTTTCTGCGGTTATTGAATGTGCCGATGCAGCTCACGGTCTGGGCGGCATGATTGTCAGTGACGGCGGCTGCACAATGCCGGGTGACGTGGCAAAAGCGTTCGGCGGTGGCGCGGACTTCGTTATGCTCGGCGGTATGTTGGCCGGTCATGAAGAAAGCGGCGGAAAAATTGTTGAAGAGAACGGTGAGAAATTCATGCTGTTCTACGGCATGAGCTCTGAATCAGCCATGACGCGTCACGTCGGTGGTGTTGCACAATACCGCGCTGCGGAAGGTAAAACCGTTAAGTTGCCTCTGCGTGGCCCGGTTGATAACACTGCACGCGATATCCTTGGTGGCCTGCGTTCTGCCTGTACCTATGTCGGTGCATCTCGCCTGAAAGAACTGACCAAACGTACAACGTTTATTCGTGTACAGGAACAAGAAAACCGCGTTTTCAATAGCCTGTAAGAACAGGTAGTACTATGACATGCCGGATAAGCTGTGCGCCATCCGGCATTTGAATTTATCCCCCCCCGCTCATCGCATCTCCTAAATGAAAAATCGGCAAATACATCGCAACGACCAGCGTACCGATTATCAGCCCCGTAATGACCAGTAACGCAGGCTCGAGTAGTGCAGCCAGATTCTCTGCCTGAGACAATGTTTTCTCGCCGTGGTGATAGGCGAGATTACGCAGCATTACATCCAGCGAGCCGGAAGCCTCACCTGTTCTGACCAACTGTATGCACAATGGGCTGAATTCACCGCAATTTTTGAGTGCTAACCAGACCGGTTTTCCGGCGCTGATGTCGTGATGTACCTGCGCTAAGCGTTGCGACCAGAAAGGGTTGGCCAACGTTTCAGTGACGCTCTCAAGGCCTTGCAGAAAAGGAATACCTGCATTTTGCGTTAACGCCAGAACAGTGAAGATCTGCGTGAGCTTTTGCCCTCTCACCATCGGCCCTATGACCGGGAAGCCGAGCAGCAATTTCTGGCGCAGAGTGAGCCAGTATGGCTTCTGCTTCATCAGGTGATATGCCGCACCCGCTACCAGGATGAATGCTCCCGCCAGCCATCCCCATTGGCTGCTAAAATGCGCGATGGCAATAATCCACTGAGTGAGTGCCGGTAGCGGGGTGTTAAACGTCTGGTAAATGGCGGCAAACTCAGGGAGTACAAACTGCAGCATCGCGAATACCACCATCACTGCCATCGTGATGATGAATATCGGATAGCGTAGGGCTTTTTTAACTTTATCCGCCAGTTGCTGTTGATTCTTCTGCTGGCGAGCGAGTTCAAAGCAGCAGTCGTCCAGCTTACCCGTAAGCTCTCCGGTACGGATCATTGCCTGATAAAGAGGCGGAAAAACGTGTTGCCACTGAGATAGCGAGGTGGAGAGAGAAATACCCTGTTCCATATCGTGAGCCAGCGTGCGCAGTAGCGCTTGCCATTGGCTGCTGGGATGCTGTTCAGCCAACAAAGCTAAACTTGCCGAGAGTGTTAGCCCTGCTTTCAGCAACGTCGCCAGTTGATGTATGGTTTCAGCGCTTTTTTCACGGCTCCATTGTGAGGCTTTGACACGCATACGATTAATGCGCAGCGGCGTAATATGCCGTTGCTCGAGAGCAAGCATCAATGAGGGGCGGGTATCGGCCCAAAGTACGCCTTCCAGTGGATTACCTTCGTTGCTAATACCTTGCCAGCGCCAAAGCAGTTTAGCTGACATGGGGCATGCCCAGTACGCGTACCAACTCTTCAAATGTTGTTAACCCTTGTTCGACGGCCTTGCAACCATTTTCGAAAAGCGTGCTCATCCCCAGTTGCTGAGCATTCGATTCCACTCCGTCTACGGACGTACCGTTGGCGATGCTCTGGCGCAATGCAGGTGTAACGGGGAGAACTTCAAACAATGCCGTACGGCCATAAAATCCGTGATAGCAATGTTGGCAGCCCGGAGCCTTCCAACGAGGCAGTGGCGTAGGCCAGATCGCTTCCGGGAGCATGATCGGCGTTTCCAGACGTTGTCGGCAATGGGGACACAATTTTCTCACCAACCGCTGCGCAATAACGAGCGTCAGCGCGGAGGCGATCATCCAGCGTGCAACCCCCATTTGCTGCAAGCGTATTAGTGTTTCTGTGGTGGAATTGGTATGCAGTGTTGATAGAACCAGATGACCGGTTTGTGCGGCTTTAAGGGCTATTTCAGCCGTTTCGCCATCACGGATTTCACCCACCATGATAATGTCGGGATCCTGACGCAGCAGCGCGCGCAATACTCCCTGAAAAGTGAGACCGGCACGTGGATGAATTTGTGTTTGGTTAAGACCTGCGATCGGGATCTCGACTGGATCTTCCACGCTACAGAGGTTAACGTCCGGAGTGTTTCGGGTCTGCAGCGCACTGTACAGCGTGACCGTTTTACCGCTTCCGGTCGGTCCGGTGACCAGAATCAGCCCCTGAGGCTGCTGCAACGCTTGTGAAAATGCTGCCAGCTGCGCGTCCTGCATTCCCAGCGCGGTGATTTCCAGCGCTTGATCGACCTGATGCAGTAGCCGTAGCACCACTTTTTCGCCAAAGCGACAGGGCAGGGTGGCGATGCGAAACGAGACCGGCTCTCCTGAAATCTCAACGGTAAACTGGCCGTCTTGCGCAAGTCGGTGCTCGGCAATATCCAGACTGCCTAAAACTTTTAGTCTGGCAGTGATGGCGATACCCATCTCGGTCGTGACGTCCGGTAAAGCATGCAGTACGCCATCCACACGTAATCTGATGCGATAGTGATTTTCCGCTGGCTCAAAATGAATATCAGAAGCTCGTTGCACCAGAGCGGATTGAAACGTCTGATTCAGCAAATCTGCTGCGCTGGCGCTGCTTTTCGTGACCACTGCCGGAAGCATTTTCTGTGGCGTATGCGTGTGGCCTTCCATTTGCTGACGCGTCCAACAGACGATGTCGATACGTCGTGTGGTGGCAAAATGCAGTGCGTCCAGCAATTCGTGGGACGGAGCGTCCACGACGGCGATGTGCACCACTTCATTGTCTGCATCCAGTAATATTCCCTGATGACGTTGGCACAGCGCCGTAAGTTGGGTGGTATTCATCTCTTTTCCTTAATTGATATCGAAACGGAAAACGTCTTCACAGGCCTGTTGCAATGCGCTGTCATTCGGGATAACGCAGTTACGACTCCAGCCGGTAATACCGTTGGCATTGTCCCAACCCGGCGTCATGGTGATGCTTAACCCGTTCAGGCTTTCTTGTCCGCTGAGGCTGACCACCCCTTTTTCAACGCTCATGGCTGAGACATAACGGGTGGTGGCTGGAGAAGGGATGCCATTCGTTCCGGCATCACAGGTTGTTGTTCCGCCATGCTCCAGCGCACAGAGCTCAACCGCCGTGCGATAGGGAACAAAGGTTTGCAGCATGTCTGTTAACGCAGCTTTGCGCAGATAGTTTTGATAAGCCGGAATACCGATGGCGCTAAGGATGGCAATAATGCCAATGACCACCATGAGTTCGATAAGTGTGAAGCCTCGTTGCTTGTCCATCGTTCGCTCCTTGAGTTAGCTGGCGCTACTTTGGCAAACGCTCGGGGTCACGGCGAGAGGCAAAAAACAGAACGGGAAGGCGGGTTCCGAGGATTTTTATGAAATTACAGAGTCAGACAACGTATTTGCGAAGAGGCTCGAAGAAACAGCCGTATGGCGGCGTAAACGCTTATCCGGCCGATAGAAAAACCGGCGTGATGGGCCCGATAAGTGAAAGTACTATCGGGCTAAACCATCAGTAATTAGCGAAAACGCATAGAGAGATCGAGCGCGCGAACATGCTTGGTCAGCGCGCCAACAGAGATGAAATCCACGCCGGTTTCAGCAAATTCGCGCAGAGTTTCATGAGTGACGTTACCCGACACTTCCAGACGCGCCTGGCCGTTGGTGCGTTTTACCGCTTCCCGCATTTGGTCAGTTTCGAAGTTATCGAGCATGATGATGTCGGCCCCTGCTTTCAGCGCGTCGTCCAGTTCATCCAGGCTTTCTACTTCGACTTCAACCGGCACATCCGGGTGCAGCCAGAAGGCTTTTTCAACGGCCTGACGTACCGAACCTGAAGCAATAATGTGGTTTTCTTTAATCAGGAAAGCGTCAGAAAGGCCCAGACGATGATTCGCGCCGCCGCCGCATAATACGGCGTATTTCAGCGCGGTACGCAGCCCCGGCAGAGTTTTACGTGTATCCAGCAGTTGGGTTTTTGTTCCCGCCAGCAGGTCGACATATTTACGCACCTCGCTCGCCACACCTGAAAGCGTCTGTACAAAATTAAGCGCGGTACGTTCGCCGGTTAGCAGCACGCGGGAAGGGCCGTCCAGTTCAAATAGCGGCTGATTGGCCTTAATGCTGTCGCCATCTTCGACATGCCAGGTGATGTTGACATCATCGCCAGCCAGTTGAATAAAGACCTCTTCAACCCAACGTTTTCCACAAAAAACGCCATCTTCGCGGGTGATCACGGTGGCGTGGGAGCGCATCTCCGCGGGTAAAAGCTGTGCGGTGATATCGTTATTGGCATCAACTTCTCCGCCTAAATCTTCACGCAGCGCCTGAGCTACAGCGGCAGGGATATCCAGATTTATGCGTTCCAACAGCGCGTCACGTCGGTAGTCAGGGTTATAGCGGCGAGGCGGCATGATAAAACTCCAAATTGCTAACGAATCATAAGGTGGAAACATGCTACCCTGAACCTGATATGAGCACCACCAATAAGGAGATTCTGCATGTTGTTAGACGAGGGCTGGCTGGCAGAGGCGCGACGCGTTCCCTCTCCTCATTACGATTGCCGCCCGGATGACGAAAACCCTTCTCTGCTGGTGGTGCATAATATCAGCCTGCCGCCTGCCGCCTGGCGAGTTTGGCGGCCCGTGGATCGATGCGCTGTTTACGGGCACGATTGATCCCAATGCCCATCCTTATTTTGCCGGGATCGCCCATTTGCGCGTTTCGGCACATTGTTTAATTCGCCGTGACGGTGAAATCGTGCAGTATGTCCCCTTTGATAAACGCGCCTGGCATGCTGGCGTGTCGAACTATCAAGGCCGCGAACGCTGTAATGATTTCTCAATTGGTATTGAGCTGGAAGGGACGGATACGCTGGCCTATACCGATGCGCAGTATCAGCAACTGGCAGCCGTGACGAATGCCCTGATTACGCGTTATCCGGCCATTGCCAACAACATGACAGGACATTGCAATATTGCGCCCGAGCGTAAGACCGATCCCGGGCCCTCTTTTGACTGGGCAAGGTTTCGCGCCCTGGTCACCCCCTCGTCGCACAAGGAGATGACATGACGCTGTTTACAACATTACTGGTGTTGATTGTTGAACGCCTGTTTAAGCTGGGTGAGCACTGGCAGCTTGATCACCGGGTTGAAGCTTTTTTCCGCCGGGTGAAGCATTTTTCGATGATGCGTACGGTAGGCATGGCCCTTATTGCGATGGGGGTGACGTTCCTGCTGCTGCGCGCACTTCAAGGCCTGTTGTTTAACGTGCCTTTGCTGGTGGCGTGGATCTTAATTGGTTTGCTGTGCATCGGCGCTGGCAAGACGCGTCTTCATTATCATGCCTATCTGAACGCGGCTGCTCGCGATGACGCTCACGCCCGTGAAGCGATGGCCAGCGAGCTGACCCTGATTCATGGGATTCCGCCTGAGTGCGATGAGCGTGAGTTCTTGCGCGAACTGCAGAACGCGCTGTTATGGAACAACTTTCGCTTTTATCTGGCGCCGTTATTCTGGCTGATTGTCGGTGGCCCGTGGGGACCGGTGACGCTGGTGGGTTATGCCTTTCTACGTGCCTGGCAGTCCTGGCTGGCGCGCTATCAGACGCCACACCAGCGTTTGCAATCAGGTATCGATGCGATCCTGCATGTGCTGGACTGGATCCCGGTGCGCCTGGCGGGTGTCGTCTATGCGCTGCTGGGGCACGGCGAGAAGGCGTTGCCTGCCTGGTTTGCGTCGCTGGCGGATCTGCATACTTCGCAATATCAGGTGCTTACTCGCCTTGCGCAGTTTTCTTTAGCGCGTGAACCACATACCGATAAAGTCGCAACGCCAAAAGCCGCGGTTTCGATGGCGAAGAAGACCTCGTTTGTGGTGGTGGTGGTCATTGCCGTGCTGACCATTTATGGAACATTAATTTAAGCCATTATTAGTGGATGGCGCTGCGCTTATCCGTCGAGGAAAAAAATTGGCCCGGTCGCTTTGTGCTTGCGGGCCAATCTTTCAAAGCGTATCAGCAGGTGGGATGCCAAAATCTGGCATCCCGTTTTCGTTC
The DNA here is from genome assembly GCF_030336655.1 of Citrobacter sp. Cb041. NCBI lineage: Bacteria > Pseudomonadati > Pseudomonadota > Gammaproteobacteria > Enterobacterales > Enterobacteriaceae > Citrobacter > Citrobacter sp. Cb041. Next base: position 103,005 of record NZ_JAOWDD010000038.1, on the reverse strand, counting down.
CAGCGCACCAGCTTCAGACGAGTGTGGCGGTTTGGGTCGTACAGCGGATCGCCCTCGATTTCAGTGTAATTTCTCGCGTGGTACACCAGCACATCTTCACCTTCTGGCGTTTGCGTAAAGCTGTTGTGTCCCGGCCCGTATTGGCGGTTTTCGTAGCTGGTGGTAAAGACCGGGCGCGGCGATTTGTGCCAGTTCTGCGGGTTGAGCGGATCGGCATTGAGATCAATCCACAATAATCCCATACAGTAGTTCTCATCGGTGGCGCTGGCGGAATAGCTGATAAACAGCTTATCGCCGTGAACCATGACGGCCGGGCCTTCGTTGACCCAAAAACCCCGGCATTCCCAGTCATACTCTGGATGACTGAGCATTACCGGCTCGCCTTTAATCGTCCATGGATTTTCCAGTTCGGCGAGATAGATATTGGAGTTTCCGGCGATATCGGGGGATTTCTGCGCCCACAGATACCACTGTTTTCCCTGATGGTTAAAGGTGGTGGCATCGAGCGCGAAGGTATCAAACTGCGTTTTAATCTGCCCTTTCTCTGTCCATTGGCCGGTCAGCGGATCGGCGTCTGCACATTCGAGCGCAAACATACGGTGCTGGAACATCCCCAGCTTGTCGAGCGCCTGTGTGTGGGCGGCGGCAAAATAGATGTACCACTTGCCTGCCAGATGATGGATCTCAGGTGCCCAGATCAACTGGCTCATGGGGCCGTTTTCTGGTTTGCGCCAGACGACAACCGGGACGGCGGTGCGTAACCCTTCCAGCGAGTCCGCCCGGCGGATCTCCAGACGATCGTATTCGGGCACTGAAGCAATGAAATAGTAGTGGCTACCGTCACGTAAAATAAACGGGTCGGCACGCTGTTCAATAAAGGGGTTTGGCCACTGATTCATTAGGCTTTCCTTACGTTTTCAGTCGTTTTTATATCGTGGTACTCATTCAGTTCACGGTAGTTGGCGCGGCGCTTTTCTAAATCTGTCTGGATTTGTTGCATAAACTCGCGGTCAACTTTCAGCAGACGAACTACGCCTGCGGTAATCAGGTAGCCTACACCCGGTATGATGGTAAACAGCAGCATAATACCGTTAATGGCGGAGTCGCTTTGCGCTTTCGCCCCTGCGTCGTAGCCATACCAGGAGAGCAGGAAACCAACCATCGCTCCGGCAATCGCCAGGCCCAGTTTCAGGAAGAACAGGTTGCCGGAGAAGCTGATTCCGGTGATACGTTTACCGGTTTTCCACTCGCCGTAATCATCGACATCTGCCATCAGCGACCAGTGCAGTGGGGATGGGATCTGATGCAGAATGTTGAGCAGGAAGTAAAGCACCATAATCATCATGGTGGCTTTAGGATCGAAGAAGTAAAACGCGCCGGAGAAAATCGCCAGGATGATATTGGTCCAGAAGAAGACTTTCAGTTTGCACCAGCGATCGGTCAGCACCTTCGCCAGCATGCTGCCGATCATCATGCCCACAACGCCAAGGCTGATAAACAGCGTTGCGAACTGCGTGCTTTGCTGCATAACCCAGGTTACGTAGTACATGGTGGCAGCCATGCGAATAAAGCCCGGACAGACGTTGCACAGGGTTAACAGCAGGATTTTTACCCACTGATCGTTCTTCCATACGTCTTTCAGGTCGGCTTTTAAATCGTCGTTAGTCGGGACGGCAGGACGTACGCGCTCACGGACGGTTGCAAAGCAAAACAGGAACATACACATGCCGATGAAGGCCAGCACTGCCATCGCCATCTGATAGCCTTTAGCTTTATCTTCCCCGCCAAACCAGTCCGCCATTGGCAGCAAGGTGAGGGAGAGCAGCAGGGTTGCAATTCCTACCAACACAAAGCGATATGACTGGCAGGCGACACGTTCCTTTGGATCGTTAGTGATGACGCTGCCGAGCGAGCAGTAAGGGATATTGATCGCCGTATAGGTGATAGAGAGCAGGAAGTAGGTGACGAACGCATAGATTACTTTGCTGTTATATGTCCACTCAGGGGTGGTAAACATGAGTACGCTAAATAATGCGTATGGGAAAGCCATCCACAAAAGCCATGGACGAAATCGACCATATTTGCTGCGGGTGCGATCGGCCATCGCGCCCATAATAGGGTCGGTAACGGCATCTATAACGCGTACTGAGAGCAGTAACACGCCGACCAGGGCCGGTGCCAGGCCAAAAATATCTGTGTAAAAATAGTTAACAAACAACATGATGGCGCCAAAGATGATGTTGCATCCGGCGTCGCCCATTCCATAGCCGATCTTTTCTTTCACCGTGAGCTTACTGGTTTCCATCAACTGCACTCCATTAATAAGATATGGAGATAATTATTGTCTGGCAGAGGTGTTTTTGCGTTGCAGGATAACGCCAGTGATATGGACGAAACAGTCGTGAGTGGGAAAGTGTGAGGCAGGTAACAACCCCCACCTGATGCAGGTGGGGGGAGGGAGAATTAATGCGCTTTAGCTACTTTGGCGGTTTTCTGTTTGCACAAATAGCCGATGCCAAGAATGGCAATCCATACCGGGATTAAGTACACCGAAATCGCCATGCCCGGCGTCATCAGCATAATCACCAGCACTGCAGCCATGAAAATCAGACATACCCAGTTACCAAGCGGATAGAGCAGCGCCGGGAAACGGGTGGTAACGCCTTGCTGCTGTTTGGCTTTGCGGAACTTCATGTGCGCCAGACTAATCATTGCCCAGTTGATCACCAGTGCGGAAACCACTAGCGCCATCAGCAGGCCAAAGGCGGATTCCGGTGCCAGATAGTTGATCAGTACACACAGAGCCGTAACCAGCGCGGAGACCAGAATGGTGTTCACCGGTACGCCGCGTTTGTCGACGTTCATTAGCGCTTTTGGCGCGTTACCCTGCTGTGCCAGACCGAACAGCATACGGCTGTTGCAGTATACGCAGCTGTTATAGACAGAAAGGGCAGCGGTCAGCACTACGATGTTCAGAGCATTGGCAACAAAGGTGTCGCCCAGCTCGTGGAAAATAAGGACAAACGGGCTGGTATCTGCCGTGACGCGCGTCCACGGCATCAGGGAAAGCAGAACAGCCAGCGAACCTACATAGAAAATCAGGATACGGTAGATAACCTGGTTGGTTGCTTTGGGAATGCTTTGCTCCGGGTTATCGGCTTCTGCTGCGGTGATCCCGACCAGCTCCAGCCCACCGAAAGAGAACATAATAATAGCCATCATCATCACCAGACCGGTGAAGCCGTGCGGCAGGAAGCCACCCTGACTCCACAGGTTACTGACGCTGGCCTGCGGGCCGCCGTTGCCGCTAAACAACAACCAGCCGCCGAACAGAATCATCGCAACCACGGCAATGACTTTAATAATGGCGAACCAGAACTCCATTTCCCCAAACACTTTCACGTTGGTCAGGTTGATGGCGTTGATCAGCACGAAGAAGGCTGCAGCAGAAACCCAGGTGGGGATATCCGGATACCAGAACTGGATGTATTTACCTACGGCAGTCAGTTCAGCCATGGCAACCAGGACGTACAGTACCCAATAGTTCCAGCCAGAAGAGAAACCCGCGAAACCGCCCCAGTATTTATAAGCAAAGTGGCTAAAGGAGCCTGCAACCGGCTCTTCAACCACCATTTCACCTAACTGACGCATAATCAAAAAGGCGATAAAGCCGGCAATTGCGTAACCCAGAATAATACCCGGTCCTGCAGACTGGATAACAGATGCGCTACCGAGGAATAACCCGGTACCAATCGCGCCACCCAGCGCGATTAGCTGTATATGGCGGTTCTTAAGACCGCGCTTGAGCTGATCGCCATGCTGTTGACTTTCCATCATTAAACCTCGTGTGTGGTTTTACTCTTCATATTTCGAGTACTTATTTTTTGAACTACGCAGCAATGCGTGTGTAAGTTTGCAATTCCGTTTGTTGTATTTATTTGTTTACAGATGCTTTATATAAAATGTTGCCTCAATGCTTTTGTCTTGATCAGAATAATGATATGCGAGCGCGAATGCACCTGCTTTATGCGGGCAAGATGACGAGTTGAATAAAAAGAAACCATTTGTAAATGCGAGTTTATCTACCACAAAATTTCCATTTTGAATTTTTATTCACTAATTGTGGCTAATGTGTCGATAAATAATCAGGTGAATCGGTTCAGATGAGATATTTTTTCGTTTCAATTCCGTTAAAACTACCCCGTGGTGGGTAAATTTAACATTTGTGCATAGTTACATGTTTGAAACGTTATTTCTGTAATGTTGTTAAAATATGCCCCCTTTACTGATTTCAATCAAAACCTGTATGGACAGAAGGTGAATACTTTGTTACTTTAGCGTCAAGAACATGAAATTGGTAAGACCAATTGACTCCGGGCAAATGGCTTAAGACAGGAAATCATGGCCTACAGCAAAATCCGCCAACCAAAACTCTCCGATGTGATTGAGCAGCAGCTGGAGTTTTTAATTCTTGAGGGGACACTTCGCCCCGGAGAAAAACTCCCACCGGAACGCGAGCTGGCAAAACAGTTCGACGTCTCCCGCCCCTCCTTACGCGAGGCGATCCAACGCCTTGAAGCGAAGGGGTTACTGCTTCGTCGTCAGGGCGGTGGCACTTTTGTTCAGAGCAGCCTGTGGCAGAGCTTTAGCGACCCACTGGTAGAGCTGCTCTCCGACCATCCTGAATCCCAGTTTGACCTGCTTGAGACGCGCCATGCGCTGGAAGGTATTGCAGCCTATTACGCTGCACTGCGCAGCACGGATGAAGACAAAACGCGTATCCGTGAACTCCACCATGCGATCGAGCTTGCTCAACAGTCCGGCGATCTTGACGGCGAATCTGACGCAGTACTCCAGTATCAAATTGCTGTCACCGAAGCGGCACATAATGTGGTGCTGCTCCATTTGCTAAGGTGTATGGAGCCGATGCTGGCCCAGAACGTTCGGCAAAACTTCGAATTGCTGTATGCGCGTCGCGAGATGCTGCCGCTGGTGAGCAGTCACCGTACCCGCATCTTTGAAGCAATTATCGCCGGGAAGCCTGAAGAAGCGCGTGAAGCGTCTCACCGTCACCTGGCGTTTATCGAAGAGATTCTGCTGGACAGAAGCCGTGAGGAAAGCCGTCGTGAACGCGCCTTACGCCGTCTGGAGCAACGAAAGAATTAGTGATTTTTCTGGCAGAACGTTAACCAGAAGATGTTGTAAATCAAGCGCTATCGAAAGGCGCGGCAACTAAACGCAGAACCTGTCTTATTACGCTCTCTGGTGAGAACGTAATGGGACAGGTTCCAGATAACTCAACGTATTAGATAGATAAGGAATACCCCCATGTCAGAACGTTTCCCAAATGACGTGGATCCGATCGAAACTCGCGACTGGCTACAGGCGATCGAATCGGTCATCCGTGAAGAAGGTGTTGAGCGTGCTCAGTATCTGATCGACCAACTGCTTTCAGAAGCTCGCAAAGGCGGCGTGAAAGTAGCGGCAGGTGCTGGGGCCAGCAATTATGTAAACACTATTGCCGTTGAAGATGAACCGGAATACCCGGGCAATCTGGAGCTGGAGCGTCGTATTCGTTCTGCTATCCGCTGGAACGCCATCATGACCGTACTGCGCGCGTCTAAAAAGGACCTCGAGCTGGGTGGCCACATGGCATCCTTCCAGTCCTCCGCAACGGTGTATGATGTTTGCTTCAACCACTTCTTCCGTGCACGCAACGAGCAGGATGGCGGCGATCTGGTTTACTTCCAGGGCCACATCTCTCCGGGCATCTACGCTCGCGCATTCCTGGAAGGTCGTCTGACTGAAGAGCAGATGAACAACTTCCGTCAGGAAGTACATGGCAAAGGCCTGTCTTCCTACCCGCACCCGAAACTGATGCCGGAATTCTGGCAGTTCCCGACCGTATCTATGGGTCTGGGCCCAATCGGTGCAATCTACCAGGCTAAATTCCTGAAATATCTGGAACACCGTGGCCTGAAAGATACCTCTAAACAAACCGTTTACGCCTTCCTGGGCGACGGCGAAATGGATGAGCCAGAATCTAAGGGTGCAATCACCATCGCGACCCGTGAGAAACTGGACAACCTGGTCTTTGTTATCAACTGTAACCTGCAGCGTCTTGACGGTCCGGTCACCGGTAACGGCAAGATTGTTAACGAACTGGAAGGCATCTTCGCGGGCGCTGGCTGGAACGTTATCAAAGTCATGTGGGGCGGTCGTTGGGATGAGCTGCTGCGTAAAGATACCAGCGGTAAACTGATCCAACTGATGAACGAAACCGTTGACGGCGACTACCAGACCTTTAAATCCAAAGATGGCGCATACGTACGTGAGCACTTCTTCGGTAAATATCCGGAAACCGCAGCCCTGGTTGCTGACTGGACTGACGAGCAGATTTGGGCTCTGAACCGTGGTGGCCACGATCCGAAGAAAGTCTACGCTGCACTGAAGAAAGCGCAGGAAACCAAAGGCAAAGCAACTGTAATCCTGGCCCATACCATCAAAGGTTACGGCATGGGTGACACCGCCGAAGGTAAAAACATCGCTCACCAGGTTAAGAAAATGAACATGGACGGCGTGCGTTATATCCGCGACCGTTTCAACGTTCCTGTGACCGATGAGCAGGTTGAAAACCTGTCTTACATTACCTTCCCGGAAGGTTCTGAAGAGCACACTTATCTGCACGCTCAGCGTCAGAAACTGCACGGCTATCTGCCTGCTCGTCAGCCGAACTTCACCGAGAAGCTGGAACTGCCTGCTCTGGAAGACTTCGGTGCGCTGCTGGAAGAGCAGAACAAAGAAATCTCAACCACTATCGCTTTCGTTCGTGCCCTGAACGTAATGCTGAAGAACAAGTCGATCAAAGATCGTCTGGTTCCGATCATCGCTGACGAAGCGCGTACTTTCGGTATGGAAGGTCTGTTCCGTCAGATCGGTATCTACAGCCCGAACGGTCAGCAGTATACCCCGCAGGACCGTGAGCAGGTTGCTTACTATAAAGAAGACGAGAAAGGTCAGATCCTGCAGGAAGGCATCAACGAACTGGGTGCTGGCGCATCCTGGCTGGCTGCTGCGACCTCCTACAGCACCAACGATCTGCCGATGATTCCGTTCTACATCTACTACTCCATGTTCGGGTTCCAGCGTATCGGTGACCTGTGCTGGCAGGCAGGCGACCAACAGGCTCGCGGCTTCCTGGTAGGGGGAACTTCTGGTCGTACGACGCTGAACGGCGAAGGTCTGCAGCACGAAGATGGTCACAGCCATATTCAGTCTCTGACTATCCCGAACTGTATCTCTTACGATCCGTCTTACGCGTACGAAGTTGCGGTCATCATGCACGATGGTCTGGAGCGTATGTACGGTGAGAAACAAGAGAACGTTTACTACTACATCACCACGCTGAACGAAAACTACCACATGCCGGCAATGCCAGCAGGTGCCGAGGAAGGTATCCGTAAAGGTATCTACAAACTCGAAACCCTCGAAGGTAAGAAAGGTAAAGTTCAGCTGCTGGGCTCCGGTTCTATCCTGCGTCACGTGCGTGAAGCAGCACAGATCCTGGCGAACGACTACGGTGTAGGTTCTGACGTTTACAGCGTAACCTCCTTCACTGAACTGGCGCGTGATGGCCAGGATTGTGAACGCTGGAACATGCTGCACCCGATGGAAACTCCGCGCGTTCCGTACATCGCTCAGGTGATGAACGACGCTCCGGCAGTGGCATCTACTGACTATATGAAACTGTTTGCCGAACAGGTTCGTACTTATGTACCGGCTGATGATTATCGCGTACTGGGTACTGACGGCTTCGGTCGCTCTGACAGCCGTGAAAACCTGCGTCACCACTTCGAAGTTGATGCTTCTTATGTGGTTGTAGCGGCCCTGGGCGAACTGGCTAAACGTGGCGAAATCGATAAGAAAGTGGTTGCTGACGCAATCATCAAATTCAACATCGATGCAGATAAAGTTAACCCGCGTCTGGCGTAAGAGGTAAAAGAATAATGGCTATCGAAATCAATGTACCGGACATCGGGGCTGATGAAGTTGAAATCACCGAGATCCTGGTCAAAGTAGGCGACAAAGTTGAAGCTGAACAGTCGCTGATCACCGTAGAAGGCGACAAAGCCTCTATGGAAGTTCCGTCTCCTCAGGCAGGTATCGTTAAAGAGATCAAAGTCTCTGTTGGCGACAAAACTGAGACCGGCAAACTGATCATGATTTTCGATTCCGCCGATGGTGCAGCAGCCGCTGCACCTGCTCCGGCAGAAGAGAAGAAAGAAGCAGCTCCGGCAGCAGCACCTGCTGCGGCAGCGGCGAAAGAAGTACACGTACCGGACATCGGCGGTGACGAAGTCGAAGTTACCGAGGTTATGGTTAAAGTGGGCGACACCGTTGCGGCTGAACAGTCTCTGATCACCGTTGAAGGCGATAAAGCGTCGATGGAAGTTCCGGCGCCGTTCGCGGGCACCGTTAAAGAGATCAAAATCAACACGGGCGACAAAGTGTCTACCGGTTCTCTGATTATGGTCTTCGAAGTTGCAGGCGCAGCGCCTGCTGCAGCACCGGCTCAGGCGGCAACTCCAGCAGCAGCGGCGGCTCCGGCAGCTTCTGGCTCGAAAGAGGTTAACGTTCCGGATATCGGCGGTGACGAAGTTGAAGTCACTGAAGTGATGGTTAAAGTGGGCGATAAAATTGCCGCTGAGCAGTCACTGATTACCGTTGAAGGCGATAAAGCGTCGATGGAAGTTCCGGCACCGTTCGCGGGCACCGTGAAGGAAATCAAAATCAGCACCGGTGACAAAGTCAAAACCGGTTCTCTGATTATGATCTTCGAAGTTGAAGGCGCAGCACCTGCTGCCGCTCCAGCTGCCGCGGCTGCTCCAGCCTCTGCAGCTGCACCGGCTCAGGCTGCTAAACCAGCCGTAGCTCCGGCCGCGAAAGCGGAAGGTAAATCTGAGTTCGCTGAGAACGACGCTTACGTTCATGCAACGCCGCTGATTCGTCGCCTGGCGCGCGAGTTCGGTGTAAACCTGGCGAAAGTGAAAGGTTCTGGCCGTAAAGGTCGTATCCTGCGTGAAGACGTTCAGGCTTACGTGAAAGACGCTATCAAGCGTGCTGAAGCTGCTCCGGCAGCAGCAGGCGGCGGTATTCCGGGCATGCTGCCTTGGCCGAAAGTGGACTTCAGCAAGTTTGGTGAAATCGAAGAAGTGGAACTGGGTCGTATCCAGAAAATCTCTGGTGCTAACCTGAGCCGTAACTGGGTGATGATCCCGCACGTTACGCACTTCGACAAGACCGATATCACCGATCTGGAAGCGTTCCGTAAACAGCAGAACGCCGAAGCTGAAAAACGTAAACTGGACGTGAAATTCACGCCAGTGGTCTTCATCATGAAAGCCGTTGCCGCCGCTCTGGAACAGATGCCACGCTTCAACAGCTCTCTGTCTGAAGACGGTCAGCGTCTGACCCTGAAAAAATACATCAACATCGGTGTTGCGGTAGATACGCCGAATGGTCTGGTTGTTCCGGTCTTCAAAGACGTGAACAAGAAGAGCATTACCGAGCTGTCTCGTGAACTGACCACCATTTCCAAGAAAGCGCGTGATGGCAAGCTGACCGCTGGCGAAATGCAGGGCGGTTGCTTCACCATCTCCAGCATCGGTGGCCTGGGTACGACCCACTTCGCGCCGATTGTGAACGCGCCGGAAGTGGCTATCCTCGGTGTCTCCAAGTCCTCTATGGAGCCAGTGTGGAACGGTAAAGAGTTTATGCCGCGTCTGATGATGCCGATTTCGCTCTCCTTCGACCACCGCGTAATCGACGGTGCTGATGGTGCGCGCTTTATCACCATCATCAACAACATGCTGTCTGACATTCGCCGCCTGGTGATGTAAGCGAAAAAGCCGGCCCGACGGCCGGCTTTTTTCTGGTAATCTCATGAAGTCAGTGAGGTTATTGTGCGAAAGACAAATCGGTTGCCGTTTGTTGTTTCAAAATTGTTAACAATTTTGTAAAATACGGGCGGATAGAACGACCCGGTGGACGACGGGTATAAATTAAGAGGTCATGATGAGCACTGAAATCAAAACTCAGGTCGTGGTACTTGGGGCAGGCCCTGCAGGTTACTCTGCTGCCTTCCGTTGCGCAGATTTAGGTCTGGAGACCGTCATCGTAGAACGTTACAGCACCCTCGGTGGTGTTTGTCTGAACGTCGGCTGTATCCCTTCTAAAGCGCTGCTGCACGTAGCAAAAGTTATCGAAGAAGCCAAAGCGCTGGCTGAACACGGTATCGTTTTTGGCGAGCCGAAAACCGATATCGACAAGATTCGTACCTGGAAAGAAAAAGTTATCACTCAACTGACCGGCGGTCTGGCGGGTATGGCCAAAGGCCGTAAAGTGAAAGTGGTGAACGGTCTGGGTAAATTTACCGGGGCAAACACCCTGGAAGTTGAAGGTGAAAACGGCAAAACCGTGATCAACTTTGACAACGCGATCATCGCGGCGGGTTCCCGTCCGATCGAACTGCCATTCATTCCGCATGAAGATCCGCGCGTGTGGGATTCCACCGATGCACTGGAACTGAAAACTGTTCCTAAGCGCCTGCTGGTAATGGGCGGCGGTATCATCGGTCTGGAAATGGGTACCGTGTACCATGCGCTGGGTTCAGAGATCGACGTGGTTGAAATGTTCGACCAGGTTATCCCGGCTGCCGATAAAGACGTGGTTAAAGTCTTTACCAAACGCATCAGCAAGAAATTCAACCTGATGCTGGAAACCAAAGTAACCGCCGTTGAAGCGAAAGAAGACGGTATCTACGTTTCCATGGAAGGCAAAAAAGCGCCTGCTGAAGCTCAGCGTTACGATGCAGTGCTGGTGGCTATCGGTCGTGTACCGAACGGCAAAAACCTCGACGCGGGCAAAGCTGGCGTGGAAGTTGATGACCGTGGCTTCATCCGCGTTGACAAACAGCTGCGTACCAACGTGCCGCACATCTTTGCTATCGGCGATATCGTCGGTCAGCCGATGCTGGCGCACAAAGGTGTTCACGAAGGTCACGTTGCCGCTGAAGTTATCGCCGGTAAGAAACACTACTTCGATCCGAAAGTTATCCCATCCATCGCCTACACTGAACCAGAAGTAGCATGGGTTGGCCTGACGGAGAAAGAAGCTAAAGAGAAAGGCATCAGCTTTGAGACCGCCACCTTCCCGTGGGCTGCTTCTGGTCGTGCTATCGCTTCCGACTGCGCAGACGGTATGACTAAACTGATTTTCGACAAAGAATCTCACCGTGTTATCGGTGGTGCGATTGTCGGTACCAACGGCGGTGAGCTGCTGGGTGAAATCGGTCTGGCGATCGAAATGGGTTGTGATGCTGAAGACATTGCGCTGACCATCCACGCGCACCCGACTCTGCACGAGTCTGTGGGCCTGGCGGCAGAAGTGTTCGAAGGTAGCATCACCGACCTGCCAAACCCGAAAGCGAAGAAAAAGTAATCTTCCCGCTTTTGTGAAAACGCCTCTTCGGAGGCGTTTTTTTTGCCTGAAAGCTACCAGTTCTGGTAGTCATCTTATTGATATTTCCACTAAAAAAAATTGCGCAACTGCCGATACTTTTTTCGCCATTGTGTGGCTACTGGCCGCGCGGTTAAGAGGCTCTGGATTCTCTATTACACGAAAAAAGGAAATAACATGTCTTTAAAAAAAATCGCGGTTGTTGGCATGGTTGTCGCGACAATGACGCTGACTGGTTGTGGCGCGATGACCACCGCCGTTAAAAAACGTAATCTCGAAGTGAAAACGCAGATGAGTGAAACCATCTGGCTGGAGCCTTCCAGCGAGAAGACCGTCTACATTCAGGTAAAAAACACTTCTGATAAAGACATGAGCAACCTGCAAACCCTGCTGGCAAACGACCTGTCTGCGAAGGGCTATAAAGTGACCAGTTCACCAGACAGCGCTTACTACTGGGTACAGGCGAACGTACTGAAAGCGGACAAAATGGATCTGCGTGAAGCTCAGGGCTTCCTGAAGACCGGCTATGAAGGGGCAGCGGTGGGTGCTGCGTTGGGAGCGGGCATCACCGCCTATAACAGCAACTCCTCCGGCGCGGCGCTGGGCGTTGGCCTGGCGGCGGGGCTGATCGGTATGGCCGCGGATGCCATGGTAGAAGACGTGAACTACACCATGGTCACTGACCTGCAAATCTCTGAGCGCAGCAAAGCGAAAGTGACAACGGATAACGTTGCCGCACTGCGCCAGGGCACGTCCGGTATCAAGCTGCAAACCAGCAGCGCGCAGGGCGATCGCGCAAAATACCAGACCCGCGTCGTGTCTAATGCCAACAAAGTGAACCTGAAGTTCGAAGAAGCGAAACCGGTTCTGGAAGCGCAGCTGGCGAAATCCGTCGCTAACATCCTGTAATCTCTCGTGAGTTGGCCGGAGGGGGGGCGCTTCCCCGGCCAAATCACTATTTGACTGGCATTCAGGGCGCTACGGGCTGCCAGTTTTTATCCAGATGATATGCGGTTAACGCCTCGGCTTTCTGCTGTGCATCAGCGCCGAGATCTGCCTGATAGACTTTATCATCACCGTTAATCATAAAACTCATAACGCCAGTGTGATCGTAGCTGACGGGCCAGGCAACCATCGCAAAGCCGCTGGTTTTATCGGGAAGGATACGGAAACGATAGCCGTGATAGCCCGTGCCAGGCTCTTGCGGACTAAAGGCCGGGCCAAGCGGGCTTGGCGCTTCGCCGGGCGAAACAGGCCAGTACAGACCATCTTTTTTCCCTTCAGAACTGACAATCTTTTGCGCGTATTTTTGGTTCATCGCAAAGTAGCTTTGCTGAGCATCTACATAGGCGTGTAATGCTTCAATAGCGGCAAGTTCGTTGCGCCCAATCTCACGGGTCAGGATCTCTTCAGCCGCTTCCTTGATATCAAATTGCCAGCCGGAAGCGGTTTTAACAACCGGGATCGGCAGTTGCCAGTCGCTGTCCCCGACCACCAGGTGCGCGCTATTGCCGTCGATGACGGTATTATGGCGGACCTTCCAGTCGCGCAGGAAGCGATCAACCGCATCAGGATCGACGCCTTCCGGTGGCAGAAACTCGCGCCAGTTTTCCCCGAGCAGGTTGTTCATCGCGCTTTCATTCTGCTCGCTTATCGCGGTTGCCAGGGCATCGGTCGCCTGGTCTGGTGTGCTGAAGGATTGCTGTGCCATCGCGGTGGTCGAAACCATGAATAACACCATTCCACTGAGTAGTTTATTTTTCATGTCGCTTCCCTTAACGATGACGGAATTCACGGTGTTCAGCACGGTCGCCGGATAGCTGGCGAGATGGCTGATTGCGGGCGACCTGCCTGCTTTGAGCCCCTCGCTGCTGCTGCGCCTGCCAACTGGCGGAGCGACTGTCGTTGCCGCTCAGCGCATTGGCCCGCGGTTGGCTGGTCCGTTGTTGAAGATTGCGCTGCTGCACGTTGCGTTGCTGCGCTGGTTGCGTGACCCGTTTCTCTTGTCGCTGAGTGGCGGCCTGGCGATGTTCATGTTGCTGAGTGTTTGCCCGTTTTGCCGTTTGCGGTTTGGTATCGTAACCACGGTAGTTATTACGCTGGGAAATTTGCTTTAGCTGTTGGCTGGATGCCTGACGCTGGGCGTCTTTCGTTCCCGTACGCGCCGTCTGGGGGAAGGTTTTCCCCGTTGATTTTTCCATCTGGCTCAACGCTGCCTGACGCTGGCTATCACGGTTGACCGGTCTTTGCTGGGTTGAGCTTAGGCCCGTAGCCGTGTTAGTGGAGTGGAAGCGGTTATTGAGCTGGCTATTAGGGTACGGCACCCCTTCGCGATAGGCCGGGTTGTGCTGCCAGGTACGGTTGGCATCCGTCAGACGCTGTCCACTGATTTTATTGAAGTTATCTACGTTGATATTGATGTTGTTATCACCGTTGCGGTTATAGCCGCCATGGTTATCCCAGTCATCGTTATGATGGTGATCCCAGTCATCGTCGTCATCCCAGTCGATATTGCTGAAAATGGCATAAGTTGTGGCGACGCCGAGGCTGAAGCCTAAACCGTTAACGAAGCTGTTGCCAAACTGCTCGCCGGGCGTTGGCGGTAGATAGGTTGGCGGATAGGCGGTGTTCGGCCAGGTACCGTAAACCGTATTTGGGTTATAGGTGGGAACGTAAACTACCTGCGGGTCGGCGGATTCAATTTTGATTACCGTTGGGCTTGCTGAAGCAGCGGTCGTGGCTGTTGTGGTCGTTGACTCGCTGGTAACGGTTTTAGCCGGAGCTGCTTTGGCCACGGTGGTAACAGTCTGCTGCGGTGTTGATTGCAATGCTCCGGTCTGTTGCGCCAGCGCACGCAGGCGTTGAACTGAATCCATAACCTCTTTCGGCTGCGCAAGGAATGCATCGCCCAGGCTCTGTACCCACGGCGGATTTTCACCCATCAGCGACATCAGCTGCGGAAACGCCACCAGCGATTTCACGCTGGGATCCCAGGGTTGGCTGGCAACGGCCTGAATGGCGGCATCACCCTGCATTTTGGGATTGTCTTTTGACCACTGCGCGGCCTGGATGACGTTGGCCGGGTAGGTTGAGGCCATCAAAATTTGCGACAGCAGTGAATCCGGATAGAGCGCGATAGGCGCAACCCACTGATCGATTTGTGCCGATGTGTACGTAGGGGCTGCGGTGGGCGCTGGTTGATCGGCCGGGGCAGGGGCCGCTACGGGAGCTGGAGCCGGTGCGGACGGTTGCTGTGCGACGGGGGCTGGAGCTGCTGGCTCCGTTGCGCGACTTTTAACGAACATCACGCCAGAGGCGGCAAACAGCCCGGCACTGCACAGAAGGACAAGCAGATGTGGCTTAAAGGGCAACTTCATAAAATGACTCCAACGAGACAAGCGCTGTGCCGTGAGGCGTTCTGTTGCCGCGAGTATTATTCACCCGTGTTAGATAGTTTTGACTTTTATTGGGGATTCACCCGGCAGGTCCGGAAAAAGAGTGTGAAGATTTATTACACAATTATATCTGATGGCTGAAAAATCGCTGGAATATTCAGCATGTCGCGCTTGAAAATCAACCGTTTCACATCGTTTTTAGGGAGCCTAAATTACGCCCTGCCCTGTCGCTACACCATTCTTAACGATTCAGCCAATTTTTTATGTTGCTTTTTTGTAAACGGATTAACACTTAATGAAAATCCTGTTATTGTGCCTTACGCGGTACCGGGCATTTACCCTACTAACTACTGTCTCACAGGAGCGTGAAGAGAATCGCCCATCTACAAAAGCGCCGCATTATGACAATGAGAGCGAGGAGATATCGTCGTGCTAGAAGAATACCGTAAGCACGTAGCTGAGCGTGCTGCCCAGGGGATTGTGCCAAAACCGTTAGACGCAACCCAAATGGCCGCACTAGTCGAGCTGCTGAAGACCCCGCCTGTGGGCGAAGAAGAATTCCTGTTAGACCTGTTGATCAACCGCGTTCCTCCTGGCGTAGATGAAGCCGCTTATGTTAAAGCGGGTTTTCTCGCTGCCGTCGCGAAAGGCGACACCACCTCCCCGCTGGTGACTCCAGAAAAAGCCATTGAACTGCTGGGCACCATGCAGGGTGGTTACAACATTCATCCGCTGATCGACGCGCTTGACGACGCAAAACTGGCGCCGATTGCCGCCAAAGCGCTCTCTTCAACGCTGCTGATGTTCGATAACTTCTACGATGTAGAAGAAAAAGCCAAAGCGGGCAACGAATATGCGAAGCAGGTAATGCAGTCCTGGGCCGATGCCGAATGGTTCCTGAACCGTCCTGCTCTGGCTGAAAAAATCACCGTTACCGTGTTTAAAGTGACGGGTGAAACCAACACCGATGACCTCTCTCCGGCACCGGACGCATGGTCTCGCCCGGATATCCCTCTGCACGCGCTGGCGATGCTGAAAAACGCCCGTGAAGGTATTGAACCGGACCAGCCGGGCGCGGTAGGCCCGATCAAACAGATTGAAGAACTGCAGAAAAAAGGCTACCCGCTGGCTTATGTGGGTGACGTTGTTGGTACCGGCTCTTCGCGTAAATCTGCAACCAACTCCGTACTGTGGTTCATGGGCGATGATATCCCTCATGTACCGAACAAGCGCGGCGGCGGTCTGTGTCTCGGCGGCAAAATTGCACCTATCTTCTTCAATACCATGGAAGATGCGGGCGCACTGCCAATCGAAGTGGACGTTTCGAACATGAACATGGGCGACGTGATTGACGTTTACCCGTTCAAAGGAGAAGTGCGTAACCACGAAACCGGCGAATTGCTGGCAAGCTTTGAGCTGAAAACTGATGTGCTGATCGACGAAGTGCGCGCTGGTGGCCGTATTCCGCTGATCATCGGTCGTGGCCTGACCACCAAAGCGCGCGAAGCGCTGGGACTGCCGCACAGCGACGTATTCCGTCAGGCGAAAGACGTGGCGGAAAGCAGCCGCGGCTTCTCTCTGGCGCAGAAAATGGTGGGCCGCGCCTGCGGCGTGAAAGGTATCCGTCCGGGCGCGTACTGCGAACCGAAGATGACCTCCGTGGGTTCTCAGGATACCACCGGCCCGATGACCCGTGATGAACTGAAAGACCTGGCGTGCCTGGGCTTCTCTGCTGACCTGGTGATGCAGTCCTTCTGTCACACTGCCGCGTATCCAAAGCCGGTTGACGTGACCACGCACCACACTCTGCCGGACTTCATCATGAACCGTGGCGGCGTGTCGCTGCGTCCGGGCGATGGCGTAATCCACTCCTGGCTGAACCGCATGCTGTTGCCGGATACCGTCGGCACCGGCGGTGACTCCCATACTCGTTTCCCGATTGGCATCTCCTTCCCGGCGGGTTCTGGCCTGGTGGCGTTTGCTGCTGCGACCGGCGTGATGCCGCTGGATATGCCGGAATCCGTTCTGGTGCGTTTCAAAGGCAAAATGCAGCCGGGGATTACCCTGCGCGATCTGGTACACGCCATTCCGCTGTACGCGATCAAACAGGGTCTGCTGACCGTTGAGAAGAAAGGTAAGAAAAACATCTTCTCTGGCCGCATCCTCGAAATCGAAGGTCTGCCGGATCTGAAAGTGGAGCAGGCGTTCGAACTGACCGATGCCTCCGCTGAACGTTCCGCTGCCGGTTGTACCATCAAACTGAACAAAGAGCCGATCGTTGAGTATCTGAACTCTAACATCGTTCTGCTGAAGTGGATGATCGCTGAAGGTTACGGCGATCGCCGTACGCTGGAGCGCCGTGTGCAGGGGATGGAAAAATGGCTGGCGGATCCGCAATTGCTGGAAGCCGACGCTGACGCAGAATACGCGGCGGTGATCGACATCGATCTGGCGGATATCAAAGAGCCAATCCTGTGTGCACCGAACGATCCGGACGACGCGCGTCTGCTGTCTGACGTGCAGGGCGAGAAGATCGATGAAGTCTTCATTGGCTCCTGCATGACTAACATCGGCCACTTCCGTGCGGCGGGTAAACTGCTGGATGCACACAAAGGCCAGTTGCCGACGCGTCTGTGGGTGGCTCCGCCAACCCGTATGGATGCGGCGCAGCTGACCGAAGAAGGCTACTACAGCGTGTTTGGTAAGAGCGGTGCGCGTATTGAGATCCCAGGCTGTTCGCTGTGCATGGGTAACCAGGCGCGTGTGGCTGACGGCGCAACGGTGGTTTCGACCTCTACCCGTAACTTCCCGAACCGTTTAGGTACCGGGGCGAACGTCTACCTGGCTTCTGCGGAGCTGGCGGCGGTTGCGGCGCTGATTGGCAAACTGCCGACGGCGGAAGAATATCAGACCTATGTGGCGCAGGTTGATAAGACGGCGGTGGATACTTACCGTTATCTGAACTTCGACCAGCTGTCTCAGTATACTGAGAAAGCCGATGGTGTGATTTTCCAGACCGCGGTGTAATACGCTAACGCGATTTGTGTAAAAACGCATCAATGCCCGGAGAAGTCTGCTTCTCCGGGCATTTTTATTTCTATTCCTTATACCCGCTACGCTTTTTTTCTGCCGCGCTGCTGCGATAATTACAGCAAGGTGCAATGCGGTATTGGCGCATTGCCGGGAGCAGAGGAAGACATTATGGATTACGAATTTCTGCGCGATATTACCGGAGTGGTAAAAGTGCGTATGTCCATGGGCCACGAGGTGGTGGGGCACTGGTTTAACGAAGAAGTGAAAGAGAACCTGGCCTTACTTGATGAAGTGGAACAGGCGGCGCATGCGGTGAAGGGCAGTGAGCGCTCCTGGCAGCGAGCAGGGCATGAATACACGCTCTGGCTGGATGGTGAAGAGGTGATGGTGCGCGCCAATCAGCTGGAATTCTCCGGAGATGAAATGGAAGAGGGGATGAGCTACTACGACGAAGAGAGCTTTTCACTTTGCGGCGTAGAGGACTTTCTTCAGGTCGTGGCGGCGTACCGCGAGTTTGTACAACAACGCTAATCAACGCGGAGCCACTCGGCTCCGCATTACTATCGGGTGAGCGCTGTGCGCACCCGATAGCCGAGCACTTTTTCGCAGGCCCGTTATCGGGTGTATTCACTGGTAAAAGTAAGGTGAAATAACCTTGCGGTCATCTTTTGGTTCAGAAAAACGCAGGCACCAGACGACTGGAGTATAGGCTGGCAGCGCGACTGTTCGGCCTGGGGATACACGCAGGTGATAGTGGCGAGTTGCGCGAGAGGGACGGTCATCGCTCCTTGTTCGCTGTCCATACGCCATACCGCGAGCCACGCCTCATGCTCGTTACGCAGGCCAAAGGCCAACCACGGTGAGGATAATGTGGGCATACCCAACGGCCAGAAAGGCTGTAGATGCGGAATTTTCTCGCGAAACGTTTTATACAGCGCAATCCCTTCCTGAACCAGCGCAAAACGTTCTTCACTCAACTCCGCCAGATGACCACTCTGATGCACCCGCAGCAGCATGCTGTTAACCATATTCATCACCACTTCTTCCCGATCCCCCTCGCGCAGGGGATAAGACCAGATAGCAGCTTGCTCAGGAGTGACCGCTGACGCTGCGGCGGCAGCGATAGCCGCCATGAGCCGATAGTCGGTTTGATCGGTAACGGATTGAATACTGTGCTGTTGCAGCATCGCGTAATCCATCCGTAAACCACCGCTGCCGCAGTTCTCGATCACCAGTTGTGGGTAGCGTTGCATTGTTTTCTGCAGCCAGGCTAGATAGGCACGGTTATGCTGCAACAGGCCGTCGCCGCTGCTGTCGGCCTGGTAGTCAGTACCGCTGCCTGCATTGATGTTGTAATCCATTTTGATATAGCTAACACCGTAATCCTCGACCAGACGCGTGATGATCCGTTCGGCATGTTCTTGTACCAATGGGTGGCGGAAATCGAGCTGATAGCGCTGGTGGTCGATAACCCGTTTGCCATGACGCTGGAAAAAACACTCATCGGGCAGCTTTTGCGCCAGCGGACAAGCTATGCCCATGACCTCAAGTTCTAACCACAGACCTGATTTCATCCCTTTGGCGGCAATATACTCAAGCGGTTCGTGGATCCCGCCAGGGAAACGCGCGGATGAAGGCAGCCATTCACCGACGCCATCCCACCATTCACCGTCCGAGTACCAACCGCAATCAATACAGAAATATTCGCAGCCAGCCTTTGCGGCTGCATCAATCAACGGCAGCAACTTTTCAGTTGTAGGGTCACCTGAGAGGCAGTTCATATAATCATTGAAGATCACTGGTAGCTGCACATTATCCTGTGAAGGGCGCATTATTCGTCGACGATAGCGCGTTATCTCTTGTAGCGCCTCTTGCAGCCCGCCGTGTACCTGGCTTACGGCAACAGGCACGGAGGTAAAGGTTTCACCGGGTAGTAGTTGTTTCCACCAGTGATTTTCGTTTTCCGTTGGCCCGCTAGCCTGCAAATAGAGACGATTACGGAAATCGCCGATCTCCCATTGCCACGAACCGTTATGCTCAATTTGCCAGAGCAGTGTTGTTCCTGCCGCCGTGTCTTCAAATGCCGCCATAGGAAGATAGCCAATACTGGACCAGGTTCCTGTGTTTTCGATAGCGATACGATTAAGGGAGAAGACATTCACCTTATCCAGCCCAAGCTCTGGTGGTGTGGCGCTTTTCCACTGTGCTTCGCCGTACCAGTTATTATGCGGTAGATGCAGGACGCTATTTTTTTGCCAGGGCAGGCTGTCGATGGCGAACAACGTCAGCGAACTGACATACTCCAGGCCGATAGTATCGGCGCTGGCGTTACGGATATCACACCAGACGCGGGCCGCCTGTAGCCCACGAAAATGCTGTAGATGCCAGCGGGCGTGAACCGCTGGACTATGTAGATCTATCTCCAGTTTTTTCCCCTGTGCATTTTCGCTTTCCCGATGGGCGTGATAGCGCAGAGAGGAGCCTGGTTCGCTACCGGTATGCTTACGGGCGTGGTGATCGTTTTGATTATGGCCACTGACATGCACCTGAATAAGAGGGAATGCACCCTGTACATCACTCTTTCCGACAAGTAAAAACTGGCTGATATAAATTTGTTGTTCTTCATTTAACTCGAAGGAAATATGAAAGTTATCTTCTTTAAAGTCTATAAAGCTCATCTTGTCGCACCCTTGTATTATTGTCCGATATTTCGCAGTTTTTTTCCTGCCATCAGGTTTTGCTCAATGCGCTCCAGTGAAATATTTTTTGTTTCAGGCACAAAAAGATAGATGATCACGAGGGCGACAATATTCAGTAGCGCATATAAATAAAATGTATGGGCGCTACCTAAACTATTTAGCAATGACAGGAAGGTTGCACTGACAATCATCCCGGCGATGTGACAGGTAAAAGTGGAGCAGGTGATACCAAATTCTCGGCCTTTCAGCGGTTGAATCTCAGAGCACAATAACCAGATAAGCGGCCCGGCAGACATGGAGAAGCCGACGATAAACAGCAACAGCATGGTAACCGTGATACCTTTCTCCAGCGCTGATAACGCATCACCACCCAGCAACGTCCCTACGATGCTCATAGCGAAACCCATCGTGATAAAACCAGCGTACAGCATTGGTTTTCGTCCCCAGCGATCGACGAAGCCGACGGCAATAAAGGTGGCGAGCGTCATCACGAAGCCCACAATAACCGTGCCCCACATCTGCTCGGCTGTTGAAGTGAAGCCAATTTCATGGAATATACGCGGCGCGTAATACATCATCACATTTACGCCAGAGAACTGCTGCATGATTTGCAAAATAATTCCCAGGCTAACACTGCGACGAAAATTCCTGTTTTCTTTGAATAAATTCCAGCCTTGTTGCTTAACGTTGAGCTGTTCTTTAATTTCGCTAAGCTCATTCTCCACCTCTTCACGGCTATTACGCAGGCGGATTAACACTATCCGAGCCTCCTCTTCACGGCCATGCATCATGAGCCAGCGCGGGCTGCGCGGCAGGAATAGCGCCCCGAACAGAAAGACCAGTGAAGGGATGGCGACAACCAGCAGCATACCGCGCCAGTTGCCGCTGTAGCTAAAGGCGGTATTGGTCAGAAAAACCAGCAAGATGCCTAGCGCAATCATCAATTGATAGGCTGATATCATTGCACCGCGAATGTTTTTTGGCGTTATTTCAGAAAGATAGAGTGGTGTCGCATAAGATGCGACACCCAGACCGACGCCGAGGATCAGCCGTCCGACGATGAGCATCCCTGGGCCAACTGCGCAGGTGCAAATAATCGCTCCTATGCAAAAGGAGGCCGCGGCGATTAATAAAGCGTATTTACGGCCCAGGCGATAGGCCAGAAAACCGCTACACAGAGTTGCGACGGCGGCGCCGACCATCATTGAACTGACCACCCACTCCTGCTGGCTATCCAGCAGTTGATACTCTTTAGCGATCAGCGGTAGAGCGCCGGAAATGACGCCGATATCCAGGCCAAATAACAGCCCTGCGAGCGCAGCCAACAGGCAAATCCAGATGACTTGGGGGCGCGTTTTATGTTTTTTGGCCGCAGTTGGAAGTGTACTATCTAATGTCATGATATAAGTACCTTTGTTTGTATGATTATTTTCAGGGCTTTTTGTTTTAATACTTAATCGATTTCGTATTGTTTTATGCTAGATCTGAAAAATAATGATTTCAATGGTTGTAACTGCATAATTGTGATCGTTGCTACACAATAAAGTCGTGTCGAAATGTTTTTTATTGTCACGTAAAAACTAATCAGTTAAATTGGCAGGAATATCCTTGTTCAGAGCTATTTAGTCCATAATAAATATGAATATAAAAGAGCTAGCGGCGTATCTTAATCTTTCGACAGCGACGGTTTCGAAAGCGCTAAATAATAAAAGTGATATCAGTAACCACACCCGTAAAAAGGTACTGGAAGCGGCGGATAAACTGGGTTACCGGCCAAATGCATCAGCCCGCTATTTGCGTAGTGGTAAAACAGGGGTCGTGGCTCTGCTGCTGCCTGCAGCGGATGATGGCAATATCCATACCGCCTCGTTCTTTATGGCTATCGCCAGGGGGCTGCAGGCTAGTTTAAAAGAGAGTGCCATCGATCCGGTCATCCATATTTCTACCGATCGCGAAAGTGAGCTACAACTGCTGCATAAAATTGTTGAGCAGAACCGTGCTGACGCGATTATCCTGACAGACACTCGTATTGATGATGAACGGATCCTTCTGCTTGATGAACTAAAGTTTCCCTTTGTGACGATGGGGCAAAGCCGCTCGCTGGGCGGGAACTTCAATTGGGTCGATTTTCATCATGAGGAGATGGGGAAACAATGCGTGCGTGCGGCACTGCGTCGCGGAGCGCAACGTATTGCCATTGCGACGCTTGGCCCGGACAGTATGCATGGCCGTCAGTTCTTGACCGGCTGTTTGCAGGCGTTGGCGGTGCAAGGGATTCATTACCATGACGGGTTGGTTTTCTTTGGCAGCGTAGCTGAATCTTCCGGTGAAGAGGCCGCGCGGCAATTTCTACAGCAGCCAGAGCGGCCTGATTTCATTATTTTCATCAACGACTTTTTACTGATGGGGGCGAGTCACTATCTGGCCTCGTTACCCGAGTGCGGACTCAATGAAAAAAACATGCTGTGTGCCACGGCAAGCAGCGATTTTTCTGTGCGAGTGGTGTCGTCGAGTTGTCTCTTTACCGTCGATCACGAAGAGGTTGGGCGGCAACTGGGGCTGGCGATATTGAGAGTCACTAAAGGGGAAAACCAGGCAAAATCAGTGTTGCTGACGTTGCCGGTAAAAGAGTAAGCGAAGCTTGCTGGTTCCGCAGCGCGACTATTTAACGTAAGCCAACAGGCTCAGGGAGTCACGTGCCAGCGCTTTGCATTTCTTGGCCGTTGGGATGCCTATACCGCTGAGGTCGCGGTAGCTGTCTTCACCCAACGCTTTCATATTGAAGGTGTCGTAATTGCTCAGGTCCCACTGGTTTTGCTGGGCAAAAAAGACCAGTGCGCGACGAATCTGCCCATTTGGCAAATTCTGGTATCCACAGTCATTTTTCAGAAAAACAAAAACTGCCGTTAAATCGGCCATATCTTCGGCTTCGGACTCACTAAGCGCGTAACTGTTTGCGCATACGGCCATCAGGCTGCCGAACAAAACGGTTCTGAAAAACGTCTTCATTGCTTCTACCACTGCATCACGGAATTTAAACGTTAGCACACTGCGAGCGAAGCGACGACCTTTATTATTAGCCGTTTACTTGACCTTCCCGTAAGGGGAAGGGTTATGCTTAAAAGATAGCCTGCTTAAGCTGCTGAATATAAGGAAGTGATTATGCAACGTCGTGACTTTTTAAAGTACTCCGTGGCGCTGGGCGTCGCGTCAGCGTTACCTCTGTGGAGCCGGAGCGTATTTGCTGCAGACCGTCCCGCATTACCCATTCCAGACCTGTTAACCGCAGATGCCTCTAACCGTATGCAGCTGATCGTGCAAGCCGGACAGTCGAGTTTTGCCGGTAAAACAGCCACGACCTGGGGATATAACGGCAGTTTGCTCGGGCCGGCAGTCAAGCTGAGCAAAGGGCAATCGGTGACGGTGGATATCCATAACCAGCTTGCCGAAGAGACGACGTTGCACTGGCACGGGCTGGAAATCCCCGGTGAAGTCGACGGTGGCCCGCAGGGTATTATTCCGGCGGGTGGGAAACGTTCTGTGACCTTCACACCGGATCAGCGCGCGGCAACCTGCTGGTTCCACCCGCATCAGCATGGGAAGACCGGTCATCAGGTGGCGATGGGCCTGGCCGGACTGGTGCTGATTGAAGATGAAGAGATTCGCAAGCTGCTGCTGCCTAAGCAGTGGGGCATTGATGATGTGCCGGTGATTATTCAGGATAAACAGTTCTCTGCTGATGGTCAGGTTAACTATCAACTGGACATCATGACCGCTGCCGTCGGCTGGTTTGGCGATACGCTGCTAACCAATGGGGCGATTTATCCTCAGCATGCTGCACCGCGCGGTTGGCTACGCCTGCGTCTGCTAAATGGTTGTAACGCACGCTCACTGAATATCGCGGCCAGCGACAATCGTCCTTTGTACGTTATTGCCAGCGACGGCGGACTGTTGGCGGAGCCAGTAAAAGTAACCGAACTTCCTATGCTGATGGGCGAACGCTTTGAAGTGCTGGTGGATGTGAGCGACGGTAAAGCGTTTGATCTGGTCACTCTGCCTGTGGGTCAGATGGGCATGGCGATTGCGCCATTTGATAAGCCGCATCCGGTGATGCGCGTTCAGCCGCTGCTGATTACCGCTTCCGGCACGTTGCCGGATACGCTGACATCCATGCCGGCGCTGCCATCGCTTGAGGGACTGACGGTGCGCAAACTGCAATTATCGATGGACCCAATGCTCGACATGATGGGCATGCAAATGTTGATGAAGAAGTACGGCGCTCAGGCTATGGCGGGTATGGATCATGGCAAGATGATGGGCCATATGAATAATGACAATATGGGCCACGGGAGCATGAAGCATGGCAATATGAACCACGGTGAGATGGGGATTATGCAGCATGGCGACATGGGCAACATGAAGCATGGAACATTCGATTTCCATAATGCCAACCGGATTAATGGTCAGGCGTTTGATATGAATAAACCGATGTTTGCCGCGGCGAAAGGTCAACACGAACGCTGGGTGATTTCCGGTCAGGGCGACATGATGCTGCATCCGTTCCACATTCACGGCACGCAGTTCCGTATTCTGTCTGAAAATGGCAAAGCACCTGCTGCGCACCGCGCGGGATGGAAAGATACGGTGCGGGTAGAGGGCGGCGTGAGCGAGGTGCTGGTGAAATTTGACCACGACGCGCCAAAGGAACATGCCTATATGGCGCACTGCCATTTGTTAGAGCATGAAGACACCGGGATGATGCTCGGTTTTACCGTATAAACAGCGGCGGATAGCGGTGGCGCTATCCGCTAAATGTTTATTCCAAAAACGGATTATTACTCTATCGTCGAGTAAAAGCATTCATATACTGATGAGGTTAATCACTCATCACGAGGTATTCATGACCCTTTTGCGTAAAGTACTGACGGCATCTTTTATTATGCTTCTGGCGGTTTCGGCACAGGCTGCGATGAAGATGGAACGCCAACAGATTTCAAAACTGAATTTAAGTCTCGAAATTCCGCAGACGCTCACGCCAATGCCGGACGAAATGGCAAAAATCAAATATCCTTCTGAAAACCGTCCTCAGGTGATTTACGGTGACGAACGCGGTAAAGCGTCTCTAGGTATTACCGCCGGGCGCAACGCGTTGCCTGCCGCTCAGTTGGATATGGCAAAGGATGCGACGCTGAAGATGCTTACCAATTTCAAGCCGCAGGCGGAACCTGTCACGGTTGATGGACATAAAGCGTGGCTGATTACTTTCCGTTCTCAAGCGCCGGATACTGAAATTCTCAATATGCTGCTGATTACCTCGCAAAACGAGAAAGCGGTGCAGGTCTCCTTCAATATGACCAAAGATCTGGTGGCTCAGTATCAGGAAGCCGCAAAAGCGTCGTTACTGTCACTGAAGTTTGAATAAAAAAACGCCCGCTGATTAGCGGGCGTTGTCCATTTTACTTCGCGTCGTCCGGCAACGCGTATGCCACGATATAATCGCCCATCTTAGTGCCAAATGAGCCGTGGCCCCCGGCGGATATCACCACATACTGCTTACCGTTAACTTCATACGTCATCGGCGTTGCCTGGCCGCCTGCCGGAAGCCGACCCTGCCACAGTTTTTCACCGTTGCTCATGTTGTATGCGCGCAGATAGTTATCGGCAGTCGCAGCTATAAACAGCACGTTACCCGCGGTGGAGATAGGTCCACCCAGCATCGGCATCCCCATATTGAACGGCACCGGAACCGGCATTGGGAATGGCATGCTGTCCTGTGGCGTACCAATGCGTTTTTTCCACACCACTTGATTGGTTTTCAGATCTACGGCGGAAATGTAGCCCCATGCTGGCTGTTTACACGGCAGGCCAAATGGTGAAAGGAATGGATTAAGCGTTACGCCGAACGGTACGCCGTACTGCGGCTGAATACCGGACTCCGTGCCAGTACCTTTGGCATCTTTCGGCGGCTCCATCGGGTTGCCGGGACCGCGTGGGATCAGCTTAGAAACGAACGGCAGCGCCATCGGGTTGGCAATGGCTACCTGACGGTTGGGATCAACGGAAATACCGCCCCATTCGAACATGCCGAGGTTACCCGGGAATACCAGAGTGCCTTGCTCTGAAGGCGGGGTAAAAATGCCTTCATAGCGTAGCTGGTGGAACATTACGCGGCACACCAACTGGTCAAACATGGTTGCGCCCCACATATCCGCACCACTGAGATCTTTTTGCGGACGGAAACTGAGATCGGAGAACGGCTGGGTTTTGCTGACATAATCACCTTTGGCTGCACCTTGCGGCACCGGTTTTTCCGGGGCAGGCACCACCAGTTCACCATTACGGCGGTCGAGCACAAAGATATTACCGGTTTTTGCCGGGGCATAAATGACCGGAATTTTCTCTCCATTGACGTTGATATCCGCCAGGGTTGGCTGCGCCGGTAAGTCCATATCCCACAGATCGTGGTGAACGGTCTGATAGCTCCAGGCCAATTTCCCGGTCGTGGCATTTAACGCCAGAATGGCGCTGGCGTAACGTTCCTGTTCCGGTGTGCGGTTACCGCCCCAGATATCCGGCGTGGTAACGCCCATGGGCAGATACACCAGATCCAGCTTCGCGTCGTAGGCCGCAGGCGCCCAGGAGTTGGGTGAGTTAAAGGTGAAGGTATGTTCATCTGACGGGATGAAATTAGGATCCTTGGCACCGGGATCAAACGCCCATAGAAGCTTGCCGTTATTGACGTCAAAACCACGTATCACCCCGGATGTTTCGCGGGTTGAGTAGTTATCGGTTACCGACCCGGCAATAACGATAGTTTTATCGGTGATTATCGGGGGAGACGTCGGTTCGTACAGGCCCGGTGAGGTATCCGGCATATTGGTCTGCAGATTCAAAATACCTTTATTGGCGAAGGTTTCGCACAGCTTGCCGGTCTCGGCATTCAAGGCAAACAGTCGACCATCATTGACCGGCAAAAGGATGCGGCGCGGACAGTCGGCCATCACCTCTGCAGAAGCCGTATCCGGTTTGGCTTCATGATAAGAAACGCCGCGACAGGTTACGTGCTGGAAGCTGGTATTGGTATTGAGTTGGGGATCGAAATGCCACTTCTCTTTACCGCTGGCCGCATCCAGGGCGAACAGCCGCTGGTGGGCGGTACACAGATAAAGAGTATCCCCCACTTTTATTGGCGTGACTTCATTGGTGATTTCACCGGGATCGTTGGGTTGTTTTAAATCCCCGGTACGAAATACCCAGGCTTCTTTCAACTGATGAACGTTGTCAGCGTTAATTTGTTTTAACGGTGAGTAGCGTTGACCTTCCTGATTGCGACCGTAAGCCGGCCAATCCTCGTCGGCAACCGCTGAAATTGCATCGGCCTGAGAGGTATCTGCACTCAGCGTGCCGTGAACCTCTTGTGGATCGTTGAAGCCAGCCCAGGTCAGGATACCGCCGCTAATCAGCAGGGCCACCACCAGCGCCGCTACTGCGCCACTGGAAGGGATAATCAGGCGATGCCAGACGAAAGGCAGGATAAGCCAGATACCAAAGAAGACCAGGATGTCGCTACGCGGCGTCAGCGCCCAGAAATCAAAGCCGACTTCCCAGACGCCCCAAATCATGGTGGCGAGAAGCAGGGCGGCATACAGCCAAAGGGCGGATCGGTTACTGCGCCACAGCAGGAGAGCCACACCGAGCATGGCAAGGCCCGCGATCGGGTAATACCAGGAGCCACCGATGGCGACCAGCCAGCCTCCACCAATCAGGAGATATAGTCCACAAAGTGCCGCAAACAGGGCGCTCAGGGTCACGATAAGCCGTTGAGAACGTACGTTGTTATTTGCCATAAAAAATACCATCACAGGTGTTATTTCTTTAATAGCAGTTAATTATAGGAGCTAAAACGCGTGATAAACGTCACATTATGAACTTTATCAACAGATGCCGCGTATGAATGCTTTTGCTGGTATACTGCGTGCCTTGCGCTTAGATGCTGGCTTATTAAAAGTTAGCATTGAGTGATTTGTTTTTAAATCATATGGTTAGAGATATGAAACATACTGTTGAAGTCATGATCCCGGAAGCGGAGATCAAAGCGCGTATTGCTGAACTGGGACGTCAGATTAACGAACGTTACAAGGACAGCGGCAGCGATATGGTGCTGGTTGGTCTGTTACGCGGCTCATTTATGTTTATGGCCGACCTGTGCCGTGAAGTGCATGTCTCCCACGAAGTCGATTTCATGACTGCTTCCAGCTATGGCAGCGGAATGTCCACCACGCGCGATGTTAAAATCCTGAAAGACCTGGATGAAGACATTCGTGGCAAGGACGTGCTGATTGTCGAAGACATCATCGACTCCGGTAACACGTTGTCCAAAGTGCGTGAGATTCTGAGCCTGCGCGAGCCGAAATCCCTGGCTATTTGTACGCTGCTGGACAAACCTACCCGTCGTGAAGTGGATGTTCCGGTTGAGTTTATCGGATTCTCTATCCCAGATGAGTTTGTTGTCGGCTATGGCATTGACTATGCCCAGCGTTATCGCCATTTGCCGTACGTTGGCAAAGTGGTGCTGCTGGACGAGTAATGTCGGGAGCGCCTGATGGCGCTTTGCTTATTCGGCCTGCACGATACTTCCCCGCAGGCCGAAAAGCGACTTAAGCGTCGCTGCCGCTTGTTGGTATCTGCTTGTGATTGGTATGTTTCTGGCTGAGGTTAGACAGCCCCTGGCGATAGCGCTGCTCCAGTGTCTCGCGACTGGTGGCGGTGACGTCCAGATCGCGCAGCAGGCCATCATGAATACCGTAAGCCCAGCCGTGAATGGTAACTTTTTGACCGCGCTTCCAGGCTGAACGCATGATGGTTGAATGGCCCAAGTTGTAGACCTGCTCCATTACATTCAGTTCGCACAGGGTGTCAATGCGACGTTCCTGCGGCATTTCGCCCAGCAGTGAACTGTGTTTAAACCAGATATCGCGAATATGCAGTAACCAGTTATCAATCAGCCCCTGTTCTTTATTTTCAATAGCCGCCTGTACGCCACCACATCCATAGTGGCCGCAAATAATAATATGTTCCACTTCCAGCACATCCACCGCATACTGAACCACTGAGAGACAGTTCAGGTCGGTGTGAATAACCAGATTGGCCACATTACGGTGAACAAATAATTCACCCGGCTCAAGACCGGTTAAACGTTCTGCGGGAACGCGACTGTCGGAACATCCAATCCATAAAAAGCGCGGATTTTGTGCGTGAGTCAGCGTTTCAAAAAATCCGGGATCCTCTTCTACCAGCATCTTTGACCATAGCGCGTTGTTGCTGATGAGTGTATCTATGTCTTTCATGGAGGCTGTAACCAATTGAATTGCGTTGCGCTAATATAGGTTAACTCCTGATTTATTAAAACCAAATATCAAGCATTAGAATGTAAGGTAAGTAAAAAACCATGACCATTGCTCTGGAACTTCAACAACTTAAAAAAACCTATCCCGGTGGCGTTCAGGCGTTACGCGGAATAGATTTGCAAGTCGAAGCGGGGGATTTTTATGCGCTTTTGGGACCGAATGGCGCAGGCAAGTCCACCACCATCGGGATAATCAGCTCGCTGGTGAATAAAACCTCTGGGCGGGTGAGCGTCTTCGGATACGATCTTGAAAAAGATACCGTTAATGCGAAACGCCAGCTTGGTCTGGTACCGCAGGAGTTTAATTTTAACCCGTTTGAAACCGTGCAGCAGATCGTAGTCAACCAGGCGGGTTATTACGGCGTTGAGTATAAAGAGGCGGTCAAACGCAGCGAATTATATTTAAAGCAGCTCGATTTATGGGAAAAACGTAACGAGCGCGCGCGCATGCTCTCCGGCGGGATGAAACGCCGTCTGATGATTGCCCGCGCACTAATGCACGAGCCTAAATTACTCATCCTTGATGAACCGACGGCGGGGGTCGATATTGAGCTGCGTCGTTCAATGTGGGGTTTTTTAAAGGATTTAAACGACAAAGGCACCACGATTATTCTGACCACTCACTATCTCGAAGAAGCGGAAATGCTGTGTCGCAACATCGGCATTATTCAGCACGGCGAGCTGGTGGAAAACACCTCGATGAAGAGCCTGCTCTCTAAGCTGAAATCCGAGACCTTTATTCTCGATCTGGCACCGAAAAGCCCGCTGCCAAAACTGGAGGGCTATCAATACCGGCTGGTGGATACCTCCACGCTGGAAGTGGAAGTACTGCGTGAACAGGGGGTCAACAGCGTGTTCTCACAGCTGAGCGCCCAGGGCATTCAGGTATTGAGTATGCGAAACAAAGCGAACCGACTGGAAGAACTGTTTGTTTCTCTGGTGCATGAAAAACAAGGAGATCGCGCATGATGCAGCTTTATTGGGTTGCGCTGAAAAGCATCTGGGCGAAAGAGATCCACCGCTTTATGCGTATCTGGGTCCAGACTCTGGTTCCTCCCGTCATTACTATGACGCTCTATTTTATAATCTTTGGTAACCTGATCGGCTCGCGAATCGGCGAAATGCATGGTTTTAGCTACATGCAGTTTATCGTGCCAGGGCTGATTATGATGGCGGTAATTACCAACTCGTACGCCAACGTGGCATCGTCATTCTTCAGCGCCAAGTTTCAGCGCAACATTGAAGAGCTACTGGTCGCTCCGGTACCGACGCACGTGATCATCGCCGGTTTTGTTGGCGGCGGCGTGGCGCGTGGCCTGTGCGTAGGGATCCTGGTAACAGCGATTTCGCTGTTCTTTGTGCCGTTCCAGGTGCATTCCTGGGTCTTTGTGGCGCTTACGCTGGTGTTAACGGCGGTGCTGTTTTCGCTGGCCGGTCTGTTGAACGCGGTTTTCGCTAAAACCTTTGACGATATCAGCCTGATCCCAACCTTCGTGCTGACTCCGCTGACCTATCTGGGCGGCGTTTTCTATTCGTTAACGCTGCTGCCGCCGTTCTGGCAGGGACTGTCCCATCTGAACCCGATTGTCTACATGATTAGCGGTTTCCGTTACGGCTTCCTGGGGATCCACGATGTTCCGCTGGTCACCACCTTTGGCGTGTTGGTGGTGTTTATCGCAGCATTTTATTTGCTGTGCTGGTACCTGATTCAGCGCGGACGCGGCCTGCGCAGCTAAGTCTTTCTTCCTCTCCTTGCCCGGGAGAGGAAGACTTTTGATGCTTATCACCATTACGGATTTATCACCCTGATAAACTACTTGCCTGCTAAGGAGGTAGGCAATGCTAGGTTGGGTAATTACCTGTCATGATGATAAGGCACAGGATATGCTGCATCGTCTGGAGAAAAAGTACGGCCCGTTGGTTCAATGCCAGGCGGTGAGTTTTTGGCGTGGGCTTAGCTCGAATATGCTAAGCCGCATGATGTGCCATGCCCTGCATGCTACAGACTCTGGCGAGGGTGTGATATTCCTGACGGATATGGCCGGGGCCGCGCCTTACCGCGTGGCTTCGTTAATGAGCCATAAACATCCCCAGTGTGAAGTGATTTCAGGTATCAGTTATCCATTGCTTGAGCGAATGCTTTCGTCGCGGGAATCGATGAGCAGTTCTGCGTTTCGTGATAGCATCGTTGCGCTTGGCGGGCCCGAAGTCTCTAGCCTCTGGCATCAACAACAGAAAAATCCCCCCTTCGTGTTGAAGCATGATTTGTATGAGTATTAATCATTGGTATTGATGGCGCTTTTGCTACAATAGCCGGGGTTTCTCGCCTCGGTTATCTCATATGGTGATGCGCGTTCTGCTTGTTTTATTGCTCCTGTTTTCTGGCAGCATAGCTGCGGCTTTGCCTGCTCGCTACATGCAAACCACCGAAGCAGCCGCCGTGTGGGCGCAGATTGGCAACAAGATGGTGACGGTAGGAAATATTCGCGCCGGGCAGATCCTCGCCATTGAGCCAATTGCGGCAGACTATTACGAATTTACCTTTGGTTTTGGTACCGGGTTTATTGATAAGGGGCATCTGGAGCCTGTGCAGGGGCGGCAGAAAGTCGATGATGGTCTGGGCGATCTCAATAAACCCCTCAGCAACCAAAGCCTGATCACCTGGAAAGATACGCCGGTTTATAACGCTCCGGATGTTGGTAGCGCCCCGTTTGGCGTGCTGGCGGATAATCTGCGTTATCCGGTTATCAGCAAGCTTAAAGACCGTCTCAACCAAACCTGGTACCAGATCCGTCTTGGCGGCAGACTGGCCTATATCAGCGCTCTGGATGCGCAGGAAGACAACGGTATCCCGGTGTTAACCTATCACCATATTCTGCGCGATGAAGAGAATACCCGTTTTCGCCACACCTCTACGACAACCTCCGTACGCGCCTTCAGCAACCAGATGGCCTGGCTACAGGACCGCGGCTACACCACGTTGACGATGTACCAACTGGAAGGCTATGTTCGCAACAATATGAATCTCCCGGCGCGGGCGGTGGTGCTGACTTTTGATGATGGTCTGAAGTCGGTGAGTCGTTATGCTTACCCGATTCTGAAGCTGCACGGCATGAAGGCAACGGCGTTTATTATCTCCTCACGTATCAAGCGCCACCCGCAGAAGTGGGATCCGAAATCACTGCAGTTTATGAGCATCGCGGAACTGAATGAGATCAGGGACGTGTTTGACTTCCAGTCGCATACCCATTTTTTACATCGGGTTGATGCGAATCACCGGCCAATCCTGCTGAGTCGCAGCTATCACAATATTCTGTTTGATTTCGCCCGTTCGCGTCGGGCGTTGTCTCAGTTTAACCCTCACGTTCTTTATCTTTCGTACCCGTTTGGCGGCTATAACGCCACGGCAGTAAAAGCGGCAGGCGACGCGGGATTCCACATGGCGGTCACCACGGTGAGAGGGAAGGTTAAACCGGGGGATAATCCGTTCTTATTGAAAAGACTTTATATTTTAAGAACGGATTCGCTGGAGACGATGTCGCGGCTGATAAGTAATCAGCCGCAGGGGTAAGGGCTGTCAGGCAACCTGTACCGGAATGGCTTTCGCGGTGCGCTTCATTTCGTTGTCGCCTTCAAAATAGGCCACTTTCGGACGCCAGGTGCGGGCTTCTTCATCAGACATGGTGACGAAGCTGGCGATAATCACAATGTCGCCGACTTCAGCACAGTGTGCCGCTGCGCCGTTCACCGAGATGATTCTGGAGCCGCGTTCAGCCGCAATCGCGTAGGTTGAGAAACGTTTACCGTTGGTCACGTTCCAGATATCAATAGCTTCGTTTTCCAGAATACCAGAGGCATCGAGGAAATCCTGGTCGATGGCGCAGGAGCCTTCGTAGTGCAGGTCCGCCTGCGTGACTTTTACGCGGTGGAGCTTGCCTTGCAGCATGGTGCGAATCATAACTTCTATACCCTGTCGTTTACCTTGGCTAAGCAGGCACTACTGGCCTGCTTTGAGAAATTCTCAGGCAGTATTGCCTGATTTTTAACCCCTGTCTACTGGGCTAATGTAACGCTTTGATTATCGATCAGACGTGCCTGACCCAGCCAGGCGGCGGCCAGAATCACCGCGCGTTTACTGGTTTCCGTCAGCTCCAGCAGCGTGTCGGCATCACGAATCTGAATATCGTCGGCACGGAAGCCTTTTTCATTCAGTTCCTGCTCGGCAATGGCAATAATCTCTTCCTGGTCACGATGGCCGGCAAGCAGCTTTTCAGCGATGCCGTTCATCACTTTGTGCAGACCCGGCGCAATTTTTCGCTGCTCTGCGGTCAGATAGCCGTTACGTGAGCTAAGCGCCAGACCGTCTTTGGCGCGAATAATCGGCACGCCAACGATCTCAATGTCATAACCCAGATCCGCCACCATTTTGCGGATCAGTGCGAGCTGCTGGAAATCTTTCTCGCCAAAGCAGGCGATATCTGGCTGGATCAGGTTGAACAGCTTGCTGACGATAGTGGAAACGCCACGGAAGTGGCCTGGACGGCTGGCGCCTTCCAGCATGGTGGAGAGACCGGGAACTTCAACGAACGTCTGGCCTTCCAGCCCCTGCGGGTAGATTTCCTCAACGGCTGGCGCAAAAACATAATCGACTTTACGCTTGTTCAGCTTTTCACAATCTTCCTGCAGCGTGCGTGGATAACGCACCAGATCGTCCGGTCGGTCAAACTGCATCGGGTTGACGAAAATGCTGACGATCACCACATCAGCCCGCGCTTTTGCCTCATCGACCAGCTTCATATGGCCGTCGTGCAGGTTGCCCATGGTGGGAACCAGAGCGACGCGTTTGCCTTCCTGACGCAGACGACGAATATGCTGGCGCAGCAGCGGCAGGGTTTCAATGATTAACACGACAAGACTCCTTGAGTTGCCTGAGGAACCGTAGGCCGGATAAGGCGTTTACGCCGCCATCCGGCAACATGCAGCGAACCGCCTGATGGCGCTACGCTTTTCAGGCCGATATATGGCCTGAAAAATTAGTGGAAACTGTGTTCTTCGCCCGGATAAACGCCGGACTCCACTTCAGCCATATACTGCCGCACTGCGGCGCGCATGTCGCCTGCTTCATTGAGGAAATTCTTCGCAAATTTCGGGATGTGTCCACCGGTAATACCAAAGGCATCGTGCATGACGAGGATTTGTCCATCGGTGACGTTACCTGCGCCGATGCCGATAACCGGAATCGACAGCGCTTCGGTGACGCGCTTCGCCAGCTCAACCGGCACGCACTCCAGCACCAGCAACTGAGCGCCAGCGGCTTCTAAGGCCAGCGCGTCATCCAGCAATACCTGCCCGGCGTCGCCGCGGCCCTGAATTTTATAGCCGCCGAAAATATTCACCGACTGCGGTGTTAATCCCAGATGACCGCAAACCGGTACGGCGCGTTCGGTGAGCATTTTTACCGTATCCACCAGCCAGGCGCCGCCTTCAATTTTGACCATATTAGCGCCCGCCCGCATCACCACCGCGGCGTTTTCAAATGCTTGTTCCGGCGTGGCGTAAGCCATAAATGGCAGGTCGGAGAGCAGCAGACAGTTGGGAGCGCCACGACGTACGGCACGAGTGTGGTAAGCAATATCTTCAACGGTGACCGGTAGGGTGGAGTCATGCCCCTGAATCGTCATGCCCAGCGAGTCGCCAACCAGCATCACTTTGATGCCTTCGTCGGCAAATAACTTAGCGAAGCTGTAGTCGTAGGCTGTAATGGTCGCGAAGCGTTTTTTCTCTTGCTTGCATTTCTGCAGCAGTGAAATGGTGGTGGGTTTCATAACATTTCCTGATGATGAAAGTCATATTTATCGGCATTCTAACAGTCACATTCAGGGGGGCAATTGTTTTAAGCAACCGTTTGGCACTAAAGTAGTAAACGCTGAAGGGGAGAGGATACTTTACCAGTGTGCAGGTTTTGCGGCACCAAGATGGGTGAGGTGCTGATGCAGGCTGATACCCTCCGGGAAGATAAGATCAGGTGCGATTTCAGCGAGCGGCCACAGCATAAAACCACGGTTTTTCATGTCGTAGTGCGGCACGGTCAGACGTTCGGTGTTAATCACTTCATCGCCAAACAGCATAATATCGAGGTCCAGAGTGCGCGGCCCCCAGCGTTCGGCTTTACGTACGCGTCCCTGTTGCAGCTCAATGCGTTGGGTATGATTAAGCAATTCTTCGGGAGCGAGAGTGGTTTCCAGCGCCACGGCAGCGTTCAGGTAATCTGGCTGATCCTGTGGGCCTAATGGCGGTGTGCGGTAAAAGGAGGAAACAGCGACGATACGGCTGTCGGGAATGTCGCCAATCGCTTTTACGGCAGCATTAACCTGCTCCAGAGGAGAGGCCAGATTACTGCCGAGAGCGATATAGGCGATGGTCACGCGGAACCTTCACGGCGCGGGGCGCGTTTACGCGGGCGACGATGACGACGGCGCTCCGGTTCTTCGTCGAGTTCGTTGAGCATGCCTTTTTGTTCCGGCGGTGCTGAAACCTGGAATTCTCCCCACCACTGCGCCAGACGCTGCAGCTCAGCGTTGTTTTCCACTTCGGCACGCAGGGCCAGCAGATCGTAAGCGGCGCGGAACTTCGGATGCTCCATCAGCTTCCAGGCGCGTTTGCCCTGGCGACGAGACATGCGTAGCTG
The DNA here is from genome assembly GCF_030336655.1 of Citrobacter sp. Cb041. Classification (NCBI taxonomy): domain Bacteria; kingdom Pseudomonadati; phylum Pseudomonadota; class Gammaproteobacteria; order Enterobacterales; family Enterobacteriaceae; genus Citrobacter; species Citrobacter sp. Cb041. The sequence goes on along the minus strand of NZ_JAOWDD010000038.1, from coordinate 66,267 downwards.
CAACTGCCAGATATCACGGGTCAGCGAGGTCAGACGTTTCGGGATCGCCAGCGAGCGGCAGGCTTCATCCAGTACGTCGTTCATCGCCAGTGCGAAGGCATCGTAGTAAGCCAGACCGCTTTCCTGGGCAATTTTCTGCGCAGCTTCCAGTAACGGATACCAGAACATGGCGGCGAACAAGAACGCCGGGTTAACGCGCATATCATTGTGGATGCGGTTATCGGTATTCTTCAGCACCTGAGCGATGATGCGTTCCATTGGGCTGTCACCGTCTTCGGTGAAATAGCGCGTAATGGTGGGGAACAGCGGCTGGAACAGGCTGTACTCACGCAGTTTTTTATAGGTTTCATACCCATAGCCCGCCTGTAACAGTTTGAGTGCTTCTTCAAACAGGCGTGCGGGGGGAATATCGTTAAGCAGTGTTGCCAGACGCGGGATTGGCTCAGCGGTTTCCGGGCTGATACGCATGTCGAGCTTGGCGGCAAAGCGCACGGCCCGCAGCATACGTACAGGGTCTTCGCGGTAGCGCGTTTCCGGATTACCGATCAGGCGAACGATGCCCTCTTCGAGATCCTGCATGCCACCAACGTAATCACGCACGGTGAAATCGGCCACGCTGTAATACAGGCTGTTAATTGTGAAGTCGCGACGCTGGGCATCTTCTTCGATGGAGCCGAAGATGTTGTCGCGCAGCAGCATACCGTTTTGTCCGCGCTGTGAGGTTGTGCGATCGGACTCGCTGCCTTCATGATGACCACGGAAAGTTGCCACTTCGATAATTTCCGGGCCAAACATGACATGGGCCAGACGGAAACGGCGACCAACCAGACGACAGTTACGAAACAGTTTTCGCACCTGATCTGGCGTGGCGTTAGTCGTGACATCAAAATCTTTCGGCTTTTTGCCCAGCAAAAGATCGCGTACGCCTCCGCCAACCAGCCATGCCTCGTATCCGGCCTTATTGAGCCTGTACATTACCTTCAGGGCATTTTCACTGATATCTTTGCGGGAGATAGAGTGCTGCTCACGCGGGATTACCGTCATGTGTGGACGGGCAACGGCGAGCTCGGCCTCGCGCTCCTCGCGGCTTAGCACCTTGCGGCAAAAATTAGCGACTCGGGTAAAAATAGTGCACCTCGGTAGTGTCAAACTTCAATCAGAACAAGTGTTGCTGTGTAAAAATAGCGGCTAATCATAGCTCAGCATGATGCATTTGAGAATGGCGGATTTACGATCGCCGATTCTGACACCGCTGTCAGACTCCAGTTTTCAATGGCAAACGTGAGAATCTGATCCACGCGCATCTCCTGCCACGGGATATCGGAGTGCTGGCCGAGAAAGCGCAGCGCAGCAACAATCACCGGGCGTGGATCGCCTTGCGGCAGTGCAGGTGCATGATTTTGTTTTGAAAGTTTAGCGCCTTGTTCGTTGAGCGCCAGCGGCAGATGAATATAGTCCGGCGCTTGCCAGCCGAACTGTTGATACAACGAAATTTGCCGTACCGTCGGTTCGATAAGATCGGCACCGCGCACAATTTCCGTCACGCCCTGGAAGTGGTCGTCCACCACCACCGCGAGGTTATAGGCAAACAGCCCGTCGCGACGGTGAATAATAAAATCTTCCCTTGCAAGCCGCGGATCAGCCTGAATCACACCGCGCAGTTGGTCCGTAAACTGCATCACCGGATGGCGTTGCTTAATGCGGACCGCCGCCTGTTCAGGCCCGTGGCGTAGCTCACGGCAATGACCGTCGTAAATACCGCCGACGCTTTGAATACGCGCGCGCGTACAGGTGCAGTAATAGCTCAGATCCTGCTGATGCAGCCAGGCCAGCGCCTCGCGGTAGGCGTCATGACGCTGGGATTGCCATAAAATATCGCCATCCCAGTGCAGCCCGTAATGTTCCAGCTGACGCAGAATCGTGTCTGCAGCACCGGGAACTTCACGAGGGGGGTCAATATCTTCAATGCGTACCCGCCAGATTCCGCGACGAGCACGGGCCTGCAGGTAACTCCCGAGGGCGGCAATCAGTGAACCAAAATGGAGTTCGCCAGAGGGGGAAGGGGCGAAGCGGCCAATATAATGTGAATCGCTCATTTTGCGGGCTAACAAATAATAAGGCGGGAGAAGCTCCCGCCTGAAGTAAACGTGGTAAAAATGACCGGAATTAACCTGCCATTTGTTTTTCGCGGATTTCTGCCAGCGTTTTACAGTCGATGCACAGATCGGCTGTCGGACGCGCTTCCAGACGGCGAATACCAATTTCTACGCCGCATGATTCGCAGTAGCCGAAATCTTCGTCTTCTACTTTCTTCAGCGTCTTCTCGATCTTTTTGATCAGTTTGCGCTCACGATCACGGTTACGCAGCTCAAGGCTGAATTCTTCTTCCTGTGCGGCGCGGTCCACCGGATCAGGGAAGTTAGCCGCTTCGTCTTGCATATGAGATACGGTGCGATCAACTTCATCCCTAAGTTGATTACGCCATGCCTCAAGAATACGCCTGAAGTGCGACAGCTGGGCTTCGTTCATATACTCTTCGCCCGGTTTCTCCTGGTACGGCTCCACCCCAGCGATGGCGAGAATACTCAGGGACGATGTTTTACGGTTTTGCCCTTCTTGCATGTTGCTTCTCCTTAACACGCACTATCGATCCCCATGTTCGGGGGAAAAATCAGGTCGCTATAAATAGCAGATGCTTTTCCGGATAGCAATTATCTAAACGTAACACTTGACAACCCTGTGAGGAAAAGCGTATTTGCCCACGCGCCCAGAATACTAATTAACCGAATGTTTACACCATTACAAGGTAATGGGCAACGGCTCTTTAAGAGTCATACCATGGGCAGAAAGTTCCGCTTTATAAACCAGAATTTCTACCCCCTTAAGCTGTGCTTCAACTAATAATTGCGCATATTTTGCATCGATATGGCGCGCGGGTGAAAACCGTGTAATGGCTGAATGCAACACCGCGAAAAATATCACCGCGCGCTTGCCTTCGGCCGCTACGCTCATCAATTCCCGAAGATGTTTCTGACCTCGTTCAGTGATGGCATCGGGAAAATAACCCTGATCTTTTTCCGCCAACGTGACTGATTTCACTTCAATATAGCAGTCAGGTCGGGAATCCGCCTGTAACAAAAAGTCGATGCGGCTCCCTTCGGCGCCGTATTTTACTTCACTTTTCAAGGTGCTGTAGTCTGAAACTTCCGAAATTAACGAACGCTGAATAGCCTCTTTCGTTAATCTATTGGCCCACAGCGTGTTAACACAAATAAGTGCACCGGATTGGGTTTGCGTTAATTCCCAGGTATGTGGATATTTTCGTTTAGTATTTTCTGATGTCGAATACCAGACTGTATCTCCCGGCGTTGCGCAGCCGGTCATGGCTCCCGTATTGGGGCAGTGTAGCGTTAACGTTGTGCCATCCGGTGTGATCACATCCGCTAAAAAACGCTTATAGCGCTGAATGAGCGTTGCAGGTTGTAAAGGTGGAGAAAATTGCATGAACAGTTCCTTTGATTATTCAGTCAGCGTCCAGCGTTGCAACTGCGTGTAACGCGTGCGTCCTCGCATGAATGAGGAGGAATAAAGCCCAAACTCCGTTACCGGAAACGACCAGCCAAACCCTGGCGGAGGGATAGATACCGCGTGACCGGCGTCACGCAGCAGCGTGATATGCGGGTGAAAAGGCTGCGGGCTCTGGTGGCACCCACTGCGTGCGGCTTGTGCCCGCAACATGTTCGCCAACTGCAGCAGCCCGCGCGGCGGCTGACGCATTCCCAACCACACGACTCGCGAGCGCAGCCATTGCCCGGCATCGTCGAGTTTGAGCGTAAAACCCGGCTGGCGAATACGCCCTGCAAGCTGCGTTAACGCATGCTGCTTCTCAGCGCTGACGTCGCCCAAAAAGGCGAGCGTCAGATGCAGATTATCGGCGGCGACGGGACGACCCGCTTCAGGGGGGAACTGCGCGGCCCGCCAGTGGATTAACTGCTCCCGAACCTCGCCAGGCAATTCAATCGCAAAGAACAGCCTTTTTGGCTCAGACATGATGGATACTCGGTTATGAATTAACGCGATGCTACAATGCAGCGCGAAGAATGTTAACCCTCTGGAGTCATTTGTGACGTCGTTGCCCGTTGCCGCCGTAGTGCCTGAACTACTTACCGCCCTTGATGCCTCGTCGCAGGTTCTGCTGACGGCGCCGACCGGTGCCGGGAAATCAACCTGGCTGCCGTTGCGACTCCTTGAACATCGCGGTATCAAGGGACGGATTATTTTGCTGGAGCCGCGGCGTCTGGCAGCACGCAATGTGGCGCAGCGGTTGGCGGAATTGCTGAATGAAAAGCCTGGCGAGACCGTGGGGTATCGCATGCGTGCGCAAAGCTGCGTAGGGCCGCAGACCCGCCTTGAGGTGGTGACGGAGGGGGTTCTGACGCGCATGATCCAGCGCGACCCCGAATTGACGGGCGTTGGGCTGGTCATCCTCGACGAATTTCACGAGCGGAGTTTGCAGGCCGACCTGGCGCTGGCGCTGTTGCTGGATGTGCAGCAAGGGCTGCGTGACGATCTGAAACTGTTGATCATGTCTGCCACTTTGGACAACGGGCGTTTGCAGCAGATGTTGCCCGATGCGCCGATGATCGTTTCTGAAGGCCGCGCATTTCCCGTTGAGCGACGATATCAGCCGTTGGCGGCGCATCTGCGTTTTGCTGAAGCGGTAGCGATAGCGACGGCAGAACTCCTGCGCCATGAAAGCGGGTCGCTGCTGCTGTTTTTACCGGGTGTAGGGGAAATCCAGCGCGTGCAGGAGCAACTGGCAACGCGTGTGGGCAGCGATGTGTTGTTGTGCCCACTGTACGGCGCGCTGACGCTTGCCGAACAGCGTCAGGCGATTTTGCCCGCGCCGCAAGGCAAGCGCAAAGTGGTGCTGGCGACCAATATTGCCGAAACCAGCTTAACTATCGAAGGCATCCGATTAGTGGTGGACAGCGCCCAGGAGCGCGTGGCGCGATATGATGCGCGTACCGGTTTAACGCGACTGATTACCCAACGCATAAGCCAGGCCTCGATGACCCAGCGAGCGGGACGCGCGGGCCGTCTGGAACCCGGTATCTGCCTCCATTTGCTTGCCAAAGAGCAGGCGGAAAGAGCGGCGGCACAGGGAGAACCGGAGATTTTACAGAGCGACCTGTCCGGACTGCTGATGGAGTTACTGCAATGGGGATGCACCGACCCTGAGCAACTGAACTGGCTGGATACCCCGCCCGCCATCAACCTGCAAGCGGCAAAATGGCTGCTGCAGATGCTGGGGGCGCTTGAGGGTGACAGGCTCAGCGCCAGGGGGCAGAAAATGGCGACGTTGGGTAACGACCCCCGTTTAGCGGCTATGCTGGTTAGCGCCAACAATGACAATGAAGCGGCAACGGCGGCAAAACTGGCTGCGATTCTGGAAGAGCCGCCGCGCGGTAGCAGTACCGATCTGGCTGTAGCGTTTTCACGAAATCAGCCCGCCTGGCAGCAGCGCAGCCAACAATTACTGAAACGGCTTAACGTTCGCAGCGGACAGCCGGACAGCGCGCTGCTCCCCTCATTACTGGCGCAGGCGTTTGCCGATCGGATCGTGCGTCGGCGCGGGCAGGAAGGGCGCTATCAACTGGCGAATGGCATGGGGGCAATGCTGGATGCCGATGACGCCTCCGGACGCCATGAATGGCTGATTGCGCCGCTGTTACTGCAGGGCAGCGCTTCGCCGGATGCGCGTATTCTGCTGGCTCTGCCGCTGGATATCGAAGCGCTGATACAGGCATGCCCTGAACTGTTACAACAGTCTGACACCATCGAATGGGATGAAACTCAGGGAACGTTAAAAGCATTGCGTCGGTCGCGCATTGGCCAGCTAACGGTAAAAGTACAGGCGCTGGCCAAACCCTCGGAAGAGGAGTTGCACCTGGCGATGTTGAACGGCATTCGCGATAAAGGGCTAAGTGTGCTCAACTGGACGCCGGAAGCCGAGCAGTTTCGCCTGCGTCTGCAATGTGCGGCAAACTGGTTGCCAGAGTATAACTGGCCCGCGGTAGATGAGGATTCTCTGCTGGCGACGCTGGAGAGCTGGCTGCTGCCGCACATGAGCGGTGTGCACTCGTTACGCGCGTTAAAAGCGCTAAATGTGGGTCAGGCGTTGCGCGGTTTGCTGGATTGGTCAATGCTGCAACGTCTGGATAGTGAACTGCCAGCGCATTACACTGTGCCGACGGGAAGCCGGATTGCCATTCGCTATCATGAGGATAACCCTCCGGTATTGGCGGTTCGGATGCAGGAAATGTTTGGTGAAGCGAAGACCCCAACCATCGCCGAGGGGCGCGTGCCGCTGGTGCTGGAACTGCTGTCTCCGGCCCAACGACCGCTGCAGGTAACGAGTGATTTGAGCGCGTTCTGGCAGGGATCGTACCGTGAGGTGCAAAAAGAGATGAAAGGGCGCTATCCCAAACATGTCTGGCCGGATGATCCAGCTAATACCGCGCCAACGCGGCGAACAAAGAAGTATTCGTAATGAAACTGTAGCCCGGATAAAGCGAAGCCGTCATCCGGTATAAACACGGCAGTAAATTGAGAGATTTCTTCTTCTGTTAACTGACGGAAGAACAGAGAATCGGGCCCTTGCGCCTGAATGTTGCGGAGAAAAAGCATGGCCGGGAATGACCGCGAGCCAATTGGACGTAAAGGGAAACCCTCGCGTCCGGTGAAACAAAAGGTGAGCCGTCGTCAACTCAGAGATGAAGAGTATGACGACGATTATGATGATGATGACTATGAGGATGAAGAACCGATGCCGCGTAAGGGTAAAGGCAAAGGGCGTAAGCCTCGTGGTAAACGCGGCTGGTTCTGGCTGCTGGTAAAACTGTCGATTGTTTTTTTGGTGCTGATCGCCATTTACGGCGTTTATCTGGACCAAAAAATCCGCAGCCGTATAGATGGTAAAGTCTGGCAGCTTCCTGCGGCAGTATATGGCCGTATGGTTAACCTTGAGCCAGAAATGCCGATCGGCAAGAACGAGATGGTGAAACTGCTGGAGGCTACGCAGTATCGTCAGGTGACGAAGATGACGCGCCCTGGCGAATTCACCGTGCAGGCGAAAAGCATCGAGATGATCCGTCGTCCGTTTGATTTTCCGGACAGTAAAGAAGGGCAGGTGCGCGCGCGTCTGACCTTTGATGGCGACCATCTGGATACCATCGAGAATATGGATAACAACCGCCAGTTCGGTTTCTTCCGTCTCGATCCGCGGCTGATTACCATGCTCTCTTCGCCTAACGGTGAGCAGCGCCTGTTTGTCCCGCGCAGTGGATTCCCGGATCTGCTGGTGGACACGCTGCTGGCGACCGAAGATCGTCACTTCTATGAGCATGACGGTATCAGCCTCTATTCCATTGGCCGCGCGGTGCTGGCGAACCTGACGGCGGGGCGCACGGTACAAGGGGCCAGTACGCTGACCCAGCAACTGGTGAAAAACCTGTTCCTGTCCAGCGAACGTTCCTACTGGCGTAAGGCCAACGAAGCCTATATGGCGCTGATCATGGATGCGCGTTACAGCAAAGACCGCATTCTTGAGCTGTACATGAACGAAGTCTATCTCGGTCAAAGCGGTGACAATGAGATCCGCGGCTTCCCGCTGGCGAGCCTCTACTACTTTGGCCGTCCGGTGGAAGAGCTGAGCCTCGACCAGCAGGCGCTGCTGGTAGGGATGGTTAAAGGGGCGTCAATCTATAACCCGTGGCGTAACCCGAAGCTGGCACTGGAGCGTCGTAACCTGGTGCTGCGTTTACTACAACAGCAGCAGATTATCGACCAAGATCTGTATGACATGCTGAGCGCGCGTCCGTTAGGCGTACAGCCGCGTGGTGGGGTGATCTCACCGCAGCCCGCCTTTATGCAGATGGTGCGCCAGGAGCTACAGGCGAAGCTGGGCGATAAAGTTAAAGACCTCTCCGGCGTGAAGATTTTCACCACCTTTGATTCCGTGGCGCAGGACGCTGCAGAAAAAGCGGCGGTGGAAGGTATTCCGGTGCTGAAGAAACAACGTAAGCTGAGCGATCTGGAAACCGCGATTGTGGTGGTTGACCGCTTTAGCGGCGAAGTGCGTGCCATGGTCGGTGGGGCAGAACCGCAGTTCGCTGGTTATAACCGTGCGATGCAGGCGCGTCGTTCGATTGGTTCTTTGGCTAAACCAGCGACCTATCTGACCGCGCTCAGCCAGCCGAAGCTGTATCGTCTGAATACCTGGATTGCCGATGCCCCGATTGCGCTGCGCCAGCCTAACGGCCAGGTGTGGTCGCCGCAGAACGATGACCGTCGCTATAGCGAAAGCGGAAAAGTGATGCTGGTGGATGCGTTAACGCGCTCAATGAACGTGCCAACGGTAAATCTGGGGATGGCGCTGGGCCTGCCTGCCGTCACCGATACCTGGCTGAAGCTGGGCGCGCCGAAAGATCAGCTTAACCCGGTTCCGGCCATGCTGCTGGGGGCGTTGAATCTGACGCCGATCGAAGTGGCGCAGGCGTTCCAGACTATCGCCAGCGGCGGGAACCGCGCGCCGCTGTCGGCGCTGCGTTCGGTGATTGCCGAAGATGGTACGGTGCTGTATCAGAGCTTCCCGCAGGCCGAGCGTGCCGTTCCGGCGCAGGCGGCGTATATGACGCTGTGGACCATGCAACAGGTGGTTCAGCGTGGTACGGGGCGTCAGCTTGGCGCGAAATATCCTGGGCTTCATCTGGCAGGGAAAACCGGGACCACTAACAACAACGTGGATACCTGGTTTGCCGGGATCGACGGCAGCCAGGTAACCATCACCTGGGTGGGCCGTGATAACAACCAGCCAACCAAGCTGTACGGTGCCAGCGGTGCGATGTCGATTTATCAGCGTTATCTGGCTAACCAGACGCCAACACCGCTGGTGCTGACGCCGCCGGAAGATGTGGTGGATATGGGCGTGGACTACGACGGTAACTTCGTTTGTAGCGGGGGGATGCGTACGCTTCCGGTATGGACTACCGATCCTGATTCGCTGTGTCAGCAGGGTGAAATGATGCAACAGCCGACCGGGAATCCGTTCGATCAGTCAACGCCGCAGCAGCAGCCTCAACAGCAGCAGCAACAACCGGCTCAGCAGGAGAAGAAAGATAGCGACGGTGTCGCTGGCTGGATAAAGGATATGTTCGGCAGTAACTGATATTGCTCAAAACCCGCTTCGGCGGGTTTTTCTTCTTTGGTCCATTCTCAGGGCCGAATAACATTCCAGCCTAATTTATTAACCCTTTCTTTTCATCTGGTTATTTCTTAACCCCTCAGTTTTAGTAGGGACGCGTATTGCTTGCTATCTCGCCAGAGTTTCGAATATTATGCTGCCGTTATAATAATAATTCTCGTTTACGTTATCATTCACTTTCATCAGAGAAATACCAATGGCGCGTCTTAAAACTGCTCAGCCAAGTTCATCGCTGCGTAAAATCGCAGTAGTGGTAGCCACAGCGGTTAGCGGCATGTCTGTCTATGCACAGGCGGCGGTTGACCCGAAAGAAGAAACCATCACCGTAACTGCTGCACCTGCCGCACAAGAAAGCGCATGGGGGCCAGCGGCAACCATCGCCGCACGACAGTCTGCTACGGCGACCAAAACCGACACCCCGATTCAAAAAGTTCCTCAGTCTATTTCAGTTGTCACCGCCGAAGAGATGGCGTTGCATCAGCCGAAATCAGTTAAAGAGGCGCTCAGCTATACGCCTGGTGTAGCCGTAGGTACCCGCGGCGCGTCTAACACCTATGACTACCTGATTATTCGCGGATTTGCCGCCGACGGCCAAAGTCAGAATAACTATCTGAATGGCCTGAAGATGCAGGGGAACTTCTACAACGATGCGGTAATCGACCCGTATATGCTGGAACGCGCTGAAGTGATGCGCGGTCCGGTTTCCGTTCTTTACGGAAAGAGTAACCCTGGCGGCTTGTTGAACATGGTCAGCAAACGCCCGACCACAGAGCCGTTAAAAGAAATTCAGTTCAAGATGGGCACTGACAGCCTGTTCCAGACCGGTTTTGACTTCAGCGATGCGCTGGATGACGATGGTGTGTACTCATACCGCCTGACCGGCCTGGCGCGTTCCGCGAATGCGCAGCAGCAGGGCGCGGAAGAACAACGCTACGCCATCGCGCCATCGTTCACATGGCGTCCGGATGATAAAACGAACTTTACCTTCCTCTCCTACTTCCAGAACGAGCCGGAAACTGGCTATTACGGCTGGTTGCCGAAAGAGGGGACGGTGACTGAGCTGCCGAACGGCAAGCGTCTGCCTACCGATTTCAACGAAGGTGCGAACAACAATACCTACTCTCGTAACGAGAAGATGGTGGGCTACAGCTTCGACCACGAATTTAACGACACCTTTACCGTGCGTCAGAACCTGCGTTACGCGCAAAACAAGGTTTCGCAGAACAGCGTGTATGGCTACGGTATGTGCTCTGACCCGCTCTATACAAAAGATCCGGCTAACAGTCCTTGCGCCAGCGTTCCTCAGTCCGAGTGGGCTCACACGCTGACTCGTCAGTATGTTGACGATAATGAGAAATTGCAGAACTTCGCTGTTGATACCCAGTTGCAGAGCAAATTCGCTACCGGTTCCGTGGATCACACATTGCTGACCGGCGTTGACTATATGCGGATGCGTAACGATATCAACTCCTGGTTTGGTTGGGCTGGTTCGGTAGCGCCTTCAGATATTTATAACCTTGATCGCAGCGACTTTGATTTTGGGGCACATACTGGACCGGGCGCTCCCTACCGAGTTCTGAATAAACAGGAACAAACGGGCCTGTACGCTCAGGATCAGATGCAGTGGGATAAGGTGCTGGTCACTCTGGGCGGTCGTTACGACTGGGCTAAGCAGGACTCACTGAACCGTGTTTCTGGCGTGCTGGATTCGCGTGATGACAGACAGTTCACCTGGCGTGGCGGTGTTAACTACCTGTTCGACAACGGTGTGACCCCGTATTTCAGCTACAGCGAATCGTTTGAACCTAGTTCTCAGGTCGGGGAAAGCGGTAATATCTTTACTCCATCTAAAGGTAAGCAGTACGAAGCGGGCGTGAAGTATGTGCCGAGCGATCGTCCGATCGTGATCACCGGTGCTGTTTACCAGTTGACCAAAACCAACAACCTGATGGCCGACCCGAACGGATCATTCTGGTCAGTTGAAGGTGGTGAAATTCGCTCACGTGGTGTGGAAATTGAAGCGAAAGCGGCGCTGTCTGCCAGCGTTAACGTGGTCGGTTCTTATACCTATACCGATGCGGAATACACCACTGACACCAACTACAAAGGTAACACGCCTGCTCAGGTGCCAAAACATATGGCATCACTGTGGGGGGATTACACCCTTTATGACGGTGCGCTTTCCGGGCTGACGTTGGGTACGGGTGTTCGTTATACTGGCTCCAGCTATGGCGATCCGGCAAACTCCTTCAAAGTGGGAAGCTATACGCTGGTGGATGCGTTAGTACGTTACGATCTGGCGCGCGTCGGCATGGCGGGTTCCAACGTGGCGCTGCATGTGAACAACCTGTTTGACCGTGAGTACGTCGCCAGCTGCTTCAATACCTATGGCTGCTTCTGGGGCGCAGAACGTCAGGTCGTTGCAACCGCAACCTTCCGTTTCTAATTTCTTTTTGGGCACGCTTTGCGTGCCCGTTTTACAAGTTGGCTGCTATGCAGGAAAACAGATCCCATCCCGACACCACTTTCGCGTTGCGTAATGTCTCCTTTCGTGTGCCTGGCCGCACGCTTTTGCATCCTCTCTCATTAACTTTTCCGGTGGGGAAAGTGACCGGCCTTATCGGACACAACGGGTCCGGAAAATCGACGTTATTGAAAATGCTGGGACGTCATCAGCCGCCATCGGAAGGTGAAATCCTGCTCGACGAACAGCCGCTGGAGAACTGGGGCAGTAAAGCGTTTGCCCGCAAGGTCGCCTATCTGCCGCAGCAGTTGCCTCAGGCCGAAGGGATGACGGTGCGTGAACTGGTGGCGATTGGCCGCTATCCGTGGCACGGGGCGCTGGGACGTTTTGGCGTTGCCGACAGAGAGAAAGTAGAAGAAGCTATTTCGTTGGTCGGCTTAAAACCGCTGGCGCACCGCCTGGTGGATAGCCTGTCCGGCGGAGAACGCCAACGTGCGTGGATTGCCATGCTGGTGGCGCAGGACAGCCGCTGTCTGCTGCTTGATGAGCCGACTTCCGCGCTGGATATCGCTCATCAGGTTGACGTGCTGGCGCTGGTGCATCGCTTAAGCCAGCAGCGTGGGCTAACGGTGATTGCGGTGCTGCATGATATCAACATGGCGGCCCGCTACTGCGATTACTTAGTTGCGCTGCGCGGTGGTGAAATGATTGCGCAAGGAACGCCTGCTGAACTGATGCGCAGTGAAACTCTGGAACAGATTTACGGTATCCCGATGGGCATTTTGCCGCATCCGGCCGGTGCCGCACCCGTGAGTTTTGTCTATTAATGATTGAATTACATCATATTACCCGTCGGCGTCTGCTTACGGCGATGGCGCTCTCGCCGCTGCTGTGGCGGATGAATACGGCGTCCGCCGCAGCGATTGATCCGCAGCGTATTGTGGCGCTGGAATGGCTGCCGGTAGAGCTGTTGCTGGCGCTGGGTATTACGCCGTATGGCATTGCGGATATCCCTAACTACAAGCTGTGGGTCAGTGAGCCACCTCTACCGGACTCGGTGATTGATGTCGGGCTACGCACGGAACCCAATCTCGAACTGCTGACCGAAATGAAACCCTCGTTTCTGCTCTGGTCGGCAGGCTATGGTCCTTCCCCTGAAAAGCTGGCGCGTATTGCACCTGGTCGGGGATTTAACTTCAGCGACGGTAAAAAACCTCTGGTCGTTGCGCGACAATCGCTGCAGGAAATGGCGCAATTGTTCAATCTGCAGGCCTCTGCTGAACGCCATCTGACTGAGTACGATCGTTTTATTGCCAGCCTGAAGCCGCGCTTCATTCAACGCGGTGCGCGCCCTGTGCTTCTCACCTCCCTGCTTGATTCGCGGCATATGCTGGTGTTTGGCCCAAACAGCCTGTTTCAGGACGTGCTGGACGAATATGGGATCCCCAACGCCTGGCAGGGAGAGACAAACTTTTGGGGCAGCACTGCCGTGAGTATTGACCGTCTGGCTGCTTTTCAGGATGTCGATGTATTGTGCTTTGATCACGGCAACGATAAAGAGATGGCTGCACTGATGTCTACGCCGTTGTGGCAGGCGATGCCCTTTGTTCGCAGTGGACGTTTTCAGCGCGTGCCGGCCGTCTGGTTCTATGGCGCAACGCTATCGGCCATGCATTTTGCCCGCATTCTGGATAATGCGCTGGGAGGCAAAGCGTGAGTAAACGTATCGCGCTGTTCCCCATTCTCCTGCTGACGGTTCTGTTTGTTGCCGCCTGTTGGCTCACATGGGTTAACTTCTCCGTTGCGCTACCGCGCAGCCAATGGCAACAGGCTATCTGGTCACCGGATATCGATGCCATTAAACAGATGGTTTTCCACTACAGCCTGCTGCCGAGGCTGGCGATTTCGCTGTTGGTCGGGGCCGGGCTGGGACTGGTCGGCGTATTGTTTCAGCAGGTGCTGCGTAACCCACTGGCGGAGCCAACCACGCTAGGCGTTGCGACCGGTGCGCAGTTGGGCATTACCGTCACGACGCTGTGGGCTATTCCCGGTGCGCTCACCACGCAATTTGCTGCGCTGGCAGGTGCTTGTGTCGTTGGGGCGCTGGTGTTTGGCGTCGCCTGGGGCAAACGTCTTTCTCCGGTGACGTTAATCCTTGCCGGACTGGTGGTCAGCCTGTACTGCGGGGCGATTAACCAGTTGATGGTTATCTTCCATCACGATCAACTGCAAAGCATGTTTTTATGGAGCAGCGGCACGCTAACCCAAACCGACTGGAGCGGCGTACAGCGACTGTGGCCACAGCTGCTGGGCGGCGTGATGCTGACTCTGCTGCTGTTGCGTCCAATGACGCTGATGGGACTGGATGACGGCGTGGCGCGTAACCTCGGTCTGGCGTTGTCGCTGGCGCGCCTGGCGGCCTTATCGCTGGCGATTGTCATCAGCGCCTTGCTGGTTAACGCGGTTGGGATTATCGGCTTTATTGGCCTCTTTGCACCGCTGCTGGCGAAAATGCTCGGCGCGCGGCGTCTGTTGGCGCGTCTGATGCTGGCCCCGCTGATTGGTGCGTTGATCCTCTGGCTCTCTGACCAAATCATTCTGTGGCTGACCCGCGTATGGATGGAGGTCTCTACCGGTTCGGTGACTGCGCTGATTGGTGCGCCATTGCTGCTGTGGTTGTTGCCGCGCCTTAGAAGTATGAGCGCACCGGATATGAATGCCAGCAACCGTATCGCCGCGGAGCGTCAGAATGTACTGATGTTTGCGCTGGCGGGCGGGGTGGTTTTGCTGCTGACTCTGGTGGTGGCGCTGTCGTTTGGCCGCGATGCGCACGGCTGGACATGGGCCAGTGGCGCGATGCTGGATGAACTGATGCCCTGGCGCTGGCCACGTATTCTGGCGGCGTTGATTGCCGGGGTGATGCTGGCGGTAGCGGGCTGTATTATTCAGCGTCTGACCGGAAACCCAATGGCTAGCCCGGAAGTTCTGGGCATTAGCTCCGGCGCGGCATTTGGCGTGGTGTTAATGCTGTTTCTGGTCCCCGGAAATGCCTTTGGCTGGCTGCTGCCCGCAGGGAGCCTCGGGGCTGCGGTCACCTTGCTTATCATTATGATTGCCGCCGGGCGCGGTGGTTTTTCGCCGCACCGTATGCTGCTGGCAGGGATGGCGCTCAGTACGGCGTTTACTATGTTGTTGATGATGCTGCAGGCCAGTGGCGATCCGCGTATGGCGGGCGTGCTGACCTGGATCTCCGGCTCAACCTATAACGCGACGGGCGAACAGGTACTGCGCACCGGGATTGTGATGGTTATCCTGCTGGCGCTGACGCCGCTGTGCCGTCGTTGGCTGACGATTTTACCGCTCGGCGGCGATACGGCGCGTGCGGTGGGTATGGCGATCACGCCGTCACGCGTAGGGTTACTGCTGTTGGCTGCGGGGCTAACGGCGACAGCAACCATGACCATTGGACCGTTGAGTTTTGTCGGGCTGATGGCTCCGCATATTGCCCGAATGATGGGTTTTCGTCGCGCGATGCCGCATATGCTGATTTCGGCGCTGGCGGGAGGTGTGCTGCTGGTCTTTGCTGACTGGTGCGGCAGGATGGTGCTGTTTCCGTATCAGATCCCGGCAGGATTACTGTCGACGTTTATTGGCGCGCCGTACTTTATCTATCTCCTACGTAAGCAGAGTCGCTGAGGTTAATCTCTTCCATTTAGGCTGCGTCGCCATCCGGCAATAAAAAAGCCGGGTGGCGGCTTCGCCTTACCCGGCCTACGTTATTTCTGGACGTTCTCTTTTACAATTTCGCAAACACCCGGCGCGCGGCGTCGATGGTGTTATTGATATCGTTTTCACTGTGCGCGACGGACATAAAGCCCGCTTCGAAGGCGGACGGCGCCAGGTAAATCCCTTCATCCAGCATCATGTGGAAGAAACGCTTGAAGCGTTCAACGTCGCATGCCATCACATCCTGATAGCAGGTCACGGTTTCTGCATCGGTGAAGAAAATCCCGAACATCCCGCCCACATGGTTAACCACCAGCGGAATATTCGTCTCTTCGGCGGCTTCCAGCAGACCTTCCGCCAGACGCGTCGTCAGTTCGTTCAGCGTTTCATGAATACCTGGCTGGGCCACTTCGTTCAGACAAGCAAAACCTGCTGCCATCGCAATCGGGTTACCTGAAAGCGTACCCGCCTGATAAACCGGACCGGTTGGCGCCAGCGCGTCCATCACATCACGGCGACCGCCGAATGCGCCAACGGGCATCCCGCCACCGATGATTTTGCCAAGGCAGGTCAGATCCGGAACGACGCCGTAATAATCCTGCGCACCGGCCAGCGCCACGCGGAAACCGGTCATGACTTCATCGATGATCAACAGTGCGCCAAACTCATCACACAGGGCACGCAGGCCCGGCAGGAATTCTGGCAGCGGCGGGATGCAGTTCATGTTGCCTGCGACCGGCTCAACGATAATGCAGGCGATCTCCTGCGGATACTGTTCAAATGCCGCACGAACTGAAGAGAGATCGTTGTAGGTGCAGGTCAGGGTGTGTTTCGCAAAATCGGCTGGAACGCCCGGGGAGTTTGGCTGACCCAGCGTTAACGCGCCGGAACCAGCTTTAACCAGCAGGCAGTCGGCATGACCGTGATAGCAGCCTTCAAATTTGATGATCTTATCGCGACCGGTGAAACCGCGCGCCAGACGGATTGCGCTCATCGTCGCTTCCGTACCGGAGTTCACCATACGCACCATATCCATGGTCGGCACAAGTTCAGTGACCAGCTCCGCCATTTTCACTTCCATCTCGGTCGGCGCGCCGAAGCTTAAACCGCGCTCCGCGGCTTCAATCACCGCATTGCGAATTGCCGGGTGGTTATGGCCCAGTACCATCGGTCCCCAGGAACCGACGTAATCGACATAGGCTTTACCATCGACATCGTACAGATACGCGCCGTCCGCTTTTTCGATAAACAGCGGAGTACCACCCACGCCAGTAAAGGCGCGAACGGGGGAGTTAACGCCGCCAGGGATAAGTTCGCGTGCTGCGCTGTAGAGATTTTCAGACTTACTCATGGATGGGGTCCTGGTTCGTAGAAAAAGTAAATGCCCGCTATTCTAGTTATTCAGAGAAGGTTATGAAAGTTTTACGCATTTGAAACAATGCGATTTGCAGGGGATTTTCGTGAAATGTGCGAGTAGAATGCCGATTCCGTATTTGTATTACCAATTAATGATCATCTGATGAAGACTGACTCTCCCTCTTTTGAAGCACAACAAATTGTGCGTTTACGCCGCAGGGATCAAATCCGTCGACTCCTGGAACGCGACAAAACGCCGCTGGCGATCCTGTTGATGGCCGCCGTTGTCGGTACCGTGACGGGGCTTGTTGGCGTGGCATTTGAGAAAGCGGTGACCTGGGTGCAAAATCAGCGCATTGGCGCCCTGGCCCAGGTTGCGGACCATGCCATTCTGCTGTGGCCGCTGGCGTTTATTCTCTCTGCATTGCTGGCGATGGTCGGCTATTTTCTGGTTCGTAAATTTGCGCCGGAAGCGGGAGGCTCGGGGATCCCTGAGATTGAAGGCGCGCTGGAAGAGCTACGACCTGTGCGCTGGTGGCGTGTTCTGCCGGTGAAATTTATTGGCGGCATGGGCACGCTGGGAGCCGGTATGGTGCTCGGGCGAGAAGGGCCGACCGTACAGATAGGCGGGAACATTGGGCGCATGGTGCTGGATATTTTCCGCATGCGCAGCGCCGAAGCGCGACATACCCTGCTGGCCACCGGTGCGGCTGCGGGTTTGTCGGCGGCGTTTAATGCGCCTCTGGCGGGGATCCTGTTCATTATTGAAGAGATGCGCCCGCAGTTTCGCTATAACCTCGTCTCGATCAAAGCCGTGTTTACCGGCGTTATTATGTCGAGCATTGTGTTTCGTGTGTTCAACGGTGAAGCACCGATTATTGAAGTCGGGAAGCTGTCTAATGCACCGGTAAATACGCTGTGGCTGTATCTTGTACTCGGGCTTATTTTTGGCTGTGTCGGGCCGTTGTTCAACACCATGGTGTTGCGTACCCAGGATATGTTCCAGCGCTTCCACGGCGGTGAAATTAAAAAATGGGTGCTGATGGGTGGCGCGATTGGTGGCCTGTGCGGGATCCTGGGATTAATTAAACCGGAAGCGGCAGGCGGCGGGTTTAACCTGATTCCTATCGCCGCGGCGGGTAATTTTAGCGTCGGTTTACTGCTGTTTATATTTATTACCCGGGTGATCACCACGCTGCTGTGCTTCTCGTCCGGCGCGCCCGGTGGGATTTTTGCCCCGATGCTGGCGCTGGGTACGTTACTTGGCACCGCGTTCGGTATGGCCGCGGCGGCCTCTTTTCCACAGTATCATCTGGAGGCCGGAACCTTTGCCATTGCCGGAATGGGGGCTTTGCTGGCGGCTTCGGTACGTGCACCACTAACCGGTATTGTACTGGTGCTGGAGATGACCGATAACTATCAGCTCATTTTGCCAATGATTATTACCTGCCTTGGCGCAACACTATTAGCCCAATTTATGGGTGGAAAGCCGCTATACTCGACTATCCTTGCCCGCACGCTGGCAAAACAGGAAGCGGAGCAGGCGGCAAAAAGCCAGAGTACTGCCGCTGGCGAGAATACTTGAACGAAATACCAGGGTATTAGATAATGGCCTTAACCATTGGGTTATAATTTGCCCAATTGCCAATGTCGTTTGGAGCAAAATATGAGTGATGACGTAGCGCTGCCACTGCAATTTACTGAAGCAGCAGCCAATAAAGTAAAAAGCCTGATCGCTGACGAAGATAACCCGAATCTGAAATTACGCGTGTATATCACCGGCGGTGGTTGCAGCGGTTTCCAGTACGGTTTCACCTTTGATGATCAGGTGAACGATGGTGATATGACCATTGAGAAACAAGGTGTGGGTCTGGTGGTTGATCCGATGAGCCTGCAATATCTGGTGGGCGGCGCGGTTGACTATACCGAAGGTCTGGAAGGTTCCCGCTTCGTTGTGACTAACCCCAATGCGAAAAGCACCTGCGGGTGTGGTTCTTCTTTCAGCATCTGATTGCTGCCTGTAATACCGATGGTCTGATGGTGTAGGCCCGGTAAGCGTAGCGCCACCGGGCAATGTGCCGGTTGGCGGCGTAAACGCCTTATCCGGCCTACATGTTCTGCATCATCACATCAACGCCCGTTATCATCCAGAGCAAACGTCGGCAATTTCAAATGCCAGCGAATGGCGGCAAGCCTAATCAGCAGGGTGACGATCATCCCCATCATACTGGCGTTTTCCAGCGATACATTAAAGGTATAAAACGCTGTCGCATGCACGATCCCGCCGATAATACATGCCGTGGCGTAGATTTCGGTGCGCAGAATCATCGGGACTTCACGAGCTAACACATCGCGAATGATCCCGCCGCCGACGCCGGTAATCACCCCCATACAGATCGCCACCAGGGGGCCCGTCCCTGCGAGAAATGCTTTATTGACGCCAATCCCCACGAACACCGCCAGGCCAACGGCATCCAGCACCGGAAGGATCCACTTCGGTAAACGTCGTGGCTGACGTACCAGCAGGATTGTCAGCATGCTGGTGATCATTGCCACCACCAGATCGGTGGGATCCTTAACCCAAAAAACCGGCCCATGATCCAGCGCCATATCGCGGATCGTTCCGCCGCCAACGGCGGTAACCACCCCGAGGACCAGGACGCCAAACGGGTCCATACGCAATTTTCCGGCCAGTAAGACGCCAGAGATAGCAAATACCGCGGTGCCGACAATATCCAGCCAATAGACGAGCATGTTTAAATCCTCACAACAGACCTGGTGGGGGCAGGCGCTAATTTATCTGTGAAAGCGCATTACAGAGTTGTTTTGCGGCGAGGATAATACGCGGGCTCGCGCGTTCGAACCAGTCACTATTAAGTGTAATAATGGGTATTTTTAGCTGGTTTCCCCAGTATTGTTCAATTTTCAGAGTTTCGCCTGGCCCTCCGGTTGCAACAATAGCCTGGGGCGCTCGTGCCAGGACCTGCTCACGGCTAACCTGTGGCCAGGGGACCCGACTGCCGGCAAAGATGTTTTCTCCACCGCATACCTCAAGAACTTCGTGCTGAATGGAGCCTTTTCCACTGGTAAACAGAGGATTTGCGCCAAACTGGAGAAACACGCGTTTTTTCGGTTTGTTGGCATACCGAGATTTTAGTAAAGCATAGTCATCAAGCATGGTTTGCGCCGCCTGTTTTGCCTGCTCAGGCTTTGGGCTCCACGCTGCCAGCTGGCGGAGCGCATCGGCGACCTGCTCGATGGTTACGGCGTCCACCCAGATGACCTTAATTCCCAGGGCGGTCAGCTGATTCACCTGCCGCTCAGCATTTCCCCCGCGCCAGGCGACGACTAAATCCGGTTTAAGCGCCACAATGCGTTCAAGGTTCATACCTTGCCAGGTGGAAACCTCCTCGATATTTTTGGCCGCTGGCGGGTAGTTTGAGTAGCTACTGACGCCTACGGGTGTAATGCCGGCGGCAAAGGCGAGTTCGGTATTGGCTGGAGAAAGCGTCACAACACGCGGTGCGGCGTACAGGAACGCCGGAAGAGTGAAAAGCAGGGCGACCAGCGCCCTGGAGAGTAATTTAGCCATGCGCCAGTTTCTGTACCAGCGTTTCAACCATCAGGCTTGACTGTTTCGCGGCAACAACCAGGAACTCGTCAAAGCTGAGATGGGACTGCTGATCGGCGACGTCAGAGATGGCGCGAACCACGACAAACGGCACATTGAAGTTATGGCAAACGTGCGCAATCGCGGTCGCTTCCATCTCAACGGCAATGGCCTGCGGGAAGTTATGCTTAATTTTAGCCAGACCCACGGAGCCATTAATGAAGGCATCGCCGCTGACGATAAGTCCGCGAACGGCGTTCAGATTGAGTTGCGCAATGCAGGATTCTGCTGCAGCAATCAGCGCAGGATCGGCTTTAAAACCAGCCGGGCAGCCCGGTAACTGACCAAATTCATAGCCAAAGGCGGTAACGTCGGCATCGTGATAGCGCGCTTCGTCAGAAACCACGATATCGCCGACTTTCAGCGTAGAGGCCAGGCCGCCCGCGGAACCGGTGTTAATGATGGCATCCGGCTTGCAGCGTTCAAGCAGCAGCGTAGCGCCCAGCGCCGCCGCCACTTTACCGATACCTGATTTCAGTAGCGCAACCTCTGTACCGTTCAGTTGGCCGGTGTAAATTTCACAACCGCCGAGAGAGAGGGTCTGACGGTTTTCGATTTTGTCACGCAGCAGCGTAACTTCTTCTTCCATTGCACCAATGATGCCGATTTTCATAGATTTACTCGCGATAAGCCAGATTTGAGGGCATAGTCTATCATGCGCTTAAGGGGTAGCGCATTTCTCAGGCGGGAGAGGATATGGTACAGATCGATTTCCGAAAAAAAATAAACTGGCATCGTCGTTACCGTTCGCCGCAGGGCGTGAAGACGGAGCATGAGATCCTGCGTATTTTCGAAAGCGATCGTGGACGTATTATCAATTCTCCGGCTATTCGCCGACTGCAACAAAAAACCCAGGTCTTTCCGCTGGAGCGTAACGCGGCGGTGCGCACGCGGCTGACGCACTCGATGGAAGTTCAGCAAGTTGGGCGCTATATCGCTAAAGAGATCCTCAGCCGACTGAAAGAACTAAAACTGCTGGAGCAGTATGGTCTGGATGAACTGACGGGACCGTTTGAGAGTATTGTCGAAATGTCGTGCCTGATGCATGACATTGGCAATCCGCCGTTTGGTCATTTTGGTGAAGCGGCGATTAATGACTGGTTCCGCCAGCGGCTGTATCCCGCCGACGCGGAAAGTCAGCCCCTCAGCGACGACCGCTGCCTGGTGGCGGCGTTACGTTTGCGCGAAGGCGAAGAGTCGCTGAATGATATTCGCCGTAAGGTGCGTCAGGACCTGTGCCATTTTGAAGGTAATGCCCAAGGTATTCGTCTGGTGCATACTTTGATGCGTATGAATCTTACCTGGGCCCAGGTTGGTGGTATTTTAAAATATACCCGTCCGGCGTGGTGGCGTGGAAGTACGCCTACGACGCATAACTATTTAATGAAGAAACCGGGCTATTACCTTTCTGAAGAACCGTATATTGAACGGTTACGTAAAGAATTATCATTAGCGCCTTACAGTCGCTTTCCATTAACCTGGATTATGGAAGCTGCCGATGATATCTCTTATTGCGTGGCCGACCTGGAAGATGCCGTTGAGAAAAGAATCTTTAGCGTCGAGCAACTTTATCACCATCTGCATGAGGCGTGGGGGCACCACGAAAAAGGTTCCCTGTTTAGCCAGGTTGTTGAGAATGCCTGGGAGAAATCACGGTCAAATACATTAAGCCGGAGCACGGAAGATCAGTTCTTTATGTATTTACGCGTCAATACGCTGAATAAACTGGTGCCGTATGCAGCCCAGCGGTTTATTGATAATTTACCGCAGGTTTTTGACGGCAGCTTTAATCACGCGCTGTTAGAAGATGCCAGTAGCTTTAGTCAGTTGCTGGGGGTCTATAAAAATGTGGCGGTAAAACACGTATTTAGTCATCCGGACGTTGAGCAGTTGGAATTGCAGGGGTATCGGGTGATCAGCGGGTTGCTGGAGATCTATCAGCCTTTATTAAAAATGTCCCAGTCAGATTTTACTGAGCTGGTCGACAATGAAAGAGTTAAACGTTTTCCTATCGAATCACGATTATTTCAGAAGTTGTCTACTCGCCATCGCCTTGCTTATGTCGAGGCGGTTAGTAAAATATCAACGGGTTGCGCTGAGTTTTCGGTAATGGAATATTATTATCGCTGCCGGCTGATTCAGGATTATATCAGCGGGATGACCGATCTGTATGCCTGGGATGAATATCGTCGCTTGATGGCCGTAGAACAATAAATACTCATTTGTAAAGACGGCCAATAAAATTTTACTTTTTCCTTAAACTCAATTCTGGAACTTAGCGTTATAAAACGACTCTGACGTATACAGCAATTTTGCGTTACCTGTTAATCGAGAACGAAACACATGAAAAAAACCACATTAGCAATGAGTGCACTGGCTCTGAGTTTAGGTTTGGCGTTGTCCCCCCTGTCTGCCACAGCGGCTGAGACGTCGTCTTCAGCAATGACCGCCCAACAGATGCCAAGCCTGGCCCCGATGCTCGAAAAAGTGATGCCATCGGTGGTAAGCATTAACGTCGAGGGGAGCACGACGGTAAATACGCCGCGTATGCCGCGTAATTTCCAGCAGTTCTTCGGTGATAATTCACCATTCTGCCAGGACGGTTCACCGTTCCAGAGTTCACCGTTCTGCCAGGGCGGCGCACCGGGCGCTGACAACGGCGGCGGCCAGCAGCAGAAATTTATGGCGCTGGGTTCCGGCGTAATTATTGATGCCGCGAAAGGGTATGTCGTGACCAACAACCACGTGGTGGATAACGCCACGGTGATTAAGGTTCAGTTGAGCGATGGCCGTAAATTTGATGCGAAGATCGTGGGTAAAGATCCGCGCTCCGATATCGCGCTGATCCAAATTCAGGATCCGAAAAACCTGACGGCGATTAAGCTGGCAGATTCCGACGCGCTGCGTGTGGGTGATTACACCGTAGCAATTGGTAACCCGTTTGGCCTCGGTGAGACCGTGACCTCCGGTATTGTTTCTGCGCTGGGCCGTAGCGGCCTGAACGCGGAAAACTACGAAAACTTTATTCAGACGGATGCCGCGATCAACCGGGGTAACTCCGGTGGCGCACTGGTCAACCTGAACGGTGAGCTGATCGGTATTAACACCGCGATCCTTGCGCCGGACGGCGGTAACATCGGTATCGGCTTTGCAATCCCGAGCAACATGGTGAAAAACCTGACGTCGCAGATGGTTGAGTTTGGTCAGGTTAAACGCGGTGAGCTGGGTATTATGGGTACCGAGCTGAGCTCTGAGCTGGCGAAAGCGATGAAAGTTGATGCTCAGCGTGGCGCATTTGTCAGCCAGGTGATGCCGAACTCTTCCGCAGCGAAAGCAGGTATTAAAGCCGGGGATGTGATTACCTCCCTGAACGGTAAACCGATCAGCAGCTTCGCCGCCCTGCGTGCGCAGGTGGGTACGATGCCGGTAGGCAGCAAAATTAACCTTGGTCTGTTGCGTGACGGTAAACCGGTCACTGTGAATCTGGAACTGCAGCAGAGCAGCCAGACTCAGGTTGATTCCAGCTCTATCTTCAAAGGCATTGAAGGGGCTGATATGAGCAACAAAGGCCAGGACAAAGGGGTCGTGGTCAGCGAGGTGAAAGCGAATTCTCCGGCTGCACGGATTGGCCTGAAGAAAGGGGATGTGATTATCGGTGCGAACCAGCAGCCGGTGAAAAATATCGCCGAACTGCGCAAAATCCTCGACAGCAAACCGGCTGTACTGGCGCTGAACATTCAGCGTGGTGACAACTCCATCTATCTGTTGATGCAGTAATCTCACTAAACCCCTTCCTGCACAGGAAGGGGTTTCTTTTTGTGATACTTCCCACAACTCCATACTTCTCCCTCTCGCTTTGTGCAGTTGCACAATGCCGCCGCTTATTATCTTCCCTATGCTTGAGCTCTGCTCACAGGAGGGGTTTATGGCTGGCTGGCATCTTGATACCAAAATGGCGCAGGATATCGTAGCGCGAACCATGCGCATCATTGATACCAATATCAACGTAATGGATGCCCGCGGGCGGATCATTGGCAGCGGCGATCGCGAACGAATTGGTGAATTGCACGAAGGCGCGCTGCTGGTGCTTTCGCAAGGTCGGGTGGTCGATATTGACGATGCGGTAGCCCGGCATTTACATGGTGTGCGTCAGGGGATAAACCTGCCGCTGCGTCTGGAAGGCGAAATCGTTGGCGTTATCGGTCTTACTGGCGAGCCGGAACATCTGCGCAAGTATGGCGAACTGGTGTGCATGACCGCCGAAATGATGCTGGAACAGTCGCGTCTGATGCATCTGTTAGCGCAGGATAGCCGTCTGCGTGAAGAGCTGGTGATGAACCTGATTCAGGCGGAAGAGAATACCCCGGCACTGATGGAATGGGCACAGCGATTGGGCATTGATTTGAACCAGCCGCGCGTGGTGGCGGTAGTGGAGGTCGACAGCGGTCAGCTTGGCGTTGATAGTGCGATGGCGGAGCTACAGCAATTGCAGAACGCGTTGACTACACCCGAACGTAATAATCTGATTGCGATTGTTTCTCTGACCGAGATGGTGGTGCTGAAACCAGCGCTCAATCAGTTTGGCCGCTGGGACGCTGAAGATCATCGCAAGCGCGTTGAGCAACTCATTGCCCGCATGAAAGAGAATGGACAACTGCGTTTTCGCGTGTCGCTGGGCAACTATTTTACCGGGCCCGGCAGCATTGCCCGTTCGTATCGTACGGCGCGCACCACCATGATGGTCGGCAAGCAGCGGATGCCGGAAAGCCGGAGCTATTTCTATCAGGACTTGATGCTGCCGGTGCTGCTGGACAGCCTGCGCGGCGGCTGGCAGGCCAATGAGCTGGCGCGCCCGCTGGTAAGGCTGAAAGCGATGGATAACAACGGTTTGCTGCGTCGAACATTATCGGCATGGTTTCGACATAACGTTCAGCCGCTGGCGACCTCAAAAGCATTGTTTATTCACCGCAATACGCTGGAGTATCGCCTGAACCGTATTTCAGAGCTGACCGGGCTGGATCTGGGGAATTTTGACGATCGACTGCTGCTGTATGTGGCGTTGCAGCTGGATGAGCAGCATTGATTAATTGCCTGATAAGCGTAGCGCTATCAGGCAACAATCGACTTATTTGCGCGTCAGTTTTTCCAGATCGGCTTCAATCTCGCTGATCTTGTTGGTCACGACGCTTTCCAGGTGACGTAAATCATCGAGGATCTTGCGTTTAAGATCGACTTCGCTGCGATCTCTCTGGCAGATCTGATCCAGTTCGTCGATCACGTAGCGCAGGTTGGGACTGATCTCCTGCACTTCTTTGTAACCCTGACCGACGCCATCGGCGACAACCGTTTTACGCTGACGGGGATATTTGAACTTCACGCTCTTGGCAAAAAACTCGCCTTTATCCTTCTGGAAATAGATTTTCAGGATATCGTTGTTGGCTTCTTGCCGCAGGCTGTAACGATCGATCTCTTCAGGATTAGTAATGCCCAGACTTTTCAGATTGTCATACATAGCGGTACCCTTAAGCTCACTATAACCATTGAATAATTAACGAAAAGCCTTGTTTATGCCACTCGCAGATGTAAAAAAAGCGGGCTAAGCCCGCTTTTTCAAATCGCTGTTAGTCGATGGTGCGTAACAGTTCGTTGATTCCCACTTTGCCACGCGTTTTGGCATCGACTTTCTTCACAATCACCGCGCAGTACAGGCTGTATTTGCCATCTTTCGACGGCAGGTTGCCGGAGACGACCACGGAGCCAGCCGGAACGCGGCCGTAATGCACTTCGCCGGTTTCGCGATCGTAAATACGGGTGCTCTGGCCGATATACACACCCATGGAGATGACGGAGCCTTCTTCGACGATCACGCCTTCAACCACTTCAGAGCGCGCGCCGATGAAGCAGTTGTCTTCGATGATGGTCGGGTTAGCCTGCAACGGTTCCAGTACGCCGCCGATACCAACGCCACCAGACAGGTGTACATTCTTACCGATTTGCGCACAGGAACCCACTGTCGCCCAGGTATCAACCATCGTACCTTCATCAACATAAGCGCCGATGTTCACGTAAGACGGCATCAGCACGGTGTTACGGGCGATAAACGCGCCCTGACGCACTGCCGCAGGCGGAACCACGCGGAAACCTTCTTTCTGGAAGCGCGCTTCGTCGTAGTTGGCGAATTTCATCGGCACTTTATCGAAGTAACGGCTTTCCGCACCCTCGATAACCTGATTATCGTTAATACGGAAAGAGAGCAGGACCGCCTTTTTCAGCCACTGATGCGTGACCCACTGACCCTCAATCTTTTCTGCGACGCGCAGTGCACCGGAATCCAGTAAAGAAATAACCTGATTCACCGCTTCGCGGGTTACGGTATCTACATTTGCCGGAGTAATGTCGGCACGGCGCTCGAAAGCGGACTCAATAACGTTCTGTAACTGCTGCATTGTTAAACTCTTTCCATAATAAATAAAAACATTACCCTTTATCGTTTGGATTGAGGGCCTCTGTCAACCGTTGATGCACTTCCTGCTGCAGCTCATTATTAAGGGCGCGCCGGTCGGCGGTGGCGATTATGAATAAATCTTCTACTCGCTCGCCAATAGTTGTAATTCGGGCGCCATGCAGCGAAATTCCCAGATCGGCAAAAATCTGCCCGACCCGCGCCAGCAGTCCTGGCTGGTCGAGAGCGATAAGCTCAAGAAATGATTTTCGGTCGGTATGGGTCGGCAGAAAAGTGACCTCGGTATCGACGGTAAAGTGACGTAATTTTGCCGGCTGGCGACGCGGTTGCGGCGGCTGCCAGCTACGCTGGGTGATCGCCTGTTCCAGCCCAAAACGGATCGCTTCGTGTCGGTCTGACGACAGCGGGCTACCGTCTGGTTCCAGCACAATGAACGTATCCATCGCCATCCCATCGCGGGTGGTGAAAATCTGCGCATCGTGGACGCTAAGGTTGCGCCTGTCCAGTTCGGCGCAGACGGCAGCAAACAGGTAAGGGCGGTCAGGGCTCCAGATGAAAATTTCCGTCCCGCCTCGCGTGGCCTGCGGGCTGAGCAGGATCAGCGGCTTGCTGAGATCGTGTTGCAGCAGATGACGTGCATGCCAGGCCAACTGATTTGGGCTGTGACGTACGAAATAGTTGGCGCGACAGCGCGACCAGATATGGTGTAGCGCTTCTTCATCAATGTTGTCCATGCGCAGTAGCGCCAGCGCCTGAAGCTGATGATGGCGTACGCGCTCACGCATATCCGGCGTGTTTTGCATCCCGCGCCGTAACTGTTTCTCCGTCGCGAAGTACAGCTCGCGCAGCAAGCTTTGCTTCCAGCTATTCCACAGCGTTTCGTTGGTGGCGCAAATATCTGCGACGGTCAGGCACACCAAAAAGCGCAGACGATGTTCCGTTTGCACCTCTTCGGCGAATTGCTTAATGACTTCGGGATCCTGAATATCGCGGCGTTGAGCGGTAACCGACATCAGCAAATGCTGGCGCACCAGCCACACGATCAGTTGCGTTTCGCGGGAGTTCAGACCGTGCAGTTCGGCGAATTTGAGCACATCCTGGGCGCCGAGAACCGAGTGATCGCCGCCGCGACCTTTGGCGATATCGTGGAACAGCGCGGCAATCAGAATCAGCTCCGGCTGTCGTAGACGCGGCCACAGATCCACGCACAGCGGATGGCGCTGACGGGTCTCTTCGTTAGCAAAACTTTCCAGCTTGAGCATTACGCGAATGGTGTGTTCATCCACCGTATAGGCATGAAACAGGTCAAACTGCATTTGGCCGACAATATGCGACCATTGCGGCATATAGGCCCACAACACGCTGTGGCGATGCATAGGCAGCAGGCCGCGACTCACCGCGCCCGGATGGCGCAACATACTGAGAAACAGCGAACGCGCTTCCGGGATGTAGCACAGCGGCTGCGTTAAATGACGGCGGGCATGACGTAAATGGCGCAGCGTAGTGGAGTAAATTCCGCTGATCGCGCTATTACGCACCATGATGTAAAACATCCGCAATATTGCTTCGGGTTTGCGAATAAACAGGTCGTCGTCGCGCAAATCAATCAACGTGCCGCGCAGTTGAAAGTCGTCATCAATCGGACGTGGTTTTTCATCGGCGGGCAGGGCGAGGATCGCCTCGTCGAACAGTTGCAACAGCATGTGGTTCAGTTCGCTGACCCGCCGTGTGACGCGGAAATAGTCTTTCATCATCCGCTCGATAGGCTCGTTGCCTTCACCGCCGTAGTTCAGGCGTTGCGCCACGCTGAGCTGACGATCAAACAGCAGACGGTTGTCGTAACGACTAACGACCAGATGCAGGGCAAAGCGAATGCGCCACAGGATATGCAAACATTCATTCAGCTCGGCACGTTCTGCCTGCGTCAAAAAGCCGAAACCGACCATTTCATCCAGTGAGGTGGCGCCAAAATGGCGGCGGGCCACCCATTGCAGGGTATGAATATCGCGCAGGCCGCCGGGGCTACTTTTGATATCCGGCTCCAGGTTGTAGCTGGTGCCGTGATAGCGCTGGTGGCGCTGATTCTGCTCTTCAACTTTGGCTGCGTAAAACTTATCGGACGGCCAGAAACCTTCGCTAAAAATATGCTTTTGTAGCTCAAGAAACAGCGCCACATCACCAATCAGCAGGCGCGTTTCAATCAGGTTGGTGGCGACGGTTAAATCTGACAATCCTTCCAGCAGACACTCTTCCAGCGTGCGCACGCTGTGCCCAACCTCGAGCCTCACGTCCCATAGCAGCGTTAACAGTTCGCCAACTTTTTCGGCCTGCGCGTCTGGTAGCTTTTTACGACTCAGGATCAGCAGGTCAATATCGGAAAGCGGATGCAGTTCGCCGCGCCCGTAACCGCCAACGGCAACCAGCGCCAGGTCGGCAATTTGACCGAAACCGGCTTCAATCCACAGACGTTGCAGTAACTGGTCAATAAATTCGGTGCGGGCCTCAATCAGCTGCTCTGCGGAAATCCCGCTGTCAAACGCGTCACCTAACCAGTGCTGGAAAGTGTCGATATGCGCTTTAATGCCGGGGCAGTTGAGATCGTGCTGCGGCCAGGTTCCGGGGTTCTGCGGTTGGCCTGGCAGGGTAGGGAGGGCAGTATTTGCGTGTTGTTCAGGAAGAGTATTCATTATGCGCCACCCATTAAAAAAGCCGGATGACGGCGTGAACGCCTTACCCGGCCTACGAAGTAGTACAATTTGTAGGCCTGATAAGATGCGGGTGCATCGCCATCAGGCAAAACATTATTCGTCGTGTGTGATGATCGCCGGGATGGTGTCATCCTTGCGTAATGTCAGAATTTCACAGCCTTTTTCCGTCACCACAATAGTATGCTCGTACTGAGCAGACAAGCTCCGATCTTTAGTTTTCACCGTCCATCCGTCTTTCATGGTGCGGATGCGGTAATCACCGGCATTCAGCATGGGTTCTACGGTGAAGGTCATGCCCGGCTGCAGTACCACACCGCCGTCGTCTGCATCGTAGTGCAGAACCTGGGGCTCTTCATGGAAGCCGCGACCGATGCCGTGACCGCAATATTCACGGACCACAGAGAAGCCTTCGCCTTCCGCGTATTTCTGAATCGCAGCGCCCAGCGTGCGCAGGCGAATACCCGGTTTTACCATCCGCAGCGCCAGATACAGGCTTTCCTGCGTGACGCGGCACAAACGCTCGCCCAGAATGGTTGGTTTGCCGACGATGAACATTTTCGAGGTATCACCGTGGAACTCGTCTTTAATCACGGTTACGTCGATGTTGACGATATCGCCGTCTTTCAGGAGCTTGGCGTCGTCCGGGATCCCATGGCACACCACTTCATTAATAGAGATGCACACGGACTTCGGATAACCGTGATAGCCCAGGCAGGCGGAAATGGCCTGCTGCTCATTCACGATGTAGTCATTACAGATGCGATCCAGTTCGCCGGTGCTGACGCCTGGCTTAACAAACGGTTCGATCATTTCCAGTACATCGGCGGCCAGACGGCCAGCGACGCGCATTTTTTCGATTTCTTCAGGGGTCTTGATTGAGATAGCCATGAATTCTGTCCATCAGTGCCGATGATATCGGCAATAATTGTTTAAGTGGTGCCAATGGTATCAGTCCGGCATACATGCTGCCAAATTGAGAATCATTCTGAACTTCGCCTTTCGTGCCACAGGTGTGTTGGCTGAAATTTTTCACTCCAGTCGCTTACTGCATGTAAGCGCCCGGAGATGCAAAAAATTGGCTGCCTCCCTGTAACACGAAATTCATCGTTCATTCAGCACGCACCGCCAACAATTATTGGTGTCGGTAGCGTATTTGTGGTATAAAGCGCGCCGGACTTCCGATCCATTTGAAGACTACACACGATGGACGGGAGCGACAAATCTCACTTTGTGTAACAACACACACGTATCGGCACATATTCCGGGGTGCCCTTTGGGGTCGGTAATATGGGATGCGTGGAGGCTTAACCCCAACTTTTATATATAGAGGTTTTAATCATGGCAACTGTTTCCATGCGCGACATGCTCAAGGCTGGTGTTCACTTCGGTCACCAGACCCGTTACTGGAACCCGAAAATGAAGCCGTTCATCTTCGGTGCGCGTAACAAAGTTCACATCATCAACCTTGAGAAAACTGTACCGATGTTCAACGAAGCTCTGGCTGAACTGAACAAGATCTCTGCTCGTAAAGGTAAAATCCTTTTCGTTGGTACTAAACGCGCTGCAAGCGAAGCGGTGAAAGAAGCTGCTAACAACTGCGACCAGTTCTTCGTGAACCATCGCTGGTTGGGCGGCATGCTGACTAACTGGAAAACCGTTCGTCAGTCCATCAAACGTCTGAAAGATCTGGAAACTCAGTCTCAGGACGGTACTTTCGAAAAGCTGACCAAGAAAGAAGCGCTGATGCGTACTCGTGAGCTTGAGAAACTGGAAAACAGCCTGGGCGGTATCAAAGACATGGGCGGTCTGCCGGACGCTCTGTTCGTAATCGATGCTGACCACGAGCACATTGCTATCAAAGAAGCAAACAACCTGGGTATCCCAGTATTTGCTATCGTTGATACCAACTCTGATCCGGACGGTGTTGACTTCGTTATCCCGGGTAACGACGACGCAATCCGTGCTGTGACCCTGTACCTGGGCGCTGTAGCTACTACCGTTCGTGAAGGCCGTTCTCAGGATCTGGCTTCCCAGGCGGAAGAAAGCTTCGTAGAAGCTGAATAATAAGGCACGCTCGTTCGAGCCCCCTTATAAACCAGGTAGTATCACGTTTGGTTAGGGGCCCTTTAGGCCCCTTTTTCACTTTTAAATCTGTGCGGTTTCATGCCGGGCAGATCAAATCTTCCGAGGATTTTAGAATGGCTGAAATTACCGCATCCCTGGTAAAAGAGCTGCGTGAGCGTACTGGCGCAGGCATGATGGATTGCAAAAAAGCACTGACTGAAGCTAATGGCGACATCGAGCTGGCAATCGAAAACATGCGTAAGTCCGGCGCAATCAAAGCGGCGAAAAAAGCAGGCAACGTTGCTGCTGACGGCGTAATCAAAACCAAAATCGACGGCAACATCGCTTTCATTCTGGAAGTTAACTGCCAGACTGACTTCGTTGCTAAAGATGCTGGTTTCCAGGCATTTGCTGACAAAGTACTGGACGCTGCCGTTGCTGGCAAAATCACTGACGTTGAAGTTCTGAAAGCGCAGTTCGAAGAAGAACGCGTTGCTCTGGTTGCTAAAATCGGTGAGAACATCAACATCCGTCGCGTTGCTTCCCTGGAAGGCGAAGTTCTGGGTAACTACCAGCACGGTGCTCGTATCGGTGTTCTGGTTGCTGCAACTGGCGCTGACGAAGAGCTGGTTAAACAGCTGGCAATGCACGTTGCTGCAAGCAAACCAGAATTCGTTAAGCCGGAAGACGTTTCTGCTGAAGTGGTAGAGAAAGAATACCAGGTTCAGCTGGACATCGCGATGCAGTCTGGTAAGCCGAAAGAAATCGCAGAGAAAATGGTTGAAGGCCGCATGAAGAAATTCACCGGCGAAGTTTCTCTGACTGGTCAGCCTTTCGTTATGGATCCGAGCAAATCTGTTGGTCAGCTGCTGAAAGAGCACAATGCTGACGTAACTGGCTTCATCCGCTTTGAAGTGGGCGAAGGCATCGAAAAAGTTGAGACTGACTTTGCAGCAGAAGTTGCTGCGATGTCCAAGCAGTCTTAATTTTTAAAGGAGCCGCCTGAGGGCGGCTTCTTTTTGTGTCTGGCTTGTAAATTCAGCGAACCGCTATAGTGGTCATGCTGAAAAGCGACATACAATGTCGCCGGAATTAATTCATCTCATTCGTTGACAGTCTCAGGAAAGAAACATGGCTACCAATGCAAAACCCGTCTACAAACGTATTCTGCTTAAGTTAAGTGGCGAAGCTCTGCAAGGTTCAGAAGGCTTCGGTATTGATGCAAGCATCCTTGACCGTATGGCTCAGGAAATCAAAGAGCTGGTTGAGCTGGGTATCCAGGTTGGCGTAGTGATTGGTGGTGGTAACCTGTTCCGTGGCGCTGGTCTGGCGAAAGCAGGGATGAACCGCGTTGTGGGCGACCACATGGGCATGTTAGCCACCGTCATGAACGGTCTGGCGATGCGCGATGCGCTTCACCGCGCCTATGTGAACGCTCGCTTGATGTCCGCAATTCCTCTGAATGGCGTGTGTGATAACTACAGCTGGGCGGAAGCAATCAGCCTGCTGCGTAACAACCGCGTTGTTATTTTGTCTGCGGGTACTGGCAATCCGTTCTTCACTACCGACTCTGCGGCTTGCCTGCGTGGTATTGAAATTGAAGCGGATGTGGTACTGAAAGCCACCAAAGTCGATGGCGTATTTACGGCTGACCCGGCTAAAGATCCAACGGCGACTATGTACGAACAGTTGACCTATGCTGAAGTACTGGATAAAGAGCTGAAAGTGATGGATCTTGCGGCGTTTACACTGGCTCGTGACCACAAATTACCGATTCGTGTCTTTAACATGAACAAACCGGGTGCGCTGCGCCGTGTTGTTATGGGTGAAAAAGAAGGCACGTTAATCACGGAATAATTCCCGTTGCGGCTAAATGCAGGTAATATTCCGCTTTAATGTCGCGGGATACGTCCCTCAAAATTAATCAAGACTATACTTGTCACATCTTGCGTGGTGGGTATGGTCTGACTGAAACAAGCTTTCAAGGATTCGTAACGTGATCAACGATATCAGAAAAGATGCTGAAGTACGCATGGACAAATGCGTCGAAGCGTTCAAAAACCAAATCAGCAAAATTCGCACGGGCCGTGCTTCTCCTAGCCTGCTGGATGGTATTGTCGTGGAATATTACGGCACACCGACCCCGCTGCGCCAGCTGGCAAGCGTAACGGTTGAAGATTCCCGTACCCTGAAAATCAACGTGTTCGACCGTTCTATGGGGCCAGCCGTTGAGAAAGCAATTATGGCTTCCGACCTCGGTCTGAATCCAAGCTCTGCGGGTTCCGACATCCGCGTTCCGCTGCCGCCGCTGACTGAAGAACGTCGTAAAGATCTGACCAAGATCGTGCGTGGCGAAGCTGAAGGCGCGCGCGTTGCCGTACGTAACGTACGCCGCGATGCCAACGACAAAGTGAAAGCGTTGTTGAAAGAAAAAGAGATCAGCGAAGATGACGATCGCCGTTCTCAGGACGACGTACAGAAACTGACTGACGCAGCTATCAAGAAAGTTGATGCGGCGCTGGCAGAGAAAGAAACGGAACTGATGCAGTTCTGATTCGCCTGTACGCTAAAAACGCCGCTTAGAAGGCCTGAGAAGGCTGGATGGCGGCGTTTTGCTTTTTTCTGTCTATATACTCTAAATATTCGAGTTGCAGGAAGGCGGCGACGCAGGGCATCCCCGGGAGCGTACACCTGTGCGTGCAGGGGTGAACGAGGAGAGCCAACGTACATGCAACTTGAAATATGACGAGTAAAATTCTTCTGGATGTCTGATGAAGCAATTAACCATCCTGGGATCAACCGGTTCCATTGGTTGCAGTACGCTGGATGTAGTACGCCATAACCCGGAAAAATTTCGCGTTGCTGCGTTGGTGGCGGGTAAAAATGTCGTCCGTATGGTTGAGCAATGTCTGGAATTTTCTCCTCGCTATGCGGTAATGGACGATGAAAAAAGCGCTGCGTTGGTAAAAGCAGCTCTGCTGGAGCAGGGTAGTCGTACTGAGGTTATGAGCGGGCAGCAGGCTGCCTGTGATATGGCTGCGCTGGATGATGTTGATCAGGTTATGGCGGCGATTGTCGGCGCGGCGGGCTTGCTACCGACGCTGGCGGCAATCCGCGCGGGCAAAAGCATTTTGCTGGCGAATAAAGAGTCTCTGGTGACCTGCGGGCGTCTGTTTATGGACGACGTGCAACGCCACAAAGCACAGCTTTTGCCGGTAGATAGCGAACATAACGCGATTTTTCAGAGTTTACCGCAACCTATCCAACACAATCTGGGATACGCTGACCTTGAGCAAAATGGCGTCATATCAGTTTTGCTTACCGGGTCTGGTGGCCCTTTCCGTGAAACGCCATTGCGCGATCTGGTTTCTATGACCCCCGATCAGGCATGTCGTCATCCGAATTGGTCGATGGGACGAAAAATCTCTGTCGATTCAGCCACCATGATGAATAAAGGTCTGGAATACATTGAAGCGCGTTGGTTATTTAATGCCAATGCAAGCCAGATGGAAGTGCTGATTCACCCGCAATCGGTTATTCATTCGATGGTGCGTTATCAGGATGGTAGCGTTCTGGCGCAGTTGGGGGAACCTGATATGCGTACACCTATTGCTCATACGATGGCATGGCCAGAACGAGTGACGTCCGGCGTTAAGCCTGTCGACTTTTGCAAGCTCAGTGCGTTGACGTTTTCCGCACCTGATTACCAGCGTTATCCATGCCTGAAACTGGCGATGGACGCGTTTGAGCAAGGGCAGGCGGCGACGACCGCTTTGAACGCAGCGAATGAAATTACCGTTGCCGCATTCCTGGCGCAGCAGATCCGATTTACCGATATTGCTGACCTGAATTTATCCGTACTGGATAAGATGGATTTGCAGGAGCCACAGAGCGTTGATGACGTGCTGAAGGTTGATGCTATCGCGCGGGAAGTCGCCAGAAAAGAAGTGATGCGACGCTCAAGCTGATGATAATCCCTCCTCGGAGAATCGCGCTATTTGTTAGCGTTGGGCTTCAGTGATATAGTCTGCGCCACTCGATCGCGGGTATTTGTTTTTTTTCGGTCGGGTAAGCCGTGGTTTGACACGGCTTTTTTGTGGATGCACAAAATCATTCAGGTTGCATCAAGGTGGCAAGTGGATGAGTCCCCTGGAGCATACAAAGAGTATGTGACTTGGGCGAAGATCACAGCCAACGAAGGAGCAGCCTGAAGGATGAAGCGCAAAAGGCTTCAGTATTCCTGAGTACCGTATAATCCTTTCAGGGACTAAAAACGCGTTATGTTGTCTGCAACTAAACCATTAAGCGAAAATTTGCCAGCACATGGTTGTCGCCATGTAGCAATTATCATGGATGGCAATGGCCGCTGGGCGAAAAAGCAAGGGAAGATTCGCGCCTTTGGACATAAGGCCGGAGCAAAGTCCGTCCGCCGGGCTGTCTCTTTTGCTGCCAATAACGGTATTGATGCGTTAACGCTGTATGCCTTTAGCAGTGAGAACTGGAACCGACCTGCGCAGGAAGTGAGCGCGTTAATGGAGCTGTTTGTGTGGGCGCTTGATAGCGAAGTGAAAAACCTGCACCGCCATAACGTACGTCTGCGTATTATCGGGGATATCAGTCGATTTAACTCACGTTTGCAAGAACGGATTCGCAAATCAGAAGCGATTACCGCCCAGAATACCGGGTTGACGCTAAATATTGCAGCGAATTACGGTGGACGGTGGGATATAGTCCAGGGAGTCAGACAACTGGCACAACAGGTGCAGGACGGTCTGCTGCGTCCAGAGCAAATCGATGAAGAGATGCTGGGGCAGCAAATTTGTATGCATGAACTGGCTCCTGTGGATTTAGTGATAAGGACTGGGGGAGAGCATCGAATTAGTAATTTTCTGTTGTGGCAAATTGCCTATGCCGAACTTTACTTTACGGATGTTCTCTGGCCCGATTTCGATGAACAAGACTTTGAAGGTGCGCTGCATGCCTTTGCTAATCGTGAGCGTCGTTTCGGCGGCACCGAGCCCGGTGATGAAAAAGCCTGATGGGGGTCGCTTTTGCTGAAGTATCGCCTGATTTCTGCTTTTGTTTTAATACCCGTTGTCATCGCGGCGCTGTT
Organism: Citrobacter sp. Cb041; assembly: GCF_030336655.1. Taxonomy (NCBI): domain Bacteria; kingdom Pseudomonadati; phylum Pseudomonadota; class Gammaproteobacteria; order Enterobacterales; family Enterobacteriaceae; genus Citrobacter; species Citrobacter sp. Cb041. The sequence continues at coordinate 29,438 of NZ_JAOWDD010000038.1, read as the reverse complement.
TTTGCTGCCGCCGGTGGGGTTCGCCATTGTTACGCTGGCCGTCTGTATGCTGGCCGCCTGGGAATGGGGACAGTTAAGCGGTTTTACCACGCGTACGCAGCGAGTCTGGCTGGCTGTTTTGTGCGGGCTATTGCTGGCACTGATGCTATTTTTGTTGCCGGAATACCATCGCAATATTCATCAGCCGCTGGTTGAAGTATCGCTGTGGGCGTCGCTGGGCTGGTGGGTCGTGGCGCTGTTACTGGTGCTGTTTTATCCCGGCTCTGCGTCGGTCTGGCGTAATTCCAAAACATTACGCATAATTTTCGGCGTGTTAACCATAGTCCCTTTCTTTTGGGGAATGCTGGCGCTACGTGCATGGCACTATGATGAGAATCATTATAGTGGCGCGCTATGGCTGCTGTATGTCATGATCCTCGTCTGGGGAGCGGACTCGGGTGCCTATATGTTTGGTAAGTTGTTTGGCAAACATAAGCTGGCGCCGAAGGTTTCTCCTGGTAAAACCTGGCAGGGTTTTATTGGCGGACTCGCCACTGCGGCCGTGATCTCATGGGGTTATGGCATGTGGGCGAATCTTGAGGTTGCGCCTGTCACCTTGCTTATTTGCTCCATCGTTGCTGCCCTGGCCTCCGTGCTGGGTGACCTGACCGAGAGTATGTTTAAGCGTGAAGCAGGTATTAAGGACAGTGGTCACTTAATACCAGGACACGGCGGTATTTTGGATCGTATTGATAGCCTGACGGCTGCGGTACCGGTCTTTGCCTGCCTGTTGTTACTGGTATTCAGGACGCTCTAACGGATGGTCTTATGCTGAGTATTCTCTGGAATCTGGCTGCATTCATCGTTGCACTTGGTGTGCTTATCACCGTGCATGAATTTGGTCATTTCTGGGTTGCACGGCGCTGCGGAGTCCGCGTCGAACGCTTTTCCATTGGCTTTGGAAAAGCGCTTTGGCGGCGTACCGATAAATCAGGTACGGAATACGTCATCGCCCTGATTCCCCTCGGCGGTTACGTCAAAATGCTGGATGAGCGCGCTGAACCGGTCGCACCGGAGCTGCGCCATTACGCTTTCAACAATAAAACGGTTGGACAACGCGCAGCCATCATCGCCGCAGGTCCGATTGCCAACTTCCTTTTTGCTATTTTCGCGTATTGGCTGGTGTTTATCATCGGTGTCCCTGGCGTTCGTCCGGTTGTTGGTGAAATAACACCCAACTCGATTGCCGCACAGGCGCAAATTCAGCCGGGTACGGAACTAAAAGCGGTTGATGGTATCGAAACCCCTGATTGGGATGCCGTGCGATTACAACTGGTATCCAAAATTGGCGATGAACATACGACTCTCAGCGTGGCGCAGTTTGGCAGCAACCAGCGGCAGGACAAAACGCTGGATTTACGCCATTGGGCATTTGAGCCAGACAAAGAGGATCCTGTTTCCAGTTTAGGGATTCGCCCGCGCGGTCCGCAGATTGAATCGGTGCTGTCAGAAGTGCAGGTAAACTCCGCTGCAAGTAAGGCGGGTTTGCAAGCTGGCGACAGGATCGTTAAAGTCAATGGTCAGCCGCTAACGCAATGGATGACGTTCGTGACGCTGGTGCGCGATAATCCGGATAAGCCGTTAGCGCTAGATATTGAAAGACAAGGAAGTTCCTTGTCTTTAACGTTAACCCCAGATTCAAAACAGGTTAACGGGAAGGCTGAGGGTTTTGCGGGCGTGGTGCCTAAAGTTATTCCTCTGCCTGATGAGTATAAGACTGTACGCCAGTATGGGCCATTCAGCGCCATCCTCGAAGCCTCGGATAAAACGTGGCAGTTGATGAAGCTGACGGTCAGTATGCTGGGAAAATTGATTACCGGTGATGTAAAACTGAACAACCTCAGTGGGCCGATTTCTATCGCCCAGGGGGCTGGGATGTCAGCGGAGTTCGGGGTTATTTATTACCTGATGTTCCTTGCGCTTATCAGCGTGAACTTAGGGATAATTAACCTGTTTCCGTTGCCCGTTCTTGACGGGGGGCATCTGCTGTTCCTGGCGATTGAAAAGCTGAAGGGCGGTCCGGTATCCGAGCGGGTTCAAGACTTTAGTTATCGCATTGGCTCTATCTTGCTGGTGTTGTTAATGGGGCTTGCACTTTTCAATGATTTCTCTCGGTTGTAAGAGAGTGTTAGGAAGAACGCATAATAACGATGGCGATGAAAAAGTTGCTCATAGCGTCGCTGCTGTTTAGCAGCGCCACCGTATACGGTGCTGAAGGGTTCGTAGTGAAGGACATTCATTTCGAAGGCCTACAGCGAGTCGCCGTTGGTGCGGCTCTCCTCAGTATGCCGGTGCGCACAGGCGACACGGTTAATGATGAAGACATCAGTAATACCATTCGTGCTCTGTTCGCCACCGGTAACTTTGAGGATGTCCGCGTCCTGCGCGATGGTGATACCCTTCTGGTTCAGGTAAAAGAACGTCCGACGATTGCCAGCATCACTTTCTCCGGTAACAAATCGGTGAAAGATGACATGCTCAAGCAAAACCTCGAGGCTTCTGGTGTGCGTGTTGGCGAGTCTCTGGATCGCACCACGCTAGCCGATATCGAAAAAGGGCTGGAAGATTTCTACTATAGCGTCGGTAAGTACAGCGCCAGTGTGAAAGCGGTGGTAACGCCGTTGCCGCGTAACCGCGTTGACCTCAAGCTGGTCTTCCAGGAAGGCGTTTCGGCGAAGATCCAACAGATCAATATCGTCGGCAACCATGCTTTCTCGACCGACGAACTGATCTCTCACTTCCAACTGCGTGATGAAGTGCCGTGGTGGAACGTGGTGGGCGATCGTAAATACCAGAAACAGAAACTGGCGGGCGATCTTGAAACCTTGCGCAGCTACTATCTGGATCGCGGTTATGCCCGCTTCAATATCGATTCCACCCAGGTTAGCCTGACGCCGGATAAAAAAGGTATCTACATTACCGTTAACATCACTGAAGGCGATCAATACAAGCTTTCAGGGGTACAGGTGAGCGGTAACCTGGCTGGGCACTCCGCCGAAATTGAGACCCTGACCAAAATCGAGCCAGGCGAACTCTATAACGGCACCAAAGTGACCAAAATGGAAGATGATATCAAGAAGCTTCTGGGTCGCTATGGCTATGCCTATCCGCGCGTACAGTCGCAACCTGAAATCAACGACGCCGACAAAACCGTTAAATTACGCGTAAACGTGGATGCAGGTAACCGTTTCTACGTGCGTAAGATTCGTTTTGAAGGTAACGACACCTCTAAAGATTCCGTTCTGCGTCGCGAAATGCGCCAGATGGAAGGTGCCTGGTTGGGTAGCGATCTGGTCGATCAGGGTAAAGAGCGTCTGAACCGTCTGGGTTACTTTGAAACTGTCGATACCGATACTCAGCGTGTACCGGGTAGCCCGGATCAGGTTGATGTGGTCTATAAGGTCAAAGAGCGTAACACCGGTAGCTTTAACTTCGGCGTTGGTTACGGTACTGAAAGCGGCGTGAGCTTCCAGGCTGGCGTTCAGCAAGATAACTGGTTAGGTACCGGTTATTCAGTCGGCATCAACGGCACCAAAAACGACTATCAGACCTATACTGAGTTGTCTGTCACCAACCCATATTTCACCGTTGATGGGGTGAGCCTTGGTGGTCGCGTTTTCTACAATGACTTTAAAGCGGATGATGCAGACCTGTCCGACTATACCAACAAAAGTTATGGTACTGACGCAACGCTCGGCTTCCCGATCAACGAATACAACACCTTGCGTGCGGGTGTGGGTTATGTGCATAACTCCTTGTCTAACATGGATCCACAGGTTGCAATGCAACGTTATCTGGTTTCAATGGGTAAGGATCCTGACGCTGATAGCTTTAAATCAGACGATTTCACCTTCAACTATGGGTGGACATATAACAAGCTGGACCGTGGGTACTTCCCAACGGAAGGTACGCGTGTCAACCTGAACGGTAAAGTAACCATTCCGGGTTCTGACAACGAATACTACAAAGCGACGTTGGATACCGCGACCTATGTGCCGATCGATGACGATCACAAATGGGTTGTTCTGGGTCGCACGAAGTGGGGCTATGGTGACGGCATCGGCAGCAAAGAGATGCCGTTCTACGAGAACTTCTATGCCGGTGGTTCCAGCACCGTGCGTGGTTTCCAGTCCAACACCATCGGTCCAAAGGCTGTCTATTTACCGGCTAATCGTTATAACAACGATAGCGATTACGATAACGAATGTGACGCCACCAATACTTCACCGTGTAAATCGGATGATGCGGTAGGCGGTAACGCCATGGCTGTCGCCAGCCTGGAATTTATTACCCCGACGCCGTTTATCAGCGACAAGTATGCCAACTCGGTCCGTACCTCATTCTTCTGGGATATGGGTACCGTTTGGGATACGAACTGGGATTCAGCTAAGTACTCTGGTTATCCGGACTACAGCGATCCGAACAATATCCGTATGTCAGCGGGTATCGCTTTACAATGGATGTCCCCATTGGGGCCGTTGGTTTTCTCCTACGCCCAGCCGTTCAAGAAGTACGATGGAGACAAAGCGGAACAGTTCCAGTTTAACATTGGTAAAACCTGGTAATTGTTCTTCGCAAAGGAATGTAGTGGTAGTGTAGCGATGACTTTAGGCGATCTTGCATGGGATCGCCTGGCCACGCAAAGAACTGTACCTTCGGGTGCAAATGGGATGGTAAGGAGTTAATTGTGAAAAAGTGGTTATTAGCTGCAGGTCTCGGTTTAGCGATGGCAACGTCCGCACAGGCTGCTGACAAAATTGCAATCGTCAACATGGGTAGCTTGTTCCAACAGGTTGCACAGAAGACGGGCGTTTCTGCTACGCTGGAAAACGAGTTCAAAGGCCGTGCCAGCGAACTGCAGCGTATGGAATCTGATCTGCAATCTAAAATGCAGCGTCTGCAATCCATGAAAGCGGGTAGCGATCGTACTAAGCTGGAAAAAGACGTCATGGCTCAGCGTCAGACTTTCTCTCAGAAAGCTCAGGCTTTTGAGCAGGATCGTGCGCGTCGTTCCAACGAAGAACGTGGCAAACTGGTTACTCGTATCCAGACAGCTGTGAAATCTGTTGCTAACAGTCAGAGCATCGATCTGGTTGTTGACGCAAACACCGTTGCATACAACAGCAGCGATGTAAAAGACATCACCGCTGACGTACTGAAACAGGTTAAATAAGTAATGCCTTCAATTCGACTGGCTGATTTAGCAGAGCAGTTGGATGCAGAATTACACGGTGATGGCGATATCGTCATCACCGGCGTAGCGTCCATGCAATCTGCGCAAACTGGCAATATCACGTTCATGGTGAATCCTAAGTACCGTGAACACTTAGGCGTATGCCAGGCCTCTGCCGTTGTGATGACGCAGGACGATCTTCCTTTTGCTAAGAGTGCAGCGCTGGTAGTGAAGAATCCCTACCTGACCTATGCACGTATGGCGCAAATCTTAGATACCACGCCGCAGCCCGCACAAAACATTGCACCGAGTGCAGTGATCGATGCGACGGCGAAGCTGGGTAATAATGTTTCTGTGGGCGCAAATGCGGTCATTGAGTCTGGCGTAGAACTGGGCGATAACGTCGTTATCGGCGCAGGCTGCTTCGTCGGAAAAAATACTAAAATCGGCGCAGGTTCACGCTTGTGGGCGAATGTGACGATTTACCACGACATTCAGATCGGTGAGAATTGCCTGATCCAGTCCAGCACTGTCGTCGGATCTGATGGATTTGGTTACGCGAACGATCGCGGTAACTGGGTGAAGATCCCGCAGCTTGGTCGCGTGATTATTGGCGATCGCGTCGAGATCGGCGCTTGTACCACCATTGACCGTGGTGCGCTGGACGATACTGTGATCGGTAATGGTGTTATCATTGATAACCAGTGCCAGATTGCGCATAACGTTGTGATTGGCGACAATACGGCGGTAGCCGGTGGCGTCATTATGGCGGGTAGCCTGAAGATTGGCCGTTACTGCATGATTGGCGGCGCCAGCGTGATCAATGGGCATATGGAAATATGCGATAAAGTCACGGTTACTGGCATGGGTATGGTGATGCGTCCTATCACCGAATCTGGCGTCTATTCCTCAGGCATTCCGCTACAGCCCAATAAGGTATGGCGTAAAACAGCTGCACTGGTGATGAATATTGATGATATGAGCAAGCGTCTCAAAGCGATTGAGCGCAAGGTTAATCAACAAGACTAAAGCACCGTTTTTGCATGTCTGACTTTTCGGCCTGTCCCATTCATACGATTGCGACAGGCCGTGTTATTATTGCCTTTTAGTATATTTTGACAGGAAGAGTATTTTGACTACTAACACTCATACTCTGCATATTGAAGAGATTTTAGAACTTCTGCCGCACCGTTTTCCGTTTCTGCTGGTTGACCGCGTGCTGGATTTTGAAGAAGGTCGTTTTCTGCGCGCAGTGAAAAATGTATCTGTTAACGAGCCTTTCTTCCAGGGCCACTTCCCGGGTAAACCTATTTTCCCAGGCGTACTGATTCTGGAAGCAATGGCGCAGGCCACCGGTATCCTTGCGTTTAAAAGCGTAGGGAAACTGGAACCAGGTGAACTGTACTATTTTGCGGGTATTGACGAAGCGCGCTTTAAGCGTCCTGTCGTGCCAGGCGATCAGATGATCATGGAAGTGACTTTCGAGAAAACGCGCCGCGGCCTGACCCGTTTTAAAGGGGTTGCGCTGGTCGACGGTAAAGTTGTGTGCGAAGCAACGATGATGTGTGCCCGTAGCCGGGAGGCCTGATACGTGATTGATAAATCCGCCTTTATTCACCCAACTGCCATTGTGGAAGAAGGCGCCAGCATTGGCGCTAACGCTCACATTGGCCCATTTTGTATTGTTGGACCCCATGTTGAAATTGGTGAGGGTACCGTACTGAAGTCTCACGTTGTCGTGAATGGCCATACAAAAATTGGTCGCGATAATGAGATCTATCAGTTTGCCTCCATCGGTGAAGTTAACCAGGATCTGAAATATGCTGGCGAACCGACCCGCGTGGAAATTGGCGATCGCAACCGCATCCGCGAAAGCGTCACCATTCATCGTGGCACAGTGCAGGGCGGTGGAGTGACGAAGGTGGGCAGCGATAACTTACTGATGATTAATGCGCACGTCGCGCATGATTGTACGGTAGGCAACCGCTGTATTCTGGCGAATAACGCCACGCTTGCCGGGCATGTGTCGCTGGATGATTTTGTTATCATCGGCGGCATGACTGCGGTGCATCAGTTCTGCATCATCGGCGCGCATGTGATGGTTGGCGGCTGTTCTGGCGTTGCGCAAGACGTGCCTCCATACGTTATCGCCCAAGGCAACCACGCAACGCCATTTGGCGTCAATATCGAAGGTCTGAAGCGTCGTGGATTCACCCGCGAAGCGATTACCGCGATTCGTAATGCCTACAAAGCGTTGTACCGTAGCGGTAAAACGCTGGAAGAAGTGAAACCGGAAATCGCGGAACTGGCGAAACAGTACCCTGAAGTTCAGGCTTTCAGCGACTTCTTTGAGCGCTCAACGCGTGGTCTGATTCGTTAATGACTGAGCAGCGTCCTTTAACGATTGCCCTCGTCGCCGGAGAAACCTCCGGCGATATTCTTGGTGCAGGGTTAATTCGTGCACTCAAGGCTCGCGTTCCCAATGCGCGTTTTGTTGGCGTGGCGGGTCCGCTGATGCAGGCCGAAGGCTGTGAAGCCTGGTACGAAATGGAAGAGCTGGCGGTAATGGGCATTGTTGAAGTGCTCGGACGCCTGCGCCGTTTACTGCATATTCGCGCCGATCTCACTCGCCGATTCACCGACTTAAAGCCGGATGTTTTCGTCGGTATTGATGCGCCTGATTTCAATATTACCCTCGAAGGGAATTTGAAAAAGCAGGGCATTAAAACCATTCATTACGTCAGCCCCTCTGTGTGGGCCTGGCGACAGAAACGCGTTTTCAAAATAGGCAGATCCACCAATATGGTGCTGGCCTTTCTGCCTTTCGAAAAAGCGTTTTATGACAAATTTAACGTCCCGTGCCGCTTTATCGGTCATACCATGGCAGATGCCATGCCGTTGGACCCGGATAAAAACGCGGCTCGCGATGTTCTGGGTATTCCCCATGACGCTCACTGCCTGGCGCTATTGCCAGGAAGCCGTGGCGCAGAAGTGGAGATGCTCAGCGCCGATTTTCTGAAAACGGCGCAGTTGTTACGCCAGCATTATCCAGATCTCGAAGTGGTAGTGCCGTTGGTGAATGCCAAACGTCGCGAGCAGTTTGAGCGCATTAAAGCTGAAGTTGCACCGGAGCTTTCCGTACATCTGCTTAATGGGATGGGACGTGAAGCGATGGTTGCCAGCGATGCCGCACTGCTGGCTTCTGGCACCGCTGCGCTGGAATGTATGCTGGCAAAATGCCCGATGGTGGTTGGCTATCGTATGAAACCTTTCACCTTTTGGCTGGCAAAGCGTCTGGTGAAGACCGATTACGTTTCGCTACCTAACCTGCTGGCGGGAAGAGAACTGGTTAAAGAGCTGTTGCAGGAAGAGTGCGAACCGCAGGCGCTGTCGCAAGCGTTGTTGCCGTTGCTGGCGAATGGCAAAACCAGCCATGCGATGCACGACACATTCCGTGAACTGCATCAGCAGATCCGTTGCAACGCTGATGAGCAGGCGGCGGATGCGGTCCTGGAGTTAGCGCAATGATTGAATTTGTATATCCGCATACGCATTTAGTGGCGGGTGTAGATGAAGTTGGACGTGGTCCTTTGGTCGGCGCGGTCGTCACTGCCGCCGTCATTCTGGATCCGGTTCGCCCTATTATCGGTCTTAACGACTCAAAAAAACTGTCGGAAAAACGTCGCCTGGCGCTATTCGATGAGATTAAAGAAAAAGCGTTAAGCTGGAGCCTGGGGCGTGCGGAACCACATGAAATCGACGAGTTGAATATTTTACATGCCACTATGCTGGCCATGCAGCGTGCGGTTGCGGGTCTACATATAGCGCCGGAATACGTACTGATCGACGGCAATCGTTGCCCGGCATTACCGGTGCCATCGCTGGCGGTGGTAAAAGGTGATAGCCGTGTGGCGGAGATTAGCGCGGCGTCGATACTGGCAAAAGTCACTCGTGATGCTGAAATGGCGGCCCTGGATACGGTGTTCCCGCAGTATGGCTTTGCACAGCACAAAGGCTATCCAACCGCTTTTCATCTGGAAAAGTTGGCAATGCATGGCGCAACAGAGCACCATCGCCGTAGTTTTGGCCCCGTCAAACGCGCACTGGGACTCACGTCCTGATTCTTGTGTCGAAGGAATCTGAAGATGTCTGAACCTCGTTTCGTCCACCTGCGGGTGCACAGCGACTACTCCATGATCGATGGGCTGGCGAAAACCGGGCCGCTGGTGAAAAAGGCGGCCGCGTTAGGCATGCCTGCGCTGGCGATCACCGATTTTACCAACCTGTGTGGTCTGGTGAAGTTTTACGGAGCGGGTCACGGTGCGGGTATCAAGCCGATAGTTGGCGCAGATTTTCATGTCCGTAGCGAGCTGCTGGGCGATGAACTCACGCAGCTCACCGTGCTGGCCGCAAACAATACTGGCTATCAGAACCTGACGTTGTTGATATCGAAAGCCTATCAGCGTGGTTATGGCGCAGAAGGGCCGGTCATCGACCGGGATTGGCTGGCCGAGTTAAAAGAAGGTTTGATTTTGCTCTCCGGCGGCCGCATGGGCGACGTCGGGCGCAGCCTGCTGCGCGGTAATAACGCGCTGGTTGATGAGTGCGTAGCGTTTTACGAAGAACATTTTCCAAATTGCTATTTCCTCGAGCTTATCCGTACCGGCAGACAAGATGAAGAAAATTATCTGCATGCAGCGGTAGAGCTGGCGGAAAGGTGTGGTCTTCCGGTGGTGGCGACCAACGATGTTCGTTTCCTTGAAACCGGTGATTTTGACGCGCATGAAATCCGCGTGGCAATCCACGACGGGTTCACCCTTGACGACCCGAAACGCCCGCGTAATTATTCGCCGCAGCAGTACATGCGTAGCGAAGATGAGATGTGCGAGCTGTTTTCCGATATTCCGGAAGCGCTGCAAAACACCGTTGAGATAGCTAAGCGCTGTAACGTGACGGTACGTCTGGGTGAGTATTTCCTGCCACAGTTCCCGACCGGTGATATGACCACCGAGGATTTCCTCGTGGCGAAATCGCGCGAAGGTCTGGAAGAGCGTCTGGCGTTTTTGTTCCCGGACCCTGAAGTTCGCGCGCAGAAGCGCCCGCCTTATGACGAACGTCTGGAAGTTGAACTTAAAGTTATCAACCAGATGGGATTTCCTGGCTACTTCCTGATCGTGATGGAATTTATCCAGTGGTCGAAAGATAACGGCGTACCGGTAGGCCCGGGACGTGGTTCCGGTGCCGGCTCGCTTGTTGCCTATGCGCTGAAAATTACCGACCTGGATCCGCTGGAATTTGACCTGCTGTTCGAACGATTCCTGAACCCGGAACGTGTCTCAATGCCCGACTTCGACGTTGACTTCTGTATGGAGAAACGCGACCGGGTAATTGAACACGTGGCGGAAATGTACGGTCGTGATGCGGTTTCGCAGATTATTACCTTCGGTACGATGGCGGCCAAAGCGGTTATCCGCGACGTGGGGCGCGTGCTGGGACACCCGTACGGCTTCGTTGACCGTATTTCGAAACTGGTGCCGCCCGACCCGGGCATGACGCTGGCAAAAGCCTTTGAAGCCGAACCCCAACTGCCGGAAATCTATGAGGCAGATGAAGAGGTTAAAGCGCTGATCGATATGGCGCGTAAGCTGGAAGGCGTCACGCGTAACGCCGGTAAACACGCCGGTGGTGTAGTTATCGCGCCGACCAAAATTACCGATTTTGCGCCGCTGTACTGCGATGAACAGGGGCTGCACCCGGTTACTCAGTTTGATAAGAACGACGTGGAATATGCCGGCCTTGTGAAGTTCGACTTCCTCGGCCTGCGTACGCTCACCATCATCAACTGGGCGCTGGAAATGATTAACGCGCGCCGTGAAAAGAACGGCGAGCCGCCGCTGGATATCGCCGCTATCCCGCTGGATGACAAGAAAAGCTTCGACATGCTGCAACGCTCGGAGACCACGGCGGTCTTCCAGCTAGAATCCCGCGGCATGAAAGATCTTATCAAACGTCTGCAGCCTGACTGCTTCGAAGATATGATCGCCCTGGTGGCCCTGTTCCGTCCTGGTCCGCTACAGTCGGGGATGGTAGATAACTTTATCGACCGTAAGCATGGTCGCGAAGAGATTTCCTACCCGGACGTACAATGGCAGCATGAGTGTCTGAAACCGGTACTGGAGCCGACCTACGGCATTATCCTGTATCAGGAACAGGTTATGCAGATTGCCCAGGAGCTGTCCGGATATACCCTTGGCGGTGCGGACATGTTGCGTCGTGCGATGGGTAAGAAAAAGCCGGAAGAGATGGCTAAGCAGCGCGGCACCTTTGAAGAAGGGGCGAAAAAGCGCGGCGTCGACGGCGAACTGGCGATGAAAATCTTTGACCTGGTGGAGAAATTCGCCGGTTACGGATTTAACAAATCGCACTCCGCTGCCTATGCGCTGGTCTCTTACCAGACGCTATGGCTGAAGGCGCATTACCCCGCCGAGTTTATGGCGGCGGTAATGACCGCCGATATGGATAACACCGAGAAAGTGGTCGGGCTGGTGGATGAATGCTGGCGTATGGGGCTCAAAATCCTGCCGCCGGACATCAACTCCGGGCTTTATCATTTTCACGTGAATGATGATGGCGAAATTGTCTATGGCATCGGCGCGATAAAAGGCGTGGGTGAAGGGCCAATTGAAGCTATTATTGAGGCGCGCAACGAAGGCGGTTACTTCCGCGAGCTGTTTGATCTCTGTGCGCGCACGGACATCAAAAAACTCAACCGCCGGGTGCTGGAAAAGTTAATCATGTCCGGGGCGTTTGACCGCCTTGGTCCGCATCGTGCGGCGCTGATGAATTCGCTCAACGATGCGCTAAAAGCCGCCGATCAGCATGCGAAAGCCGAGGCAACGGGTCAGGCGGACATGTTTGGCGTGCTGGCTGAAGAGCCGGAACAAATTGAACAGTCTTATGCTAACTGTACACCGTGGCCGGAGCAGGTGGTATTAGAAGGGGAACGTGAAACGTTAGGGCTTTACCTGACGGGACACCCCATCAACCAGTATTTAAAAGAAATTGAGCGCTATGTTGGAGGCCACAGGCTGAAAGACATGCATCCGACAGAACGTGGTAAAGTCACCACGGCTGCGGGGCTCGTCATTGCTGCGCGGGTAATGGTCACCAAGCGCGGCAATCGTATCGGCATCTGTACCCTGGATGACCGTTCCGGGCGTCTGGAAGTTATGTTGTTTACCGATGCTCTGGATAAATACCAGCAATTGCTGGAAAAAGACCGCATACTTATCGTCAGCGGACAGGTCAGCTTTGATGACTTCAGCGGCGGGCTTAAAATGATGGCCCGTGAAGTCATGGATATTGACGAAGCCCGGGAAAAATATGCTCGCGGGCTTGCTATCTCGCTGACGGACAGGCAAATTGATGACCAGCTTTTAAACCGACTCCGTCAGTCTCTGGAACCCCACCGCTCGGGGACAATTCCAGTACATCTCTACTATCAGAGGGCGGATGCACGTGCGCGATTGCGTTTTGGCGCAACGTGGCGTGTCTCTCCGAGCGATCGTTTGCTAAACGATCTCCGTGGCCTTATTGGTTCGGAGCAGGTGGAACTGGAGTTTGACTAATACAGGAATACTATGAGTCTGAATTTCCTTGATTTTGAACAGCCGATTGCAGAGCTGGAAGCAAAAATCGATTCTCTGACTGCGGTTAGCCGTCAGGATGAGAAACTGGATATTAACATCGATGAAGAAGTGCATCGTCTGCGTGAAAAAAGCGTAGAGCTGACGCGTAAAATCTTCGCCGATCTTGGCGCATGGCAGGTAGCCCAGTTGGCGCGCCATCCACAGCGTCCGTACACCCTGGATTATGTCCGCCTGGCATTTGATGAATTTGATGAGCTGGCGGGCGATCGTGCCTATGCGGATGATAAAGCTATTGTCGGCGGCATCGCGCGTCTGGATGGTCGTCCGGTGATGATCATTGGTCATCAGAAAGGCCGTGAGACCAAAGAAAAAATTCGTCGTAATTTCGGCATGCCGGCACCGGAAGGCTATCGCAAAGCGCTGCGTCTGATGGAAATGGCCGAGCGCTTCAATATGCCGATCATTACTTTCATCGACACCCCAGGGGCTTATCCGGGCGTGGGCGCGGAAGAACGTGGTCAGTCTGAAGCGATTGCGCGCAACCTGCGTGAAATGTCGCGTCTGAGTGTACCGGTAATCTGCACCGTTATTGGTGAAGGTGGTTCCGGCGGCGCGCTGGCGATCGGCGTAGGCGATAAAGTGAATATGCTGCAATACAGCACCTATTCCGTTATCTCCCCGGAAGGTTGTGCCTCCATTCTGTGGAAAAGCGCCGACAAAGCGCCGCTGGCTGCAGAAGCGATGGGGATTATCGCGCCGCGTCTGAAAGAGCTGAAGCTTATCGACTCTATCATCCCGGAACCGCTGGGCGGCGCGCACCGCAACCCGGAAGTGATGGCAGCGTCCCTGAAAGCACAACTGCTGGCCGATCTCGCCGATCTCGACGTGTTAAGCAAAGATGATTTGAAAAACCGTCGTTACCAGCGTCTGATGAGCTACGGTTACGCGTAAACTGCATTAATTCTGAAAAGGGCCACAACGCTGTGGCCCTTTTTTTTACCTGTGGTTTCACCAGGCTATGATTAACTAAGGTTTTTCCAGGAGGAACGCATGAATATCATTGCCATCATGGGACCGCATGGCGTCTTTTATAAAGATGAGCCCATCAAGGAACTTGAGCGTGCGCTGCAACAGCAGGGGTTTCAGATTATCTGGCCGCAGAATAGCGTCGACCTGCTTAAGTTTATCGAACATAACCCACGAATTTGCGGTGTTATTTTTGACTGGGATGAATACAGCCTGGATCTGTGCAGTGATATCAACCAGCTCAACGAGTATCTCCCGCTCTACGCCTTTATTAATACCCATTCGACGATGGATGTCAGCGCGCACGACTTGCGCATGGCGCTGTGGTTTTTTGAGTATGCGCTGGGCCAGTCTGAAGATATTGCAACCCGCATCCGTCAGTACACCAGCGAATACCTCGATAACATCACGCCTCCTTTCACCAAGGCGCTGTTTACCTATGTGAAGGAAGGAAAGTACACCTTCTGCACGCCCGGACATATGGCGGGAACGGCGTATCAGAAAAGCCCGGTAGGCTGCCTGTTCTATGATTTCTTTGGCGGCAATACGCTGAAGGCCGACGTGTCTATTTCCGTGACTGAACTCGGATCGCTGCTGGATCATACCGGCCCGCATCTGGAAGCGGAGGAGTATATCGCGCGCACCTTTGGCGCCGAGCAGAGCTATATGGTGACCAACGGCACCTCGACGTCGAACAAGATTGTCGGCATGTATGCCGCGCCTTCAGGCAGTACGCTCCTGATTGATCGCAACTGTCATAAGTCGCTGGCGCATTTGCTAATGATGAGCGATGTGGTGCCAATCTGGCTGAAGCCTACGCGCAATGCGCTGGGGATCCTCGGCGGTATACCTCGTCGGGAATTCACCCGCGCAAGCATTGAACGCAAGGTAGAAGAGACCCCTCAGGCACTATGGCCGGTACATGCGGTGATCACCAACTCCACCTATGACGGCCTGTTGTATAACACTAACTGGATCAAGCAAACCCTGGATGTGCCCTCCATTCATTTTGATTCTGCCTGGGTGCCGTATACCCATTTTCACCCAATCTATCAGGGGAAAAGCGGGATGAGCGGTGAACGGGTGCCGGGGAAAGTGATTTTTGAAACCCAGTCAACCCACAAGATGCTGGCGGCACTATCACAGGCTTCTCTGATCCACATTAAGGGCGACTACGACGAAGAGACGTTCAACGAAGCCTTTATGATGCACACTTCCACTTCCCCGAGCTACCCGATTGTCGCGTCGATAGAAACGGCGGCGGCAATGCTGCGTGGCAATTCAGGCAAGCGGTTGATCAATCGTTCGGTGGAGCGGGCGCTGCATTTCCGTAAAGAAGTGCAGCGGCTACGCGAAGAGTCGGATGGCTGGTTCTTTGATATCTGGCAGCCGGAAAGGGTAGATGAAGCGGAGTGCTGGCCGGTAGCGCCTGGTGAAGACTGGCACGGATTTGTTGATGCTGACGCCGACCATATGTTCCTCGACCCGGTGAAGGTCACCATTCTTACGCCGGGAATGGATGAACAGGGAAATATGAGTGAAGAGGGGATCCCTGCGGCGCTGGTGGCGAAATTCCTTGATGAGCGCGGCGTCGTTGTCGAGAAAACGGGACCGTATAATCTGTTGTTCCTGTTCAGTATTGGCATTGATAAAACCCGGGCGATGGGGCTACTGCGCGGCCTGACGGAATTTAAACGCTCGTACGATCTGAATTTACGCGTGAAAAATATACTGCCGGATCTGTATGCCGAAGATCCCGATTTCTATCGTAATATGCGTATTCAGGATCTGGCGCAGGGGATCCATAAGCTGATCCGCCAGCACGATCTCTCCGGGCTGATGCTGCGGGCATTTGATACCTTACCGGAAATGAAAATGACCCCGCACCAGGCCTGGCAGCGGCAGATCAAAGGTGAGGTCGAAACGGTGGCGCTCGATCAACTGGTGGGGCGCATTTCTGCCAATATGATTCTGCCTTATCCTCCCGGTGTGCCGCTCTTGATGCCCGGGGAAATGATCACGGCCAAAAGTCGGGCTGTACTCGATTTTCTGCTGATGTTGTGTTCGGTGGGCCATCACTATCCTGGATTTGAAACCGATATCCATGGCGCTAAACTGGGTGAAGATGGCGTGTATCGCGTGCGAGTCCTAAAAATGGCATGACGACTTGCGTGAACCCATTACGCACGAGTAACGTGCTGGCAGAAAAACGAAAGAGGCGATGACGCTATGCTGGGATTAAAACAGGTTCACCATATTGCCATTATTGCGACGGATTACGCGGCGAGTAAGGCATTTTACTGTGATGTGCTGGGCTTTACGCTAATCAGCGAAGCCTACCGGGAAGAACGTGACTCGTGGAAGGGTGATCTGGCATTGAACGGTCAGTATGTGATTGAGCTTTTTTCTTTTCCATTTCCGCCTTGCCGTCCGAGCCGACCGGAAGCCTGCGGTTTACGCCATCTGGCGTTCAGCGTAGATGACGTGGAAAAAGCGATCGCGCATCTGGAAGCTCACCACGTGAAGTGCGAATCCGTGCGTATCGATCCGTTTACCGGCAAACGCTTTACGTTTTTTAACGATCCGGACGGATTACCGCTCGAACTGTACGAGCTGTAAGTCTTATCATTGTGGCATTAGCCCGGCAATGTGCCGGGCAATGCCATTGTAAGTAACCATCATGACGACACTCACGCTGAACACTTCACTGCTAAATTCTCAATCGATTCTGGTCGCCTTTAGCGGCGGGCTGGACTCCACCGTGCTGCTGCATCAGCTGGTACTGTGGCGAGCGCAAAATCCTGAGGTTGCCTTGCGTGCAATCCATATTCATCACGGATTAAGCCCGCAGGCAGACAGTTGGGTGCAACACTGTGAGTCGGTATGCGCACAGTGGCAGGTGCCGCTGGTGGTTGAACGGGTCCAACTTGAGGATGATGGTCTGGGCATCGAAGCTCAGGCGCGACGCGCGCGCTATCAGGCATTTGCGCAGACCTTACTACCGGGTGAAGTGCTGATGACCGCCCAGCATCTCGACGACCAGTGTGAAACCTTTCTACTGGCGCTTAAGCGCGGCAGTGGTCCTGCTGGGCTTTCCGCCATGGGCGAAAGCTCACCATTTGCCGGAACCCAACTGATTCGACCGCTGCTGGCGCAAACGCGAGAGGCGCTTGAAGTATGGGCGCGACAGCATGAATTATGCTGGATCGAAGATGAAAGTAATCAGGATGATGCCTACGATCGCAATTTTCTCAGATTGCGCGTTACCCCGTTGCTCCAACAACGATGGCCGCACTTCGCGCAAGCCGCAGCCCGTAGCGCCGCGCTGTGCGCCGAGCAGGAGAGTTTACTGGATGAACTGCTGGCCAATGATTTAGCCGACTGCGTGACTGCCCAAGGCACGCTGTTACTGGCACCGTTAATGATGATGAGTGGCGTGCGGCGTGCCGCTCTGCTGCGTCGCTGGCTGGCGGGGTTAAATGCGCCGATGCCTTCCCGGGACGGGCTGGAACGTATCTGGCAGGAAGTGGCGTTGGCGCGAGAAGATGCTTCCCCCTGTTTTCGTCTAGGAGAATATGAGGTCCGTCGCTATCAGTCACAGCTATGGTGGGTTAAATCGGTCGACGGGCAAAGCGAAACCGTCATCCCGTGGTCATGCCGGGAAACGCCGTTGATGCTGCCAGCCGGGTTAGGCTCAGTGCAGCTAATCTCTGCTGGCGAATTGCGCATGCCGCAAGCAGATGAAGCCGTCAGTATTCGTTTTAAAGCGCCAGGCGTATTGCATATTGTCGGGCGTAACGGTGGACGTAAATTAAAGAAAATCTGGCAGGAGCAGGGGATCCCGCCCTGGCGACGAGATACCACGCCGTTGTTGTTTTACGGTGAAACGTTGATTGCGGCTGCGGGTGTTTTTGTGACGCGTGAGGGTGCGGCGGTAGATGAAGAAGGTATGAGTCTGATTTGGCATGCCTGATGGCAGTGCGATTATCAGGCCTGGTCATTTAGGCCTGATAAGGCGCAAGAAAAGCTAAGATTCGCTGACGACCACGGTACCGATTTGCGGGTGGCTGAAGCTGGCAATTTTATCGAGACGAAGCTCCCGGGTTTCACCTGCGACATCTGCGACCAGATACTCCACGTTTTTGCGTGAAACCAGGTCATTCGCTTTCGCCTGCAAAACTTCGCCATCTTTTAGCGCCAGCGTCAGTAACAAATGGTTCTGGCAGGCGAGTTCAAGATTGTCGTAATCATCACAATTGATGGGTTGATACGTTTCATTCATTGACATAATCGCTCACCAGTAAGTTGGCGGCAGCATAGGCCGCTTTTTCCCTGACCGACTCTGGAAGGGCGCTGTCTGCCGCCACTTCATTAAGCACCTTCAATACGCAACCCAGCGCATCCGGGATATACCCTAAGTCTCCGCTGGCGATTTCCGCGTACCGCTTGCGTATTAACTCACAATATTTTTCCACATGCCCTCCTGTCAGCACTCTGACTTAACCGTGGATGCAAGTCTAAGCCTACGAAGATAAACTCTGTTTAGCAAGGTGACTATACCATACTCATTCAAGCAATATCAGCGCCTTGATTGAGGAGCTGTTAGCAGCCTTTTGCCGCGGTTTTCGCTACAATGAGCGCCTGATTCGAAAGGAGTTCTCTCATGGCGCTTAAAGCGACAATTTATAAAGCCGTCGTCAACGTAGCGGATCTCGACCGCAACCAGTTCCTTGACGCGGCCTTGACGCTGGCGCGTCATCCCTCTGAAACCCAGGAGCGCATGATGCTGCGCCTGCTGGCCTGGATTAAATATGCCGATGAACGGCTGCAGTTCACGCGTGGCCTGAGTGCTGAAGACGAGCCTGAAGCATGGCTGCGTAACGACCATCTGGGCATCGATCTCTGGATTGAACTGGGTCTGCCGGATGAGCGTCGTATTAAAAAAGCCTGTACCCAGTCTGGTGAGGTTGCTCTGTTTACTTACAACAGCCGTGCGGCCCAGATCTGGTGGCAGCAAAACCAGAGCAAGTGTGCGCAGTTTAAAAATCTCACCGTGTGGTATCTGGATGATGAACAGCTGGCGCAACTGAGTGATTTTGCTGGTCGTACAATGGCGCTGCAGGCAACTATCCAGGATGGCGCCATCTGGCTGTCTGATTCTCAGAACAATCTGGAAATTCATCTGACCGCGTGGCAGCCGCGTTGATGATTGTTATCTCCCGAAACGTCTCTATCCCTGACAGTGAGCTGGAAATCACGGCGATTCGGGCACAGGGCGCGGGCGGTCAGCACGTTAACAAGACCTCCACGGCTATCCATTTGCGCTTTGACATTCGGGCCTCAGGCCTGCCAGAGTATTACAAGGAGCGTCTGCTGGCCGCCAGCCATCATCTGATTAGCAGCGATGGCGTTATTATCATAAAGGCGCAGGAATACCGTAGCCAGGAGCTAAATCGGGAAGCGGCAATCTCCCGACTGGTGGCGGTGATAAAAGAATTAACCGCGGTGCAAAAAAGCCGACAGGCAACACGTCCTACGCGCGCCTCGAAAGAGCGCAGGTTGTCATCGAAGGCGCAAAAATCCACAGTGAAAGCACTGCGTGGCAGAGTTCGTCGAACGCAAGACTGACGAGCGGGAATAAAAAATCATAAGGAATTCATAGTGAAAACAGCAATATTGTCCGTGGTCGCTGCATGCACGCTTTTTTCCTTGATCGGCTGTAACAACCGTACTGAAGTCGATGTACTACAGCCGACGCGGGCGGCAGAATTAAAACCGATGCAGCAAAGCTGGCGTGGCATTTTGCCTTGCGCGGACTGCGAAGGAATTGAAACCTCTCTGTTCCTGGAAAAAGACGGCACATGGGTGATGAACGAACGCTATCAGGGCGTGCGGGATGAACCGTCCTCCTTTGCTTCTTATGGTACATGGGCGCGCACTGCCGATAAGCTGGTGCTGACTGACAGCAAAGGTGAAAAGTCGTACTACCGGGCAAAAGGTGAAGCGCTGGAGATGCTCGATCGTGAAGGTAACCCGATTGAGTCACAGTTCAACTACACGCTTGAGCCAGTTTCTGCCAGCTTACCGGTGACGCCAATGCCGATGCGGGGGATGTACTTCTATATGGCTGACGCGGCAACCTTCACTGATTGTGCGACGGGTAAAAGAGTCTCTGTCGCGAACAATGCACAACTGGAGCGAGATTATCTGACTGCGCGTGGTGCAACGGATAAGGCAGTTCTGCTTACTGTGGAAGGGCACTTCACGATGGAAGAAAATCCTGATACGGGCACACCAGTGAAAACCTTAAGAGCGGATAAAGAAATTAAGTTTATCCCTGGCCAGAGTTGCGATGATTAATCTGCAGCTTATAAAAACTGTCCGGCGATCGCCCGGACAGTTTTTCCTTATCGGATCAATCCAACAAAACGGCTGGTTTTGATATAAATCCCTAACTTCAGGTGGCCGATATACTGTAGTTGCGTTTCAGACTTAAAAGCGGAAATGTCACCTTCGCGCATATGCATCAGGTCGGAAGGGCTAATCCAACCCGGCTGCGCCATTGTTAGCGGGTGCCCGGCTGTGGCAAACGCATCGGTTACGAATTCGGAGCAAAACCACGCCTTCTTTTCTCCTTCACTGGTATTGTTCAACTGTGCTTTTGCCAGCCCGCTGACGCATTGCTGGCGAAAATCCTCTGAGAAAGGATTCAATGAACATATTTGCCGGGTCACCATAAACGGAATAAATTCGACGATGCCACGGTAGTTATAGCCGCTATCTTTGATTTTATAAGCGAATGTTTTGATTTCTTCGGCCTGCTGCGGTGTGAGGTTGGGGACCCGCAGAGCAAAAAGCTTATCGCTGTGATTTTCAGCCTTTTTGAGCGAAATGATTTGTACTCCCGCCCCGGTCGCTTCGGCAACTTCATTATCGCCAAGGTAAACGGCGACATGGCTGACAGAAGAGGTGCTGAACGCGCGAATACCAAATGAGGTCACCCCAAGACTAGAGGAAAACAGCAGGTCGCCCGGCCTGAGGTCGGTATCCGTAATTTCATGCAGCGCTTGATCGGTAAATGAGCTTTGATGCTGGAGTTTTATCTCCCATTTCTTTGCCTGGGCATCAACAGCGGTTGCTGATGAATTTTGCTGACTGACGTCAATCGTGCAGGCTGAAAGCAGAAGAACGAAGGGGAGGCGCAGGCGGTAATACGCCGTTGGTTTAGCCATTTTATACAATCCATGTAAAAAAGGCCCTGATCCTCAGGGCCTTGTGCTGGTATTAGCCTTTAATAGCTTTGACCAGGTAGTCGACGATGTCGCCGGTTTTAATCAGCTCTTTCTCGCCGTTACGACGGTATTTGTATTCGATATCGTCGTTGTCGAGGTTACGGTCGCCCAGCACGATGGTATGCGGAATACCGATGAGCTCCATATCAGCAAACATCACGCCTGGACGCTCTTTACGATCGTCCATCAGCACTTCAATACCCTGCGCGCGCAGCTCCGCGTACAGCTTCTCAGCCAGCTCCTGCACACGGTAGGATTTGTGCATGTTCATCGGCAGAATAGCAACCTGGAACGGGGCAATGGCGTCTGGCCATACAATGCCGCGATCGTCGTAGTTCTGTTCAATCGCAGCAGCCACAACGCGAGTGACCCCGATACCGTAGCAGCCCATGGTCAGCGTCTGGTTACGACCATCTTCTCCCTGAACGGCGGCTTTCATCGCTTCAGAGTACTTGGTACCCAACTGGAAGATGTGGCCCACTTCGATACCGCGTTTGATCATCAGCGTACCTTTGCCATCCGGGCTTGGATCGCCGGCGACCACGTTACGAATGTCAGCCACTTCCGGGGTGGCCACGTCACGATCCCAGTTGATACCGAAATAGTGTTTACCGTCGATGTTGGCACCGGCAGCAAAATCGCTCATTACCGCAACGGTACGGTCGATAACCACCGGAATCGGCATGTTCACCGGACCCAGAGATCCAGGACCTGCTTTAACCAGCGCACGAATTTCTTCTTCGGTGGCGAAGGTCAGCGGGCTGGCAACCTGCGGCAGTTTTTCCGCCTTGACTTCGTTCAGCTCGTGATCGCCACGAACCAGCAGCGCAACCAGCGGGTAGCTGCTGCCTTCAACCGCTTTCACCAGCAGGGTTTTCACGGTTTTCTCGATAGGCAGGTTGAATTGTTCAACCAGCTCGGCGATAGTTTTAGCGTTCGGCGTATCAACCAGCGTCATTTCCTGCGTTGCAGCGGCGCGCGGTTCTTTCGGTGCAACAGCTTCGGCAAACTCGATGTTTGCCGCATAGTCGGAAGAGTCAGAGAAGATCACATCGTCTTCACCGCTCTGCGCCAGCACCTGGAATTCGTGAGAGGCGCTGCCACCGATAGAACCGGTATCCGCTTGTACCGCACGGAAATCCAGCCCCATACGGCTGAAGATTTTGCTGTACGCAGCGTACATCGCGTCGTAGGTTTCCTGCAGAGATTCCTGAGAGGTGTGGAAAGAGTAGGCATCTTTCATCAGGAATTCGCGGGAACGCATCACGCCGAAGCGCGGACGCACTTCGTCACGGAATTTGGTCTGGATCTGATAGAAGTTCAGCGGCAGCTGTTTGTAAGAGCTCAGCTCATTACGGATCAGGTCGGTGATCACTTCTTCATGCGTTGGGCCGAGTACGAACGAACGATCGCCACGGTCAGCAATACGCAGCAGTTCCGGGCCGTATTGTTCCCAACGGCCGCTCTCTTCCCACAGTTCAGAAGGCTGAACGACCGGCATCAACACCTCGATCGCACCGGCGTTGTTCATCTCTTCACGCACGATGTTTTCGACTTTTTTCAGGACGCGCACGCCGGTCGGCAGCCAGGTATATAACCCGGAGGCCAGCTTGCGGATCATCCCGGCGCGCAGCATCAGCTGGTGGCTGATGACCTCGGCGTCGGCAGGTGTCTCCTTCAGAGTGGAGAGCAGATATTGGCTAGTACGCATGTTGTTACGGTTCCAGTTGAACGATCGAACAGGCTCAAAATGAGCCTGGCACAAAACAAAAGTGGTTTAGTTTACCAGCGAGAAGGGGATGTCAAAAGAGTACGCGATGCAAATTAGCGGGCTTCCAGAGCAAAGACCTCAAATCCTGACGGTGTCACGCGCCAGCGGACGTTAAAGTCCAGCAACCAGACGGCATAGGTTTTGCCTTCTTCCTCGTTTTTACGGTAGGCAGGACGCGGATCCTGCGCCAGCACTTCGGCAATAAACTGACGAAGATGCGGGTAACGCTGTTCGAGCTTTGGTAGTTGCTCAGCGAGCTCTTCACTGAACGTCACGTCTACACTGGCCTGCGGCGCGTCCTGAGCATAGCTGGCGCGAGCATCAGGCAGCGATTCGGCAAACGGCAGATACGGTTTTATATCCACTACCGGCGTGCCATCAACAAGATCCAGCCCGCCGAGCTCAAGGATTACATGCTCTTTATGGCAACGGATGCCCCGCAGCTCAACCAACGACATGCCAACAGGGTTCGGACGAAACGTTGAACGCGTGGCAAAGACGCCCATTCTGGCATTGCCGCCAAGACGGGGAGGGCGCACGGTTGGACGCCATCCACCTTCCATTGTCTGGTGAAAAACAAAAATCACCCACAAATGGCTGAAGGCTTCCAGGCCGCGAACGGCATCGGCCTGGTTATAAGGTGCGAGCAAATGCAGTTCACCGCTGGCACTTTTCACCAGACCTGGCTGGCGTGGAACGGCGAACTTTTCTTTATAAGGTGAGCGGATAACGCCTATTTGCTCGAACTGAAAATGGCTCATTTCGCCGAAATGTTCAGTGCAGAACCGATGCAAACCGCCTGGCGATAGCAACCCGGCGTTCCGCTGGTTACTTCGCAACTGTGCAGCAATACCGCATTTGCTTTCATTTTAGATGCGTTAATCTGCATGCGTTTGCGTGCGGTTGGAATGCTCGGTGGAGAATCCTGGTTGGATGCCTGGCAGGATTCGCCGCTGACTTCGCCGAGATCGCGGAACGGTTTGCCAACTAAATCTTCAGCGTTAGTAATGATTCTTACCGGCGCCGCGCGCGGTGCTTTGGGTTTTTCCGGCTCCGCTTTAGGCGGGGTAGCGGTGCTTTGAACGGGTTCAACAGGGGATCTGCTTAACATAGAACAGCCGCTCAGCATGAGTGCTACTAAACAGATCGGTAAAGCACGCATAATATTTCCTCAATGAATGATCTAAACGTCAGATATTGAATCAGGTGCTTGCATAAATGACAAGACGGGCAAGCGCCCGTCCTGATGATATTACAGATTCTGGAAACAGCCTAAAATTACCAGCCCTTAACAGCACCGCCGTTGAAGACTTTGTTTGCTGCTTCGTACACTTCGTCAGACTGGTATGCCTGAACGAATTTCTTCACATTCTCAGCATCTTTATTGTCTTCACGAGTCACGATCAGGTTTACGTACGGAGAATCTTTATCTTCAACAAAGATACCGTCTTTAGCCGGGGTCAGGCCGATCTGGCTGGCGTAGGTCGTGTTGATGACCGCCAGTGCGATTTGTGCATCGTCCAGGGAACGCGGCAGCTGCGGCGCTTCCAGTTCAACCAGCTTCAGGTTTTTCGGGTTTTCAATCACGTCCAGCGCGGTCGGCAGCAGACCAACACCGTCTTTCAGTTTGATTAAGCCCACTTTTTGCAGCAGCAGCAGGGAGCGGCCAAGGTTAGTCGGATCGTTTGGAATCGCGACCTGAGAACCTTCCTGCAACTCATCCAGTGACTTGATTTTTTTAGAGTAGCCCGCAATCGGGTAAACAAAAGTATTACCTGCGGCAACCAGTTTGTAGCCGCGATCTTTGATCTGTTGATCCAGATACGGTTTGTGCTGGAAGGCGTTAGCATCGATATCGCCTTTGCTCAGTGCTTCGTTAGGCAGGACGTAATCGTTAAACGTGACCAGCTCAACGTCCAGACCGTATTTTTCTTTAGCCACTTTCTGCGCGACTTCTGCGACCTGCTGCTCTGCGCCAACAATAACGCCCACTTTGATGTGGTTAGGATCTTTTTCATCCTGACCGCAACCCACAAGTGCCAGAGAACCGATCAGGGCTCCAACTGCCGCAAAGGTTTTGAATTTGAACGCCATGCTTATTTCCTTTTCTTAATGAGTTTTTAGTGTTGTGTGCAACGTTATTTGTGCGTGACAGCCCGGACGATGCGATCGCCGGATAACTGAATTAAATAAACCAGAATGACGAGCAATACCAGCACTGTATTCATGACGGTAGCGTTGTAGCCAATATAACCGTACTGATAACCAATCTGGCCAAGACCACCGGCACCGACGGCACCGCCCATCGCGGAATACCCCACCAGCGTGATAAGGGTGATGGTGGCCGCATTGACCAGTCCAGGCAGTGCTTCTGGTAGTAATACCTTACGTACAATTTGCAGCGGCGTGGCACCCATTGCACGAGAGGCTTCAATCAGCCCGGTCGGGATTTCGAGCAGCGCGTTTTCCACCATACGGGCGATAAACGGCGCGGCGCCGACGGTCAGCGGGACGATAGCGGCCTGCAGCCCAATAGAGGTGCCAACGATCATGCGGGTGAACGGAATCATCCACACCAGCAAGATAATGAACGGGATGGAACGGAAAATATTCACCAGTGCAGAGAGCGTGCGGTAGAGCTTCGCGTTCTCAATGATTTGCCCCGGCCGCGTTACGTACAGCAACACGCCAACCGGCAGGCCAATCACAAAACCAAAAAAACCGGACACAAAGGTCATTGCCAGCGTTTCCCATACGCCGCGAACCAGTAGCCACATCATCGGCTCAGACATAACCCAGTACCTCTACTTTTACATGGTGTTCCTGCAACCAGTTAATGGCCGCTTGTGTATCTTCCTGTGTGCCGTGCATTTCAGTCAGCATGATGCCGAACTTCACGCCGCCGGCGTAATCCATCTGCGCGCTAATAATGTTGTTATTCACATTAAAGCGACGGGCCGTCTCAGAAAGTAATGGCGCATCAACCGAATGACCGGTGAATTCCATGCGCAGCATTGGCACGCTGTCGGCTTCTGGCTTTGCTTTTAAACGTTCCAGATAATCTTCCGGGATATCCAGGTGTAGCGTGGACTGGATAAATTTCTGTGCCAGCGGCGTTTTCGGGTGGGAGAACACTTCGCTGACGGTGTCCTGCTCAATCAGCTCACCATTACTGATGACCGCCACGCAGTCACAAATGCGTTTTACAACGTCCATCTCATGGGTAATCAGCAGAATGGTGAGTCCCAAACGACGGTTAATGTCTTTCAATAATTCCAGAATCGAGCGGGTTGTTGCCGGATCGAGTGCGCTGGTGGCTTCATCACACAGCAACACTTTTGGATTGCTGGCCAGCGCACGCGCAATCGCCACTCGCTGTTTTTGTCCACCGGAAAGGTTGGCCGGGTAGCTGTCGTGCTTGTCGCCAAGGCCGACTAAATCCAGCAGTTCTGTTACACGGCGTTTGATCTCTTCCTTTGGCGTGTTATCCAGTTCCAGCGGCAGCGCGACGTTGCCAAACACAGTACGGGAAGAGAGCAGGTTAAAGTGTTGGAAAATCATGCCGATTTGACGGCGAGCTTTAGTCAGCTCGGATTCAGAAAGCGTCGTCAGCTCCTGACCGCCAACCTGAACACTGCCTTCGGTTGGGCGTTCAAGTAAGTTAACGCAGCGAATGAGCGTACTTTTACCGGCACCGGAGGCGCCAATGACGCCATAAATCTGCCCGGCAGGAACGTGCAGGCTGACTTTATTTAGCGCCTGAATGGTGCGAGTCCCCTGCTGGAACACTTTGGTGATATTCGAAAGTTTAATCATTGGTTATTTATTATCGTAATTAAGTTAGCCGTGGCATTTTCGTCTGTCTGGGACGGTCGAAGCCGTCAACAAGATGGATGTTAAGGCATCCAGACGTCTAAATCAATCTAGCTTTGCACGATGAGCACTTTCTTGCCCGCCGAAACATGCGATACTAGAGCCACATGCCTTATTCAGGAGCTATAAAAGGTGGCAAAATCTGTACCCGCAATTTTTCTCGACCGCGACGGCACCATTAATGTGGACCACGGTTACGTACATGAGATTGACGAGTTCGAGTTTATCGACGGCGTTATTGATGCCATGCGTGAACTTAAAAATATGGGTTACGCGCTCATTATCGTGACAAACCAGTCTGGTATCGCTCGTGGCAAATTTACTGAGTCACAGTTTGAAACGTTGACCGAATGGATGGACTGGTCGCTGGCCGATCGCGACGTTGATTTGGATGGTATCTACTATTGCCCGCATCATCCGCAGGGCACAGTAGAAGAGTATCGTCAGGTCTGCGACTGTCGTAAACCGCATCCTGGAATGTTGATCTCCGCCCGAGACTTCCTGCATATCGATATGGCCGCTTCCTATATGGTAGGCGACAAGATAGAAGATATGCAGGCAGCGGCAGCGGCGAATGTTGGAACGAAGGTTCTGGTGCGCACGGGTAAACCTGTTACGCCGGAAGCAGAAAATGCGGCAGATTTGGTCATAAATAGTCTGGCAGACCTGCCAATGGCGATAAAAAAGCAGCAAAAGTAAGCGTAATGGATAAAAGGTGAGCGGTTGAAACAAAAATGCATTTTTCCGCTTGTCTTCCTGAGTCGACTCCCTATAATGCGCCTCCATCGACACGGCGGATGTGAATCACTTCACACAAACAGCCGGTTCGGTTGAAGAGAAAAACCTGAAAATGAGGGTTGACTCTGAAAGAGGAAAGCGTAATATACGCCACCTCGCGACAGAGCGCTAAAGCGCGTCGCAACTGCTCTTTAACAATTTATCAGACAATCTGTGTGGGCACTCGAAGATACGGATTCTTAACGTCGCAAGACGAAAAATGAATACCAAGTCTCTGAGTGAACACGTAATTCATTACGAAGTTTAATTCACGAGCATCAAACTTAAATTGAAGAGTTTGATCATGGCTCAGATTGAACGCTGGCGGCAGGCCTAACACATGCAAGTCGAACGGTAGCACAGAGGAGCTTGCTCCTTGGGTGACGAGTGGCGGACGGGTGAGTAATGTCTGGGAAACTGCCCGATGGAGGGGGATAACTACTGGAAACGGTAGCTAATACCGCATAACGTCGCAAGACCAAAGAGGGGGACCTTCGGGCCTCTTGCCATCGGATGTGCCCAGATGGGATTAGCTAGTAGGTGGGGTAACGGCTCACCTAGGCGACGATCCCTAGCTGGTCTGAGAGGATGACCAGCCACACTGGAACTGAGACACGGTCCAGACTCCTACGGGAGGCAGCAGTGGGGAATATTGCACAATGGGCGCAAGCCTGATGCAGCCATGCCGCGTGTATGAAGAAGGCCTTCGGGTTGTAAAGTACTTTCAGCGAGGAGGAAGGCATTGTGGTTAATAACCGCAGTGATTGACGTTACTCGCAGAAGAAGCACCGGCTAACTCCGTGCCAGCAGCCGCGGTAATACGGAGGGTGCAAGCGTTAATCGGAATTACTGGGCGTAAAGCGCACGCAGGCGGTCTGTCAAGTCGGATGTGAAATCCCCGGGCTCAACCTGGGAACTGCATCCGAAACTGGCAGGCTAGAGTCTTGTAGAGGGGGGTAGAATTCCAGGTGTAGCGGTGAAATGCGTAGAGATCTGGAGGAATACCGGTGGCGAAGGCGGCCCCCTGGACAAAGACTGACGCTCAGGTGCGAAAGCGTGGGGAGCAAACAGGATTAGATACCCTGGTAGTCCACGCCGTAAACGATGTCGACTTGGAGGTTGTGCCCTTGAGGCGTGGCTTCCGGAGCTAACGCGTTAAGTCGACCGCCTGGGGAGTACGGCCGCAAGGTTAAAACTCAAATGAATTGACGGGGGCCCGCACAAGCGGTGGAGCATGTGGTTTAATTCGATGCAACGCGAAGAACCTTACCTACTCTTGACATCCAGAGAAGTTTGCAGAGATGCGAACGTGCCTTCGGGAACTCTGAGACAGGTGCTGCATGGCTGTCGTCAGCTCGTGTTGTGAAATGTTGGGTTAAGTCCCGCAACGAGCGCAACCCTTATCCTTTGTTGCCAGCGGTTCGGCCGGGAACTCAAAGGAGACTGCCAGTGATAAACTGGAGGAAGGTGGGGATGACGTCAAGTCATCATGGCCCTTACGAGTAGGGCTACACACGTGCTACAATGGCATATACAAAGAGAAGCGACCTCGCGAGAGCAAGCGGACCTCATAAAGTATGTCGTAGTCCGGATTGGAGTCTGCAACTCGACTCCATGAAGTCGGAATCGCTAGTAATCGTGGATCAGAATGCCACGGTGAATACGTTCCCGGGCCTTGTACACACCGCCCGTCACACCATGGGAGTGGGTTGCAAAAGAAGTAGGTAGCTTAACCTTCGGGAGGGCGCTTACCACTTTGTGATTCATGACTGGGGTGAAGTCGTAACAAGGTAACCGTAGGGGAACCTGCGGTTGGATCACCTCCTTACCTTAAAGAA
>NZ_JAOWDD010000037.1:0-162191 GCF_030336655.1 Citrobacter sp. Cb041 | reverse complement strand
ATCGATTTTCAGCCGGACCGGGGTCATCGCTGCAACGCACTGACTTCCAGTTAACTCTGTTTTGCTGTTCAGATAAAAAAACGCAGGTGGTCAGGCGTGGGCTGGTCCGGCTGAAAATTGCCGACGTGTTTCCGTAAGGCCGGGAGAACCCGCAGGGATGCGGGTTCAGGGCGCGTTTTACAGGGAAGTTTCCTCGCGCCCGGCCCGGTAGCCTGAAGGAATAAGCGGAGGGTATTGCGTAGCAACAATTTTCCCGTCGGGAGCCGGGATTGTTAAGGGTACGGCGATAGTACCCTTAACACGTTCACAGGTCGTATTGCCTCAGAGAAGTGACAAACATAAGGTGAACGTAGCAATACGCCGGAGGCAACAGATTCATTACCTCTGTCTGTGCCACTCATCCTCGTTAACTAACAAGCATTACTCCTAGGAGGCAATAAAAAAGGGATCCGCAGATCCCTTTTATCAGATGTTTAGTGCGCGCCACCGCCGCCGCCGCCCGCACCGAAGGGCGGTTTGGCAAACCACACCAGGCCAAGCAAGACCAGGAAGATCCCCGCCGACATCCAGAAGATTTCGTTGGCGGAAATAATCAGCCCCTGATTGGTGATCTGCTGGGCTATCCAGCCTGACGCCTGCTGGTGCGTCATCCCTAAATCCTGCAGCTTATCGTACATTGCCTGCGCGTTTGGATTGTAAGGATTAACGGATTCCGTTAACTGCGCATGGTGAAGTGACTCGCGGTTAGTCCACATCGTCGTCGTAATTGATGTGCCAATAGAGCCGGCCAGCGTTCGCGTAAAGTTCGACAAACTTGATGCCGCGGCCAGACGCTCAGGTGGTAAGCCGGACAGCGTGATAGTCGTCAGCGGCATAAAGAAGCAGGCTACCGCGAACCCCTGAATAAACTGTGGCCAGGCCGATGCGCCAAAGTCCATACCCGGTTCGAACGTCCACGCACGCCAGTAGAAACAGACGGCGTACATAATAAAACTGAACGTGACTAACCGACGCATATCAAGCTTGTGCGCGAAGCGGCCGATAATCGGCGATAAGATCACCGGAATCACCCCAACCGGCGCTGACGCCAGACCGGCCCAGGTTGCCGTATAGCCGTATACCTCCTGCAACAGCTGCGGCAGCAGGACGATTGCGCCGAAGTAGAGCATATAGGCCAGACTGATACACAGACAGCCGATGGTAAAGTTGCGCGACTTAAACAGTGAGAGGTCGACAATGGGGTGCTCGTCGGTAAGCTCCCAGACGATCAGGAAGCTGATGGCGACAACGGCGACCACCGTCAGGATGATAATCTCCTGAGAGGCGAACCAGTCCAGCTCTTTGCCGCGGTCGAGCATAATCTGCAAACTGCCGATACCAATGACCAGCAGGGCCAGACCAATGGCATCGATGCGCCGCTGCTCGGTTTTGGTTTCCCGACCGCGCAGGGTTTGCAGAGTCATCAATACCACCGCAGCACCGATTGGCACGTTGATGAAAAATATCCAGCCCCAGTGATAGTTGTCGCTGATATAGCCCCCAAGAATAGGGCCGCATATCGGGGCAACAATCACCGTCATCGACCATAGCGCCAGGGCGATGGAACGCTTGGCGGGAGGATAGTTATTCAACAACAAGCTTTGTGACAGCGGAATTAATGGACCGGCGACAATCCCCTGGATTACGCGGAAGAAAATCAGCATGCTCAGGCTGGTGGACATCCCGCATGCCCATGACGCAATGACGAAGGCGATAGTTGACCACATGAATAGCCTTACTTCGCCAAAACGCTTTGCCAGCCAGCCGGTGATCGGAATCGAGATAGCGTTCGCCACCCCGAATGAGGTGATCACCCAGGTACCCTGGCTCAGTGAAGAGCCGAGGTTCCCGGCGATAGTGGGGATCGCCACGTTAGCAATGGTGGAGTCCAGCACCTGCATGAATGTCGCCAGGGACAGCGCGATCGTCATAATGACGAGCTGCGCGCCTTCCAGCGGTTTTTGCTGTTGCATCACACGCACCTTTGAATTAGCCCGCGTTGGCCTGCACGATCTCTTCGATCATCTTATTGACCGGAGCAAGGTTGATTTCCCGTGCATTACTTTCTGATACCGGCGTGGTGCGAACCTGGCTTGCCAGAATTTGTCCGTCACGATTTGAGGTATCTACCGTAACCAGCGTAGATAAACCGATACGCAGCGGATGCTGCGCCAGCTGCTGTGCATCCAGTTCAATACGCACCGGCAGACGCTGGACGACTTTGATCCAGTTACCCGTCGCGTTTTGTGCTGGCAGCAGGGAAAAGGCGCTGCCCGTACCCATATCCAGCCCGATAACCTTACCGGTATATTTCACGTCATCGCCGTAAATATCGCTGATCACGGTCGCCGGTTGACCGATACGCATGTGCGCGAGCTGTGTTTCTTTGAAGTTGGCATCCACCCACAGGTTAGTGGCTGGAACGACCGCCATCAGCGGCGTGGTCGGGCTAATTTGCGCTCCCGGCTGCACGGAACGACGGGAAACATAGCCAGTCATTGGGCTGACGATTCGGGTTCGTTCCAGCGCCAGCCAGGCATTGCGCACTTCAGTGGCCGCCTGTTGCACGGCGGGCTGGTCTTCCAGCTTACTGCCGAGAATCATCGCCTGGTTGGCATTATATTGTTGGATAGCAACATCAAGCTGAGCCTGAGCGCTGGCGACGGCATCACGCGCATGTTGCAGCTCTTCGCGGCCAATCAGGTTGGCATTGCCCAGCGGGACACGGCGATTAAAGTCGCTTTGTGCCTGCGCCAGCGCGGTTCTCTGCACTTCAATGCTTGCCTGTAACTGCTTGCTGTTGATCATCAACTGGTGCGTCTGACGCACGCTGGAAGCCAGCGCAGTTTTGGCTTTTTCAAATGCCTGCTTTGCGTCCGTCTGGTCGAGGGTGACCAGCACATCGCCTTGTTTTACAAAGTCAGTGTTATCAGCCCAGACTTTCGTCACGCTGCCTGATACCTGCGCCATGATTTGAACCTGGTTCCCTGCCACGTACGCATCGTCTGTCTCTTCGACATGACGCAGTACTAAAAACCAATAAATCCCATATGCCACGGCAATGATAATAAAGAGCAAGGTCAGAAGGAGCAGCATACTTTTACGTTTGCCATTCTTCTTGACCGGTTGCTGCGGGGTTTGAGTCTCCGCATTTGCGCTCATGTTGTTCTCCACGATCTTCTTTTTTTTTCACATCGGCTGAGCCGACCTGTTTATCAGACAGGCCAGCAGTATGCGTGCTGGCCTGTCGGTTTTTTCATTTATAAATCTGGATTTCTGAGCGAGTCGGCGCGTTAGCGCAACGCTTCTAATACCGCGCCATCCTGCTCCATCTGGTCAAGACGGGTCAGAAGTTTACGGGTAATTTGCTCAAGCTGATCTTTTTCGGTGGTGCTGAGAGATGACCAAAGCTGATGCAGGCAGTTATGCTGAGGCGGTAACACCTCTTGCAAAAATGCGTGGCCTTTCTCGGTCAATTGCAGATGCAGACAGCGGCGATCGTTATCGCTTTCGCGACGTTCGATCCAGCCACGTTTTTCTAACTCATCCGCAATGCGGGTTGCGTTAGTGCGTGACGAGCCAAGCGCGCAACTCAGTTCAGAAGGCTGAATACTGTGGTTTTCCTGAGACTCCAGCGTAATCAACGCCATAAACAATGTCTCGTTAATCCCTTGAGCTTTCAGCATCTTATTGCGGTTTTCCAGCAGCTTGCCCTGCATGTGCATGCATAGACGAGTCAGAAGCACTTCCTGATAAGGGAACTCTTCGTAGCGGCTGGCGCGAAATTTTAGCATTTGTTCAATGGGCGTAAACGAACTATCCATTTGGGTATAACCTCATTAATTTCAGCCGATATAGTAACGACAGTGACAAATAAAGTAAATGTATTATTTATTTAAAATGATTGTTTTTATCTATAAGACAATCAGCATTTTCCAGGCTAATCCATAGCCCAGAGCACTCAGTAAGGTTGGAATGATGATGCTGCGGGTCTTATAGAAGCTTGCGCCCAGTATGACAAACCCCACCAGCGTAGGCACGAACCGACGAGAATCGTGCATCACTTCTGGCGCGGTAGACACCACCAACAGGGCGCAAATTGATGCAATGCCAATGGTGTCGAGTAATATGCCCGTCGCGCCGCGCTTCGTCGGGCGAACATTCCCCACTCCAAGACGGAGCGGCAAATAACGAAAACAGTAGTTAACGCAGCCGACCAACAGGCCAAGCAGCAGGACCTCATAGCTCATCGGGACCTCCCTGCCAAAATGACTGGATAAGAGCCGTCAGACATCCGCAGACAATGCCTGCAAGGATGGCGGCAGGAATGGAAAACAGCATGACGCCAGCCAGCGCGCCGGCCAGTGCTGCAGTTACACAAAGTGCTTGTTGACGCTGGAAAGAGGCGAGCAGGAAGCTCATGAACAGCGCCGGGAGCATGAAGCCCAACGCCGCTTCAACTGCCGGGTAATCCTTGAGTAAACCACTACCGGAAAACGCGCCGATCACCGTGCCAAACACCCAGGAGGCCCAGGAGCATAGCGCAATGCCGATCATCCAGTTTTCACTCCAGCGCCGGTTATCCCGTACCAGCTTCGCCGTGGCGGCGGCAAAGACTTCATCGGTGAGGCCAAAGGCCCACAGCGCGCTTTTGGGTTTGCTCAGTCGCTGGGCGATTCGGCTACGCAGGGAAGGTCCGTACAAAACATGGCGTACATCCATGGCCATGACGGTCAGTGCGGCGACCCACAAAGAACTGCCTGCGGCGAGCATTGTGGTGATGACAAACTGGCTGGCTCCCGCATAGATAATGCAGGAGAAAAACACGCTTTCAACCGGAGTAAAGCCAAGGCGAGTGGCATTGAGACCAAATGCAAAAGCAACCGGAATATAGCTGATGACTATTGGCAGGCTGTCTTTGAATCCTTCAGTTAGCGTCGCAGAACTGGGTTCAGACTGGGATATCGGGCTTTCCATAGGGTTATAGGTTTCATTACCGAAATTAATATAAATTGGTTCAATGAGTTATAACCTTAGCAGACTGATGGGCTCCTTAACACCCTGCGGAGCCCAATCAGCGGTAAACATACGCTATATGCTTAATTTACGGCTTCCTGACGGTGATATCCTCGCCACCAGACCAACAGGTTGAGTAGGGCAACGGTCGTACCGGCCAGACAAACGCCAGCCCAACCGGCATGCTGCCAGGCGGAGGCCGAAATCAGCGAACCTGCCGCCCCGCCAATAAAATAGCTGGTCATGTATCCGGCGGTCAGGCGATTACGCGCGTCCGGATGAATGCGATAGATAACCGTCTGGTTGGTGATATGCACACCCTGAACGGTGAGGTCCAGGACCAGGATACCGATAATCAGCATTGGCACGGAACTATGCCCTAACCAGATAGCCCACCAGGAGAGCAGCAGTAATAACAGACCT
Source organism: Citrobacter sp. Cb041 (assembly GCF_030336655.1). Classification (NCBI taxonomy): domain Bacteria; kingdom Pseudomonadati; phylum Pseudomonadota; class Gammaproteobacteria; order Enterobacterales; family Enterobacteriaceae; genus Citrobacter; species Citrobacter sp. Cb041. The sequence continues at coordinate 156,713 of NZ_JAOWDD010000037.1, read as the reverse complement.
GTGGTCGTGGTGAGATGTGATTTTCCCTTATCGGCAAAACCACCTGCCGGACGCGCGCCTAACGCCCCTGCGGCCCCTGCCAGGCCAAACAGCCCGATCGTTCCTTCGGAGTAGTTAAACGGCGGCGCGGCGAGCAAAAACGCCATAGAGGTCCAGAGAATACTGAAATTGGCAAAGGTCAGGCAGCCCAGCATCGCGCGGGTACGCAGCAATTTATCATGGATAAACAGGCTGAATACGGAGCCTAACAGTTGCGGATAGTTGAGATGAGTATCTGATTTCATCTTCGGCAGACCGCGCCACAGCGCAATCGCCATCAGCGCCATTAATATCGATGCGACCCAAAATACGGTGCGCCAGCCGCCAAGATTGGCCAGTAATCCCGCCACGGTGCGCGCCAGCAGGATACCCAGCAGCAGGCCGCTCATAATGGTGCCGACAACTTTACCGCGCTTATCCGGCGTGGCAAGCGTCGCCGCCAGCGGAACCAGAATCTGTGCCACTACCGAGAACAATCCGGTAAGGGCGGTGCCGAGGATCAGCATGCCCAGCGACTGGCTGCTGGCGGTAATAAGCATGCCGCCTGCCGCTAACAGCGTCATGGAGACGATCAGCATCCGACGTTCAAACATATCGCCAAGCGGTACTAAAAACAGCAGGCCGGCGGCATAGCCGAGCTGGGCCGCGGTGACGATAAAGCCAGCGGTGCTGGCCGATAGCGAAAAGTTACGTGCGATGGTGTCGAGCAGCGGCTGCGCGTAATAGTTACTGGCGACGGCGAGGCCGGTGGCGATAGACATTAACAGGATCAGCGAAGGGCTAAGTCCCTGAGTGGTTTTCGTCATGGTTTTCAACTGAAAAATGGGTTGCAGAAAACAATCATAACGTAAGTGATTAAATGTTGCTGATTTGTTGGGTGATGGATTGTGTGGTTGGGAGGAGGGCGTGTAGGCCGGATAAGGCGCATCGCGCCACCATCCAGCATTGGTGTGATGGCGCTACGCTTATCAGGCCTACGAGGGGGTTATTTCTGCGCAGCCAGCGCTTCTTTCACCCAGCCATCAAACTGTTGCTGGTGGGCTTTGATCCAGCCGTCAACGTGACCCTGTACGTCGGCTTCAGATGCTTTCCCGTCGTGCATCATCGCGTTCTGCGCGTTGATATCCGCCAGCGGCAGCTTCATGACGGCAAACAGTTTCGCCGCAGCCGGGTTTTTCTCCGCCCAGGCTTTGTTGGCGACGATATGCATAGTGTTCACCGGGAAGCCGTAGTTGGCGCCGTTTGGCAGCTTGGTATCAATGTCTTTCTGCTCGCCTGGCAGGGAAGAGAACGGCACCTGCAGCCAGACCACATCTTTACCCGGTTTCATAACGTCGCTCACCCAGTACGGTGTCCAGGTGTAGTAAAGAATGGGTTTGCCTTCTTTAAAGCGGGTAATGGTGTCAGCCATCATTGCCGCATAGTTACCGTGGCTGACCTCGACGGTTTTTTCCAGATCGAAGGCTTTGTTCTGATGGTTGATCACCGCTTCGCAGCCCCAGCCCGGCGAGCAGCCCATCATGTCTGCTTTTCCGTCGCCGTTGGTGTCAAAGATTTTGGCGATCTTCGGATCCTTTAACTGGGCAATGTTGGAGATTTTATACTGCTCAGCGGTTTTTTTATCGATCAGATAACCTTGCGCGGCACCCGTAACGAATACCCCCTCGCGATAGAACTTTTTGTCTCCGCCCGCTGCGGCATACATATCATCATGCAGCGGCTGCCAGTTCACAGCGGTAAAAGTTGCATCGCCAGAGGCAATGGAGGTATAGCCGACGTTGTAGTCAACTTCGCTTGTTTTGTTAACGGTATAACCCAGTTTCTCCAGCGCACGGGCGACCAGTTGCGTCTGGAAGGATTCTTCAGAGATAGTGCTCTGGATTGGCTGTACAGTGATGCCTTTGCCTGGCAGATCGGCAGCGAAAGTGCTGGTGGAGACAAGGGTGGCAAACGCTGTGGCAATAATGACGTTCTGTCGCATCGTTGTTCCTTAATTATTGGAGGGACGTATAGGCCCGGTAAGCAATGCGCCACCGGGCAACGGGTGAATTACTTCGTGAATGGGCGAGTGATAAGCCCAACGGGACCGGTGGTGTACCAGCGACGGTTGCCACGGCTACGGGCGTCGCGACCGACAGCCTGCGTCAGGCGGTCGAGAATGATGGCGAGGATCACGATCCCAACCCCGCCGACGGTGGCAAGCCCCATATCCAGACGACCGATTCCGCGCAGAACCATCTGACCCAGTCCGCCGACGGCGATCATCGACGCGATGACGACCATTGAGAGCGCCAGCATCAGCGTCTGGTTGACCCCGGCCATAATGGTAGGCATCGCCAGCGGGAGCTGGACTTTAAACAGCATCTGACGCGGGCTGGCGCCAAATGAGCGCGAGGCTTCAATCAAGTCGGCTGGCACCTGGTTAATCCCCAGAATGGTCAGACGCACGATTGGCGGCAGGGCGAAGATAATCGTCACCACCACGCCCGGGACGTTGCCGATACCAAACAGCATGACGATCGGCACCAGATAGACGAACGCAGGTGTGGTTTGCATGGCGTCCAGCAGCGGACGAACAATTTTTGCTGCCCGTGGACTGCGCGCCAACCAGATCCCCATCGGTAGACCGATCACCACGCAGAACAGCAGCGCGGTAAGTACCAGCGCCAGGGTGATCATGGCCTGCGACCACGCGCCGATGGCCCCGATTGCAATCAATGAAATCAGCGTAGCAACGCCCATTCCAACGCCGGAAATCTGCCAGGCAATCAGAGCGAACAGGATAATCGCCACCGGGGCTGGCATACCCAACAGAAGCTGCTGGAAGCCGTTGAGAATATAATCCACCGGGACTCGAATGCCCTGGAAGACCGGACGGAAATGGGTAACGACCCAGTCGATCCCTTCTGTGACCCAGCTATCCAGCGGGATCAGCGTTTTATGGAACGGATCCATAATATTGAAATGCTCTGGCGCCGGCGCGGGTGCGCTGGTCAGCCAGTCTGCGCCACCGCCGTCAGCTGGCGCGCCTGATGGCGTACTCCAGGCATCGGTGGTTTGTGCGGCACTGTCGGCCGCAGGTGTGGTATCCCACGGATTGGTTTGATCAGCCATTGTTTGCCCCCTCACGATCTAAAGCCTGTAACAGCATGCGTTTTGAAATGATGCCCACATACTGTTGTTCCTCATCAACAACCGGCACCGCGCACGGGGCCTGGCCGACATGAGAAAGCAACTCGCTGAGAGGAGTTTGTGCATCCACGGCTAGCGGCTCATCGATCAATGCCGCTTCAATACCTTGCGCCTGACTTAATGCTGTTTTTAAAGAGTCGATAGAGACAACGCCGACGAATTTATTGCCGCGCTCGATCACGTAACCATATTCGCGATCTTTGTCCTGCAATAATTGCAGCGCTGAACGTGGACCGACCCCGGGCGTTTTACGAATTAAACCTTCAGGGCTACGACGTGAAATATCCTTGGCACTAAAGACCTGGCTAATATCAACGCCGCGGAAGAAGGTGCGTACATAATCATTGGCCGGATTATTCAGGATTTCATCTGGCGTGCCGACCTGGACCACTTCACCGTTTTGCATAATGGCAATTCTGTCGCCAATACGCATAGCTTCGTCGAGATCGTGGGAAATAAAGACCACGGTACGTTGATGTTTCGCCTGTAGTTTTACCAGTTCATCCTGCATCTCGGTACGAATTAACGGATCGAGGGCAGAAAAGGCCTCATCCATTAATAAGATGTCAGGGTTAATGGCTAATGCACGGGCGAGGCCCACACGCTGGCGCATCCCTCCGGAAAGTTCATCCGGGTATCCGTGAGCATAATTCTCCAGACCAACCTGGCGTAGTGCATCTAACGCTTTTTCACGACGTTCATCCGCGCCAACACCGGCTAATTCCATGCCGAATGCCGTATTGTCCAGGACCGTCATGTGCGGCATCAGGGCAAAGGACTGGAAAACCATCGCAATCTTTTTTCTGCGCACCTCGCGAAGCTCAGCATCGGATATCCGGGCGATGTCTACGCCGTCAATCAATACTTGCCCGCGGGTGGGTTCAATCAGGCGATTGAGAAGGCGTACCATTGTGGATTTACCCGAACCGGATAATCCCATGATGACAAATATCTCGCCTTCTTCAATGGCCAGACTGGCGTTCTTAACGCCAAGCGATAGCCCTGTTTTATCCAGAATCTGCTCTTTTGAAAGTCCTTTTTCAATATATTTGAAGGCTCTCTGCGGATGCTCTCCAAATATCTTATAGAGATTTTTAACTTCTAATTTAATTGCCATGCAATAGAATGATTCCTGTTATTTGTTTATATCGATATATTACCTGATGGAAATAGTGACCTTTTTCTACCCTAACATACTGAGAATCTGAGACAACCCTGAATTTGTTTGTGGCACGAATATTGCCGAAGGCCATGTGGCGGGACTTCCCGTGATATAAGGGCTGAGCGCGAATGTGAATGGGGTAATATTTTTTGTAAATGGCAATGAAAAGTCGCCTGAATTGCTGAAATGCAGGCGAATAATGCGTCTGATATTGAGTGTAGATCACACAATTATATTTGCACGACAAAAGTGTGATCCTGTTAAAATATTTCCGCGAAAAATGTACGGTATTTCCCGCGGAAATGAGTGCTAGAAATTCCAGTCGTCGTCTTCGGTTTCGACAGCTTTTCCCATCACGTATGATGAGCCGGAACCCGAGAAGAAATCGTGGTTTTCGTCAGCGTTGGGCGACAGCGCAGCAAGGATTGCCGGGTTAACCTCCGCCATTTCTGGCGGGAATAATGCCTCATACCCCAAATTCATTAATGCCTTATTGGCGTTGTAGCAAAGGAAGGCTTTGACGTCATCCACCCAGCCGGTTTGTGCATACAATTCTTCCGTATAACGCGCTTCGTTATCATACAATTCCATCAGCAGATCGAGGGCAAAATTCTTTAACTCCTCGCGTGCGGATTCAGAAATGTGCTCCAGACCTTTTTGATATTTATAACCAATGTAATACCCGTGAACGGCTTCATCACGAATGATCAGGCGAATGAGATCGGCGGTATTGGTCAGTTTTCCGCGGCTGGAGAAATACATTGGCAACCAGAAGCCGGAATAGAACAGGAAGGATTCCAGAAATACGCTGGCAATTTTTTTCTTCAACGGTTCGTCGCTGGCGTAATGTGTCAAAATGATCTGTGCCTTGCGCTGGAGTGGGGTATTTTCTTCACTCCACGCGTAAGCCGCATCCACGTCTTTGGTCTGGCAAAGAGTGGAGAAAATTGAGCTGTACGAACGGGCGTGCACCGCTTCCATAAAGCTGATATTCGATAGCACCGCCTCTTCATGCGGCGTTAACGAATCGGCCATCAATGCTGGCGCACCGGCTATGTTCTGAATGGTGTCGAGCAGCGTCAGCCCGGTAAAAACGCGGATAGTCAGTTGCTGTTCGGCGGCGTTCAACGTTTGCCAGGCCGGGATATCGTTGGAGAGCGGGACCTTTTCCGGTAACCAGAAGTTACTGGTCAGGCGGTTCCAAACCTCGAGATCTTTATCATCCTCAATCTTGTTCCAGTTGATGGCACTCACGCGGGATAATGTCATGTTGTCCTCCTTACAGCGCGCATGACACGCAACCTTCGATTTCGGTTCCTTCCAGCGCCAACTGGCGTAGTCGGATGTAATACAGCGATTTGATGCCTTTACGCCAGGCGTAAATTTGCGCTTTGTTGATATCGCGAGTGGTGGCGGTATCGGGGAAAAAGAGCGTCAGTGAAAGCCCCTGATCGACATGCCGCGTTGCTTCAGCGTAGGTATCAATGATTTTTTGTGGACCAATCTCGTAGGCATCCTGATACAAGGCCAGATTCTCATTGGTCATAAACGGGGCAGGGTAGTAAACGCGCCCGGTTTTGCCCTCTTTGCGAATCTCCACTTTTGACACGATCGGGTGAATGCTTGATGTCGCATGGTTGATGTAGGAGATAGAACCCGTTGGCGGAACCGCTTGTAAATTCTGGTTATAAATGCCGTAGCGCATGACATCTTCACGCAGCTGCGACCACATTTCGCGCGTTGGCAGCGTAATGCCGCTGGTGGCAAACAGTGTGCGAACCTTGGCGGTTTTTGGCTGCCAGTCGCCCTGCAGATACTGGTTAAAATACTCACCGCTGGCGTAGCGGGACTGTCTGAATCCGGCAAAGGTTTTGCCGCGTTCCCGGGCGAGCTTCATCGACGTATTCAGCGCATGCCAGGTGATGGTGTAGAAATAGAGATTGGTGAAATCCAGCCCTTCAGGTGAGCCGTAGGCGATACCTTCCCGTGCCAGATACCCGTGCAGGTTCATCTGCCCAAGACCGATAGCGTGCGATGCGCTGTTCCCGGCCTCAATTGAGGGTACGCTGCGGATATGGCTCATGTCCGAAACGGCCGTTAAGCCGCGAACCGCCGTTTCCACGGTGCGCCCAAAGTCTGGCGAATCCATGGTATGAGCGATATTCAACGAGCCGAGGTTGCAGGAGATATCGTGCCCTGTTTGCGCGTAATTGAGGTTTTCATCGTAGGTGGAAGCGCTGTTAACCTGCAAAATCTCCGAGCACAGGTTGCTCATATTGATACGACCGGCAATCGGATTGGCGCGATTCACCGTGTCTTCAAACATGATGTAAGGGTAGCCGGACTCGAACTGGATCTCGGCCAGTCGCTGGAAGAAATCGCGGGCGTTAATGTATTTTTTGCGCACTCGTTTGTCGGCAACCAGTTCGTCATACCGTTCAGTTACGGCGATATCACCGAATGGTTTGCCGTAAATGCGTTCCACGTCATACGGTGAAAACAGCGCCATTTGGGCATTTTCTTTGGCTAACTGGAAGGTGACATCCGGGATCACCACACCAAGCGAGAGCGTTTTGATACGGATCTTCTCGTCGGCGTTTTCACGTTTGGTATCGAGAAAACGCAAAATATCCGGATGATGCGCGTGCAGATACACCGCGCCTGCACCCTGACGCGCCCCTAATTGATTCGCATAAGAAAACGCATCCTCCAGCATTTTCATTACCGGGATCACCCCAGAGGACTGGTTCTCAATGCGCTTAATGGGCGCACCTGCCTCACGCAGGTTAGAGAGCAAAAATGCCACGCCGCCGCCGCGTTTGGAGAGTTGCAGCGCCGAGTTGACCGCCCGTCCAATTGACTCCATGTTGTCTTCAATGCGTAACAGGAAGCAGGAAACCAGCTCGCCGCGTTGCTGTTTACCGCAGTTTAAAAAGGTTGGCGTGGCGGGTTGAAAACGCCCGGAGAGCATTTCATCGGTCAGTTGCAGAGCGAGCGCTTCATCGCCCTGCGCCAGAGTGAGCGCCACCATCGTTACGCGATCCTCAAAGTCTTCGAGATAGCGCTTCCCGTCGAACGTTTTCAGCGTATAGCTGGTGTAGAACTTCCATGCGCCGAGGAACGTCTGGAAACGGAATCCGCTGGCGTGGGCGTGGGCGAATAGCTTCAGCACAAACGCGCGATCGTAGCGGGCTAACACGCTGGCATCGTAATAGCCTTCATCCACCAACGTGTCCAGACGCGCCTGCTGGCTGGCAAACGTCACCGAGTTGGGGCGGACGTGGGCGGTAAAGAATGCCTCCACCGCCTGATGGTCTTTGTCGAACTGAATGCGCCCGGCCTTATCGTACAGATTCAGCATGGCGTTCAGGGCGTGATAATCCAGCGTCTGCTGTATTACACGTTCTGCGGTTGTCGTTGCCAAAATTCGCTCACTCCTTTTTGCACGTTGTCGATATCGCTTTGGGTGCCCATCAGCTCAAAGCGATAGAGCCACGGCACGCCGCATTTTTGTGAGATGACATCACCCGCGCGACCGTAGGCGTCCCCGAAATTGCGATTGCCGGAGGCGATCACTCCACGGATTAACGCCCGGTTGTGCGTATCGTTTAAAAAGCGGATCACCTGTCTCGGGACCGCGCCAGCTGTACCGCCGCCACCGTAGGAGGGCACGATTAAAATGTAAGGTTCGTCTACCCGGATCCGCTCGCGTTCGTTAAGCGGAATGCGGATGGCAGGCAGCCCAAGACGCTGCATGAAGCGGTGCGTATTTTCAGAGCTGCTGGAGAAGTAGACGAGCTGACTCATGCGCTGGCCACTTGAGGAGCCGGGCGCAGACGGTTGATCATGTCCGGGCGAAATCCTGACCAACTGGTTTCCCCTGCGACCACGACCGGTAACTGACGAAAGCCTTGATCGCGCAGGCGATTAGCCATATCGGGGTGTAAATCGACGTTTACCATCTCAAAGTCAAACCCGCGGCTTTCCATCGCCCGCTTAGTAGCGTGGCACTGAACACAGTTGTTACGAGTGTAAATAACAATGCGCATGATTCGTATTTCCATCTAAAAGTAAAAGAATGACGCGATAGAGGGCGTCAGGTTGTGTGTGTCTTGATAGAGGAGATACTAGATGTAGTTTTAAAAAGATTCAACCATACAAGATATGGTAATTTTAGATTGATGAGGGCATGGGTGATGAGCCTGACGGAGGAAGTGATAGGAACTATGGCAGGTTGCCGGATGGCGTTTATGTCGCCATCCGGCGGCGCAGAATCACATGCGCATCCCTACCGCCAGACGGTTAAAGCAGTTCATCAGGCTAATAGCAAACGTCAGATCGCTAATCTCTTTCGCGTTAAAATGGTCGAGCAGCGGCAGATAAACGTCATCTTCGGCATGGGTGCTGGCTATATGGGTGACGGATTCGGCCCACGCCAGCGCTGCACGCTCCTGCTCGCTGAAGTGATGACTAACCCGCCAGCCTGCCAGCGCGTCCAGTTTGGCCTGCGCAACACCGGATTTGCGCAGCGCCTTACTGTGCATTTCCAGGCAAAAGGCGCAGCCGTTGATTTGCGAGACTCGCAGGTAAATCAGTTCCGTCAGCGTAGGTTCCAGCGCGCAGTTTTCCAGCGCTTTGCTGGCCTGAACCAAAGCGTTATAGATTTCAGGACTGAGTTCATAATAGGGCTGGCGTAACATTGTCATGGTATTTCTCCTCGTTTGGATGACCCGCAATGTAGCACTATAATGGACTGCTATAGAGAGCCATATTGTTGCCAAAAAAGCAGACCATAAATGCCACGCTATCAGCAAATCGCCCGTCAGTTAAAAAACGCCATTGAGAAAGGTGAACTAAAGCCAGGCACAAGATTGCCCTCCAGTCGGACCTGGGCCCAGGAGCTGGGGGTATCACGTTCGACGGTGGAAAATGCCTATGCAGATCTGGTGGCGCAGGGCTGGCTCGCGCGACGCGGGCAGGCAGGAACATTTGTCAGTGAGCAACTGCGACCGGAAAACGCACCTGTGTCTCCCGCTATCTTCGCCGGAGAAAACCCCAGGCCGCAGCCTTTTCAGATGGGATTACCCGCACTCGATCTCTTCCCGCGGGACGTCTGGGCGCGGGTGATGGGGCGGCGTTTACGCACCCAAACGCGTTTTGACCTGGCCGTGGGCGATGTTTGCGGCGAACGGGTGTTACGTCAGGCGGTTGTCGATTACCTGCGCGTCTCACGCAGTATTGAGTGCCAGCCGGAGCAGATTTTTATTACTTCAGGCTACGCGGCATCAATGACGTTAATCCTGCGCGCTCTGTCTCAACCCGGTGAGGGGATGTGGGTCGAAGATCCTGGCTTTCCGTTGATTCACCCCGTGGTGGCTCAGGAGCGCATTGAGCTGATGCCGGTGGCAGTTGATGCCGATGGCCTGGATGTCTGCGCTGGGATCCGTGACTACCCGCAGGCGCGTTTTGTGCTGCTCACTCCCGCACACCAAAGTCCGCTGGGCGTCGCCCTGTCATTAGACCGTCGCCACCAACTGCTTGAATGGGCGACTCGGGCGCAGGCGTGGATCATTGAAGATGATTACGACAGTGAATTTCGCTACCACGGCAAACCGTTGCCGCCGCTAAAAAGTCTGGATGCGCCCCAGCGGGTGATTTATGCCGGAACGTTCAGCAAATCGATGTTTCCGGCTTTGCGCACGGCATGGCTGGTGGTACCCCTGACTCAGGTCGAACATTTTCGTCAGCAGGCGGCGCTAACGGCCTGTAGCGTTCCGGTTTTATGGCAGCAAACGCTGGCGGATTTTATGCAAGATGGCCACTTCTGGCGCCACTTAAAACGTATGCGCCAGAATTATGCCCTGCGACGTCAATGGATGGAAAACGCGCTGAGCGAACAAGGATTTAACGTCATTCCTCAGGAAGGAGGGATTCAGCTGGTGATAACTGTCGACGGAGATGATGTTGCGCTAGTGCGCAAAGCGAATCAGGCCGGGCTGGCGGTTCAGGCGTTAAGCCGCTGGCGAATAACTTCAGCAGGAAAGGGGGGAATATTGTTGTCGTTTACTAACATCAGCTCGGTGGAAATGGCGCAGCAGGCGGCGTATCAACTGCGGATGTCGCTGACATAAATCTGCGCGGTTCTTAAGATATTCGTCCCACCATCGCCACTCGTTTATGGACTTTTCTGAAAGCGTTGCTAATGCTGAATCAGGTAAGGTAAGCCCGCAGTAAAAAAGATAACGAGGAAAATATATGTATTTACGACCTGATGAGGTGGCGCGCGTACTTGAAAAAGTGGGCTTTACCGTCGATGTAGTGACGCAAAAAACGTACGGCTATCGTCGTGGCGAAAATTATGTGTACGTTAACCGTGAAGCACGTATGGGACGTACCGCATTAGTTATCCATCCCACGCTAAAAGAGCGCAGCTCTTCGCTGGCGGAACCTGCGACGGATATTAAAACCTGCGATCACTACCAGCAATTCCCGCTATATTTAGCCGGAGAGACTCACGAACATTATGGTATTCCGCACGGCTTCAGTTCGCGAATTGCGCTTGAGCGTTATCTGAGTGGGTTGTTTGGCGACGTTAGTTCAAACTAATAATGCGACTGGCAGGGCCAGTCGCGAAGAGATCTGTCAGGCTTTAGCCTGGTGATAGCTGCTGACCTTAAACAGGCGGCGGCAATAATCAAGAAAGTAGCCATAGACCGCGCCCATCAGCATTGATACCACGATGTTCGAACTTACTGCAGCCGTAATCTGGTGCCAGTCGGCGCCAACCGTCAAAAGAATAATCACATACACTGGTGACTGGAAGGTGACATAAGCCAGCACGTCCGCCAGGTTTTTCCCCCATCCTGCTTGCGTGGCTTTACGCGCCGCGCGCATAAACAAATCGCGATACATGCCGTATGGCCACGCGATCAGGATATTGACGGGGATAGCCACCAGTCTGGAGTACAGAGACTGTTCGAAGCTCATTCCAGAAAGGAATATTTCGATCAACATGTTCACGACAGAACAATAAACAACCATCGCGAACGTGTCTGCTACTGCATGACGCAAGCGTGACTGCGGAGAGAACATGTTAATGCTCCTTGTAAAAAGGGAAAAAAAGGTTTTGAATACCTTCTTGCTAGTGATTTGTCTTGCTGCTTTCGCGTTTGAATAGGATATCTGCCTGGATAATAACTGGCAACTAGCTTAAAATTTTTATTTATTACCTTTTTGTCGATAAAATGCTCTGTAGTGGTTTGTTTTTTGTTCGTTTTGGTATTTTCGTTGCTGATTTAATTAAAGGCATTTTAGATCAATGGGTTATGGAAATTTGTTTTTCTGAATTTTTTGCGCTCCTTTTCTCAATGTTGACTAATGTGCAATATGTATACGCACCGGCTCCGCGCGATGTTGTGGCCTGTTTCTCGAGTGATACCCTGAGACTCCTTGCAGGTATATTTATAGCGACTAGCAGAGGAATAGAATATATCGCATAGGCGATATCAAAATGGATGCGATAAATACATGAATTAGCTTTTTTGATTAGTAATATGCGAATAAATTAGACTGGAAATATAATAAGCAGTTGCATACAATATTTAGTGTAATACCGTTTTTATGTTTTACGTTAAAGAGGTTTTGTTAATATGAGTTCAATGTTAAAAAACTTAAATAATATTCGCTCGCTGCGTGCAATGGCTCGTGAATTTTCCGTTGATGTGCTGGAAGATATGCTTGAAAAATTCAGGGTAGTGACCAAAGAACGCCGCGATGAAGAAGAGCAACTACAGCGCCAACGTGCAGAACAGCAGGAAAAAATTAATACTTTGCTGGCGCTGATGCAGGCAGACGGGATCAATCCGGAAGAGCTACTGAGCATGACGCCTGCGACGGCACGTTCAGTTAAAAAACGTCAGCCGCGCCCGGCGAAATATCGTTTTACCGATCTCAATGGTGAAACAAAAACATGGACCGGACAGGGTCGCACACCGAAGCCAATTGCCCAGGCACTGGCTGCCGGTAAATCTCTTGATGACTTTTTGATCTGATTATTAATGCGGTGAGGGCGACCTCACCGCTTATTTTCAGCAAACGCCAAAATCACCCTCTTCGGTATATCGCGTCACGTCAGCTGCTTTTAGCGTGAATTTTTCGCCGCTTTCATTACTGGCGTGTACCGCCACAATGTGATCGCCATTGACTTCGACAACTTTCAGTTTAGGTCCACCCATGCGTGGTTGAACCAGATCGCCAGGTTTAAACATATTGCTCTCCTTTATTTATCGCAGAACTCACCATAGATCACGTCAATCAGCGGGTACAGCGCAGTTTCAATGATTACCGCTTAATGAGTACGTCGGTTCCAGGGCATGATATCCAGCAATCGCGCCATGCCGCAAAAGCCGGTCACGCCAGCGAGTATTAGCCCGGCGCCCACAAAACCGCTCAGCAGGAAGAAGGCGCTGCTAACGGTGTAGCCCAGAATGACGCCGAGTAAGGCAAGGCTGCCGGCGGCTATCTGCACCTGGCGCATCAGCGGTAACGGTTGTGAACGATCTTTTGCCACCGGAAAACCTGCGGCTTTCCAGCCGTCAATGCCACCTTCCAACAACCAGACCTGCGCAGGCGCGGCAATAGCGTTCAGTTTTGTCGCCGCGTTTTGTGTACGTTTGCCTGACTGGCAGTGAAAAATCACCTGCCCGGCGCGTAAATTCGCAGGCAGCGATCCCTGCTCTAGCGTAGGTAATGGCGCCAGATGCGCCTCCGGAATATGCTCGTACAGATACTCGTCAGCATCGCGGATATCAATCAGTTTTGCGCCTTGTGCGACCAGCGTCTGCGCCTCGCGCGGGGAAATCGTCCCAATGGTCATGATGGCTCCTTATGGGCAATACAGTGTTTTTAATGTGGCGATCAGTGAATTCACGGCCGCATTTTTGATGGAGTACAGGATGCGCTGGGCATCGCGTTGGCTGTCTATCAGGCCCTCTTCGCGCATACGCGCCAGATGCTGCGAAGTGGCGGAAGGACTCAGGCCGGTAACACGGGCTAATTCGCCCGCGCTGGTACCGGGTGAGCCGCAGAGCATGCACAAAATCAGCAACCTTTTCGGGTTACTCATCGCTTTTAGCAGGGCAGCAGCCTGCTCAGCGCTGGCCTGGAGTTGTTCAAGTTCAGTCATATGTATTTAAGTATATTCTAAATTAAGCTTATTCTAAAATAAATGGTCAATGTACGCCAGCGTAAAGAGCGTAAAGGAGGGTAAAACAGCAGGGGAAGGCTGGCAGAGTTAGGTACACTGACTATGCTTAGAGATAAAATCTCTTTTTAAACAATGAGTAACTTTTTGCTTGTATGGAGTGTGTATGGGTTTCTGGAGAATCGTTTTTACTATTATTCTGCCCCCGCTTGGCGTGCTGCTGGGGAAGGGGTTCGGCTGGGCATTTATCCTCAATATTGTTCTGACGCTGCTGGGCTATATCCCGGGTCTGATCCACGCCTTCTGGATACAAACGCGTAACTAATTACCTTTCTACTACGGCGCTCTGGCGCCGTTTTCTTTGCGCTCCTTTCTCCTCTGCTACACTTCCTGGTGTTGATTGTTAACTACCGAGGTGGATATGGGACTCTTTAATTTTGTAAAAGATGCGGGTGAAAAACTGTGGGATGCGGTTACTGGCAACCATGACACTGCCGATCTGGCAAAAAAGGTACAGGAACACCTGAACAAAACGGGCATCCCGGATGCGGATAAAGTGAACGTCCAAATTAACGAAGGTAAAGCCACCGTTTCTGGCGATGGATTAAGTCAGGAAGCGAAAGAAAAAATCCTGATTGCGATTGGTAATATCTCTGGTATTGCCAGCGTCGACGATCAGGTAAAAACTTCTGCGCCGGCGAGTGAAAGCCAGTTTTATACCGTAAAATCAGGGGATACCCTGAGCGCTATTGCCAAACAGGTATACGGTAACGCCAACCTGTATAACCAGATATTTGAAGCGAATAAACCGATGCTGAAAAGCCCGGATAAAATTTATCCGGGGCAGGTTTTGCGTATTCCAGAACAATAAGAATGTTCAGGCTTATTGCGTCAGCAATTTGCCGGACATCGCTTGTTGAATAATCGGAATGGGCGTCAGCAGGTGCTGGCGCATTAATTCGCTGGCACGTGCGGCATCGCGTGCCAGAATTGCTTCGGTCAGCGTTTGGTGCTGATCGTGTTTATCTTCCAACATCTCCACCGACAGCACCGTCTTTCGCAGCCAGATAAACCGGTAGCGCGCCGCCAAATCGAATAGCCGTTCGCGCATTTGCAGCAGATACTGTGAACCGCAGCCAGCGACAATTGCCGAGTGAAAAGCCTGATGGCGCTGATCCCACTCGTCGAGCATCTGTTCACTGGCGTCAACGGCTTCAAGCTTGCCGAGCATATGCGCCCGCGCCAGAATTTCAGCTTCCCAGGCGTCGCCGCCGCGTTCAATGGCCAGCGCGACCAGCATGGCTTCCATATTGGCGCGGGCATCGAAAATATCGAGCAACTCCTGTTCGGACATTGGGGCGACACGATACCCTTTCTGATTGACCACCGTGACCAGCCGCTCGGCAACCAACTGCGAAAGCGCTTCGCGTAGCGGTCCCACGCCAAGCTCATAGCGTGAGGTCAGCAGGCTCATACGCAGTTTTTCATCAGGCTGATACACACCGCGGATGATGTCGTTTTTCAGCCAGCGGTATCCATCAATGGCCGTCGGTTGGGGAATGGCGGTCATGGTCTTACTCCTGAACGGTTTTCCCGGCCTGCGCCGGGAAAAGGTTTAATGCGTATTTTGCAACGGTGTTTTTTGCCACGATAGCAGTTTTTTCCAGCGTGACATAATAGGCACGGTGCAAATAATTCCTATGGCTAACAACCCGGTAGAGATAACTTCCAGTTGTTGAGCCGGGCGAAAGAGCATCACCACCAACACAAAGATAATAAAGGCGATTACCAGCCAGGTAAGCCACGGATAGAGCCACATTTTCAGTTTAATTTCACCGCCTCGCGCCAGCAGGATTTTGCGCATCCGCAGTTGGGAAATTGCAATCACCAAATAAACCAGCAGGGCGATGGCACCGGAGCTGTCGATCAGGAATTTGAACACCTTGGCCGGGGCGTAATAGTTGACCACCACGGTGAGGAACGCGGCACCCGTAGACAGCAACACCGCCACATAAGGCGTTTTACTCCGATTCGTTTTACCCATAAAGGCGGGAGCATCGCCACGACGGCTCAGGGAGTAAAGCATACGCGAGGACGTATACAGCGCGGAGTTCAGACAACTGGTTACCGACAGCAATATGACACAGTCCATGATCAGCTTCGCGTGTGGAATATGCAGTAACTCCAGCACCGAGCGGTAAGAGCCCACCTCTTTCAGTCCCGGCATGTTCCACGGAATCAGCGCGACGACCACAAAAATAGAGCACAGATAGAAGATGGAGATACGCCAGATAACCGAGTTGGTGGCGCGGACGATGTGCTTATCCGGGGTGTCGGACTCGGCGGCGGCGATGGTAACAATCTCTGCGCCCATAAAGGAGAACATGGTGATTAGCATCGCGCTGATCACCGCGCCAAAGCCGTTGGGCATGAAGCCGCCCTGATCCCACAGGCGCGAAACTCCGCTGACCTCGGCATAGGGATAGAAACCGCTAATCGCCACCGCGCCGAGAGTGATAAACGCCAGAATGGCAATCACTTTGCACAGCGCCAGCCAGAACTCGAACTCACCGTAATTTTTGACGCTCAGCAAATTACTGCCGGTTAATGCCAACGTGATAACCAGAGAAAACAGCCAGATAGGAATGCCTGGAACCCAGGAGTGCAGAATGATGGCGGCGATATTCGCTTCCAGCGGGATAACCAACACCCAGAACCACCAGTACAGCCAGCCGATGGTATAACCCGCCCACGGCCCGATGGCCTTATCGGCGTAGGTGGAAAAGGAACCGGTATCCGGGGTGGCAACGGCCATTTCGGCCAGCATGCGCATAATCATCACCACCAGCAATCCGGCGAACAGATAGGCCAGTAATACTGCGGGACCGGCTTCTGCAATCGCCACGCTTGAACCCACAAACAAACTTGCGCCGATAACCCCGGCAATAGACAGCATGGTGACGTGGCGTGATTTCAGCCCGCCCCCTAAATCATGTGATTGTGACACTTGCCCCATCTTTTAAACCTCTCGAAAGTATTTCACTTGGGAGAGCACCCCGGCATTCCCGCGCCGGGGCACGCGTATTTATTGTTATTGACCCTGTCTGCCGGATGGCGGCTCCGCCTTATCCGGCCTGAGGATTGCGTTTTTTATTGGTCGAATGCGGTGTTAACCCTGCTTCGCTTCGGCAAAACACTGAGCGATAATGTCCAGCCCCTGGCGGATTTGGGCATCTTCAATGGTCAGTGGGACAAGAATGCGCAGTACGTTGTAGTAAGGTCCGCAGGAGAGCAGGATCAGCCCTTTATCGCGCGCACGCGCGACGATTTCCGCGGTCAGTTTGGCGTCTGGTTTCGTGTGATCGCCGTCTTCAAACAGTTCAATTGCGATCATCGCTCCCAGCCCGCGTACATCGCCAATCTCGCGGTGGGTTTCCGCGATAGCCAGCAGGCCTTCGCGCAGGGTTTGCCCCAGGTCGTTGGCTTTTTGCAGCAGATTTTCCTGTTCGAAAATATTCAGTACCGCCAGTGCGGCGGCACAGGCAATCGGGTTACCGGCATAGGTACCGCCCAGACCGCCCGGTGGGATTGCGTCCATGACTTCGGCGCGTCCGGTCACTCCCGCCAGCGGGAAGCCACCGGCGATAGATTTGGCGAAGGTGGTGAGATCGGGCGCAACGCCCATCTGCTCCATAGCGAACAGCGTACCGGTACGGCCCGCGCCGCTCTGTACTTCATCGGCAATCAGCATGATGCCGTGCTCATCACAAATGGCGCGCAGACGTTGCATAAAAGCAGGAGAGGCGGCGTAAAAACCACCTTCGCCCTGGACGGGCTCAATCACGATGGCGGCAACGTCTTCCGGAGCGGCATCATTTTTGAAGATACGGTGAATGCTGGCGATAGCATCGTCTTCACTGATGCCGTGCAGCGGGCAAGGATAAAGCGCACGATACACGTGGCCCGGCATCAGTCCCATTCCTGCAGAGTACGGGTTTACTTTCCCGGTCAGCGACAGGGTGTAGTGGGTTCGACCGTGGTAAGCGCCGCTGAAGGCGATAGTGCCGGTTCGTTTGGTGGCGGCGCGGGCGATTTTCACCGCGTTTTCCACCGCTTCCGAGCCGGTTGTCACCAGCAGGGTTTTTTTAGCGAAATCGCCCGGCACTTTCTTATTCATGATTTCGCACAGCTCCAGGTACGGCTCATAGGCCAGCACCTGAAAACAGGTATGGGACAGCTTTTTCAACTGTGCTTCTACCGCAGAGACGATCTGCGGGTGCAGGTGGCCGGTGTTCAGCACCGCAATACCGCCAGCAAAATCGAGGAATTCACGGCCTTCAACGTCCCAGACTCGACAGTTTTCTGCACGCTCGGCAAAAATAGGGTGGATTTGTCCTACGCCACGGGGAACGGCGTTGCTGCGACGTTGCATAAGTTCTTTGTTGGTGCTCATCAGGTGTTCTCCAGTATTTATTTTATTAAAGGCCGATGCACATATATTTGATTTCTAAGTAGTCTTCGATGCCGTATTTCGATCCTTCACGGCCAAGACCGGAGGCTTTGATTCCCCCAAACGGGGCGACTTCGTTGGAGATAATGCCGGTGTTAATCCCGACAATGCCGTATTCCAGCGCTTCGCCAACGCGAAAGACGCGGCTCAAATCACGGGCGTAGAAATAGGCGGCCAGACCAAACTCAGTGTCATTAGCCTGAGCGATGACGTCAGCCTCGTCCTTAAACCGGAACAGCGGAGCCAGCGGGCCGAACGTCTCTTCTTTGGCGACCTTCGCGTTGTCAGGCACATCCACCAAAATGGTGGGCTGGAAGAAGTTGCCGCCGAGTGCGTGAGGTTTGCCACCCGCGATAATGCGCGCGCCTTTATCCAGAGCATCGGCGATGTGTTCCTGCACTTTGGCTACCGCTTTCTCGTCGATCAGCGGTCCGGTGGTGACGTCAGGTTGCAGACCATCGCCGAGGTGCAGTTTGCTCACTGCCTGCTGGAGTTTTTCGGCAAAACGGTCATACACGCCGTCCTGCACGTACAGGCGGTTGGCGCAGACACAGGTTTGGCCAGCGTTACGGAACTTCGATGCCAGTGCGCCTTCTACGGCTTTATCGAGATCGGCATCGTCAAAGACGATAAACGGCGCATTGCCGCCCAGCTCCAGCGACACTTTTTTGATGTCTTTGGCGCACTGCTGCATTAACTGACGGCCAATTTCGGTTGAGCCGGTAAATGACAGCTTGCGTACCAGCGGGTTGCCGGTCAGCTCGTTGCCGACTGCGCTCGCTGAACCGGTCACCACGCTGAAAACGCCTGCCGGGATCCCGGCGCGATTGGCAAGCTCTGCCAGCGCCAGTGCGGAGTAGGGAGTCTGGCTGGCTGGTTTAAGCACCATTGTGCAACCAGCCGCCAGCGCCGGACCGGCTTTGCGGGTAATCATCGCCGCGGGGAAGTTCCACGGCGTAATCGCGGCGGTAACGCCGATCGGCTGTTTGATGACGATTAGGCGTTTGTCGGCCTGGTGGCCGGGGATCGTATCGCCATAGATACGTTTGCCCTCTTCGGCAAACCACTCAATAAAGGAAGCGGCATAGGTGATTTCACCTTTGGCTTCTGCCAGCGGTTTACCCTGTTCCAGGGTCATCAGACGGGCGAGATCGTCCTGATGCTCAATCATCAGGTTGAACCAGCGGCGCAGGATGTTGGCCCGCTCTTTGGCGGTCAGCGCACGCCAGGCGGGCAGAGCGCGGTTAGCGGCGTTAATCGCTTCGCGGGTTTCATCCGCCCCCATTTTCGGTACGCTACCTAATTGCTGACCGCTGGCGGGGTTGGTCACCGCGATGGTCTCGCCGCTGTTGGCGTCACGCCAGTTGCCGTCGATCAGTGCCTGCTGGCGAAATAAGGTTGGATCGTTAAGTTGCATAATTGCGTCCTGTCTAAATCGTTTTAACGGGTGAATGCGGCGTGTAATGTTTCCACGCTACGTGCCGCACGCAGCGTGCGTCCGGGATTACTCTGGTTCTCCAGCAGCGCATGAACTTTGCTGACAATATGCGCGCCGATAGGGATCGCCGACGTTGCTGCCGGAGAAGGCGCGTTACAGGTGTGAATTGAGCGTGGCGTGGTGACAAACAGGAAATCGTCGATTAGCTTGCCGTCCGGCGACACAGCCTGTGCCCGCACGCCTGCAGGCCAGGGCTGCAGATCCTTGAGCGTCAGACTCGGGCAGTACTTTTGTACCAGCCGCAGATAACCGCTTTTGCACAGCGAATTCTTCATTTCGCCAAGTCCTGAGCGCAGGTTGTTTTGCAGCACGCGACGAATGCCGGAAGAGCTGAGGATCTCCAGCGTATCGCTGAGCGAGAAGTCGCGTTTACGGTAGCCTTCACGTTTAAATGCCAGTACCGCGTTGGGGCCCACGGTGACGCTGCCGTCAATCATCCGGGTCAGATGAACGCCGAGAAACGGCATCGCCGGGTCGGGGATGGGGTAGATCAGATGGTTGACTATCTGGTTATGTTCTGACGCCAGACGGAAATATTCGCCACGGAACGGACAAATGATAAAGCCGGGTTCAACGCCGAGCATTTTCACTAGTCGGTCCGCCATCAGGCCAGAGCAGCTAATCAGCGTCGCTCCCTCAAATTCCTGACCCTGACGGGTATGTACGACAACGCCCGCAGCGTGCTCTTTTAGCGCGCTGACCTCAGCGTTGTAGATAATCTCACCGCCTTTGGCCTGAAATATCTTCGCCATCGCAGCGGTGACTTCGCGGTAGCTGACGATCCCGCTCGACGGAACAAAAATACCGCCCAGCCCGGTGATGTTGGGTTCACGCTCGCGAAGCTCCTGCGCATTCAGCCATTCGCGCTCAAGGCCGTTAGCGGCGGTGCGATCCCACAGCGCGCGCATGCGCTCCATTTCCAGTTCGGAGGTGGCAACCAGCATTTTTCCGCAGACGTCGTAGCGGATGCCGTTTTGATCGCAAAAGGCTTTTGTGGCGCGATTTCCGGCCAGGCAAAACTGCGCCTTCAGGCTGCCGGGGGTGTAATAGACCCCGGCATGAATTACGCCGCTGTTGTGGCCCGTCTGATGACAGGCCGGGCCGGACTCTTTTTCCAGCAGCGCGATTCTGGCGTCCGGATAGACATCAATCAGCTGCATGGCGGTCGACATGCCGATAATGCCGCCGCCAATAATCACAAAATCATACATCCGCTTTATTCCTTCGCGCTTACTGATGAGTCTGGTAGTGGTTTGTCGCGTAAGCGAAATAACCACGCTGGCGCATCAGCTCGCGGCGCAGGTCAGGATGCGAGGTGAAGCGATCGCGACCGTGCAACCAGAACAGGTTGTTGATTAGCAGGAATTTACCGACTGAAACCGGAACGGAAATAATGGCCTTGCTGGTTTCCAACGCATCGGACAAATCGCTCAGCCAGACGCCTTCTTCATAATCTTTTGGCTGGACGAACTGGTCGATGTAGCGCATCACCGGGCGGCCCTGCTGGTCAACGTCAAACACCGGATGGAACACTTCCTGGCTGACGTTTTTGCTTGGCGGTGCGGCAAAGCGCATGGCGCGACGCGCCAGCGGGTGGGTAAAGTACTGATCCAGATGTTCCCAGTCGTCGAGGTGCAGCAGCAGCGAGTTACCGCCGGTCATGTTCTGCTCGTCAATCTTCATCATCAGCACATAGTCGGTGATTTCTTCGAGGTAGGTTCCGTCGTTATGCAGCTCCATTACACGGTGCGGCTGGCGCAGATAGCTGTCTGAGTTATCAACGTTTTTCACCACAAAACGGGCATAGTATTGACCGCTCATCGCATCAAAATTGGAGCGCCCGATAAGATGCGCTACCGCCGTCGCCAGCTTGACCATCTCTTCAGCCTGTGCCACATCATCCACGCCAACGGCGTTGATCAGTAGTGCGCCTTCGGCACGATCGAGCAACGTTTTCAGCAGCAAAGGCTGCAACTGATTACCGCACAGGTCGTCGAGGATCTTGCCCACTTTGAAGCGCAGGAAGGATTTGTATTCCAGTGCCTGCACCGGCCACTGCGCTACGGCTTTCAGAAATTGCTCAGTGGTCTCAGCGGAAAAAGTCAGCTCCAGCAGGCGTGGGGACTGGGCTGATGGTTTCAACGTGAAACCGCTGTAGTGCTGGGCTGGATCATCAGCGTTCGGTTTTACGGCAGTCAGTGCGTTCATCAAATCGTTCCTCTCAGTAGATTGTCAGGGAGATATGGCGCAGCTCGTTTCGTAGCCATAAATTAAAAATATCTACATTTTTGAAAAACGCGCACAGAATGGGCTTATTTGTTTATTATTTGTGATCAAAAACAACAATTATTTAACATTATAAAAAGTGAGGTTAAGTGCGGGGAGGAGAAGGGATGACAGGTAATGTTATTTTAAAACAAAGAGTTAATTATGCGCCGCTGAGGGTAACTCAACGGCAGCAGCAAAGTCAGTAACCGACTTTATAAATGCGCCCGGTTTGGATGCCTTCCACGCTGCGGCGATAGGCGTTGGCAACGGTAGCGGCGGGGACGCTTTCAAAGCCTGGGAAGAAACCATCGTATGCTTCGGCGGATTCACTGAGTACGGTTGGGCTTATCAGGTTTATGCGCTGACCACGACCTAGCTCACAGGCAGCAGCGCGCACAAATCCTTCCAGCCCGGCATTGATCGTTGCTGCATTCGCCCCTTGTGCGATGGGTTCATGGGCGATAATGCCGCTAATTAGCGTAATCGAGCCGCCATCATTGAGGAAATGTTGCCCGGTTAATGCCAGACGTATCTGGCCTAACAGCTTATCCTGTAATCCCTGATTAAAGTCCTCGTCGGTCATTGTCGACAGCGGGCCAAAGAACAGGTTGCCGGTGGCGGAAACGATCGCATCTATCCGACCGACTTTTTCAAACAATGCCTCGACACTCTCCTGCGAGGTGATATCGACCTGGTAATCTCCCCGCGTGCGACCTACGCGGATCACCTCATGTTTACGGCTTAACGTTTCTGTAACTGCGCGCCCCACTGTACCGCTGGCACCAATAATGACGATTTTCATAACCACCTCCAGAATAGTGTGAGCCACTATTCTTTAATGAAAATGAAATCGGATAAACTGGCTATAAGTTAGATGATTACTAACCAGAGGTTTGTAATATGGATAAGCTGCGCGGCATGGAAACGTTTATCGCCGTGGTGGAGAGCGGAAGCTTTACCTCCGCGGCAACAAGACTCGAGATGTCTGCGGTGATGGTGGGAAAATATATCACCCAACTGGAAGCACAGCTCGGCACGCGTCTGCTGGAGCGCAATACTCGCCGCCAGAGCCTGACCGATGCCGGGCGTGTCTATTTTGAAGAAGCCCGCCGCGTGCTGGAGCAGGTGTCGATAGCTGAGCGTTCGGTAGAGCGTCTGCGGCTGGCCCCTGCGGGGACGCTGCGCATTAGCGCGCCTACTTCTTTTGGCGCTTGCGTTATCTCGCCGCTGGCCGCTGCGTTTTTACAGGCCTGGCCAGAGGTGCGCATTGAACTGGATCTGACCAACCGGATGGTTGATCTGGTGAATGAAGGCGTCGACCTGGCGATCCGTATTGGCGATATCCATCAGACTGATGTGGTGGCGAAATACCTGTGTCCTTACCGTATGGCGATCTGTGCATCAAAGGATTATCTTGCCCGTCATGGCACGCCCCTTACGCCAGCGGATCTGGTGGATCATCTGTGCCTGTCCCATACCGTGTGGACGGCTCGCAACGAATGGATACTGCCTGGCGTGACGGGCGAAGTCAGATGGAAGCGCGATGCGATCCTGCGCTGTAACGATGGTCATGGCCTGCGTATGGCGGCGGTAGCGGGGGCCGGACTGTTATTGCAACCGGAGGTGCTGCTGGCGCAAGAGTTGGCTACCGGGAAACTGATTCGGATATTGGAAAAGTTTACGCCGCAGCCGCGGCCGATTCATCTACTGTGGCGACAAGATTTGCGTCCGCTGCCCAAGCTGACGCGGTTTGTTGAGCACGTACTCAGTGCCGTTCAGGAATTAAGATGAAAATGCCGGATAAGGCGCGTCAGCGCCGCTATCCGGCATATTATTAGCTGATATCCACCTGCGGTTTGCTGTTACGTTTACGAATCAGGCGTAGTACTGGCGGGACCACGATAACCAGTACCGCCATCACCAGCAACACTTTCGCCACGCCGCTGGCCCACAGAATATCCATATTACCGTTACTGATAGACAGCGCCCGACGCAGGTTCTGCTCCAGCATTTCCCCGAGAACGAAGCCTAAAATCAACGGCGACATCGGGAAGTGCATTTTGCGCAATATGTAGCCCAGCACGCCGAGGGCAACCATCAGCACCAGATCGAAAGTGGTGCTGTGGACGGCATACACGCCCACCGCGGAGACTGCCGCGATAGCCGGTACCAAAAACCACAAGGGGATGGTCAGCATACGGGTAAACAGGCCGATCAACGGGATGTTCATCACCAGCAGCATCACGTTAGCAATCAGCAGCGCCGCAATCAGCCCCCAGACGATGTCCGGCTGTTCGGTGAACATGGCCGGACCCGGTGTGATATTGTACAGCGTCAGCGCGCCCATCATCACCGCCGTGGTGCCGGAGCCCGGTACGCCGAGCGTCAGCATCGGGATAAAGGAGCCACAGGCCGAGGCGTTGTTGGCGGCTTCGGGGGCCGCCACGCCGCGTATATCCCCTTTGCCGAAGCTGTCGCTATTGCCGCTGAGCTTTTTCTCGGTCATGTAGGTGATAGCGCTGGCAATGGTTGCGCCCGCGCCGGGAAGGACGCCGACGAAAAAGCCAATCACCGATGAACGCAGGGTTGCGCCAACGCACTGCGCACCTTCTTTGGCGTTAAATAACATGCGGCCCGTTTTACGCACCAGCGTCTGGCCACTGCTGGTATGTTCCAGCATTAACAGTATTTCAGAGACTGAGAACAGCCCAATCACTACCACGATAAACTGCACACCGTCGGAGAGATGAACGCTGTCAAAGGTAAAGCGATAAACCCCGGTATTGGCGTCTACGCCGACGGTCGCAAGGCCGAGACCGATAAGCGCTGCCAGAAATGATTTCAGCGGGTTTTGCGCCATCATGCTGCCAAGGCAGGCAATGGCGAAAACCATTAAGGCAAAGTATTCCGCCGGACCGAAGGCCAGCGACCATTGGGCTAACGCCGGGGCAAACAGAATGATGCCGCCGATAGCGATAAGCGAACCAATGAAAGAGCTGACCGCCGAGATAGAGAGCGCAACGCCGCCGCGGCCTTGCTGCGCCATCGGGTAGCCATCCAGCGCGGTCATAATCGCCGCCGCATCGCCGGGAACATTCAGCAAGATGGAGGAGATACGTCCGCCGTATTCACAACCTATGTAGACCGTAGCCAGCAGGATCAGCGCAGATTCTGCTGGCAGATGCAAAGCGAACGCCAGAGGCAGCAGGATCGCCACGCCGTTAATGGGTCCAAGACCAGGCAACAGCCCGACAATGGTACCGACAAAACAGCCAATCAGGGCGATGACCAGGTTTTCCGGCGTCATGGCCACCGCGAAACCCTGAGAAAGATAAATCCAGGTATCCATCGTTTCTCCGTTAACCCAGCCAGGCGCCGAGTGGTAAGGTGACGTCAAGCAGTCGGTCAAAGGCATACCACAGCAGAATGCCGAGTACCGCGCCGGAAATCCCCGCAGCCGGAATGGTTGCGCCGAACAGCATGCCAATCACCACGGTGAGAATGGCGGTGGCGATGGGAAAACCGAGCCATTCGAAACCCCAGGCGTACATCAACAGAACAATCACCATCGTCAGCAGCTTTTGCAGCACGTGACGGCGGGGCCAACTGATGGTGTCGGGATGGCGCAACAGCAGTGCCACGGCGCATACCAGCATCAGGCTGATAATGCCAAGCGGAAAGGGACGCGGCCCAACCGGCTCATAGCTGTATTCGCTGGTGATTTGCCAGGCCACGAACAGCCCGGCTATACAGAGCAACAGCCAGATACCTGCAAAAATACGATCGCTCATCATCTTTGCCTCTGCGCTTATTTCGCCAGACCGAAGGCTTTCGCCTGCTCACGGTAATCCGTGACCTGCTTTTTCACGTATTCGTCGAGCTGCTTACCGCTCATGTTGAATTCAAACAGGCCGCGCAGATCGCGCTGCTTTTTAAACTCATCGGTCTGCTGGAGTTTGTTAAAGGCATCAACCCACCACTGATACTCGGCGTCGCTGACTTTTGGTCCAACGTAGAAGCCACGAATGATGGGCCACACGAGGTCATAACCCTGCTCTTTGGCGGTTGGCACGTTAGCTAACTGGCCTGGCAGACGTTCATCAGAGAACACGGCGAGCACGCGGATTTTGTCGCCGCTAAGATAAGGCACCATCTCGCTGAGATCGCCGGAAACCACCTGGACGTGATTCCCCATCAGCGCGGTGACCGGTTCGCCGCCGCCCTCAAAGGCCACATAGCGCATCTTGTGTGGATCGACGTTGGCTTTTTGCGCCAGCAGCGCCGACTTCATCCAGTCCTGACTACCGATAGAGGCGCCTGCGCCAATGACCACGCTGTTAGGATCTTTCTCCATTGCCGTCAGCAGATCTTTCAGCGTTTTCCAGGGTGAGTCCTGGCGTACGGCAATCATGCCGTAGTCAGTGCCCACGCTTGCCAGCCAGCGGACATCATCAACGCCGTAGCGACCAAACTTCCCTTGTGACAGGTTCAGCAGCGAGCCGCCGGAGAATGCCACTACGGTACCCGCTTCAGCCGGACGTTGCGCGACGATCGCGTTATAGGCCACGGCGCCAACGCCGCCGGGCATGTAGGTAACGCGCATCGGTTTTTCGATAGCGCCGGTTTCCATCATGCTCACTTGAATCAACTTACAGGTGAGATCGAAACCACCGCCAGGTTTAGCAGGGGCGATACATTCTGTGCGCGATGGCGCTTGTTCCGCCAGAACAGAGGTACTCATCAGTAAAATGCTTGCAGTAAGGGTACGAAGTAACTGTTTTTTCATTGTTTATCCTCACGCCGGAAAACCGGATTTTCGGGTACGGAAGAAGATTTTTGTGATTATGTGAGCCGATGTGTAGCAGTTCGGTTGCGTGATTGTTAAAACATTAACCTTTCAATTCCCTTTCAATGCGGCAGAAACTTTACAGGATGTGATATGCGTCTCTTATTAGCGGAAGATAACCGTGAGTTAGCTCACTGGCTGGAGAAAGCGCTGGTGCAAAACGGTTTTGCCGTCGACTGCGTTTTTGATGGCCTGGCGGCCGACCATCTTTTACATAGCGAAACGTACGCGCTGGCGGTGCTGGACATCAATATGCCGGGACTGGATGGTCTTGACGTCGTTCAGCGCCTGCGCAAACGCGGGCAGACGCTTCCTGTGCTGCTGTTGACGGCGCGCAGCGCGGTGGCCGATCGGGTGAAAGGATTGAACGTCGGGGCCGATGATTATCTGGCAAAACCGTTTGAAATCGAGGAGCTGGATGCGCGGCTGAGGGCTTTGCTACGCCGCAGCGCGGGGCAGGTGCAGGGCATACAGCAACTGGGCGAACTGGCGTTTCACGATGAGGGTTATTTTCTGTTGCAGGGGCAGCCGCTGGCGCTCACGCCGCGCGAACAGGCATTGCTGACGGTGCTGATGTACCGTCGATTGCGACCGGTTTCGCGTCAGCAGTTGTTTGAACAGGTCTTCAGTCTAAACGATGAGGTCAGCCCCGAAAGCATTGAATTGTACATCCATCGTCTGCGTAAAAAGCTACAGGGAAGCGATGTGCGCATCGCCACGCTGCGCGGGCTGGGCTATGTGCTGGAGCGTAGCGATGAAGTGGGTTAAACCCCAATCGTTGTACCTGCAACTGCTGATGTTTCTGGGTTTGCCGCTCATGTTGTTGTGGGGGTTGTCGGCATTTAACAGCTATGTCAGCGCGCTACAGGCGGCGACGCAGGCGTATGACCGGACGCTGCTCTCGTCTGCCAGAACCGTCTCCGAGCGACTGGTGGTGCACAACAAACAGCTGGAAGTGAATGTGCCGTGGGTGGTGCTGGACAGCTTTGAGCTGAATATGAACGACAGGTTGTATTACAAGGTGGTCGATCCGGCGGGGAAGGTTATCTCAGGTTATGACGATTTACCTGCGATGCCGCCTGCGACATCGCGTACGCGGCTTTATCCGGCGCTGGCGTGGTTTTATCACACTGAATATCGCGGGGAGGCAATTCGCGTGGCGCGTCTGCTGCAGCCCGTCAACGAGGGCGGCATTATCGGCATGGCGGAGATTTATGTCGCCGAAACGCTGCAATCGCGACGTTACCTGGCGCGACAGCTGCTGTTTTCCTCGTGGGTTTCGCAAGGGCTGCTGGTGCTGCTCACGCTGGTGCTGGTCGGCTGGCTGCTGCGTCGGGTGTTACGCCCGATGCGCCAGCTGTCATCGCTGATGGTGCGTCGCGAGCCTGGGCTGTTGACGCCGCTGCCGGAGCTGCTGCCGTGGTCGGAAACCCGTCTGTTGATTGTGGCATTCAACCGTTATCTGGAACGACTTCGCGGCCTGATCTCTCGCCAGGAGCGCTTCAGCGCGGATGCTTCCCATCAGCTTAAAACGCCGCTGGCGGTGCTAAAAACTCAGGCGTCGGTGGCCCTCGCCAGCCAGCAGCCGCAGCAATGGTATGAGAGTCTGCAAGCCATGAGCTCCACGCTGGACAACACCATTCAACTGACGGAAAGGCTGTTACAGCTGTCGGCTGTGAAGCGCAAAGAGCAAGGAGAAAGGCACTTCTCGCCGGTTAATTTGTATGAGGTGGTGCAAAGCAGTTGTTTCACGCGACTGGCGCAGGCGCGCAGTAAAGGGATCGATCTGGGCTATGAAGGGGAACAGGATGTGGTGTGGATTGAGGGCGATGAAGTCCTGCTTGGCGAACTGTGCGGGAATCTGCTGGATAACGCACTGAAATATACGCCGCCGCATGGTGTGGTAACCGCCCGTCTGCTGCGAAAAGGAGAGGCGGTGGTGCTGGTGGTTGAAGATAGCGGGCCGGGTATCGATGAGCAGATGGTGCACCAGGCGCTGCTACCGTTTCATCGCCTTGATAACGTCGGTAATGTCCCTGGCGCCGGGATAGGCCTGGCGCTGGTCAACGACATTGCTCGTCTGCACCGCACGCACCCTCAGCTATCACGGAGTGAAACATTAGGCGGGTTAAGCGTACGACTGCGGTTTTTATGCCTGGTGCGAGACGCGCAGGACGATCAGCATCGTCCTGCGCCTGTTATTTAAAGGTCACCGTCGCATTGACAGGGATACTAAATGTGCCGGGTTGGGGAGGATTCTTCAGCCAGAACAGGGTTGCCATGAACTCTTTGCGTCGGCTGTCGCTCTGGTTGGTAAACGCGCTGCTGGCAAAATCGATACGGTTGCCGCTGATAATGTCCCCGGAGCCGGGGTGTGCAGCATCCTGGAGCGTAACGCCGATATCTGGCGTCCCCTGACCGGTAAAAACTGCGCCGCTGTTGCTTGTGGTGCCGGTAAACGTTACCGCGTAGTTGATGCCGCGACATTCATGCTTCCCGGCGGCTTCTGCGGCAATAACGGCAAACTGTTTACTGTGGCTGTTATCTTTTCCCACTTTTGCTTCGGTAATGCTGATCCTGCCAAACTCGACGGTATCCGTTCCTTTGTCAGAGCTGATAGAGACGATCGGTTCGCAGTTGATATAACTGATGTTATTCAGGCCATTAAGCGCGGGGCCAAAGTTTTTTGCCGGATTGCTGGTGGAGCAATGCGAACCGCAGGCGTTAATGCTGCCAATACCGTCGACGACGAAAACTTTGTTGATGGTGCGACCGGCCAGCGCAGGCAAAGGATCCGGAAGTTTTCCGGTAGCGACCAGACTGAGGTTAAAGGTGAAAGAAAATGTTTGTGGGCGCGCCTGGCAGTCACTGGAATGGCTGTGGTTATTACTGCTGCAGTAGTTGTCTGAACGTGTTCGGGGCAACGTTGCCTGATATTGGGTGGTGACGGCCTGGGCGCTTTGATCGTAGGGGCGACCATCAATGCTCACCACCAGTTTCATATTGGTTCCCTGCAGAAAATGCGCAAACTCATGATCAGGGTCGATGTAGATTCTGGCGGCTTCGCCGTGGGGCATATAGTCTGTGTCGCGGCAAGTGACGCTAACGGTTTGTGGATTGGACACCCAAACGGTGTCCCCAGCGGTGGTACTGTGGCTGATTTTAATGGGATCAACGTGTACGGAGACGCTGTTTGCTGTACAGGTAACCGCATAGCTTGCACTACTGAATATCGGCAAACAAAGCAGCACCACGAGTTTAACTATTTTTAACGGATTCATTGATTGCACCTTACGAGCCGACGCACTGGGCGGTAATTTGTGTATATCCGATTTTCTTCACCGGCTGGTTATGGTTATCCGGCATTTGAATAAAGCAGTGTTCATTTGCGTGGGAGCCCCAGCGCACTTCCAGGCGAGAATTGTCTTCCACGCCGCTGGCATACAGTGCGCCATGCATACCGACCAGACCGTGGCTACGACCTTTGGTATCTCGTACGTTCGCGCCGACCGGGGGGGCAATGTTGCCGGGCATGACGGCATTTACCAGATAGTTGCGGCCGCTGAAGGTTTCAAACACCACTTTGCCGATGGCTTTCTCTGTTGGAACAATTTTTTTCTGTGCCTGCGGAATATCCAGCCCGGCACCAATATCAGCGGTATTCAGACTCACCACGTTGTAATGCCATGCGTCTGCGGCGGTAAGGACCGCATAGCCGTTACCGTCAATGGCCACGCCATTTTGTTGCTGGATATGGACACCGTTGGCATTTTTGGCCTCGACCAACACCATGGTGTCGCCAGGAGAGTGCATGAGCGTCACGCCGCCTGCGTGCAGCATTGCCCCGCCGCTGATGCCCATATTCATATTCTGGTAGTTGCGTCCTGCGCTGTAGCCCCCCTGAACATTCATCTTATCGCCTTGCCAGGCGGCGTTAACCCCGGCAGAGGAATCCTGTCGATCGGTGGTACTGCCCTGAACGCCCCAGCTCAGACGATCGTCAAATGCTGTATTGCTGTAGCTGGTGGAGTAGCTGTCGCCATTCTGCTGGCTATGCATGATGTTGGTGGAGACAAAGCCGCGGCTATCCATGAAATCGAATGGAATGGAAAGCGTCAGGTTGATACTGCGGTCCTGGTAGTCGTACTGGTTACGGGTATCCTGTACATAAACGCTCCAGTTGATTTTCCCCAGTGTATCGTTGTAACCCAGCTGTATCGTGCGGTCGTGACTCCCGTTGTGCCAGTAGTTTTGCTGGCTGGCGCTGACGTAAAGAGAGGCGTTATCCCACAAACGCTGGTTAACAGAGACCTCAAAACGTTGGCGGCGATTATTGTAGTTAGTGGTGTAGTAATGCTTTTTGTTGTGCTCTTCGCCAGGAAAACGCAGCTGTTGATTCGGGTCGTCATAGGCGATGTCGTAATAGCCCGAGGACCAACTGTTATGCTCGTTAATGGTGTCGCTAAAGCTGTAATAACCGGAGGTATTGTAGCGGTAGCCTACCAGACGGAAATCCGTACCGTACTGGTTCAGCGATTTGGAGTATAAGAAACGGTAACTTTGTCCTGTGGACGCATCTCCACTGGCAAGCTGCGCTCTGGCGGTAGTGATATCGAAAGAGATCGCGCCGAACTGGTGCAGATCCTGAGCGATCCCGGTGGCAATCGCATTATAGCTTTCTGCGGTCAGGAAACCACCGTACAACGTGGAGCCAAAGCTGAGACCATAACTCAATGTGCCTTGAACAAAGCGGGGCCGCCAGCCGCCGCTGTAACCGTCGCGGTATTCCCCTGCCGTAAACTGAAAGCGGTTGTTACCTGCACGCAGCATGTTCGGGACCGCCGAATAAGGCACACTGAAATTACGCCGACTGCCATCGGCTTCAATAACGCTGACGTTCAGGTCGCCGCTTTGGTTGCTGGGGTTGATATCGTCAATGTCAAACGCGCCTGGCGCGACGTTTTTACTGTAAATCAGATAGCCATTTTGACGGATTTCGATTGTGGCATTGCTATTGGCGACGCCGCGAACGACTGGCGCAAAATCGCGTTGGCTATCAGGCAACATGTTTTCATCGCTGGTGAGTTGTGCCCCGGTAAACTGGATGCTGTCAAATACATCGTCGTCCGTATAGGTTTGCCCGAAGCGCAAGCGGCTACGCAGCGCAATAATATTACGTTCCACCCACGTGGAAACCGCCTGCCATTGACGGCCTGAACCGCTGGCATAGCTGAAAGTAGACTGGTTACGAAAATGCCATCCCGCCAGGTTTATACCGTTGGCAAAACTGGCAAAAACAGAGTCATGATCCTGGCCCTGTTCAATCAGGTGCGTCGTATTGGCGTTGTAGCCGACAAAAGCGGCATTAATCCCATCGTCATAGGCCGATTCAGGCACGGCGTCATGCGCAGTCGAAAGCAGAAAAGCTTCTGGCACTGAAATATCAATGCGCTGGTAGTTTGCATCTGCCGTCAGGCGGCTGTTTGCGATCAGCGCCGTGAGCTCCACGCAGGTATCGGCGTTACCTTCGGGGATTTTAATCCCGTATTTGCGCAGATCGTCCGCGCTCAGGCAAGGTTGCGGCTTGCCTTGTGGTTTACGTCTTTTAAAGTCAACATTGCGCGTTTCGACGAAGCTATGGTCAAGATATATATCGTATTCAAACGTGCCTTCGCTAAGTCCGTCATTACGGGCTATTTGCACTACGGAGGTAATATTTTGCGTACCATGTACAAAACGGGTATTAAACTGCGGCGTGCTGCTGGCGTATGCAGGTATGCACACGGCCAGCGTTGACAGCGTAAAGAGGGTGTACCGTTGCGGGTGCTTATTTTTTTTCATCATGTGCAACCCCAACTCAATTGCAAGATACCGGGACGTTATTAACCGCGTTAGTGCCGCCGTAATCATCTACCCAGCTAAAACCGATATGGCTGACTTTTTGCTGTGACAACGCAAACGTGCGTTCGCCATGCGGATTAATCATGTCGGCATCAATGTTTTCGCCGTTAATATGTAATTGCGTCAGGGAGATATGTAACGGCGTCGCATTGACCGCCCGCAGAGTATGACCGTGGCACTGCCACTGTAATTTCTCAACGGCTTCAGGTAGCGTCATATTCAGCCCAACAGGGCGATAAAATAGTTTGATGCGAATACGCTGCGCCAGCTGTAAGGTATTTTCTTCATTCTCGATGGTGGGGATTTCCTGCACATTAATCCACACTACAGATTCAACATCCTCAGGAAAGCCGTTGCCCTGATAAATAGCTCGCAACACGGCTGATTTATGGCCGTCAAGTTTCAGGATCGGAGGCGTAATTAACATTGGCAGATTGGCAGGTGTCTCATCCGGATTACCATTATCCAGCCACGTCTGTACCATATATGGCTTGTCTGTATTATTGTTGACGTCAAACATCGCCGCTTTATCGTTCTCATTATAAATAACGCGTGTTTGACCCAAATTAATTGCGCTGTGAGCGGTGCTAACCACACACAGCAACAGGTAAAAGAATATTTTATTCATCAGGTGCACTTTCCAGGTTCAGGGAAGAGTGCCATCCATAGCAATCAACGTCCG
This sequence comes from Citrobacter sp. Cb041, assembly GCF_030336655.1. Taxonomy (NCBI): domain Bacteria; kingdom Pseudomonadati; phylum Pseudomonadota; class Gammaproteobacteria; order Enterobacterales; family Enterobacteriaceae; genus Citrobacter; species Citrobacter sp. Cb041. The sequence goes on along the minus strand of NZ_JAOWDD010000037.1, from coordinate 123,413 downwards.
TTATTTATAAATGACGGTGTAATTCATATCCGCAGTGATCGTGCCAGCCGCAGGCAGCGTTGCGCCAATTTGCTGATATTTGGCGACCAGATCGATTTGTGCATCGCCATTTTGATCTGCTTTTAAGCTCACCTCATTACTACCGGAAGCGAAATCGAGGGCATGACCCGCTTGATCCACTTCGATGCCAACATCGGTGGCAGAAGCCGAGCCACGTTTCGCTTCCAGAAGTGCTGTGTTACTGCCAGGGGTTTTACCAGTAAAGACCACCACATAGCCGCTTCCTCCAGTTACCCCACTACAGCCGCTAAACTGCAACGTAAACGGAGTATCGCCGGTGCTAGAGCCCGCGCCGCTAAATAGCTGGTTGGTAACTTGTGGCAATGCCACTGTTTTACCTGGCTGGTTTGCTGTGCTCACCACGCAGGTACTGGCAACAATTTCACCGGTAAAATGGACCGTCGCGGTGGCTTTAGAACCTGTTGCGGCAGTGGTAACGTAATTCGCTGCTGCGCCAGCATTAGCGGCAAACAAAGCGACCAGTACACTGCTGGTAAGTGCAGTTTTCATCATCATAACTCCGTTAAATTTATTATTTACCCAGAAAAGTACTTGTCAGAGGCACAGATTCAGCTGGAGTTCATCAACGTCAAAAAATGATGTAGGACTTCATTTGAAAGAAATGATTAACGTGCGTAAATTGCTCAACAAGTAATCCGGCGCGGATATTATTTATTTGCGAAAAATAAGTAAACAAAATTTTTTGGCATCATTGAATGGCTTTGGAAGGTGTTTTTATATATATCTTAACAAAAGTGTATACATTGTTATCAATAATTCGTTGGGGCGATTTACGCTGCTTTTAACAAAATTTTAATGCTGTCATTTATTCTCTTCTCTTTATTTTAAATCGATATGTTGGTAAGCGCTGAAAATTCTGATGTTAAAGGTGTGTTCATGCAGAATGTTGACATTAGTAATATGTAACACGCATTTTCTCAATGATTGGCTATCGTTTTAATTGAAGTCATGCTTGCCGCTTCATCTCCTCGGATTTGCTACAATTATTTAAACTAAATTTTTTTTATTATTCGTTTTTTTTTTGAATTTTGAGCGTAAAAATGAAAACAATCCCATACTCCTCGTAAAGTACCTTATTTATAATAAGGTTGCTAATCATTGCTTTGTAAATGTGTTACTCAGCTATTTTTATGGTGGGAATTATAAATAGACTTATTGATTTCTTCTGTCGCTCTCCAGGACTCTCATCACTGACCGTAGCACAACGAGGTTTGGACAAAGTATTGCTTTTTGTAAGGTTAACCCGTTGTCAGGCGCTCATCATGTGATTCTAGCCACCAGTAGCTTATGAATTGTGATCTGTCAATGACGTTTATGTTGCAATTAATCATGTTTTTCAAGGATGAAATTAAAAAATATTACCAATAAATAGTCATCTAAATCATTGGGTTGCATTTGTATGGTGCGAAACCCATCACATTGTATTACATTGTTTTTTACATTTACTGACAGTGTGCCATTGCGTTTTTAAGACTTGTGATATAATTAGCAACATAAATGAGAAAAAAACAATTAAAGATCAATAAATAATGGGCTGAGATATGCTTAAAAAATCGCTAAAGATTAGCAGCCAGGGATATCCAGTCTTTTTAAAACTGGTCGATTTCATTGTAATCAATGCGACGTTAATTTTTAGCGCCCATCTGTTAGGTCTGGCACCATTTAACACCATTGCCATTCTGAGTATTCTCTTCTCAGTCTTTTTCTTACTGTTTGCTGAATACATTAAAATGTATCAACAAAAGATTAAGACGATCGGTTTACGTAATCAAAAACGGTTGGTTTTTTGTACGCTACTGGCAATTTTTCTGAACGAACTGGTCAGCATGACGGTGGCTGAACCCGAGTCTCTCGGCTACTTAGACAAACTGCCTTCCCCCTTTTATTCAGCGATTATTTACTGGTACTTCATCCCATTACCTTTTCTTTATTACATTCGCTTTTTCATTTTTAAATATTCAACGAAAAAGAGTATGCGCGTGGCGATTATTGGTCTGACTGACAATGGTCTGGCGGCAGAAAACGCGTTAATGGATGAATACGCTAATATCACATTAGATCTGGCTTTTTATGATGAGCGCGCCTTATCCCGCTGTGGCGATATCGTCGATAAGGTTAAAAGCCCCTTTCGTGGGCCGGTGATCAATCTGGTTGAGGAAGCCCGGCAGGGAAATATAGACGAAATCTACATCGCTTTACCGATGGTAGCTTTACAACGCATTCGTCATTTTTTGGCGATGATGTCAGACACCACCGTAGATACGTATATTGTTCCTGACTTCTACACCTACAGTAACAACATGTCCAAGCTGCGCTCCATTCACAACCTGCAAACTATTGGCATTTTTAGTTCGCCGTTTGAAGGGGCGGGGTCGTTTATCAAGCGGGCGGAAGATTTGGTACTTGGTAGCATCATTATGGTGATGATTTCTTCGCTGATGTTGGCCATTGCCATTGGAATCAAACTCACTTCCCGCGGGCCAGTCTTTTTCAAACAAGATCGGTATGGTCTTAGCGGGCAAAAAATTAAGGTCTGGAAGTTTCGCTCGATGCGCGTTATGGAGAACGCCGATACGGTTATTCAGGCCACTAAAAACGATCCGCGGGTAACCAAGTTTGGTAGTTTCTTACGCCGCACCTCACTGGATGAACTGCCGCAATTTATCAATGTATTGCAGGGAAGTATGTCGATTGTCGGTCCCAGACCTCATGCGGTTACGCATAATGAGCAGTACCGTAAACAGGTCGAAAATTACATGATCCGCCATAAAGTTAAGCCTGGGATCACCGGGCTTGCGCAGATCAACGGTTTCCGCGGGGAAATCGATGCGCTTTATAAGATGGAAAAAAGGGTTCAGTACGATATTGAGTACATTCAAAACTGGTCTTTATGGTTGGATATAAAAATTATTATTAAAACTATTTTCAAAGGATTTATCGGTAAGAATGCATACTAAATTACTCGTGATTACCGGAATCGTGATATCGCAGCCCGTATGGGCTGATTTAACACCGAAATCACACATTGGCTTTGCGGGGATCGACTTCCAGGGCAAGGTCGCTGTGGACTATGGTTATAATGATAACGTGTCTTATCAGCCACATAGCAGAGATGCTATCGGTTCCTCGTTTCAGAGCGCAGCGCCCGTTTTGAGTATGATCGGAGAGCGCGGTCAGGATAAGTATTTACTGATGTACTCCGGTGATTATCGTAACTACTCAAGCGATTCCGCTGATAACTATAACGATCATTTTTTCCGTTTTAACGGTGCCTGGCGCTATGGGCTCAAGCACGGCTTAACACTCAATCTGGAGGATACGCTTGGGCACGAATCCCGCGGTCGAGGGATCACTGAGGGGTTTCTACCGGGTCAATTCGAGCAGTATGGGATTAAATCTCCGCTGACGACGAATTTTATTAACAGTGAATTGCGCTACAGCTATGGCGCGCCGGATGGGCGCGGGAAAGCGGAACTGGCGTTGTTATACAAAAAACTGACATTCGGCAATACGTCTGACGCCCAGGAGAGTAGTGAAGATTTCTACAATTACATTCAGGAACAGGAATGGCACGAAAATAGCCTGGTGGCAGAAATTTTTGACCAATACACATCCAGAACGCGTTTTCGCTATAGCTTTATTACTAACCAGCGTCACTATGATAACAACTCAGAAAAAGACACTAATGAGTATTATTTGCTGTATGGCCTGAAGTCGCAGTTGACGGGAAAAACCAATGTCGACATGAATATTTCATGGTTGTACAAGACATTTGAAAACAACGCAAACTCGCATGATTTTAATGGTCTAAACTGGGATATAAAAGGGGAGTGGAAGCCGTTACAGCAGTCTGTTTTCACGGTGCACTCAGCGCAAAGCATTAAAGACCCATCGGAAGTTGGGGGATATATTTTAGTCACCCAGTATGGTCTTTCTTACCAGCACTTCTGGTTAGGCAACCGTTTTTCTACCTTGCTGGATTACTCATACACTTCAGAAGACTATAAAAAACAGAATAAAGATCGGCATGATAAAGATGGGGTATTTAGCGTAACCATGAGCTATGACTACACGCCGTCGGTCAATTTTGAGATTAAATATCAAATAGATACGTTGAATTCGAATAAGGATACTGATTCGTTTTATATCGGTCCCAACGACAATCAGGAAGTCATCAGAACGTTGGGTTATGATAATTCTATGATTATGCTTAAAGCTAAGGTTCAGATCTAAAATGAAAATAATAGAACTGTGCGCGGTTTTGCTATTCAGTATCCTGATGGTCGGATGCACAACGTCCAGCCCGAGATTAATGGACGATCCTGCTACTGTTCAGCAGGATTACCGACTTGGGGCTGGGGATACTGTCAATATCGCTGTTCATGGTCAACCCGATATGACGATGCGGTTTATTTTGGATAAGAGTGGGGAGATTAATTTCCCGTTTGTTGGTGCTCTTATATTAAAAGATAAAACTGTTGAACAGGTGACTAACGAATTAACTCAACGCCTGACCGGAGATTATTTTACTACTCCGATGGTGACGGTGAGTATTGCCGAGTTCCGTAAATACTATGTTTCTGGCGAGGTGAAAAGTCCGAATGGATTCGCTTATGAGCCAGGACTTACCGTCGAGAAATCTATTGCGCAGGCGGGGGGGTTTACAGATCGTGCTGACCGTCAAGATATCAACATTCGCCTGTCAGGTAGCAATCAGCTGCTTGAGAATGTTGATTTAACGCACTCTGTTCATCCTGGGGATGTCGTGATTATTGGCATGGGGTTCTTCTGACGATGAAACTATCAATAGTGGAAAACGGCAAAAAACGAGAAAGCACTGTTGAATTCTCCCGCTTTGCCAAAGCGCTGAAAAAGAACGCCTGGAAAATCGCGCTGGCCGGTATCGTTGCCGGGGTCGTGGCTTATCCGTTAATCAGCATGATGTCCTCAAAGTATGTATCAACGGCGACGGTGCTGATTAAGGCGCAGGCCGATAACATTTCTCCGTTCCCACAGGTTGATGGTTTCGATTCAACGCGCAGTGGTTACTACGAAACGCAATATGCGTTGATGCATTCACGAATTGTGCTCGAGCAAGCCGTTCGCGATATGAAGCTGGATGAAAATCCGGCATTTACCGGGGAGAAAGCCGATGCTCAGGGCGCTGATAGCAGTGAAAGTCGGCAACTGAGAATGGAGCTGGCGCTGAAAACGTTGTCGAAAAACCTGAATGTCATCGGTATTCGGACAACGAACCTCGCCTCTATTACCTATGAATCGACTTCGCCCCAGGTTGCGGCTGATATCGCCAACGGCGTCGCGCAGGCTTTCATCAACTATACGCTGGAGCAAAAGCGTCAGAAAGTAGAGAAAGCCCGCGAACTGAATTATGAAAAAATGGAAGAGGTTCAGAAGTCGATAGCGAAGCAAAAAGAAGAGATGGAAAGCTATCTGAAAAATGCCGGGCTTTTGACCTTTCGCGGTATCGATGGTTTTGAAACCGAGCAGTTAAGTATCGTGACCAATCGTCTGGCCGACGCCACCCAACGTCGTGTTGCCGCTGAATCCGTTTATAACGAAGTGAATGGAGCTGGGAAGTCCGCCGAGAGCGTTATCTCGCTGCCTTCGGTCTCTAACCACGCTCAGATTCAGGATCTGCGCATTGCGCTGATTCAGGCGCAGCGTACGTTGTCTGAACTGCGCAAAGTTTATGGGCCAAAAAACCCCGCCATTTTAAAAGCAGAGGCCGATGTTCAGTCGATCCAAAGCCAAACAGGACGGGTGTTGGGTGAGCTGAAAGTCGGCTTACGTCAGCAATATCTGGCGGCGCTGGCGGATGAAAAGAACTATCAGCAACAGGTGGAACAGCAGAAAGAGATCTTCCAGAAAATGGCGTCAAAACGGGATGCCTGGAACGGCCAAAAACTGTCGTTAGATAAAATGGAAGACCTGTATAAATCGCTCTATCAGCGTACTCAGGAGCTGTCGCTGTCCGGCGTGAATGCCGATGCGGTGTTATACGATCCCGCAGTTCCCGCATTAAAACCGGCGAAGCCGAATAAATCACTGCTGTTGGTGATGGTGGTCATGCTGGTGGTCGTGTTCAGCATCATGTATTTCATTGTCAAAGCGGCGATGGATAACTCAATCGCCAGCCTGAGTCGCATGAAAAAGCGCCTCAACGTTACCCCGCTGGGCGAAATCCGTCGTTTTAGTGGAACCTCAGGGCGTGCGCAAGTGCGGGACATGATCCTGAAGAACCCGCTGAATGCCGATATTGTGCACGGTATCCGTACCCGGATTATGCTGGATAATCGTCCATTACAGACGCTCGCCGTGGCATCGACGGAACACGGTGATGGTCGTTCTTTGTTGGCGAATCTGTTAGCGAACTCCTTTAGTTTTGACCAGAAAACGCTGCTTATTGATGCGGATTTCTTTAATACGGGCGGGCTTTCTTCTGAACTGGCATCACCTACATCCGCAGGCCTGGCTGAGCTGCTGCGCGGAGAGACTCAGCTGGAACAGGCGCGGATCACGCTCAGTGATAATCTCGACTTTATTGCGCACGGCAAGAGCACCATCTCTTCTTTACTGATGTTGTCGTCGGAGCACGTTGAACCCTTAATGCGCGAACTGAAATCGCATTATCAGCGCATCATTATTGATGTTGCTGCTGTGAATCAGAGCCAGGATGTTCAACTGATCAAACGTGCCGTCGATGGGGTTGTTTTCATAGTGAAAGCCGGGGTGGAGTCGGCGGGACACATCGCCAGCGCGCTGGATAAGATTGAGGAAAATAACGGCGTGGTGATTGGCGCGGTACTCAATGCGGTTGAAGAAAAAGATCTTGAAACCCAGGAGGGTCTGCGTTCACTTAACTTCAGTACCGATCAACTGATGACGACGCCAGGCCGGGTATGAGTCTACTGAAGAGCGCTTCCACGATAGCCGGTTCATCAGTCATCTCGCAGTTGATTGGTGCGCTGTCTATCTGGTTGATTTCGCACAAGTACGATATGGCTGAGGTGGGGCTTTATGCGCTCAATTACAGCATCGCCGTGGTGGGCGCGCAGGTGTGTACCTTTGCATCGCAGCTTTTAATTCCAAAACAGCACGACGACGAACTGGTACAGAACGTCGTATTTTGCCTGATCCAAAGCACGATCATTGCCTTACCGTACGCCGTACTGACAGCGTGGCTGTTTCACCAGAACATCCTGTTCCTCTATTTGCTGACGCTGGCGACGGCGTGGGTTTTAATCTCGGAAAACCTGTCGCTGCGCACGGCCAATTTTCGTTTTTTGATTTTCCAGCGCATCTCTGTCTCTGTGGTGGTATTACTTTCGGTTCTGGTTACGCATCAGGTGCAACTGTTTTATTGGTCATGGGCCTGCGCGACGATGGTGCTGACCATAAGCTGTATTTTACATTCGTTTGATATTCGTTCCGTGGCGGCCAGACATTTGCGACCTGCCAGTAACTGGCATTTTTTCAAACAGAATATCCATCACATTACCAAAGTCGGTAGTGCGGAAGTGCTGGCGATGGCCAGCAGTAATTTGCCGATTATGTTGATTAACTTTTGGTTCTCGGCGCTGACGGCAGGTTATTTTTCCGTGGTTAGCCGCTTTTGCCTGGCGCCGGTGGTGATCATCGGCAACGCAGTGCGCAATACTATTTTTTCCAAGTGGTCTATCGACTTCAGAAATAATACCTTTAATTATCATGAATATACCAGGGTGCGGATGCTACTGTTGGTTCTGGGGGGTATCTGTACTCTCGGGGTGTTTATTTTCTATCCAATAGTGATGCGTCTGGGCTTTAGTGAAGACTGGATTAACTCCATTGAGACGTCGCGCTACATGTTGCCCTATTTATTCCCGGCGCTGGCGATAAGCCCTCTGACGGTGATTGAGCTTATTTTTGGTTCCCACCGCTATTTTCTGCGTATCCAACTGGAACAGCTGGCGATTGTGTTATTCGCATTTGTCGTCATTCCCTATTTTCATAAAGATTATGCCACGTCGGTTATCCTGTTTTCTTCACTGACATTTATTCGCTACGCCTTCATTTATCTGAAAATGAATAAGCGAGCCAATCTTCTGAAAGACAAGCCGGTGATACTATGACGCTGAATACCGGATACTATTTACAGGTTTTTAGCTTTGTCACGCTGATCCTGTGTGGCCTGGTGCAATACTTTACCGGCATGCAGTCGGTGCTATGGATCCCCTTTTTCCTGACCCTGTTGATGGTGGGATTATTGGTGATGCAGACGCGTGATGGCTCGCTGCAGCTGGATGCGCAGGAGACGATTGTCCTGGCGTTGTATTTTTCGTTCCTGATACTGGCCGGAACATCGACGCTGATTCAGGGCGGGATCACCGTCGCGATTGTGGCATTTAAAAATGAAATCGCATTGTCACTGGTGATGATCTGTTTGCTGCTGGGATTTTGCCGGGAGTCGCAGGTTTACCGTGCAACGCGCTATCTGTACTGGGTGTTTTACGCGCAAATCCCGGTAATGATTTATCAGGTTTTACTGGTCGTACCCCAGCGCGTTGCGGTGCGTGGCGAAGATGAGAAATGGGACTCCGTGGTTGGTACGTTTGGCGGTGACCCCATGGGGGGCGGTAACACTGCTGCGATGGGCCTGTTTTGCCTGTTGATTATGTTGTTAAAAGTCTCTGAGTATAAGCACGGGTTGACCACGTTCAAGTCCATGGCGTTGCACATTGTTCTTGGGATCGGGCTATGTATTATTGGTGAAGTGAAGTTCGTCATTCTGCTGTCACCTCTGTTCCTCGCGTGGGTGTGGATCTCACCGAGCTATGTCAAAGACGTCAGTAAGGTTAATCTGAAAACGCTGTTGGTTATTGTTGTGGGCATGCTGCTGCTTATTAGCCTGTCGATAGTGATCCTCGCGTACTATTATTCTTCCGCGTTTGGCGGCGATCCGTCGAAAAGCTCGTTAAGCATTTTCATCGACTCCTTAAGCTATATTTTTGACCCGAACTACATCATGTCTACCGGGGAGTTAGGGCGTTTTACGACGTTCCTGTTCTGGTTGAAAAATAACGATCTGTGGGGGCTTTCAGGAACGTTATTTGGTTATGGGCTCAACGCCACTAACAGCGGGAGTACGGTGTCGCCGGGCTTTTTGAATATCATTTATAACTTAATTCTCGACTCGACTTCCCTGAGTATGCTGCTGTGGGAAGTCGGGGTGATCGGCACGTTACTTTTTATTAGCTTATTCATTTATATCCTGAAAGTTTGTCAGCCAAAGCCATTACTGACGCTTGAACAACTGGACCAGCAGGATCTTCAGTTGCTGAGCTTTGCACCGGCGTTTAACGCTTTTGCTATCAGTTGCTTAATTAGCTTACCTTACAGCCAGATACTGATGATTACACCGATGTTACAATTCCTGTTCTATTTATCACTAGGATCAAGTTTAGTGATTCGTCGAACCGTCCTTCGCTGTGTAGGGTAATTGTATGGACCAAAAACCGTTTATTTCAGTGAGTATTAAAACACTCAATGAATCTGAATGTATTGAGAAAACGATAGACAGTATCCGCAGACAGCTTATTGATTATCCACATAAAATTATAGTGGCAGATAGCCTGTCAACGGATAACACCCAACAGCTTGCGATCGATAAAGGGGTGACCGTGGTCTCTTTAACTGACCCAGGCGATCGCTGCTGCGGCGTCGGGCATCAGTTAGGTTATCTGTATAGTGAAGGGGAATATCTGTTGCTGATGGACGGCGACATGGAGCTGGAAGAGGGCTTTGTGGATCAGGCTGTCGCTTTTTTGCAGGCTGAGCCGGAATATGCAGGTGTCGCGGGAACCGTTGAAATGGACGATGCCGTTAACTATGAATTTAAATCGCGTAAGCAGCGTATTAGTAAAATCTATCCGCTTGGAGATAGCGACCATTTAGGCGGTGGTGGGTTATATCGCCGCTCTGCGATTGAGAAAATTGGTTATCTCACCAACCGTAATTTGCACGCTTATGAAGAAGCTGAACTTGGCCTGCGTTTGCTCGATGCGGGTTATAAACTACGCCGTCTGAATATTCCGTATTTTATCCATACTTCGCATACCATGCCGACCTTTCAGATGCTGAAGCACCGCTGGAAAAGTGGATACTATCAGGCACCGGGCGAGCTTTTACGTTGTGCGTGGGGAAAACCTTATTTCGGCAAAGCGTTAAAAATGGTTAAGAACGAGGCGATTTTTTCTGTGTATCTGATTGCCTTGTTTATTGCGGCGGTGACCTTCAATCTCGAACTTTTCGATATTGCATTTCTACCCTTGCTTGCCTTTATTATCTTGAAAACCGTGCAGAATCGATCATTATTGAACGGATTGCAGAGCGTAATGAACCTGGCCGTGCTTTCTGCGGGACTTGTTAAAGGGTTGACTAAACCAGTACGCGATCCGTTGACTCCGCCTGACAGTAAAATCATTCATGAATAACTAAGGCTGGCGCAATGAAAGTTTTATTAGTGAATAAGTTTTTTTTCATTAAAGGCGGCGCGGAAACCGTTTATTTTCAAGAGCGCGAGATGCTGAAACAGGCCGGAGTACAGGTTATTGATTTCTCGATGCAGCATGAGAACAATTTCCCTTCGGACTATGCGGATTATTTCGTCAGCAATGTGGACTACCACCAAGAGCGCAATCTGCTGGGCGGGCTCAAAACGGCGGTTAACTTTATTCATAATTCGCAGGCCTGCAAAAAGATGCTGGCGCTACTACAAAAAGAGCGTCCGGATATCGTCCACTTCCATAACATTTACCATCAGTTAACGCCGGCGTTGATTAAAGTGGCCCGCAATTTTGGCTGCAAAACGGTGCTGACCGCGCATGACTATAAAATCGTCTGTCCTGCCTATTCCATGCTGCGCGACGGTAAAGTGTGTGATTCCTGTATTACCGGGACGGTTTTCAATGCCTTCAGGTATCGTTGCCAGGAAGGCTCTGCTTCAAAAAGCCTCCTGCTCTCTTTAGAGGCGACCTGGCAATATATTGCGCAAAATTACCAGGCGCTGGATGTGATCGTTTCGCCGAGCGTCTTTTTACGTGGCGTATTGTTGCGTACGCTGCCGAATTCGCGCATTGATGTCATCGTCAATGGCGTTGATGACAGCCGTCCTCTGGGTGAGGTAAGCGATGCGGGCTATATGCTGTACTTCGGTCGCCTGAGCCGTGAAAAGGGCGTGGCAACGTTATTGGCGGCGCATGAGAAAATGCAGAACAAAGCGCCGCTGAAAATTGTGGGGCACGGTCCCCTGCACGACGAATTAGTCGCCCAATACCCGGACGTTGAGTTTTTAGGTTATGTGCAACAAGGGGAAGCTCTCGATAACCTTATTAGGCATGCACGGGCTGTGATCCTTCCTTCAGAATGCTATGAAAACTGTTCTATGGCGATATTAGAGGCGATGTCCTTAGGCAAGCCGGTGATCGGATCGCGCATCGGCGGCATCCCGGAACAAATTCGTGATGGTATCGAAGGGATTTTATTCGAACCTGGCAATGCGCAGGAGTTAGCAAATGCGATGGATGCACTGGCCGACTCGCCAGAGAAGGCGCAGGTCATGGGCTTACAGGGTCGTGCGCGATTGAGTGAAAAATATGCGCTGAGTAAACATATGGATACTCTACTGGCGCTCTATAAAGAACTGCTGAGCAGGCCATAGTATGAGTAAAAAAATAACGGTTTTTGGTACGCGTGGTATTCCCGATGTATTGGGCGGGGTGGAGACACACTGTCAGAATCTATATCCTGCCATTAAGCAGCAGTTGGACGTTGATATTTGCGTGATTGCTCGCTCGCCGTATGTAAATTACAAACGATCGTTATATAAGAAAGTTGAAACCTACGCGCTGTGGGCACCCAAAAAGCGCTCGCTGGAAGCGATTGTCCATTCCGTTTTAGCGGCATTTAGGACAAGTATCGACCATTCAGATATTGTGCATGTCCATGCTATCGGGCCTGGGCTTGTGATCCCCTTATTACGCATGTTAGGGAAGAAGGTGGTGTTCACCCACCATGGACCTGATTACGATCGTCAAAAATGGGGATTCGTTGCCAAAAAAATATTGCTGCTGGGTGAGCGTTGGGCAGTGAGATATGCCAACGAAGTGATTGTGATTTCTGAGGTTATTAATCAACTGATCCAGAAAAAACACGCTCGCTATGATGCGCATTTAATTCACAATGGCGTCAACGAGCCGCGGTCGTTATCTGCGCTGACCATCGACAATACGCTCTCCCGCTTTGGGCTGCAGCCGAAAAACTACCTCGTGGTGGTTGGGCGATTTGTGGAAGAAAAAGGGATGCATGATGCCATCGCCGCCTATCAGCGCAGCGGTTTAACTATGCCGTTAGTGTTAATTGGCGATGCGGATCATCCGACCGAATACAGCATTCGCCTCAAAAAGCTTGCCGCGGACACCCCTGGCGTTGTGATGACGGGGTTCTTGCGTGGTGATGAGCTTCAGGCGGTGTTTTCCCAGGCACAGCTGTTTGTGATGCCTTCATACCATGAAGGATTGCCCATTGCGCTGCTGGAAGCGATGTCATTTTCTCTTCCTGCCGTCGTCAGTGATATTCCGGCTAACCTCGAAGTTCAACTGCCGTCCGAGGCCTATTTTAAGGTGGGGGATGTGACCAGCCTGGCCGAAAAATTAACCGAATGGGCGGCAACCAATAGCGTGGACTATCGTGTATATTTGCAAAACTACAACTGGCATGAAATCGCCAAAAAGACGATAAACGTCTATCACTCAATTGATAAAGATATAGGTTAATTTTGACCAGTCCTCAAAATCGTCCTCCCGTCATCGAACGATTTTATGCTCATCTTGACGAGCCGATTGCGCAAGAGTTGACCCCTGAACAAAAAGAAGGGGTGGAAAAAGCGATCCTGGCTTCGACTCTGACTTCTCGGCATCAGATCGATATTCGCCGAAGCTTTCCCTTTTTCAGTAAACGCTATTATCTGGTTTTTTTGTTTGGCAGAGATTTGCGTCGGCAGCATCGTCAGGAATCGACCCTGTCGAGAATATTGCTCACTTTCTTGCTGCTGATAGCCGTGTTGTTCGTTACCTGCTGCGTATTGCTGACGTTGTATATGATCAAATCAGCATTAGGTATTGATGTGTTCCAAAATTTTCATGTGGGTATATGGGACTGGTGGTTAAGCCTGAAAAACCGCTAGCGTAAACAAACCTGTGGAGGGCGTCACTGCGATGAAGTGTAAATGGGTTTCTGCGCTGTTGTTGATGTCCTTTCCGTTGGCGGTTATGTCCGCATTAACGACCGTAACCCCCAAAGCATTAACGGGCCCGCTAACCAATCCGGGGATTGGAGTGGCAAGTTTTCATCAGGGGTACGGTGAAACGCTGGGTCTGGCGGACTATCCCAATACCGGATTTGAATACGAGCGATTTTACTGGCGAGAGCTGGAGCCTGTTGAAGGTCAGTATAATTTTGCGCTGGTGGATGATGCCTTCAAATACGCGGTAGCGCATCGTCCCGCGATGAATGTCGGGCTGCGCTTTATGGTGCTTGCCGATCCGGGGGATGGCACAAAAATTCCCGATTGGCTGATTAAAAAAGGCGTGAAAGGCAGCTGGACGCCCGATAATAAAACATTTATTCCGGATTTAAGCGACCCGCTGTTTATTGAGTACAGCCAGCGTCTGCTGAATGCATTTGGAAAACGCTACGACGGTAATGAGAATCTCGCTTTTGTGGATATCGGCATGGTGGGGGCCTGGGGGGAATGGCATAACAGCAATTTCCCTGATCTGAAACCACTGTTGGAGCAGTACACCACCGCGCAGTTAGACCGCTACGTCGCAATGCACTTTTCTGCCTTCCCTTCGACGCCGAAAATGATGTTGATGAGCGGTGGGCAAAGCCTGGCGAATGCGGTGGCGCGAGGGGCTGGATGGCGGGCGGATTGCTGGGGTGACCTGCGCGTATTTTCGGACTCCTGGAGCCATATGGCCGATGATTACCCGCAGCGATTACTGGCAGCACAGCAGAGCTATTCAGGGTTTAACGATGCCTGGAAACGTGCGCCGGTCAGTCTGGAAATCTGTTCATATATGCAGGACTGGAAGAACACCTTCCACTATACGCGTGCCGAAGTGCAGGGCATCTTTGACTGGGCGGTCAAGCAGCACGCCAGCACGATCAACCTGAAATCGAGAGCGATACCCAGCGATTATCGACCGATTGTTGACGACGCGCTGACCAAACTGGGCTATCGGTTTCGCTTAGCGTCTCTGAGCCATGAGTCCGTGTGGGACGGCGGACAAACGTTGAGGTTGAACAGTACCTGGTATAACGAAGGTATCGCACCAATATATCTACCCTACACGCTGGCATTTCGTGTGGTGGATAGCGCCAATCAGGTGGTGGCGCAGGGGAATACGGCGGATGATATACGACGTTGGCTCCCGGGCGTTTATCAGGTTAGCTACGCATTGCCCATGCCGGGCCGACTGGCGAAAGGGCAATACGCCATTGAGGTTTCGATGCTGGATAAATCCGGGGCGGCAAGAATTAACTTTGCCAACGAAGGAAAGCAAAGCAGCGGTTGGTATCGCGTATCAACGATAACGGCACGCTAACCCGTCACGGCAACGAGCCTGAGGCTCAGGCTCGTTGCCGTGTACATCAGATGTTATAACCATTCGGGTTGTTTTTTTGCCAGTTCCAGGTGTCACGCATCATTTCATCAAGGTTGTAGATGGCCTTCCAGCCTAACTCTTTGTATGCCAGTGACGGGTCAGACCAACATTCGGCAATGTCGCCGGGCCTTCTGTCGACAAACTGATAGCTTATTTTTTTCTGCGCCGCTTTTTCAAACGCCTCTATCAGATTAATCACGGAATAACCGACCCCGGTACCGAGATTAATCACCTTATAGGCAGCGCCTTTGTTCTGGCTATCCAGCGCGGCTAAATGGCCGGTCGCCAAATCCATGACGTGGATATAATCACGAACGCCGGTGCCGTCGGGGGTTGGATAGTCATTACCGTACACCGACACGGTTTTCAGCTTACCAATCGCAACCTGGGAGATGTACGGCACCAGGTTATTGGGGATACCGTTGGGATCCTCACCAATCCGACCCGATGGATGGGCGCCGACTGGGTTAAAATAGCGCAGGCAGGTAATGCGGAAATCGGGCTGCGCACGGGAGAAATCGGCCAGAATCTGTTCGACCATTAATTTAGAGGTACCGTACGGATTGGTGGTACCCCCCGTACGCGATTGCTCGCTCAGCGGCACGCTTTCCGGATTACCGTATACCGTAGCAGATGAGCTAAAAATGAATCGATTAACGCCTGCGGCCAGCATCTCATCCAGTAAAACCAGCGTTCCAGTGACGTTGTTTTCGTAGTAAGCAAGGGGTTCTTTTATCGACTCGGAAACCGATTTGAGGCCCGCAAAATGAATGACATCGGTGATGTTATGGTTGGCGAAAATGTTTTTTAATGCCTGCCTGTCGAGAACATCAGCGATATAGACAATGGGTTCCCTTCCTGTGAGTTCCGCGACCCTGTCCAGCGAGATACGGCTGGCGTTTGCCAGATTATCGATGACAACGACATCATCGCCTCTTTCCAGTAGCGTTAAAACAGTATGTGAACCAATATAACCTGCACCACCAGTGACAAGAATAGCCATACAGACTCCATAAAAATGCTAAAAACCCGAGCGATTTTCCACCAATACCACCCAAGGATCCAGGGGATCAGTTATTTTGCCGGGAAAGGTATACGTTTCTATATTTTATCATACACTTATAGGATATTTTTTTAAAGATTGCCAACAGACTGAACTTATTTATTTTTGTATCATAGGCAATATAGTTACTTGAGAAATTTAGCGTGTGAACGCCGTCACTGTGGTTGATCGACGAATTGATTTGTTCGATCAGATTCTCATCAAAAGTAGCGTCATTCAGTGTGACTAATTCTTTGATGTAGATAGATTTTCCATATGTTTCAGGTGTGCATTCCTGGGTTAAGAAATACACTTTATTATCGGCAAGATAAGGCGCACCCGCTCCCCGATGATGATGATTGCTCACCTTCAATGCAGGAGTAATTCTTTGCCACTGTCCGTGGAGATGCTCTGCCGAATGAATAATTATTTTATTATCCATGGTGGTCGACATAAGATAGCAGGTCTCATTCATTGAAAGAAAAATGTTATCTGTCACTTCGGTATCAGAGATTAGAACTTTAATTTTCTTCCAGCGTGTAGGAAACTCTACTGACTGAAACAGTATCACTTCTTTTCTTTCTGATGATTCAGGAATCATGAAGAGCTGATCGTTAATATTAATCAGGAAAGGAAATGACAAATGACACATCAGGTCGTCAAAACCTTCAAGTTTCACGTCATCAATTTCAACCAGTTCACGATCAAGAATACGGCATCGGAGCGTGCCTTTCGAGTTGCGAAAGCTAAAAGCTTCATAAAAAACATACAGTTTATCATCTTTTTCAATAAGAAAAGGATCGGCCTGAAACGTATATTTCTTTTTTAACTGCTGTGCAGCGGATTTACTTAATATATCCAGTGTATTATTCGGAAATAAGTGTGTACCATGATCCTTAATAATCATGATATCCCACGACTCATGATAGAATAACATATTTATTATTCTTTTTATTTTTGCTTGCATTCGTACCCGCTCCTTTTTATCGCCTGCATCATGTATGAACAGCTATTTGCGGCTCAGTTCATGAGACCTGTCGCAACGTTGTATGAATGTGCGAAAACTGATGTGAGAACACCAGTGGCTATTTTAAAACTAGTCGCAAGCATGTTTTTTGTCTATAGCACAAAAGTAGGTAAAAGCTCTCCAGAGCATCCTTGCTCCAGTGGACGATTTACTCGAAATGCACCTGCGGGTTATCAGCAAGGGAAACGTAGGTTTTGCTGTTTTTATCCAGGGTACGGATTTCACCGCTTTCGATGTCATATACCCAGCCGTGCAGACGAAGCGCATTATTTCGCAGCCCAACCGCGACGCAAGGATGCGTTTTAATATTATTGAGCTGTGCGATAACGTTTTCTTCCACCATGGCGTTAACTTTATCGATTGGGTTATCCCAGGTTTTCTTCTCAACCACGGCTTTCGCGGCATCGGCATAGTGCAACCAGTGAGCCACAGCGGGCATCGGATCCAGAGGCTGGCTATCAGCAATGGCTTTCATCGCGCCGCAGTTGGAGTGTCCGCAGATGACGATATCCGTCACACCAAGTGCGACAACCGCGTATTCAATCGTAGCAGATACGCCACCGGGTTCCGGTCCAAAAGACGGAACGATATTACCGGCGTTGCGGATAACGAAAAGCTGTCCGGGCTCTTGCTGAGTAACGAGTTCTGGCACCAGGCGGCTATCGGAACAGGAGATGAAAAGCGCTTTGGGATTCTGGCTGGATGCCAGGCTGCGAAAGAGTTCCTTACGTTGAGGGAAAATCTCTTTTTGGAAGTTGAGGAAGCCCTCAATGATATGTTGCATAGCAGTGTCTCTTTTCTCTGTTTAAGCAGGTTATGATGAAGATCACACTTTCCAGTTTAACACCAGCCGACAGAACGGAAAAACTTTATAGCAGTTCTGCAACATCTTTGTATAGTTTTGCCCCACCGTGGCGGGGCAAAGAGTGTGATGCGCGCTACGCGTTCTGTCGTTTTTGGTACGCGGCTTTCAGTCGGTTCATCGCTTCTACCAGTACCGAGCGCGGGCACCCAACGTTGAGTCTCATGTGACCCTCTCCGCCGGGGCCATATTGCGCGCCTGGTGACAGACCCAGTTTTGCTTCCTGCACAAAAAATGCGCTTAGCTGTTCATCGCTAAGATTCATTTTTTCCGCGTTCAGAAACAGAAGATACGATGCGCCGCCATACACAATGGAGATTAAGGGACAGTGCTTTTCAATTTCACTTTTAACAAACGCCACATTGTCGGCCAGGTAGGCTAATAATTTTTGGTGCCAGTCGCCACAATGGGTAAAGGCGCTGTAAATGGCCGCCTGCTGTAATGAATGTGTCTCGGCAAGGTAGCAGTTATCCAGGAAACCATAGAACTGATGGCGTAATTCATCATTTTTAATAATGGCAATTCCGCCCTGGATCGCCGCCGTGTTGAAGGTTTTACTGATTGAGGTCAGCACGATTGACTGACTCCCTGTCGCTTCGTCTAAAGTAAAAAACGGCAGATGGCGCTTGCCTGGCAGGGTTAAATCACTATGCACTTCATCTGAGAGAATAATGACGCCAGCTTGCTGACAATAGTGACTTACTTTTTCCAGCGTTTCCCGCGACCACACCATACCGCCCGGATTATGCGGCGAAGGGAAAAGAAACATTTTGCACTGCTTGAGTTTTTCGCTGAAATCATGCCAGTCAAATTCGTAATGACCCTCTTTCTCAATGAGGCGCGTTTGAATCAAATTCCTGCCACTGGTATTTACCAGATTAGGGTAGGGGTCATATATTGGCGTACAGGTTAAAATATTATCACCTGGTCGGGTAAACACCATCAGAGAGAGCACGATAGTTTTTATGACGCCGGGAATAAAATGCAACCAGTGTGGCTTTATGTCGACATCATACTGTTGCGCATACCAATGAATAACGGACTCTTTCCATTGCGGATAATCCAGGTTGTAGCCTTGTACTGGCTGCGATACCACTGAACGCAGTGTGCTCATAATTGGCTCTGGCGTCACAAAATCCATATCTGCAATCCACAGCGGTAATACATCGGTGGTGCCGTACATCTGTTGTAATTGACCGTATTTACGGCAATTAACATCCCTTATGACAATATCATCAAACAAAGACATTGCTGACTCCTGGACAGTCTCTGAAAAATAGTTTAAGCAACGCAACAGTGAAGAATATTTCTGTATATCTAATCGATATATTGAATTTACCCTGGTGGTAGCCAATATTTAGCTATTTATTAGCCTATGATTTTTGCTCAACCATATGCTCTGTAGCTTCATTTGGTTCATATTTAGCAATACCAATACCGGTGGCCGCCCACAGCAGGGCAAAGATGATGCCGCTGTAGCAGAGGATTGCCCATGGCAAATAATCAAGCGTCGCCACGCCCAGCATCGTGGCGCAATAAACGCCCGAGGCAGACCAGGGGATAATCGGTTCGACAACGGTTCCGGCATCTTCGGTAGTACGCGAGAGGTTCTTTGTCGCAAGTCCTCGTTTTTTATATTCTTCTTTAAAGGCATCGCCGCACAGCAGCAGTGGCAAGGTTCCATTTGCCGTACAGGCACAGATGGTAAACGTCGTCACAATCGTGGTGGCCACCAGGCGGAATGTGGATTTAACGCCTTTCGTGAGCGCGTTTATCACGGTGTGCAAAGAGCCTGTCGCACTCATTGCGCCGGCAAAGCTGAAGGCGCTGAAGACGGTGACGAAGCTGCTAAACATTGAAATGGCGCCGCCTCGTTCCAGTAAGCGGGAAACATCTGATGACAGTGTTGGCAGGTTATCTCCGGTGAGCATCGCGAGCTTAAAACCGCTAACCACGGATTCGCCAACCGATGATGCGGTAAATTGCTGAAAGGCTAATGCCAGAATCATCGAGACTATTGTGGATAAAAAGAGCATCGGGATTGGCGGTCTTTTTGACAGTGAGCCATACAAAACGATGATCGGTGGCAACAGTAGCAGAATGTTAAAGTGATAAATCTGGCCGATAGCGTTCATCAAGTTGGTGATATTGGCGGGCGCGCTGGATGAGGCATCAATGCCCATGCCCATATAGCTGTATACGACGCAGCAAATAATAAATCCCGGGCCGGTGGTCCACAGCAGATGGCCGATATGCGAGTACAGGTTTACACCGGCAGCCAGCGCCGCCATGTTGGTTGAGTCAGAAACCGGAGAAAGCTTATCACCAAACCAGCAGCCGGATACAATAGCGCCAGCAGCAATGGGCAGCGAAACATTCAGACCAATCGCTACGCCAATCATGGCGATCCCGACGGTTCCGATAGATCCCCAGGAGGTGCCGGTACAGACTGAGATCAGCGCTCCCAGCATAAATGCTGAAATATAGAAATACTGCGGGTTAATCCACTTCAGACCATAATAAATCATCATTGGAATAGTGCCTGACACCATCCATGCGCCAATTAAGAAACCGATACTGGCGACGATTAATATGACAGGAAGCGCTTCAGATATTTTATTGCAAATAGATTGTAGAATGTCATCCCACGTGTAGCCGTGAGCGATGGCGATAAACGAGGCGGTTGCGGTTCCCACGAGGATCATGGGTTCAGCTCGAATATTGAAGATAAAATATCCGATGCTAATGCCACCCAGCATGACTATCATGGGTAAAACTGACCAAAAGAAAGACAATGGCTTTCTGTTGTTGGCGGTGCAGCTATTTAATTCCATAATTCCATCCCAATCGTTAATGGTTGAACACGTCAAATAAATACCTGCTACAGGTCACCCATAACTGAGTAACATAGTTGCCAGAGTTCATGGCTGAACCCTATTTTATTAACTGCTGCAGATTATCTATTTTGACCTGCTATTCTGACGCTTATATTTTGGTAGTAAGGTAAGAGTGAGTTTGACGAATAAATTACCCCTCGGCATAAGGTGAATGATTTCGGCGCTGTTGGCTCAGTTTGCGATACTGCTGCGGCGGCATGCCGACGTATTTATGAAATGAGCTATAAAAACGGCTGCTGGATCGGAAACCTGCAATTGTAGCGATATCCAGAATTGTTTTATCCGTATCGCTGAGCAAAGCCCGCACATGGTTGATGCGCATTGCGGTAATATACTGTTTCATGGTTAGTTGCATCACACGATGAAAAATGCCCATCGCATAATTTGGGTTGAGCTTAACGTGTTCGGCAATAGCATCGACCGTAAGCTGTTTGTCGCAGTTTGCGGCAATAAACTCCAGCATCTGGCTGACGTAAAACTGTGAATGCCGTGAAATACTGTTTTTCTGGGTGCGCGATGTTTTGTTACCCAGCACTGGCCGCCAGCCAGCGAGGCTAAATCGCTTGAGCATCAGGGCTATCTCATCAATGGCTAATTGACGAATTTGCTCATTGTCGCTGTTGAGTTCACTCTGCCAACGCTGCACTTCAAAAGCGCTCAGTTGCTGCGAGGCAAGCGACGCAATCACCATCCCATGCGTCACGTGGTTAATCAGTTCCCTGTCCAGCGGCCAGGACAAAAACAGATGCATCGGTAAGTTGAAGATGGCCATCTGTTTACAGTGCCCGGCATCCGTCAGCTGATGGGGTGTGCAGGCCCAGAACAGCGTGATAAAGCCCTGTTTGCTTTTCACTACTTCGTCATTGAAAAGGTACTCCACATCGCCATCAAACGGCACATTCACTTCAACCTGACCGTGCCAGTGGCTGTAGGTCATGGCCAGCGGAGCCCGCAGCTCGACGTCCATCCGCTGATACTCTGAGTAGAGCGCCAGCGGACTTCGCGACTTTTTTTCATAGCTGCGACACATATGTGGGTCGAGCGGCAGCTGCGGGGTACTTTTTGCCATTATGGGTGGGTTCCTGAATAGTGAATCTGACCATGGGTAGCGCCAAAGCATGAACATAGCTTAACCGAAAAAAAACGCCGTTTTCTCTCCATTTTCGCGAAGTTATTCCCAAAAGCTCAGATCCTGTGCCTGTCGCTTGCCGATCTGAGTTAACGGGAATGGCGGTTTTTAATTTAAAAAACGGTCAATCAAAGCTGCTCACTTTGCAAAGCGACAGCGTTTTTCTGCCAATAAATCGGATTCATAGCGATAGCCAATATTCACGCAATACCATACATTTTGTATGTATCCATATCTTAAGGAATCATCATGTCCAGGCTCCGTACTTTAGCAACGGCTTTAGTTGCCGTTGCCGCGATGTCGATGTGCGCTATCCCCGTTTCGGCTAACCCCGGTAATGGCAACGGAAATGGTAATAGCGGCAACCATGGTAATAGTGGGAATAAGGGTAATAGCAGTCATAGCCAGAAAGGAAATCCAGGCCCAAAAAACAACTCGCAATCGGAACAGCGTAAAAATTATGGCAAGCCGGACCATGTTGATAGTGATATTAGCTATAACGTGGCCAGGCAGTATGCCGTCAGATATGGTTTGACGGGATATAAGTCACTGCCTCCGGGCATCGCCAAAAATCTGGCGCGAGGAAAACCACTTCCTCCGGGGATCGCTAAGAAAAGTGTCCCATCCTCGATGCTGAATCAACTGCCGTATTACCCAGGTTATGAATGGCAGGTTGTTGGCGACAATCTGGTGTTGATTGCACTGAGCACGGCAATTGTCACCGCGGTTATCAATGGTGTGTTTGATTAAGTATCCCTGTACTTAATTTGCTCTGTTATACCCACCACAAGCCCGCGCTACGCGGGCTTAATTGTTAAAAAAATGGGGCTCACAAACCATACAGTTTTATTTTTCGATAGAGCGTGGCAATACTGACTCCCAGTTCTGATGCAGCCTGTTTTTTGCCCTCCACGCTTGAACCAAATCGCTGAATGGCATTTTCGATAGCGTCCCTTTCCGCTTGTTTTCCTTGGTTCGCCAGCTGTCGGGGTTGTGCGGTCATCGTGGTTTTCCTGCTGTCCCCCGAGGAGAGTAAATAAGGAGGCAGATGGCTGGCGTTGATCCCGGCGGCTTCTCCGCGCATCACAAAAATGTATTCGATGACGTTGCGTAATTCACGAATGTTCCCCGGCCAGTGCCAGGCATAAAGGCGATTAATAACGTCATCGGGCAGTTTTTGCGGTGCACGTTGGTAACTGACCGAAAACTCATCGGCAAAGTATTGTGCGAGGACGGCGATATCAGCCCTGCGTTCACGCAGGGAAGGAAGCACCAGAGGGACGACATTCAGGCGATAGAAAAGGTCTTCGCGAAACTGATTATTCTCCACCATCGCGCTAATATTTTTGTTGGTCGCGGCAATAATGCGCACATCAATATTAATGATGTTATTAGAACCCACGCGGGTGATCGCTTTTTCCTGCAACACCCTGAGCAGCTTGGCCTGCAGGTGCAGCGGCATATCGCCGATCTCATCCAGAAACAGGCTGCCGCCGTTGGCCAGTTCAAATTTCCCCATTCGTCCTTTGGGATCTGCACCGCTAAATGCACCGCGTACATAGCCAAACAGTTCGCTTTCCAGTAGTTGCTCAGGGATTGCCGCGCAGTTGATTGTCACGAAAGGGGCGGCTTTACGGGGGCTGTTTTGGTGAATGGCAAATGCCACGACCTCTTTACCCGAGCCGCTTTCCCCGGTGATGAGCACGCTGGCGTAGCTGTTGGCAATTTTGCTAATGGTGCTTCTGAGTTGCTCCATTGAGGAAGAGTGACCAATCAGCCGCACCTGCGTGTCAGACTCGTAAGGGGATGGAGTAAGGTTACTCAGGTAGTCGTGCGCATCACGAAAGATGACCATCGTTAAGCGATCGTTATCCAGCGAGGAGAGCGAAATTTGTTTGCACAGTACATGGTGTTTCTGGCCTTCAAGCGTCAGCCATGCTTCTTCATCGCCATACAAACTGTCCCCGGTTGTTTCAATGGTCAGCGGTAATCCCTGAACTTCGCGGTTGAGAATGCGATCGGCTGAATGATTGGCATGCCAGATAAGACCATTGCCATCAATTGCTACAACGCCGCGGTCCATGGCATCGATCAGACGCCGAAATGCGCCGAGGGTTTCCTGCGCGCGTAAACGCTCCAGACATTCAAAGACCTTACTGGAGATCATCACCGCGATTTGCTCAATAAAAGTGACAAATTTATCAATCTGGCTCAATAACGCGTCACGCTGCGCCTGGGTTGAGCAAATAATTCCGATCACGCCAATCACACGATTGTTGAGAAAAATTGGTGCGTTCAAATCCAGCATTTCAGAACAGTAGTGGTGTTTTTCACATAACTGACACAGCGGATGTTCGCCGGGGTTTTTGATAAGAACCGTTTCTCGGACCTGCAAAACGTGGTGGTAGATGTAGCCATTTTTTGCCACGTTTTCATTGAGCATATGTCGGTATTTACCGGTGCCAGCGATGCGCATTAAGGATTCATCGATGATTTCAACATCCGTTCCGGTTATGCCAGAAATAGCGTCGGCATAATTGCAGATATCATCCTGGATATTGCTGAGTACTGAAATCATGGTACTTCTCCGGCAGCGAGTGGCATTTCTCAAGGGAGATGATAAATATGCGAAGCAATGCAAAAATGATTTGCGAAAAATCAATCTACTGCTCTGTTTTTGGATGTTTTTTTTATTTTATCTTCCGCGATCACACTATTTATCAATTGTGAGAATTTATCAAACGAGGCGATAAACTAACGCTGTGGTATTTTTCAGTGCCCATCTCGTTTTCTTTTTAATTATTTGAAAATAAAGACTTTATTAAAATATTTATAAGGTTTTACTCGATTAATAAAAAACTGGTAAGCATTTTGCTCTATTGGCAATACCGATAGCGTAAATATCTCTGTATACGTCTATTACAGGGAGTGAAATACCAGAACAATGAGGTTTTATGATGCAGGAAAACTTATCATTTTTTATCAACCAGACGCCGTTTACCGAACATCCAAACGCGCCGCTGGCACCGTTTAGTCGCCAGGAACTGGTAAAAGCGTTGAATTTTCATCGGTCTATTCCGGGTTATGCGCCGACGCCGTTATATACGCTGCCGGCTCTTGCAAAAAAGCTGGGTGTTAAAAATATCTATCTCAAGGATGAGTCTCAGCGTTTTGGCCTGAAAGCCTTCAAAGCGTTGGGCGGCTCCTATGCGATGGCGTGCCATATCGCGGAATTAATCGGCAAGGATATCAGTGAACTGCCGTTTGACGTGATGACCAGCGAAGAGGTACGCCGCGATCTCCAAACCGTCACGTTTGCCACCACCACCGATGGCAACCACGGTCGCGGTGTGGCGTGGATGGCGCGCCAGCTGAAGCAAAACGCCGTGGTTTATATGCCGAAGGGCTCTTCGCAGCAGCGTTTGACCTCCATCCGTAATGAAGGCGCTACCGCTGAAATCGTCGATATGAACTATGACGATGCGGTTCGCATGACCGCGGAACAGGCACAAAAGCATGGCTGGATTGTGGTGCAGGATACCGCCTGGGAAGGGTATGAAAAAATCCCGCAGTGGATTATGCAGGGCTACGGCACGCTGATGCTGGAGGCGATAGACCAGCTGCATCAGGTTGCGCCGACGCATATTTTTGTTCAGGCAGGCGTTGGCTCGTTTGCCGGAATGGTGCAGGGAATGGTGGCGGCAGCCTGGGGTGAACACCGCCCGAAAGTGATCGTCGCTGAAGCGTTAATTGCCGATTGTCTTTACCGCTCTGCCCGTTCTAAAGAGGGGGATGCAATTGCGGTGGGCGGCGATTTGCAAACCGTTATGGCTGGTCTCGCCTGCGGTGAGGCGAACAGCATCGGCTGGAAACTGCTACGTGATTATGCCAACGCATTTGCCTCCTGCCCTGATGAAGTTGCAGCGCTGGGCATGCGCATGCTGGGTAATCCGTTGGCGGGCGATCCGCAGATCGTATCTGGTGAGTCCGGCGCGGTCACTTCCGGTCTGCTGGCGCTGCTGATGACCTCACCTGAACTGGCGCAAACGCGTGAACAACTGGGGCTGGATGCGCATTCCCGCGTGCTGTTGGTCAGTACCGAAGGCGACACCGACCCGCAACAATATCTGGATATTGTCTGGGGCGGTCAGTACCCGGGCATCAAATAACACATTTCCTGATTGAGAGAAATAACGGAGAAACCCATGTTATCTGCAAAACGTATTGATGAAGTCATTAAAAACTGTCAGGCGCTGATCCAACAAAAAAGTTATTCCGGTCAGGAAGGGGAAGTGGTTAATGCCATAAAAAAAATGATGCAGCATTACCAGTTCGATGACATCCACGTTGATAAGTACGGCAACATTGTGGGCGGCATTGTCGGCAATCAGCCGGGGAAAACGCTGGTTCTCGATGGACATATCGATACCGTGCCGGTCAACGAAGAGAAGTGGAGCCGCAACCCGTACGGCGGCGATATCGACGATGGCAAAATTTATGGTCGCGGTACAACCGATATGAAAGGTGCCGTGGCGGCGATGATTTCCGCCGTGGGTTTTTTCGGCCAGGACAATCAGCGTAATTTTGCCGGCAAAATCTACGTTGCCTGCATCGTGCATGAGGAGTGCTTTGAAGGTATTGCTGCCCGGCTGGTCAGCGAGCGCTATAAGCCGGACTACGTGATCATCGGTGAAGCTTCCGAGTTAAACCTGAAAATTGGTCAGCGTGGCCGCGCTGAAATTGTGGTCGAAACATTTGGTAAACCCGCGCACTCCGCCAACCCGCAGGCAGGCATTAACGCGGTGTACAAAATGGCGCAATTGATCGACAAAATTCGCACAATTACTCCGCCAACGCACCCGGTACTGGGGCCTGGCATTCTGGAGCTTACCGACATTAAATCTTCGCCATACCCAGGAGCTTCGGTAGTGCCGGATTATTGTCGCGCAACCTACGATCGTCGTTTGCTGGTGGGTGAAACCAAAGAAAGTGTTATTGCCCCACTGGAAAATGCGCTTGCGGAACTTACCACACAGGATCCGCAGTTTAAGGCCCGTGTCTCCTACGCGGTAGGTCAGGAGTCTTGCTATACCGGTGCCACGATTGAGGGCGAGCGCTTCTTCCCGGGCTGGGTGTATGACGAGTCTGACGAATTCGTGCAGGCCGCTCTGGCTGGCGTTCGCGAGGCCGGGTTTAATCCAACCATCACACAGTACTCATTTTGCACCAACGGCAGCCACTATGCGGGCGAAGCGGGAATTAAAACTATCGGCTTCGGACCTTCACGCGAAAACCTGGCCCACACCATCGATGAATATATCGAGATTGATCAGTTAACCGGCTCGGCCAGCGGCTATTACAGCATCATTCAGACACTCTATCGCCAATAAAAATAAAGATAACAACCTCTTACCTTACAAGTGGTGTCGTGAAGCGACACCGCTATGGAGAATAACGATGAAAACCATTTTCAAAAACGGAAATGTAATCGATGGAACGGGCAGTGAAGGCAGAATTGCCGATGTGATGGTTGACGAAGGACGCATTGTCGCAATCGGACAAATTGACGTTGGCGTTAATGAGCAGGTTATTGACGCAACGGGAAAAATTATTTGTCCTGGTTTTATTGATACCCATACGCACTCTGACCTGTCGGCCATTATTAACCCCGCGCTGTCGGCAAAAATTCGTCAGGGTATTACCACCGAGCTGTTAGGGCAGGATGGTGTAGCCCTGGCGCCGTTGCCTGAAGAATATATTCCGGCCTGGCGTAAAAATATCGCCGGACTGGATGGCGATACCGACAAAATAGACTGGAAATATAAAAACACAGACGGCTACCTCAATCTGCTGGCATCGCGTCATCCGGCGACAAACCTCGCGTATTTAGTTCCGCATGGCAACGTACGCATGGAAGCCATGGGCCTGGATGGGCGCCCCTCTACTCGTGAGGATGTGGCGAAGATGTGCGAAATCCTTGAGCGGGAGTTACAAGCGGGGGCGTTTGGTCTTTCCACTGGGCTCATCTACATGCCTTGCGCCTTTGGCGATACCGCCGAAATGATTGAACTGTGCAAAGTGACGGCGAAATATGACGGGATCTTTGTGGTGCATCAGCGCAGTGAAGCGGACGATATTATCAACTCAACGCAGGAACTGATTGATATCGCCACCGCCACCGGTGTCTGGCTGCATATTTCACATATGAAGGTTTGCGGTAAGAAAAACTGGGGGCTGATTGACCAGATGCTGGGCATGTTGGAACAGGCGCAGGAAGAGGGGATTCGTATCTCTTTCGACCAGTATCCGTATGTGGCGGGCAGCACGATGCTCGGCGTGATCCTGCCGCCGTGGGTCCACTCCGGTGGCACTGACAAATTACTTGAGCGGCTGGCCTCGCCTGAACTGCGCGCCAAAATGATCGACGATATTCAGCAGGGCATTCCTGGCTGGGATAACTTTATCGATTTTGCCGGGCTGGACCAGATTTTTGTCACCAGCGTGAAAACGACAAAAAACCAGGATGCCGTCGGTCTGAACCTCGTTCAGTTGGGCGAGCTACGCGGAAAAGATCCGTACAACGCCACCTTCGATCTGCTGTTTGAAGAAGAAAACGCCGTTGGGATGGTCGACTTTTACGGTACTGAAGAGCATGTGATTAAGTTCCTTTGCCGTCCTGAGCAAAACGTCTGTACCGACGGTTTAATGGGGGCTGGCAAACCGCACCCGCGCGTGTTTGGCGCATTCCCTCGTGTGCTCGGTAAATATGTGCGTGAAGAGGGATGTCTGAGCTGGGAAGCGGCAATCCGTAAGATGACTGGCAAACCCGCTGAGGTATTAGGCCTGCAGGATCGTGGGCTGCTGAAGGTGGGTTATGCGGCGGATATTGTGATGTTCGATCCGAACACCATTGCCGATAAGGGCACTTTTGTTGAACCCAATCAATATCCGGAAGGGATTGAAATTGTCATGGTTAATGGGCGCATTGCCTTAATCAATGGCACTGAAAGTTATGCCTGTAGCGGTACGGTTATTAGAAAACAATATTAATAAATAACGCTAAACACGCATTGATTTATCGCGACCATTTATGGCCGCGGTAGATCACTACACCCTAAGGACATCACAATGAACCTACAAACGTCTTTACCTTCAGGTAAACCAAAGACCTGGAAAGCAAGGTATACCGTCCTGACATTGATCTGGCTAGCGTGGCTGCTCTCTTTTCTCGACAGAATGGTGATGAGCGTTTCGCTCCCTTATATCGGCAAAGATTTAAATCTGGATACAACCCAACAAGGGTTAATTATTAGCGCCTTTTTTATTGGTTATGCCGCGTTTCAAATTCCCGGCGGTTTACTGGCGGATAAGTTTGGTTCGCGCAAAATCATGGCCATCGGTATTGCCTGGTGGTCTGTTTTCACCAGCTTAACCGGCGCCGTGTTGACGCTGCCGCTAATGCTGGCCGTTCGCTTCTTCTTTGGTGTTGGTGAAGGTTGTTTCCCGTCGGCTTCCTGGAAGATGATATCAACCTATTTCCCGTCGAAAGAACGTGGCCGCGCCACGGCGATTCAGTCAACGGTAAACACCTTAGGCCCGGCGCTGGCGGTAGTGGTAGCCGCAAGCATAATCGGGGCCTTTGGCTGGCACATGGTCTTTATCGTGCTAGGTATTCCGGGTCTGTTTATCGCGGCGGGGATCTACTTATTTACCCGTGACAATCCGAAAGATCACCCCGCAATTACGCAGCAGGATCTGGCGGAACTGGCTGCTGACGAGCAGGGAAGCCTGCAAAACACCAGCGGTATCGCGTTTAAAGACGTCCTCAAAATGCCGGTGCTCTGGCAAATGGCAAGTATCTGGTTTTTGTTTGATATCACCTTCTGGGGCTTTTCAACCTGGCTGCCAAGCTACCTGATCACCGTTCGTGAGTTTTCTCTGGCAAAAACCGGCGTCATGGCGGCCATTCCCTTCCTGTTTGGCGCAGGCGGAACGTTGTTAGGCGGCTATTGCTCAGATAAATTTAAACCCCAGCGTAAAACGTTGTATGTCGTGACCTCCGTTATTGCCGCGGGTTTCCTGTATCTGACCTTCAGCGTGAGCAGTGCAGATATGGCGGTGGTTTATCAGTGTATTTCAGCCCTGTTCATGTTCTTCGCCATGGCGACATTCTGGGGCATTCTGATGGACACCATTCCCAGCAACATCATGGGGCGGGCATCCGGGATCGTTAACTTTGGCGGTCAGATGGCGGGAGTCGTTTCTGCACCTATCATCGGCTGGCTGATTCAAAGCAGTGGTGGAAGTTATAACAGCGCCTTTATCTTTATGATTGCCGCGCTGTTGTGTTCTGCCGTCGTTACGCTGACCGTGAAAAGCTCCCATGCTATTGGGGCGTTGCCCAGTAAAGCCTGATTCATGACTGACTCCTGTGGCTCTGTTGTTTCCTGAGCCACAGGGCGTTTTACTATCAAATCAGCAGGTTTATTATCTTTTTCTCCAGATTTGACCTGGTATAAAAATGATTCTTAGATAGCTATTCTGCATATACACCTTTGCCGTTGTGATGAAAACTCCCCCTGGTTATATGACCCCGGCCATTAAGAATGAATCATAATAAATGAGAGATTTATCCTACGCGTGTAGGAATATTCCTTTTGGTTGTGTTAATGGTTTGATATTTAGATAGGCTCAAGGTTTAAAATTTGTAAAATACAGTGTTGCATTTATGCCTTATTCTTCGTTTTTATAAAAAACTAATAAATATACGTGTGAATGTGTTAGGATTTACCTGATAACGCCTTATTTTTATAAATTATAATGCTTAAGGCTCACCTGCTCGATAGCCATCGCCTCTCTTTATTTATCGGGATTCTTATACGCAATGAACGCGATAATCGTTGATGATCACCCATTAGCTCGCATAGCCATCCGCAACTTACTCGATACTAATGGTATTACCGTAACCACCGAGCTCGACAGCGGAGAGCATGTGGTCCAAACCGTTGAAAAAACTAAGCCGGAGCTACTGATTATTGATGTGGATATTCCGGGCATCAGCGGCATCGAAGTGCTGGAGCAACTGCGAAAGCGGCACTATGCTGGTGTAATCATTATCATTTCAGCCAAAAATGAATTTTTTTACGGCAAACGTAGCGCCGAATATGGTGCCAATGGATTTGTGAGTAAAAAAGAGGGTATGAATAATATTCTTGCCGCAATCGAAGCTGCAAAAAATGGGTATAGCTATTTTCCCTTTTCCCTTGAGCATTTTACTGGCTCATCTGTCAGCGAACAGGATAAGCTTGATACGTTGTCGACCCAGGAAATGAGAGTGTTGCGTTATATTCTTAACGGTATGGATTACAGCACTATTGCCAGCAAAATGAACATCAGTAATAAAACGGTAAGCACCTATAAAAGCCGTTTGATGGAGAAGTTAGATTGCTCGTCATTAATGGAAATTTATGATTATGCGCAAAGAAATAAAATAGGATAGAGTAATGCTGGAACGCTTGTTTATTTTTTTGATGGTCATATTTACCATCGGGTTTTCTACGGGTGTAAGCTCAGCCCGGCAAGTTGAGCTAAAAAGTAACTATAATACCTCAGTACAACATATCGGCCTGAACAGGGAAGAAACAAACTGGTTAGCGCATAAAAAAACCTTGGTTGTTGGCACCTGGTTACCGGAAGTCTCCCCCATTGTTTATCAAAATAGCGGTGAATATTATCGGGGCGTCAACGCGGATTATCTTGCGCTAATGCAAAAGAATCTCAATATAAAAATTGTTATAAAGCAGTATGATAATGAGCAAGAAGCGCTGACCGCACTTGCCAGTAACGATGTAGATACATTGATAACTCAGCTGTCCCGGCGACAAGATGTCGGCGGCCATTTATTGCGCACTTCGGCATTACTGACGACGTGGCCGACGCTTGTGACCTCGCTAAAAAACACCATGCTGCCGCTGACCTCGGAGCATCCGGTTAGCGTCGCGTGTGTGCGAGATTGTCCTTTTCTTGATGTTATCCAGGATGCTTTTCCTGAAGCTAAAGTCTCATTTTTCGACGACGAGTATCAGGCCATGGCATCGGTAGTGAACGGTGATAACCAATATTATATTGGGAACAATATCACCAGCAGTCATTGTGTCTCCCGATATTTTTCGCAATCACTGGTTATTACGCACTACTTTGATAAACAAGAGCAATATAATTATTTTGTGGTGAAGGACGACCAGCCGGTATTAAGAAATATTCTTGATGGTTTCATTACGTCAATCAGTAATGAAATTCATATGCAGGTCATGCAGAACTGGCTGAACCGCGGTAACCTTGCTTTTCTGAATGCGCCTATTCCTTTTACCGATCAGGAAAAAGCGTGGCTGAAGAAGAAACATACTATTCGCATTCTTATCAATCCAGATTATCCGCCTTACACGCTTGTCGATCGCAGCGGTGAGTTACGTGGAATTCTTGGCGATTTGCTGAATATTATTCATCTGCAAACGGGGGTTGATTTTGAGCCGGTTTTGGCCAACACCAAAAGTGAACAGACCAAACAAATAAGCGGCGAACGATGGGATATGTATCCCACTATCACCCTGACAAATCAAAATCAGCACAATTCGACCTTTAGCGATCCGCTGATGAATGTGGCATTTGTGATTATCACTTCCCGTGATGAAACGGCCGATTCGTTACTGAATACACCGATCCGTATTGCGTTGCCCGCCGGGCATGTTTTGGAAAGTGACCTGAAACAACGCTACCCGCAGGCCACCTGGGTGGATGCTGATACTGGCAGCGTCGCGATGACTATGCTCAGGGATGGCAAGGTTGACGCGGCAATTGCTACCGAATTGTCGGCAAGGTTCATGGTCGATCATGACTACCAGAAAAACATGCACTTTTTTAGGCTACCAGATATGCCTGGTGCGTCGGTGAGCTTTGCGATTTCTCCCCACGAGCCCATGTTGAAGTCCGTAATGGATAAAGCGCTGCAGGCGATACCGCCGCGTGAGATTTTGCAGATGACGGAGAAGTGGTCGAAAATTTCTAATACGCAGGTCGATCTCTGGAGTCGGTATAGCAAACAGTTCTATCAACTGGTGGTGTTTGCGCTGTTGCTGATAGCAATTAGCCTGATCTGGGGGATCTCACTCTCCCGTGAGGTCAATAAAAGAAAACAATCGCAGCGGCAGCTGGAAGAGCAGCTTCATCTCAAAGAGGCATTATCTCAAGAACTGGAAACCGAAAAAAATAAAGCGATTGAAGCAACCAAGGCCAAAAGTCGCTTTCTTGCGAGCATGAGCCATGAATTACGTACCCCTGTCAGCTCGATTGTGGGCTTTCTGGAATTACTGTCGAGCTCAGACCTCAGCCCGGCACAGCGAAAAGAGGCGATTGCTCTTACCGCAGCGACAGCCCAGTCATTGCTTGGGCTGATCGGTAAGATTCTGGACGTTGATAAGATTGAGTCTGGTAAATATCAGGTTGTTCCTCAATGGACGGATCTCTCGCAGCTCATTGAATTACAGTGTCACTCTTTTGATGCCTTAGCCAGACAGAAAGGCGTTACGCTTGCTTGCGTAAGCCAGTTGCCGGCAAACGAGCGGGTGTTTGTCGATCAACAAGCTTTGCGGCAAATTCTCACCAACCTGGTGGGCAATGCGCTCAAGTTTACCGAGCAGGGTAGCATTCATGTGATGGCCCGTTTAACACCTGACGGGGAGAATCACGGTACCCTGACCATCGCCATTAGCGACACCGGTTGCGGGATTAGCGAAGAGGAGCAGGCCGGGCTGTTTCGTCGCTACGCTCAGGGGCGCTGTGGGCGTCAACAAACGGGGTCTGGTCTGGGATTATTTATCTGCAAAGAGCTGGTGACGCTGATGGGGGGTACGCTGGAGTTGATGAGCGTCCCGGCGCAAGGAACCACGTTTACCATAACGCTGCCGGTTGAGACTGCCCGCCAGTCAATTGTACCGGATAGCAACACGCCAGGTGCGCTGTTGCCGCTGCCGTGTCTGTCTATTTTGATAGCAGATGACAACCCGACCAATCGCCTGCTGCTTAAGCGACAGTTGAACGCCATTGGTTACAGCGTGGATGAAGCGTGTGATGGTGAGGAAGCCGAAGCCAAACTGGCTAAAAAATCATACGACCTGTTGATAACCGATGTGAATATGCCGAAGAAGGACGGGTTTGATCTTGCGGCTTCGTTACGTCGTCAGCAGCCTCATTTACAAATATGGGGACTGACGGCCAGCGCGCTCCCACAGTCACGTGACAGGTGTCTGCAAAACGGCATGAATTTGTGTCTGTTTAAGCCCGTGTCGATTCAGACACTGACGCATGAATTAAGCAAAATCGAAACCGGTTATTCGTCTCCATGTGCAATCCGGCATTTGAAATTCAATGTCTTGACGGAAAATACCGGCGGCGATCGCGCATTAATGAACGAGATACTCG
Source organism: Citrobacter sp. Cb041 (assembly GCF_030336655.1). NCBI lineage: Bacteria > Pseudomonadati > Pseudomonadota > Gammaproteobacteria > Enterobacterales > Enterobacteriaceae > Citrobacter > Citrobacter sp. Cb041. The sequence continues at coordinate 89,172 of NZ_JAOWDD010000037.1, read as the reverse complement.
AAACATTCCGCGAGGCAACGTTTAGCGATTTACAGGCGGCTGAGAAAGCCGTTGAGCAAGACGAACCCCAGCTGTTTTTGCGAGCCCTTCACCGGTTGCATGGTTCGGCGCAAATTCTGGGCATTACTGCTCTTCAGACGCTATGCGAACCTTTTGAATCGATGCGACATGACGATCTTCCTCTGGCAGTACGCCAGGAAGCATTACAGAAGATTGTTGCCGTCATGCGGGAAATTGAGATTGAGATTAACAGTCTGATTAGCCATTAACCCCCCTGATCGGGTTGCCGTAGCAACCCGATCAGGAGAGAAAGTCCTGGTTCAACACTCCGTAGTGCTGAGTATTACTGGCCTGCGCCCAGCATCTCGCTATCGATCACAATGCCTTCTTCAGCACCCTTTAACACAAGGTTTGCTTCATAGTATTTACCTGAAGACAGCAGTTTTTGAGCGCTGGCAACGGCTTTACGCGTCTGATTCAGGGGCATCAGGTATTGGGTCTGAAGCACGCTGATACCCGCCAGTTGCAAGGTATCCACAGCACCTTTCCAGTCGCCTTTAGCCATTTTGCCATTCGCTGTATTGATAGCGGATTCTTTAGCTGGGGTGGCAATATAGTCTTCTGACAGCGCAATCGTAGCGTTAATAATCACGTACTGATCGTCAATCATCTTGGCTTTAGGCGCAGCTTTTACAAATTTCGCCCAGTCGTGGCTGTCACCTGCAAGCAGGGAAGCGGCGTCATCGGTTAACTTTTTAGCACTGTCAGGCTGTCCATGAAACAGGGCCAGACGGGCAAGCTGAATATCACGCATCGCGTTTGCACCTTGTACTGCGACCTGCATAATATCGGCAGCTTCTTTTTGTACATTGGCGGTAGCAGTTTGTGCCGGCGTGGTAGTGGTAGCTGCCAGTACCGGGGCTGAGCCCATCATGGTTGCAAGCAGACCTGCAAGAATAATCTTTTTCATTACTTTCTCCTGAATAAATTTGGTATATCTCACCAAACGAAATAAGCATATTAAATAACTTCGAAGAGTAGAATCAGAGCCAGGATAGAATAATGAGCGTTTAATCTTACAGGTGTCAGACGTCTGACACGTGTAGGATTATACGGATAATGACATTCCTTTATTCTTATATACGAATTCGGAGTGAAAGTCTTATCATCCCATTGTAAGTGATATGTATTAAGTGAATATTACTCTTTTATTAGTAGGTTACATTGCGTTTCTATGTAACGGAGGATGTATGTTTGTTTTTAATCAGCAAAGCCTGAAAGCATTTAATGAAAAAACACTATTTCATTATAAAAGACACGCCACAATCATGGCCGTGCTGTTGTTGGTTTGCGGCATCTGCTGCTTAATCTATCCAATCGCTGCAGGTATTTACTTAAGCTATGCAACAGGTTTTATGTTCCTGGTGTGCGGCTTCTATTCTATTTACAGCCTGTTTTCCTCGGGTAAAAAGCAGTTGAAAGCCAAATTTACCTATGCCTTTTTTGCTATCGCATGGTTGCTGCTGGGATACTGTTTCCTCGAAAATCCTGTGATAGGTATGAATTCATTGGCAATGGTTTTTTGCTGCCTGTTTATTCTTGGCGGGATTTTTCGTGTTGCTTCCGGCGTCAAAATGTTCCGCAGTCCGGGCTATGGATGGAATATTTTTATCGGTATTTTTGACCTGCTTATTGCAGCCGTATGGCTGAATATGGATCCCGACCGTTCTTATGTGTTTACCTCCATCTTTATAGGCGTTGAGATGATTTTTAGTTCTTTGGCTTTTATCAGTCTGCGCAGAAATGCGTCGTTGGTACAAACTGAAAAACTCGCCGATAAAAATTAATGCTACTTCTGGAGCGCATTGTGAATATTAAATTGATTGTCTCTGCAGCTATTCTTATGACCTCTGTTATGGCGCCGATGAGCCGTGCTTTTGCTACACAGGCAACGGAAGCGGCGCCACAAGATATGACCTGTAAAGAATTCGTTGATATGAGTCGGCAATACATGACAGCAATTGCCTTTGTGATTGTTAATAAAAATTCGGACTTTAAAGGCGATGATTATGTTCCCCTGCATGAGGTGGAAACTGTCGCTGTACCGAAGATGATTAAAATGTGTCATCGACACCCTGATACTAAATTGGGCGAACTGGCCGTAAATCTGAAGGGTTCCGGTCTGCACTATTGATTACCCGTTTTGATAGCCTGGCATGAGTCAGAATTGACAACCTCTGTACCTACCTTAGTTGTTACCCTACAAGAAAAAATCCCCGTAATGTTTACCCTGCTATCCACGAGAAATTCGCTGGATAGCAGGGTCCGCTAACAACCGTAGACCTGATACGCGAAGCGCCACCGGGCATTGATTACCCGCAGAGCAGAGGGACTCAAGTGTGGTGGAGAATGCCACTCTTAACGTAGTCACAGTATCGTCACTGTAATGAAATGAAGAACTTAAAGTGAACGGAACCCTTTCTCTGAGAGAGCATTGAGAATCCCTGGGATTTAATAAACTTATCCCAGGGATAATCACGTACGAGGGCAGGGAATCAGCGCCGTGTTTTGAATCGCGCCAGCATGTTTTCTACGAGAACAAAGAACAGCGGAACAAAGTAGATCGCCAGCACTGTTGCGGCCAGCATCCCACCAATAACACCCGTACCGACGGCATTTTGCGCGCCAGAGCCCGCGCCGTTGCTTATTGCCAGAGGGATAACCCCTAAGATAAAGGCCAGTGACGTCATCAAAATAGGGCGTAAGCGCATTTGCGCGGCCTCTACTGCGGCTTCAAGCGGCGTTTTTCCTTCCTTTTGCATGATCTCGACGGCGAACTCGACGATCAGAATGGCGTTTTTAGCCGAGAGCCCCATGGTGGTGAGCAGGCCTACCTGGAAGTAAACATCATTGCTCAGGCCGCGCAAGTCGGTCGCCAGCAAAGCGCCGACCACCCCGATTGGCACAACCAGCATTACCGAGAACGGTATCGACCAGCTTTCATACAGTGCCGCCAGTGCCAGAAACACGACGATCAGCGAAATGCCGTACAGCATTGGTGCCTGGTTTGTGGACAGCGCCTCCTGATAAGACAGACCGGTCCAGGCATAGCCGACGCCCGCAGGCAGTTTATTTATCAGCGATGCCATAAATTTCATCGCATCGCCGCTGCTTTTCCCTTCGACCGGCTGGCCCAGAATTTCCATTGCAGGCTGACCGTTGTAGCGTTCAAGGCGGGGAGAACCGTAGGTCCACTCGGTGGATGAGTAGGCCGAAAGCGGCGTCATAGCGCCGGAGGCATTACGTACGTACCAGTGATTAATATTATCCGGCAACATACGGAACGGCGTATCGGCCTGGACATACACTTTTTTAACGCGTCCCTGATTCAGGAAATCATTGACATAGCGACTACCGAACGCCGTAGAGATGGTCTGATTGATATCCGATAATGCAACGCCCATGGCTTCTGCCTTCGTGGCGTTGACATGAATGCGGAACATCGGTGTATCTTCCAGACCATTCGGGCGCACCCCGTCGACCTCACCGGACGACTGGTTGGCCAGCGCCAGAAGCTCGTTTCGGGCCTGCATCATTTTTTCATGCCCAAGGTTACCGTTATCCAGCAGCTCCATGTCAAACCCTGAAGCCGTTCCCAGTTCTGCAACAGCGGGTAAATTAAACGGATAAACGACGGCATTATTGATGGTGCTTAAGGCCATCATCGCCCGTCGAATAATGGCGGTAACTGAGTTTTCTTCACCAACGCGTTCTGACCACGGTTTCAGGCTGATAAACGCCAGACCGTTGTTTTGCCCCTGGCCGCTGAAACCAAATCCGCCTACGGTGAAAACCGAAGCGACATTTTTCTGTTCTTTCGTCAGGTAGTAATCCGTTATTTCCCCGAGCACTTTGCTGGTGTTCACCATCGTCGAGCCCGAAGGCAATTGCGCGGTGGTCATGAACACCCCCTGGTCTTCTTCAGGCAAAAAGGAGGTCGGGGTACGTAGAAACAGCACAATCATGCCCGCGCCAATCACTAAGTACACGACCATATAACGGCCTGTGCAACGTAGCAGTTTACGGGTGCTGTCCGTGTAGTGCTGAGTACATTTCTCCATAAAGTGATTGAAACGGGTAAACAGAATATGTGTGTTTGCTTTTTCTCCCTCGTGGGATTTCAACAGCATGGCGCAGAGTGCTGGCGTCAGGCTCATCGCCACAAACACCGACAGCAGCATGGAGGAGATTAAAGTGATAGAAAACTGACGGAAAATTTCACCGGTTGCTCCGCTCATAAATGCCATCGGCATAAATACGGCGGATAACACAACGGCAATACCGACCAGCGCTCTCTGCAACTGGCCCATCGCTTTGTGGGTCGCCGCTTTTGGTGACAAGTGTTCTTCGGCAATAATGCGTTCTACGTTCTCAACCACCACGATGGCATCATCGACTAACAACCCTATCGCCAGCACCATGCCAAACATCGTGAGCGTATTAATCGAAAAACCCGCGACGTCGAGTATCGCAAAGGTGCCAAGGATCACTACCGGAACGGCGATTGTGGGAATAAGCGTTGCGCGGAAACTTTGCAAAAACAGATACATGACGAGGAATACCAGAATGATTGCCTCGATCAAAGTATGAAAAACCCCCTGAATCGAAATTTCGATAAACGGAGTGGTGTCATAGGGATAAACGGTTTTCATGCTGGCCGGAAACCAGGCCGATAATCTGTTCAGCTCCTGTTTGACTGCCTGGGATGTTTCCAGGGCATTCGCGCCAGCGGCAAGTTTAATTGCAATCCCGGCGGCGGGTTTTCCGTTGTAACGTGCAACCGTTGCATAATTTTCCGCACCCAGCTCAATTCGCGCGACATCGCGCAGCAGAACCTGGGAGCCATCTTGCTGAACTTTAAGGAAGATCTTGCCAAATTCATCAGTAGTTTGCAGGCGCGTCTGGACGATTATCGACGCATTTAGCTGCTGATCGGCTGACTGAGGCATGCCTCCCAACTGCCCACCCGATATCTGATTGTTCTGAACTTTGAGTTGGGTAATGACGTCCTGAGGTGTGAGGTTATACTTGTCGAGCTTTTGCGGATCCAGCCAGATACGCATGGCGTATTGCGAACCGAATAACTGTACGCTCCCCACCCCGGCAGTGCGGCTTATTGGGTCTTTGATGTTCGAGGCCACATAGTCGGCAATATCATATTGGCTCAGGCTGTTATTATCAGAGATAAAGCCGGCGACCATCAAAATATTGCTGCTGGATTTATCAACACTGATCCCTTGCTGCTGTACTTCCTGCGGTAAAGAAGGCATCGCCAGCTGCAGTTTATTCTGTACCTGAACCTGCGCAATATCGGGTGACGTGCCCGTTTTGAAAGTCAGGATAATCGACGCATTACCTGCCGCATCGCTGGTGGATGACATATACATCAGGCCATCAAGACCATTCATATTCTGTTCAATCACCTGAGTTACGGAGTCTTCAACGGTCTTTGCGTCTGCCCCTGGGTAGGCAGCGCTGATGGTAATGGTTGGGGGAGCAATTTGTGGATACTGGGCGATCGGCAGGTTCATTATCGCGATACCGCCCGTAAACATCATGATAATGGCGAGCACCCAGGCGAAAACCGGGCGCTCAATAAAAAAGTTGGCCATGAAGAAAGTGTCCTTAATACCTGAAATATTACTGTTCAGTTCCCGCGTTAGGAGTGTTCAGTTTTGAAGGGAGGACCCGGGCTTTGATTCCCGGACGAATTCTTTGTAATCCGGACACAATGACCCGATCGCCGGGGCGTAATCCTGCTGTCACCAGCCATTGATTGCCAACGGCCTTCACGGCGTTTATTTCGCGCAGTTGCACCACGTTTTGCTGGTCAAGGATCAGCGCGGTGGCTTTTCCTTGTTCGTTATGCGTAATCCCTTGTTGGGGGACCATCAAAACGTTCTGCTGGCTGCCTTCGTCCAGCAACGCCGTGACATACATACCGGGTAAAATTTCACCTTCAGGATTGGGGAACACGGCGCGCAAAGTCACCGATCCGGTGGTCTCATCGACGGCGGGATCGGAAAACTCAAGCGTACCGGTATGGCGATAGGGGTTGCCGTTTTCCAGCATCAGCTCAACAGGAATTTTGCCTTGTTGCTGGGCAATTTTGCCGTTGGCTTTCTCTTCTTTCAGGCGTAAGAAATCTTGTACTGACTGTGTTAAATCAACATAAATCGGATCCAGCCGCTGAACGGTGACCAGCGCGTTTTCCTGATTTGCGGTGACCAGGGCACCCACGGTTACGGAGGATTTACCGCTGATGCCATCAATCGGTGAGGTGACATTAGCGTAACGAAGGTTGATGGTGGCCTGCTCAAGATCCGCTTTGGCGACGGCGACATTGGCTTCTGCTTCATTAAGCTGTGAGCGTGTCGTGTCGTAGTCCTGGCGGCTGACGTAATTGGATTTTATTAACGCTGACTGCCGATTTAATGTCAGACGCACATTATTGGCCGTCGCCAGTGCCTTTGCCAGCGCGCCTTTGGCTGAATCCAGTCGCGCCTGCAGCGGGGCTGGATCAATTTGATACAGTGACTCTCCTTTGCTGACTTTATCACCTTCAATAAAGTTGCGTTTTATGATGATCCCACCAACCTGAGGGCGGATTTCGGCGATCTCGAATGAAACCGCGCGCCCTGGAAGTTCACTTTTAATATTCACTGAAGAGGGCGCTAAGGTAACAACGCCGACCTCGGGCTCCATCGCGGTGGTTTTTACTGCAGGTTTATTATCGCAGGCGGTGATGATGACGCTACTAAAAAATAATGGTATCAACAGTAAGCATTTTCTGTTCATAGTAATCCCTGAATAAATCGTAAACACCAATGTTCTTTTATTACAGGCAGGGTGGGAGAGTTATCGGTAAATAACAAAAGATGCTCAGGCATGAGATGGCTAAAGCCCATTTTTTCGCTCAAGTGTTAGCGGGTAAAATTATATGTAACAGGAAGAATGCGTGCTAAGCGAAGGATCTCATAAAGCAGGATGGCGCAATAAGGTCAACGCGGGGTGATGTGCTGGGCGTTTGTCAGTACCCGACTCCGGTATATATTCGCGCCATCTTACTACAGAGATTATTTCACTAGCTCCGGAGTTACCTGAGTTACTGTATTAGCGTAATAGGGGGCGCCCCACATGGGTTCAGGCCAGAACGCGCCATAGCCGTAATCCCACATATTATAGGTGGTGTTGACTGACTCCGTTAAATGCCAAACCTGAATACCTTGTAAATCAACTTTAATAAAGTTGTACGGGATTTTGTTGATGAATCCTGGTTCATCTCCTTGAATTGTCCCCAAAATAGTAACGAAATGGTTTCTGTAGTTTACCGGATCGAGAAAACCTTTCTGCTGGGCAAGAATACGTCCCTGATAGCTCGCGTCTATTTGCGGTTTAGCATAGTTGTTCAGTGGCAGAACGGCGATTTCCAGTAATGTATCCGTTTTGGTGTTAATCACATTGATGACTTTACCCCCAAAGCGGGCCTGCTGACCGGTATATAATCCCGGTTGGTTATGCACGGAGATAAAGTTTTTTTGTATATCTGGTTGATTATTACCTTTGATATTCTCAGGAATTGAAGCACATGACGCCAGGGTGAAAGCAAGGGCAACAATTATCAACCCTTTTGTTTTTTTCATTTTACTTTCCTGCTAAAAAAAAGACAGGCCTATAGTAAACCTTTGCTCATTATTGTCAGCAAACGTGCCGTTGATTATCTAAAATTAATATTATTGTAGCTTATGGTAATAACGGACTGTATTTTCTCTGGTCGCTGGATGAGGGCGAAAGTGTGTGGCGACAGGGAAGCGATTTACTGTCGCCACTCGTGGAGTCAGGTCCAATGCGTTACCGTGGCCCTGCTCTGGTTTAGCCTGGCGGGTAGGCAATCCTGGATTACGGCTTATTACTACGATTTACTAACGCAGACGTTCGTTGGCGAAAAGGTATTGCCTAACAGGTAGGCATTATCAATTTTATATATTTGCGCACGCTTACTGGGTGTGAACGGGTCATAGATATTATGGATAAACATCTCATCCGACACGTTATCCAGACTGTGTTTACTCATTTTCACGTCTTGCAGAAAAACGACGCCTTTATCTTTTATCCGATAATTAAAACTGACGGAGCGTTGCAGGATAAGGCGACGTCCTGGGCGGTTGTCTGCCAGTGGGGTTGTGGTAATAATCCCTGAGAAATCAATGACGCCAGTGTTATCTGTTTGCAACTGGATCATCAGGCTACCATCGTATTTCCCACCCCCGGGCAGTTCGGGTAGTGAAAGTGTGGAGACGCAATGCACGCTTATTCCCTGATTGACTGGAATGAGGGTGATTCCATTCGCGCTTAACAAGGCGCTGACAGCGAGCAGAACGGCCGCTCCTGCAAGTAATATCTTGGTTTTATATTTAGTATTCATGGATATAAAGGTCCTTGCATCCAGCAAACTTTGTTTTTTCTGCATTATTGAAAGTACAGCGGGATAAAAATATGCGACCTTTTTCGCCGTAGACGTACAGATCGTCAGGCTGGAAAATAAACAATGCGCCAGCCAGACACTTCAGGTGTAAATCAGCCATTTTTTTGGCTTTTTCAAGTTTCGCAGTTGCCACTTCTCGTGAGCTTTCAAAAACGGTATAGACCGGACAGAGGTCGATATTGCCAAGTTTATACAACTGTACGACGGGAAGGTTGTTTTGAGTGCTGTTAAACAATGTGTTGACTGGGTAAAGAAGCATGAATAACGAGACACCCCCAGCTGCAAGCAGCATCATTTTTACGCGTTTTGACAGGGAAGGCGTGGCTTTTGCGGGAGTGAGGGACGCCGCGGAAACCAAAGGCGATTCCTCTATGGTGGTTACCAATCCTTCAGCGATGAAAAAGCCGACCCGTGGTACTGTTTGAATAATCTCGTGTTCACAACCGAGCTCCTGTAATCCTTTACGAATCAAAGAAATATACTGGCTTAATGAGTTGTTTGAGGCTTGCAGACCATTTTTGTCCCAGACATTCGTAAACATCTCTTCTCTCGAGACTACTTTCCCTTCCTGCTCGAGGAGATAGGTGAAGATCCTGTTTGCGGTAATAGACAGGGTGAGTGAGTTGTCCGACGGGCTCAGACTCGCCAAAACGCCATCATCAGTCCTAAATGTAACTTCATTGTTAATTAGATATTTCATTTTTTCATCATTAACAGGGTATTACGTAATTATAAACCATAGTGGTATTTCTTCTTCACTACAGTATCGTGAGAGGTGTCAGGGCCGATGCAGGAGGAGGGGGCATTTGAGCATTGTAAAATATCCCCTCTGGCATAAAAAGCTATGAAATTGTTCATTTTAAGTATAAATGCCTACTTCACTCGGATTAAATTATAAGAGTGCTACTATTTTCAGATAGACCATTATAATCATTCGCCGGTTTGAGAACTGCGTAGTTCTGAGTCTCTGGTTGATTTACAAATTGTCAGTAACTTTAGTAAGTGGCATTTTTATAATGAGTAAACGAAAAGTTACTTAAGTAAAATAATCTAAAAATAGTATGGTATCAAGCGTCTTAAACAACAATTAGAAACGCTTTGATATTTTTCACTTATTACAATCAACCCCTGGCGGTACAGATGGCCGCGGAAATTGCTTATCGCGAGGTGTGTATTCGACAGAATGTAACCCCTGTTTCTCGCAGTTATAATTTAAGTAACTCAAATGGGTTATGTTTTTTCAATATAACCCATGCAATAAGATTTATCTTATAAGCTGTTAGTTGTTTAAGAGCTGTTATTATAAAATTTTTTTACGAGATATGAAATAAAATAATATGCGTTTTATTTAATTTGAAATGTTTGTTTATTGTGTCGAAAATTAGTTCATCATATTACATTGTTTATGCAATTCATTAACAGTTGCTTATGTGTTCCTGTAATGATGTCGATATTTAAATCTATAATTAATTATCTTTTTAGATAAAACATCTATAAATTGCAAATTTATCAGTATAAATAGATTGGTTGTTGATGCGGTAATACCATTCGTCATGTACAGATCGCTCAATGTTTCAGCGGAAAAAAACTCCAGAGAAGAGGTATCTGACCGCGGGGTAACTATGAGCATCCCATAATGCTATGTGACCACGAATTTTTCCCAGGAAGGGTATTCGTGGAATTATTCGGAATGGTAATGATGAACAAGATTTTTAAAGTGGTATGGAGTGTTTCGCACTCTTGCGCGGTTGTTGTTTCTGAACTGGCAAAACGTTGTGGTGCTTCTGTGGAAACCAATAGTTCTGCTCGCATTGAATCTGGAACGCATAAATTTAATATTTCAAGAATTGCGCTAAGTATAATAGGTGCCGTACTGGCTACGCATTCAATATATGCTTTTGCCGCTGACTACGTCTTGCCTGATTACTTACCGTCGACTAACGCTAATGGCGCAGGGCAACTTGTTGTCGGTGACGGTGAAACCATGAATATTATCACCGGTACTAAAGGATATGGCAGCATCGCCTCTGGTGCATCGGGCTTTAAAACGATGACTATTCAGCAGGCAATGGATAATGGTTATATTTCGTCAGGTAGTGAAAATATAAATCTGACGCAGACGACTTTAGGTGGTCGTACCCACAGCATTCAATACGTTGACCCCATCACCGGGGCTTCGCGTACAGTCCAGGTGTATGACAGCGATAATTTTGCCTCTACCAGCGTTGGCGATCTGACGACTTATCTGGGGGTCAGCGTCGGTGATGGGCAGTATGTGAATATGAAGCTGGCGACAGTGACATCAGGCGGCACGCTTGATGTGAATGTTGGTTCAACGGAAAGCGGCTGGGCATCAAACTCGGCAAATATCTTCAATGCTGTCACCAAGGTCTCTGGAGTTTATAACGTTGAGAGCAGCGCCAGTGACACTAAAGACGCGGTACTGAATTACAACGCCAAAACCATCGTACAAAGCGGTAGCGTTGGTAATGTCGCGAAAAATACCGGTAAAGATTATAACTTTGATACCGCAACCTATAACGGCACCTTCTCCAGCGCGCTTGGCGAGTATACGGTTAATAATCTTGATGATTTAAAAAACTACAATGATGCTCTGGTGAAAGCCGTAGAGGCTGGGCAACTTTCGCCCACGGACTACGAAGCTGAGCTTCATAAAGCCTATACCACGGAACAGAAAAACATTCACTTCGACACCAATATCCCGGATGGCGATGCGGTGTTGCAGGCTGCGAATCGTGATGTGAACAGTTTTATTAAAGCTTCCGGTGCGCGCTCTGTCGTCAATATTTCTGCTGATGCCAATATTCAGGCGGTTTTTAGCGATACCTCCGTGGTGACGCTGACCGACGGAGCCACCCTCAATAACAACGGCACACTGGGGGTTGCCGCCGGTGCAGCCGGTGGTGATTATGTCGTTTCAGCGCGTGATAGCATCGTAAATAACAATGGAGTTATTGATGCGGGTACCAGTCTTGATGTGAAAAATGCGTGGGTTGGCGCCCATACCGGGATTCTCGCGACCGGGACGACAAAGGTACAGAACGACGGCGTCATCAACCTTGCCTCGCATCAGGATATCTATAACGCCTATGGCGTGCTGATGAATGACACGGCGACCTTTATTAATAACGGAGTAATGAATATTGCCACCGGAGGTGAGCCTGCGAAATCTTCCGATGGTGTCTATACCTACGGCGTGTTTGTTCAACGTAATGCAGTGGCTACTAATAATGGGACGCTCTACATCGGACGCTCTGCACAAGCGGTAAAAGATGAGGCGACCAGAGAAGTCCAGGTCACTCTTCCAGCCATTGGTATGTTTGTGAAGAGTGGAACCATCAATAACACCGGGAACATCACGATCGGAGAAAAAGTCGAGAATGCTGTTGCCATTCAGGCAAACGGCAGTGCGTCTCCTGGTGCAATCAACGTTACCCAGGACGGCGTCATTGACATCAATGGCATCGGCTCAGCGCAAAATATTGGCCTGATGGGGATTAACGGTGCAAAAGGGCTGGTAAACAGCGGCACGATTAACCTCAATGGGTACAGCGCCAGCGGTATTGAACTGCAGGGAGGGAGTCAGGCGCTTCACTCGGGCACGATAAATATCACCAATGGCAGTACCACGGATAATACATTAAAAAATATTGGTGCCTGGGTCGAAGGGACCGGGTCTCAACTCACGATGAGTGGGAGTGTGAATCTTGCTGCTGATAACGCCATTGGTCTGCACGTTCGTGACGGCGGTGTTATCGATATTACCGATACGGGCAAAGTCTCATTTACCAGTGGCAAAAACCAGATTGGCTATTTTATTTATGGTGAAGGTTCAAAAGTAAACGCCTCCTCTACCAATACGCAAGATGTCTCGACTGAAGGGTCAACATTATATCGCATAGAAGGTGGTGCGACTTTTGATGGCAGCGGGTCGTCTGGTACGACAATGACGGCATCAGGCACCGACAGCACTATTCTGCAGGTGACCGGGACGGGGAGCCATTTTGATTCCGGCTCGCAATCGCTGAGTATCACGGGTGACGGCGCGACCGGGATTCGGGTTGAAGGCGGAGCGGATGGGGTTATCACCAAAGACGCGGTGATCGTGAAACTTTCCGGTAAAGACACCACCGCCGGGATTGTGGACGGTAATTATTATGACTTGTCCGGCAATGTCGATGAAAATCAGAAAGGTGACTCAACCCTGACCAGTTACGCCACGCTGAATACCAGTAATACGGCGGATGGTGCTTTCGGCTACATCGCCCGAAACGGCGGTACGCTCAACCATAAAGGCAGCATCGACTTTGACCAGGCTGGCAGCACAGGCGTGCTGGTTTCCGGTGGTTCGTTGAATAACGACGGCGACATCAAGGTAAATGGCGTGGCGGTCAGCATCGAAGGCGCTGATTCCGTTGTGAACAACAATGCGACGGTTACCGCGACGGATGGCACCGCAGCCTATCTCGTGGGCAATGATGCGTCATTAAGTTTGACGGGTTCGGGAGAAACCAAAGCATCGGGCGACGCGCACGGTATCTTGTTGGGCGCTGGTGCGAAAGGTCTGCTGGTCGATGGAGCCATCATCACGATGGACAGTACGGGTAAAGGAAGCGCGATTGAAAACGTCGCCAACATTGCGGGTATCCAGCTAAAAGATACAACTATCAGTGTGGGGAATGGAATCGGTATTCATACCGGAGCATCCCTGGCGCAGACCAACTCCGGAACGATTAATGTTACGGGGAGCGGTACGGGGATCCTGTTTGAAAATATCGACGGCAGCGAAACGAATCAAACGCTGGATATGTCTGACTCGCGCGATCTGGTTATCAATGTTGAGCAGGCTGCGGGTAAAGGGATCGTCACCAATGCGTCAACCGACCTGAAAACGGGCGTCAGCGTTAACGTACTCGACGCTAACGGTGGTGAAGCGTTGATTGTCGGTGGTACGACCAAAAATGTTGAACAGGCTGGTGAGTTGACATCGAAATCGACCAGCCACGCGGTGGTGAATGTTAATAACGGTTCCCTGGAAACGTTTATCAATAAAGGCGTTATTAAAGCGCTGGATGCGTCGCAAAAAGCGGTAGAAATGCTCTCGGGGGCAGGCATCGCGTTTACTAACGCGGCGGGTGCCAGCATTGTTGGTCAGGTTAACCTGATGAGCGGTGATAACACCGTTACGCTGGAGTCTGGCAGTACCGCAACCGACATCAAGACGGGCAGCGGTAACGATCTGTACGTACTGAAAGATGTCAAAGAGACAGAAACCTCGCTGTTTACCAGCCTCAATGGTGGTGATGGGGAGGATACACTTCAGTTGAATAACGCACAGTACATCCTCAATCACGCCGATGCTATTACCGGCATGGAGCATATCGATCTCACTGCTGGTTCAGTATTTACCGTTAATAATGTTGATTTTGCGTTGGGTGATAACCAAAACGATGCGACCGGTACGGGTTACAACATTGATACGACCAGCACCTTGTCGCTGAATTCTGACGCTGCGCTGGCTTTTAATAGCCATCTGGCGGGAACCGGAACTGTCGCCGTTGATGCCAGCGGTAATGCGTTTGATTTTACCAGCAACAATGCGGCAGATGGATTCAACGGTACGCTGGCGCTGACGAACAGCACTTTTGAGCTGGCTGGATTAAACACTCAGGCGCTGAGCCAGGCAACATTAAATGTAGGCGAGGGGAACGTCACCCACGTGGGGTCCGGTGAGCAAAATATCGGAGGCCTGGCGTTTAACGGCGGCACCGTCAGCTTTGACGGGGTGACGCCGGGGCAGAGCAGTTCCGAAGGAACAATTCATGCTGGCGCGATGGATCTCTCCGGACGCGGAACCGTGCAGGTTGATACCGGCACGATTACGAACGATCGTCCGCTGGCTGATACCACGCTATCACTTCTTGAGCAGGACGATGCGCAGTCCCTGATTCAACTGGCAACATCTGATTCTTCCGTCACCGGCGGTGCAGGCAATCTGACGCTGACCGATAGCAATGGCAATATCATCAGCGATGGGGTTGAAGCCGGTATCAGCCAAAATGGCGAGATTGTTGCGAATGGAACCTATGATTATCGCCTCACCGGAGGGGATAACGATGATGGACTGTACATTAGCTATGGTCTGACACAAGTCGAACTGCTCGCGTCCGGAGACAATGCACTGGTCCTGGATGCGAACGGAAAAACCGGTAATGCCGCAGATCTGAGCGCTCGCGTGACTGGCAGTGGCGATCTGGCGTTTGACAGCGCCAAAGGCCAGACGGTATCGCTATCGAATATGGATAACGATTACACCGGTATCACCGATGTGCGCAGCGGCAACCTGCTGATGAAAAACGATAATGTTCTGGGACAGACCGGTGAACTACGTCTGGCCGCCGATACCGGTTTTGACATGAATGGTCATAGCCAGACTGTCGGTAAGCTGACGGCGGGGGCTGACTCACTGCTGAACATCAATGGCGGTAGCCTGACCCTGGAGCAGGGCGGAACAGCCGATGGAATATTGACCGGAAGCGGCACGCTAAACATAAATGGCGATACGCTGACCATCACCGGTGAAAACAGCACGCTGACGGCAAAAACGACCATTGCAGAAGGCGCGCGCGTGCTGATGAACACGACGCTGGGTCTCGGCACGGGTGATATTGTGGCGGCGGGAACGCTGACGATGAATAAGGCGGCAGGTGTGCTTTACAACAGCATCAGCGATGCCGGACGGATTGAACTTACCGAAAGCGATGTCGCGCTGGTGGGCAACAATAGTGCCTTTACGGGACAATTTGCTATTGATGCGGATTCCCGGCTCACCGCGTTCACCGCAGAAAATCTGGGCAGCGCAGAGGTGCACAATAGCGGTTCACTGGTGCTGGACAGTAATACCGACTGGCAGCTTAATAACGACGTTTATGGTGGCGGCGACGTGACCAAGCTGGGAGCCGGATCCATTACCGTCGGTGATAACGCCGCCTGGACGGGGAAAACGGATATTGAGCAGGGCGGCCTGGTTCTGGGTGACGGCACATCTCCCGTCACGCTTGCCAGTACCGAGGTCAACATAGCTACGGCGGGGATGCTCTCGGGTGTAGGGGGCGTCGCAGGTAATGTGAATAACGCCGGTGTGCTGCAGGTGGGTACCGGGACCGGTGACAACCTCCTGTTCACTGTAGAGGGAGACCTGGTTAACAGCGGTATCCTCGCAACCGGTGTGAATGGTCAGCAGGCCGGTAATCAACTGGTGGTCAATGGCAATTACACGGGTAATGATGGTCATCTTTCCTTAAACACCGCGCTGGGGGATGACAATTCCGTTACGGATAAGCTGGTGGTGAAAGGTGATACCAGTGGCACTACTTCTGTCAGCGTCACTAACGCCGGTGGGAAAGGTGCCGCAACGATTGATGGTATCGAAGTTATCCATGTTGATGGCGTATCGGATGGTGAGTTTATTCAGGCTGGCCGTATTGTGGCGGGGGCATATGACTACAGCCTTGGACGTGGTCAGGATGAAAACAGCGGCAACTGGTATCTGACCAGCGGTAAAACCAACCCCGATCCGCAGCCAAACCCGGATCCGGATCCCGATAAAGATCTGCGTCCGGAAGGCGGCAGCTACACGGCTAACCTGGCGGCAGCCAACAACATGTTCGTCACCCGTTTGCACGATCGTCTGGGCGAAACGCAGTATATCGATGCCCTCACCGGCGAGCAGAAAGTCACCAGCATGTGGATGCGCCACGTCGGTGGGCACAACAACTGGCGTGACGGTAGCGGCCAGTTGAAAACCCAGAGCAACCGTTACGTATTGCAACTGGGGGGCGACATTGCGCAATGGAGCCAGAGTGGGCTTGATCGCTGGCACCTTGGCGTGATGGCGGGCTACGGTAACGATCACAGCAATACCCAGTCTTCACGCACGGGCTATCGTTCAAAAGGCTCAGTGAATGGCTACAGCACCGGCGTTTATGCCACGTGGTATGCCAATGATGCGTCGCATAACGGCGCCTGGCTGGACAGCTGGGCTCAGTACAGCTGGTTTGATAACAATGTTAAAGGCGATGACCTGCAAGGCGAATCGTACAAATCGAAAGGGGTTACCGCTTCGCTGGAAATGGGATATGCCCAAAAAATGGGCGAGTTTGCCGGCAGTCACGGAACGCTGAACGAATGGTACATACAACCTCAGGCGCAGGCAGTCTGGATGGGAGTGAAGGCGAACGACCATCGTGAAAGTAACGGTACCCGTATCACCAGCAACGGTAATGGTAATGTGCAGACCAGACTGGGCCTGAAAACCTGGATTAAGAGCCATCACCAGATGGATAACGCTAAAGAGCGTGAATTCCAGCCGTTTGCCGAGCTGAACTGGCTGCACAATTCACGCGATTTCAGTACGACCATGGATGGCGTGAATGTGCGCCAGGATGGAGCGAAAAATATAGCCGAGGTAAAAGTGGGTGTGGAGGGACAGGTGAGTCCTCGTCTTAATCTGTGGGGCAATATCGGGGTTCAGGCTGGCGACAAAGGGTATAACGACAGCGCTGCGATGGTAGGTGTGAAATGGAACTTCTAAGCTGATTCTACCGGGCAAGTTCAGCCAGACTGGCGCATGTCAGTCTGGCCATTTCCTCCTGAAATAATCTCAAAAAAGCGTCCTTCGGGGCGCTCTGTTCAACAACACGAGTTAATCATGTCTGTAACCAAGAAAATCACACCCATCATGCTGGTGTTGCTTTTTCTTCTGGCCGGTGTGCTGACGTCATGGCAGCAATGGGATAGAGAGGGACAACTTGTCAGAGAACACGCGATAAATAGCCTGGTCGAAGAAATCGATACGATATTTGACGACGTAAATACACTGGCTGTGTTAGCCAGCGCACATATACAAGAGAATTGCACTGACGATCTGCTACGAAAATTGCGTCTTCTTACGGCGTCTGGCGAGAAGATTCGTTCAGTCAGTATCATCAGGAACGGTGAGTGGAACTGCTCTTCTCTTGAAGGCCGAGAATTGCCGGGGATTATTTCCAATGGAACGACTACACACTCACTGATGATTGAACAGATTTATCGGCTGAACACGGAGATGTATATAATCTATTTTCCGTTTCAGGGGCAGGTGGTGGCTGTTGCAGTATATAAAGCGGCGATCGAAAAAATTCTTATGGATTTTGCCCGTAAAGAAAAAATTGATGTGCATTTTTTATTGTATCCAGAAAAACATCCTTTCGTGCAGATGGCCTCGCAAAACTATCCTTTCTGGATTGTGACGGATTCACAGGATGGCATTGCGGATTATGTGCGGGATAATCATTATCTTCTTATTTTATTTGTGGTTCTGTCTTTGCTGTTATATTTCCACTTACGCCGGGCGCAGCGGATATCACCGATAAAAATACTGCAGCGTGCGATTAATAATGATGAATTTATTCCGTTTTATCAGCCCGTCGTTGAACTCGCTTGCGGAAAAATCGTCGGGGCTGAAGTCCTTGTTCGCTGGAATCACCCTGAGCAGGGAATTATTCCCCCTAACGAATTTATCCACACGGCTGAACATAGCGGCTTGATCAATGCGCTGACGCTGAAATTGTTGACGCAGGTAGAGGTTGATATGCGGTGCCTTAGGGCTCAGTGTGATATACCATTTCATATCGGTATTAACGTACCTCCACTTTCACTGGAGGATCATGAATTTACCGATGCCACTATCGCCTTTATTCAGCGGATGAACTTGTTTCATATTGGCGTAATGCTGGAAATCACCGAACGGCAGCAGAATCTGATCCGTGAAAGTGTTCTGAGGCGCTTGAAAGAGGCAGGCGCTGCGCTAGCCCTGGATGACTTTGGGACCGGATATTCTAACTATGCTGCGCTGCAACGCATTTCGCCGCGGTTCTTGAAAGTTGATAAGATGTTTATCGACTCACTGGGTAAAGGCGGCGTGAGTGATACTATCATCAGCAATATTGTTCACCTGTCTGAACTGGCCAGGATCCCACTGGTGGCGGAAGGAATAGAAAGTGAAGAACAAATGGAGAGGCTGCGACGGATTAACGTTAGCTTTGGGCAGGGGTATCTGTTCAGTAAACCAATACCCTTTAATGCGTTTCTACGTTTATTATAAGGATTGCTAATAATAAAAAACCGCGAAAGCGGCTTTTTATTATTGAATGGCTGGAAGATTACTCGCTGACTTTTTTCTCAACGGAGGCAGCACCTTCTTTGGTCTTATTCCAGCCTTTCTCGGTACCTTCTTTTGTTGCATTCCAACCTTTTTCACTACCTTCTTTGGTTGTATTCCAGGCTTTTTGTGAGCCTTCACTCACTTTACTGCTCAGGTCATCTTGTTTACCTTCAGCAGCATGTTTTGCTTTTAACTGTTGCTCTTCGCCCTGATTCTGCGCCTGATGCAGTTTTTCTTTTGCGGTATTGGCATTTTCGTGCGCGGCGGCTACATCATTATCAGTTGCGTGTGTCGTCGCGGCAATAACGGGAGAAGCCAGCAGAATTGCAGATAATGCGATAATTGTCTTTTTCATAATATCCTCGCTTAGCGTTATAAGTTATTAGCGTGATTAAGCATGGCACACGAACGAAGCGCTGGCTTTAGGAAAAAACTGTAAGTGCTGATGACGGTATTTATCCATTTTGTGCAGCTGTGAGCGATCAATACGGTAATTTTGTGGTGGGTCAAAAAGCCGCACTCAGTGTTAGGTTAAATAATAAGTGGTTGTCGTTATTAAGCATGGATATATTAAGTATGTGTAAGTATCCATGCGTTTAGGCCCAACGAAAACAATAGAGCTTTTCGTTGGGCCTATCAATGGGCCTAAAAGGTTCGGATTTAATTAGTTCTCTTCGGACTTCGCGGGACAAATTGAGGGCACAAAAAAGCCCGCAGGGCTTGCGCCGTGCGGGCTCTTAGGACTTCATCGGATGACTCTGGTAATCACCGATGGAGAATTTTGGTGCTGGCGTCCCTGTAACTGGTTTCTTATTTAATTGATTTGTATTGTTATTTAATGTTGATTTTCAATTGAGGGTTCTATTTGGGGTTCAATGATGAAACCATTAAACGAAGCTGCTGAATACTTGACGTCAAACTGTGCCAAAAGATAACACATCAGCAAGTTCAGCTACCAACTCGAAGTTGAACTCACATCATCCGTGTCAGCTTTTCTTCCTTTAACCAGCCGAATACGTTAGCGTCATTGAAACAGTATCTCATAGTCATTGATGGAGAAGGTATGAAGGATAGGATCGTCGAAATACTACAATACACCCTAAAAAAAGATTCTGGATCTGACTTTCATCAGATCATGCATGAAGTCAGTGTTCCACTTCATACCCGGAACGGTATTGATGTGGTTGCGTACGGAAACTCTCTCCATGATGCTGACAGCTATTACCTCATACGTGCTTTTGACAGCGAAGAACAGATGAAAAGCGTTCTTGAGGATTTCTACGCAAGTGCGGGTTGGCGCAATGGCCCACGAGAAGCAATCATCAGTCGAATTGAACTCAGTTTAAAATCAGTTCTGTCACTACCACAAAGCGGTATTGATGGATTGAGATAAAGTGAGCAAAGGGGGATGCGCTGTTAAGTGGGTATCCTCCGCAGTACAGAATTTAAACTGAATTATCATAATTAATTGATAAATAGATACATTTCTAAAATCCTTTTTTCTCTTCTAAAAATAGCACTTTTTGCTAAAGCCCTCTAAGCCCCGTCTTGTAACAGCATTCAATCTATTCCTTTCTGATTTGTACAAAAAACACTCATTTACGCAATAATTCCGAAAAAACAGGTGTTGATTGTCATAAGCGATATTCGAATAATAACCTCATCAAAACAACGACGAGGAAATATATGAACGAAAGAAAAAGATTTATCCGTTTACCTGAAGTATTAAATAGAACTGGCCTTTGTAAGGCTTGGATTTATCGCCTGATTAGTCGTAATGAATTTCCGGCCCAAGTAAAACTTGGTGAAAGAGCAATAGCATTCTTAGAGAGTGATATTGATAAGTGGATTGATGAAAAGATTTCTTTATCACGTAATAAAGTAGCATAAAAAGCAAAATCACAATGGTTTCGGTAGAGCCAGTTAGTCTATTAACCAAAAAATATAAACGTAGGAGGTCATATGTAAACACAATCGAACTTAGCATCAGCATAAAACAAAAAAATATAATCTGCTCTCAAATAATGCATGAAAATGTAGGGGGCTATACATTCAAAAAAAATAAGGAGTAACCATATGAATACTGAAGAACTAAATAACATTAAGGACTCATCGACTAAAGCTTTTACTGCTATGGCGAAGAATCTTTATATCACAGGAATACGTATATATAAAGAACAAGAAGAGCATGAGGTATTGGCAGCCATAATGTTAGATAGCAACAGAACGGAGTCATATATTTTGCATGTTAAAGAATATCTGGCAAAACGCTTTGATGAACATATGGAAGAAGCTGGTAAAAGAGAAAGACTTATCTATGTTGATATGGATAAAGTTATGTTTGAAATGAGATATGTGCATACTAAAGCATTACTTTTTAGTATGAGTTAATAATAGCATATTCGGCCCTGAAAGGGGCTAATAAAAAACAATGAATTAAATAAGCATTTAACTATGAGGGTATAAATATGTCTAAAGAAAGTATTGCTAGTAATAAATCAACTGAACTGTTCTATGACCTTGCTTGTAGGTCGTTTACAGCAAGTTGGGAGATGTTCATGGAAGTCAATGGTGATGGGGACGCAAATGATTATCTGGATGACCCAGATTTCAAGAATCTATTTATTATTTATGTTATTGACCATATTCAGAATAACTTTGAGAGATTCACAGCCCAAGAAGGAAACAGTGGCGATATTCATGAGGTTAACTTTGAACAAGTCGCTGCCATGTTAACAGGATATTCAGAAAGCTTTAGAAAGTGATGTTCAATCTTGCCCCGCAAGGGGCTAACTAAAAATATAAGAGGAAAATATAAATGACAAATAAAATATCTGTCACAGTAAGTATGTTGTGCGAAGAAACCCCTGAAGTAATGAATACTATTCAAGAACGTTTTGAAGTGTATGTTGCTATTACTGGATATTCAGTAGAAGAAATCATGGATGATAGCAACTTGCTTGACGAGTTAAATCGATTTATTAATAACGAACTAGTTAATGACTTAGGGCTGGAATATGGTTCCGTTATCATCAATATCGGTTATAACAACTGATTATTTTTACTAACTATTAACATGATAGAAGGATTGAAGATGAAAGAGATTATATTTAATGAAAGAGAAAAAGAAAAAAACGAACTTATTGCTAACATCTTACAAGGGTACTGTGATGAGATATATGCTATTTATGAAAAACATCCTGAAACAGCAATCGATATCTTGAATGGAAGTTTTCTTTCAGGCGTCATATATGATATTTTGATAACTCGTGAGATGAAGAAATACTCTATCAAAAATGATATATCTGATATCAATAGAAGAGATTTAAAAACCACAATATTATATTGGCATCAAGAACACATCATTGAACTTGTTATGCGAAACCTAAAACAGGATAAAAATCAAGATCCTATTTATTGGAAGTTAAAGTTCACAGTGATCTGATATTAAAATATGATGAATATTCCCTCGTGCAGAGGGAAATAATCCTGTAAAGAATCGGAGATAACCAATATGATTGATGAATTCCACGTTATGTATATGTATAAAAAAATCCAAGCTGAAGCGGCTACTACCGACATCAAAACACTGGAACAACTTTTGAAGAAGTTCCGTAAAGTTGTTGCTGAGCGCCGGGAAGAATACTATCGGGAGATGGGTGAGAAGAAGGCGCATAAACTCAAGATGAAAAGATTGCAAATGTTGCTTGAAAAAATGGAGAATAATCATATTTACCCAGAAGACCTCAGTTTCAAAAAAAAGTGAACCATATTAGCGACTTCAAGAATATAGTCGCTATTACGTTTCATTTGTCACTCCGCCGCCCTCTGGTTTCATTTTCGGAAGGGGTGACGACTATCCTGACACTGAGGGGATCTCCATCCTTTTCCACTTTAGGAGGATAATTGCAATAGCAAGTAAATAGTTACATTGTGAAATTATTTTTTGAACGTTAAGTACTCTACCATGAAAAAGAAGCGTTTTTAGCTAAGTGATTGAATGTTATTGCTTTTATTTTGTGGTGAAAAATTATCAAGCAATATATTATTTATACTTACTTACAAAAAAGGACATTTTAATTATGGCTACGGCACAAACACAATTTGAAAATTTTCATTCAAAAATACTCATGGGATACGATGATAATGAGTCACTACGTGACCGTCGGGATACTTTAATTCAGGAATTAAAAGATAAATTATCTTCAGATGTCCCTAATATGAAGTTCTTTCATCAAGGCAGTTATGCGCTACATACAGGGATTAACCCTCTAAATGGTAATCCAGATATTGATATTGGTATTATTTTTGAATGCGATCCTAATGATGAAGATTATCAAGACCCATTAAAATTAAAAAAAATTGTGCGAGATGCCCTGAATACCAAAAATAGAACGGTGAAAATCAAAAGACCCTGTGTAACCGTTGAATATCTTCGAGATGGTGAGCCGATTTATCATATTGATTTAGCATTATATAGTTGCGAGTATGGGGATAGTGATGGGCAAACCTTCCTTGCAAGAGGAAAAGAAACATCATCTGCAGAAGAAATTGAATGGCAAATATCTTCTGCTCGTGAGTTAACGGATGTTATTTTAAATAAATATACAGATTCCTCCCATAAAAAACAGTTCAGGAGGATAGTACGTTATTTAAAGCGTTGGAAAGATGAAAAGTTAGGACACAAGAATACACCAAGTATAGGATTGACCGTAGCAGCTTATGAGCTTTTTTCTGCAAATTTTGACTTTGTGAGTGGCAAAGCTCAAGATTTACTGGCTCTTCTATCATTGGTTAATTCTATGCTAAATAATTGGGGAGGAGATGATCGTCTACATATATATTTACCAGTAGAACCTTCTACAGACCTTTTTGAACGTATGTCCGATAATCAAATGAAGGATCTCAAGACAAAACTTGAGAAATTGTCTGCTGTATTGATTGAAGCTCGAGATCAACCTGATACTCATGAAGCATGTAAATTGCTAAAAGCACAATTTGGTGACGATTTTCCTGTGCCGGATAAAAGTGAAACTACGAAGTCATCTTCATCCAGTGTTGTTCCAGCAGGGCGTTCAGCTTAATGGTATGTAAATGTTCTTTTGAAGAGGCTGTATCATTCAGCCTCGAATCCTATGGTTGTAAACATATTAAGGTTGCAAAACAAAGTGGCTTTGTAACATCATGGTTTTTTTCTTTAGATTTTAAAAACTATTTATGGGATTTTGAGCTTATTTCAACTACGAATGATCTTTCTACACTTCCATCTTTGAGATGGATCAGGCCTCATAAGGTATGGGGATGGCCTCATATTAATTCTGCTGGAATCATATGTTTTGAGGATGGACAAGGTATTGAATTCGAGCCAAAAGATATAGCTGGAGTTATAACATGGGTCTTGGACGAGGGGACAAATCTACTTAAAAAATATTGGAATATGGGTAAAGCAAAAAGGAAGAGAGAGTTCTTTGATGAATTAGATGGTTATTTAAAAAGCATGGGGGTTCCAGAGGTATTACAGATTGATAATTATGGAAATAATGATGTAGATATAGCGTATGCTGAAGTTGAATATCCTAAAATAGGAAAGGAAAGAGGGGTCGTAAGAAGAGTTTTTAGGTCGTCGCTGAGTTACGTTCCTTCTCGGAATTCATGTGAGAAATTGGTGGTTATGACAATAAGTTATAAGAAAATACCACCAATTACTGGTCAGATTAATGAATCGTGGTGGACGAAAATTTATGACCAATTATCACAAGAACAACTCCTTTTACTTGAGGGGAAACGTTGCAGAGGTGTAATTTTTCGGGTTAAAAATAGTTACGGGTATTGCGAGTTTTTAATTCATTGGGGGCAGGGTAAATATAATAATAAACGGTGGTTGGGTAGATTGTATCGAATTCAATTTGCAAGTTGGGAATATGTAACCCAAAGGACAGGAATACCCGCTAGTCGACAGCGTATTGCGGTTGTCGGTGTTGGAGCTGTTGGTTCAAGAATTGCAGAAATGGCATTGCTTTCTGGTGCTAGTGATATATATCTTGTTGATGATGACAAGTTTTCTGCGGATAATATAGGGCGACATTTACTTGGATTGAATTCCGTTGGTAAATATAAAGTTGACGAACTAAGTATCCATTTCAAGAGTCGAATTCCGAGTGTAAACATACATCCTTTCAGAGTTCGTGCTCAGAAGTATTTTTCTCAAGACAATAATGACTATGACATTATTTTTTTAGCGACTGGAAATTCAAGTTTAGAGAAGGGGATTATACTTCGTGCTTTCAAAGAAAAATGGAATTCAGTATTAGTTTCAGTTAGTGTTGAGGCATATGGAGTTGGTGGGCAAATTATAATAATGCACACTAATATAAAAGGGTGCTTATATTGTCTTTACATCGATAATGAAACTAATACTCTTATGCCTAACCTACAGGGAGGATTCATTGAGCCGGGACAAAAAATAAGCAAGCAACTTACTGGTTGTGGAGCATTTACGCCTTTTTCTGCGCTCAATGCAAGTAAAACTGCAATGCTAGCATATGAGTATGCTGTTTCCAAAAAATATGGTTATTTACGTTGGGCGGGTAATAATGATATTGCTATGAGTGAAGGAATAATTCTTACCCCTGCATATTTTAGTATCTATAATGAAAACACTCCCTCTTTTCTCCATTCTGAACAAATAGCTAAGAAAGGGTGCCCATGTTGCGGATAATTGAAAGTGGACAGCTAATTTGGAATATTGAAGGTATTGCCACAGGATGTTTATCAAAAAAGGTTATCACGCATTTGTTGAATTTTGTCCAAAAAGGTAGATACGCACATGAATCCGGCGGAGTTTTGTTAGGATATATTGATTCAGATACAAATGGATTACTTGTTGAAAATGCAACATTTCCGGGTTCAGGAGATTGTTCTTCGCGGACTAGTTTTTATAGAAGTTCTCGACATCAAGAAGATGCTGAAAGCTGGATAAGTTTAACTAATGGAAAAGGGACACATTTGGGATTATGGCATACTCATCCTGAACTTACGCCAACTCCGTCAGACATTGATATGGCTGATTATAATAATGTAATTAAAAATGCAACTTTAAACTCTGGTTTGATTTATATAATTATCGGCACTCAAGAATTAAAAATATGGTATGGGATTAAACCCTGTCAATTAATCCCTGTAGGGACAATTTCATTGGATAAACTATAATTTTGGAATGGCAATGAATAAACATATAAATCATTTTATCACCTCTTTAATTGACTGGCTTTTCAGAGTCAAAACTGTTCCTGCTATCCTTCTTAAGTCTGGATTACTTTGCCTTTCTTTTTCTCTGATTAGTGGGTGGGCTTTAAAAGTTAAAGTTCCATTAGAAGATGGAGATTTTATCTTTGATTATGATTCATCAGGATTTACTCCCGCCTTGATTACCTATACTACATTCGTGGTCGCGATTGGTTTGATTTTAACAAGCGCTTTGATATATATTAATGTTTATTTTCGTGAAAATAGACTTACTGATAAGAAAAAACTCATTAGTATAGAATCAAGAGGGTTGCGAGATGGTGCTGGTGAGCCATTATCAAAATATATTCCCCAAAAAAACAAGGTTCGTCCGATAGAAATCATTTTAGATTTAAGGCAAAAGGTTGAAGACGGATTCATTGTAAAACCTGATGTGGCTATACGTAAGATATTGACTCTTCAAGAACAACTGGAAAGCCACACGTCACAGTATTCAAGGGAATATATTGAGGTTTATTTTGGAGGTTTAACCCCTGTACCTTTGAATGTATTAAATGGTATCATCTTAGATGATGAGTGCAAAATTACTATTATGGACTGGGATAGGCATTCTAGTGAGTGGAAAACTCTTGATAAAGAAGATGATGAAGAAAGATATACCATTCAAGGTGTCAAAGATGTGCAGGCAACCGATAATGAAGTGCTTTTGGTTATTTCTAGTTCATATTTAATTGATTCGTCACTAATACAAAAACAATTCCCATCTATGAAGTTAGTAACTATGTTTTTACCTGCAATAAATACTGATAATTTATGGTCGGAGATTAAGCAGGTCGAGTTAGGTAAGCAATTCTTGCATGCCGTTGCTGACCTGTCAGGGTTGGGTGTTAAAAGAATTCACCTTTTTTTGGCTGCACCTAATAGTCTATGTTTTAGATTCGGACGGCTTTATGATAAGAGAAATCTCCCGGAATTGGTTGTCTATCAATATGAAAGAAATAGTGATGTAACCTATCCATGGGGAATTTTAATGCCTGTGGCGGGAATCCAAGTTCCTGAGGTGATTCATTGTAAAAGAGACATTTAGAATTTATATGAAATTATTATGGCTAGTTAACTTCGTTTAAGTGCTAGCCATGTCAAGATTAAGAACTGTTCATATTGAAAGATAAATTATTTCATTCTTGAATTATAATTATTAATAGATAACAATAATGGTGATTTTATGCTATATGGGATGGTTAGAGTAAATGCGATGACTCTTGGCTTTATTTGAATCATAAAGGGATTTCAACTAAGCATCCTGATGAGACGCTTTACTGTAAGATGATGGAGGTAGCTGATAAGTTAAATGCTGTAGTTGTTGATGAGGATGACCAAAACCATAAATATTTACTACCAAGCGCCCTGATGAATCCGTCATGGGCGTACTCATCAATTAGTGAAGCTGAGAACAACTATGCAGAGATATTTTAGGGGTACAGTTTTACTTTTTATTGCATTGGTTTATTTTCTACAATGAACCTGTTTTATAAGTTGCTATTATTTTTCTCCATTTTATATTTTAGCGAAGTGATTGTTTTATACAATCACTAAGCACTGCCAACTTACTAGTAAATCTATAATTATTTTTCTTTCACGCGATTAGCGGCTACGCCGCAATTTTTTATGAATGAATTCATATCTCTAACAGGGATGAACCCTGTCCAGCAATGTGATTGTCTTGAACAATCACTAAGTGCTGCTACTGAAAATACAGTTTTCCTATTCGTTTAAGGGCAAATGCTATATGTTATTGCGATAATGCTATGTTCAAACATAGGATCAATTTTGTTTTTTATGATGAAATGATCTGGGAAAGATCTTTCCTCTTTTTTGCTATCAATATTAATAAGACACCTCATCAAGATAAAAATACATATTTCAGAGTTAGGGCGTAGCCGTGCATCAGCACATGAGCTTCAGCTCATAGATGGTGGTGATTTTCAAAAAAAAGATGTTAGTGAAATAGAAAGAAATGCTTCGCAATAAAAATAAATATTGGACTCAAAAAAACTAATCATTTAAAATATTGAAACCCTGTATGGCGATTATAAAAATCGCCCGGTTTCTTTTAATCCTATTAAGTATTATCTCTTACTTCTTGCAAAATTAAATTAAGATAAAACCGGCCTGTAGCCCTTACGGCATAAGGCTTTGAACGAAAATATACGACTGACCGTACAGTCAGTGTTCCTGACTCTATAGTCAGTATTCCTGACTGCACGGTGAGCTTTCCTGACTTTGCAGTCAGTTTCTATGTCATTTTTAGCTTAAAAACGACAGTGCTTTAAAGTATCGTCACTGGAATAGTTGCGATTTTGAAAATATTTTCGCAAAAAAATATGCAAAAAACTTGATATCTTTTTTGTGCATGATATTTAATTTATTATAAATAAAATAACAAGAGGTAATAACATGATGAATGAAATAGATGTTGACTTGGATTTAGGCTTAAATCCCTTTTGCTTTGAGACAGAGCTAAAGATTGAAACACGAAAGAAAAATCTGACCGTTTCAAGAGGCACAGAACTTATCGAAAAGAAAGATACAGGTAAAAGCTACTTCGCCAATATCGTGCATACGCAAGAGGTCGATAAAGAAGAGTTCATTAAACTCTATACCTCTCAGATAAAAGCATACTTTGATCTCACGAAAACAGCATACAAAGTGTTTTTCATATTTTTAAGAATATATCAGGATGCGATAGGTAAAGATCATTTCTACCTGAGCTGTAAAAAGGCAATGTCTCTCGCGGAAAAGATAGATCACTTTGTCTTGTCTGAATCTATCTTTTACAGAGGGATCAAAGAACTCATCGAAAAACGTATTATTGCTAAAACCAATGAGAAAAACTGGTATTTCATAAACCCTGCTATTGTCTTCAATGGTGATCGTGCTCGCTTTGTTTCAGAGATTATAAAAAAGAAAGAAGCAATGGAAGAACAACCCGAAAGCATAGTCGTCAATGGCGGCGGCAATAGCACACTTAAAGATAAAAACAGGTCAATTGAAGCAGTTATACAAGAAGTTAATAACCAAGATGACATAGATTTTTTAATCGCAAAATTGCAGGCTAAAAAGTCTCAAGAGTTAGTGAAGAGTGAAAGTATAAATAAAATCCCTTCTGTAGAGAACACAAGTCTTGTGCCACCAGAAGAACCGTTAGATTGGGATAATATTTAGTGATCCATTAACGCGGCTTTTCTGAACTTTTTATACACATATATTCATATTTTAAACGTTGGTATGTGGAAGGTGAAATCCTTATTAAATTAAAAGAAGCCAGATAAACTGGCCTCTTCAGAGTATTGTAATAAATTTTCGGAGTAATCATTTATTTACTTTTAAACAGTAATAAAAAATAAAGTCATTGTCAAATTAAATTATCATTCTCTTGATTAATTCCATTTTATTTAATATATATTAATAAGGCATTGTATTTTTATTTAATCACAAGAAGAAAATATGGTGAATAAAATGTAATAAATCAAAGGAGTATCAAATGTATAAACTTAATAAAAAGAAATGGCGAACAAATGTCTGTGTCCGCATTTTAAAAATAATCCTTCCTGCAACAATATTAATTTCAGCAACCACAGCTAACGCAGCAGTCTGTAGCCCGGATGTCAGCTCATCATTAAAACAAGCACAATATAATGCAATGAAGCAGGATGCGGCTCAGTTAGAGCCGGTAGCGAAGAATTTCATGGATAACATCAATCAGTCGCTTGAGACTATTGGCTGTACGGACGCGTGGCCCACCGGAAACCTCGGTATTAATCTTCCCTCTGTGGATTCAATAATTAAAAAAACGAAGGAAGCGGCAATAAGTAAAGCCTGTTCGATTGCGAGAGAAAAAGTTACTCAACTGACCGGAAGTATATCCGAGAGTATTTCTATTGATATTCCCGTGATTGGGAATATCGCAAATGGAAGTGTTTCTGCAGGAACTGGCTCTTCATCAGGATCGGGAGCAACCGTCAATGGAACCGATATCTGGAGCAGCATCAGTAATTCAATGAAGTAAGAGGCAAAGGAATGTAATGATGATAAATATAAAGAAAAAAGAAGTGTCGATATTATTAGCAATATTAGCTTGCCTGTTATTAACTCAGTCAGCTTATGCCGCAGATTTATTTACCGTCCCGGAGACAGACAAATCAAAGCTGTGGTTTCTGGATATCTTATTCCCGGAGAATTTAGCGGAAAGCCCCTTAGCCAGCACAATGACGATCCTCAACAGTGCTGTTTTACTGGTTGGTGGCATTTTAGCTGCCTACACGCTGATTGCCGGAACCATGTCAACGGCACATGACGGAGAAATGCTGGGTAAGAAATGGTCTTCTATGTGGTTGCCCGTAAGAACTGCATTAGGCACGGCAATGATACTCCCGGCAGCAGGTGGTTTCTGTGCCGCTCAGGTTATGGTGCTGTGGATGATTAATCAGGGAGTCGGTCTCGCGGATACCGTCTGGAATACGTATGCCTCCAACCCCTCAGATGGGGCTGTTATCACAACATCGGCGTCTTATCAGGAACTTGACCGTATAGCGAAAACTGCCTTTATCAATAACGTCTGTATGTTGAAGGCGGGTGAATTATGGAAGAAATCAGCAGCAGCCGATCCCTTCCCGCACGTCACGCCTGCGTTTGAAATGACGCCGGAGAAAGGTGCCTATTTATACACATACAGTTATGGGGCCAGCAATGCCGGTAATGATATGAATAAAAATTTACTGGTATCAAAGGCTGCCTGTGGAAGCATCACGCTTACAGACCCCAAGGCCAAAGCTTCTTATGACGAACAGGCGAAAGCTCAGGCTACCATTGCAGGGGGCGGAATGTATATGGCCTATATGCCACAGGACATAAAGACGAATATTTCAGATGTTATTGAGGCACACAATGCCGCATTCATCGGCCTCAATAACAGTATGAAAACGCTGGCTGAACAGTATGTGGCCGATAATAATATTGATATTCAGACCGGAATAAACAGCGCAACAGCCTCATATGTATCCATTATTGATACTGCAGTACGAACAGTTTTCTCCACTGGCGACCAGTGGGATGATTTCAAAGAGAATGTCCAGAAAGACGGATGGTTTATGGCTGGCGCATGGAGTATGAAACTGATCCGTGTGCAGGATGCGATTAATGGAGCAGCTCATAATCTTCCTGTAGCCGGGCAAGCAACAATGGAATACGGCGATATATTCGATAACAGTCTGAACGCGATTATGGCAAAAGTAGCTCAGGATATGGCGAAATCAACGACAGCTTCAAGATATGCGAATGGTATTGATGCGCAAAGCCGAACAGAAGCCAATACCAGTGGTAAAAGTGGCGCAGGTCCTAAAACGGATGATGCCGGGAAAATTGTTTCCTCTCTTCAGAGTGAAGCCAATAAGAGCATTTCTGGTGCAATGGCGGGTTTTCTCAGCTCCAGCGTTATCAATGGCAGAAAACAAGGGAAAATTGTTTCGTTTTCAACCGACACAACTGCTGCCAATTTACAGGCGATAAACCCGTTATTAGCCGTTAAAGGGCTTGGGGATACGATCAGTGCCGCTGGCTGGACGTTATTAGGAAGTTCTGCGGTTGTTGGCGCAGGTCTTGGTGCATGGACTTCATGGACTGCAAGCTGGGTATCGGGTGCATTTGGCGCTATGGGGATTGTTATGCCACTGGTTATCCCTTTATGGATAGCTGGTGATACCTTAGCCGTCGTTATTCCTATGTTGCCTTACGTCATGTGGTTTGGTGTTTGCGTCGGCTGGATGATCCTGTGCCTTGAAGCAATGGTCGCAGCACCATTATGGGTAATAACACATTTACATCCAGACGGTGATGGCGTAGTGGGTCGTGGTGGCGCTGGTTATGGTCTGGTTTTATCGTTAACCATGCGACCAGCACTAATGATAACAGGATTGATAGCAGCTTATACGATGCTCCCTATCCTTGGTGGGATCGTTAATGAAACGTTCTCAGGGGCGTTTGGCATGATGTCAGCCAATGCCGGGATAGGTATCATTGAGTCACTGGCTCTCATTGCTGTATATATTGCCATGATGTTCACGGTAGTGAAGAAATCACTTTCTCTGATTCACATCATCCCTGATGAAATTATGAAGTGGCTTGGTGTTCATGGTGGTCAGAGCATGTCGGGTTACGCACAGTCGGCATCAAAAGGTGTCGAAGGTGCTATGTTTACCAAAACCGTGTTGGATCAGGTTTCTCATACCTCAAATGCGATGGGTAATCAGATCAGGAATGCGCAAATCAACAAAGACCGTGAACAGCAACGTGAGCTTCAACAACAGCAACAGGCCAAACAGGGGAAAGCACAGGCGACTAATAGAGCCAATGATACGGGATCTGCATTCAGAACTCATATGAGTAATGCTGGCCCACTGGATCAGCAGGATGAATATCAGTCTCTTGAAAGTGCTAACTCTGCTTATAATGCGGCTGAGGCAGCAGATGCTGTTGGTGATAAAGCCGGCGCAGCAGGTTATATGAATGTAGCTCAAAAGGCTGCTAACAGGGCTGTATCATTTGGTGAGCATAACAGACCGTTGCTGCCTATAAACCTTCAGGCCCAAGCTTCACCAATTGAAAGCTTTAAGGCTCCAGATAAAGGGAATGGTGGTGGATATTCCGGTGGTAGTTCATCATCAAAAGAAGGTAATGACGGAATGTGATATTAAGAGGGCTTCGGTCCTCTTTCTAACTGATTATTATCTGTAATGAAACTCACTTTATATTTTCCCCTTATAAACAAAGTTGAAATGGCACCGTCAAAATAAAATATTGCCACGGAATTTTTGAATGAAAATATTAATCCTATAGAGATTTATGCTCCCGTAAAAAACAAGTTTCTTCATGTCGTCTGTTTCCATCAATAAAGCTATAAAAGCACCTTTCTATTTCATGGGATCTATTTCGTTGGATTTGTACGCTTCCTGTTATACTGATTTTTAAGTTGGATGCCAAATAAATGTTTTTTTGTTAAAATTGACAGTTCATATTAAATTGGTTAAATAATAAAGAAGGTAATAAGTTAACAGGAGTATTGTGATGAGGAACAATAAATTTAAATTAAAGAGAATAACAGTGGTTTCGGCTTTGTGTTTTTCTGTGTTATATACAAATACAGCTTTTGCTGTCTGGCCCGTCACAGAAGAGGTTTTGACACCGTATCTTATGGGGGCTTCACCTCAATCTATGGGCAATGGAATAATTGAAACATTAGTTTCAATGAACGACAAGCTGGCACAAGCAACAATAACAGCAAATGAGAATCAGAAGAATGCTGTTGTCAGTAATGCCAGTCAGGCAATCCAAGAACAGCGCATGAAAAATATCTTAAACAGAATACCTGATGCCAATGCCTGTGAAGAAGTCACGAACGCAGGTGGTCGTGGTGCAGCAGGATCGAATACAAGCTCAGCGAAAGAGGCTTTATCTGAAAACAGCGTTAAGATGTTTACACAAGCAAATACCGGAATAAATGAGGCCAAGAAAAACATCATGGGCAGAGTATCAATAAGTGTTTGCTCCGAAGATGATGTGAAATATAACAGAGGTGGGTGCAATACTATAGGTCAGTATCCTGATAAAGATAAGTCGGCATCAAGCCTAATTACACCACCATTATCTAAATCCGATGCATTGTCTAATAAGGTTTCGAATCAGTCCTATTCTGTTGAGCAGATTGAAGTTGCTGAAGCGGCAAAAAGAAATCTGATAGGGAACTTACCAGTTGAACCATTAAAGAACAAGGGATTAGAAGATACAACTGAAGGACGAGAATATTTATCGGCCTTTTCGAGCTTTGTCTCCAGAAGCACTGCTGGAACAAACGCTATTGATTCCGTACTGGCAATGAAAAAAGCAAGTAATGTATCAGTGAACTCAAGAGGAGCCAAAATAGGATCCACATTAGGCTCTACGCAGGGAGCAAACCTTGCTTGGTCAGATGCTTCCGTAAAAAACAAGTATGCGACCTTATTTCCCGGCACAACATTCCCGGATAATCCTTCAGAGTGGGAAATGTTAAGATATGAGATCTATTCACGCTATGCAGATACAACAGGCGCTGACGCTTGGCAGGTAAAAATCAGTAGTGCTGATGAAAAAGAAACTGCGCATGAGCAGGCAAGAATGCAGGCACTTGATTTAAGATTACAAATGCTTCAAATCGAAAGAACAGAAGACACAAATATTTTGCTTGCGGCTCTGTTAGGACAACAACTACAACCAGTTGATAAGCAAATGCTGAATAATTTAAAAACAAATGCGACAAGAGCGACTCAGGCAACAAAATAATTGAAGTCATTAAAAAAAAACGCCAGCGCTGGGCCAGCGGATTTGGTAGACTTGGTATGAAGATTATTTGATCTCGAAATCTTCCAGCGTCTTACCGGCTTCGAGCGCAGCAGCGATAGCACGAGGAGTTCGGCCCTGACCTGTCCATGTCTTTTCAGAACCATCGGTATCGATGTATTTATACTTAGCTGGACGTGGAGCGCGTTTCGCTCCGGTCTTGGAAGAAGATGAGTTAACAGTTGAAAGCAACTCTGCCGGGTCTATGCCATCTTCCAACAACTTCTGACGGAATGCTTCCAGCTTGGCCTGTTTCTCTTCCTGCTGTTTGAGAAATGAGGCCTCTTCTTCACGACGTTCTTCTACAACGATAGTGAGTTTTTCTAACATCTCTTCCAAGGTTTCGAGTGTCAGTTCACGAGCCTGAGCACGGAGAGTACGAATATTGTTGATGATCTTTAAAGCATCAGACATGCGATTTCCCTAATGTTTGTGGTAAAGAATACAAGCAATAACATCATAGTTTTAATCGTTCCTGTGCACAAAATCAATACATTATATGGTATAGACATTAGTTCCATCCTGAGTTCAAATTTTTTATTTGGGTTTGTGATTATCTTTAGCCGAGCGGGTTTCTTCAGATGATATATTATCAATGCGATTTTTAAATTTTCTTGAAAATCTGTTTTTCTCAATGCATTTTTTCTCAGCCTCTTCCTGATTATTAATGTAGTATTCGATTGTATTGCCGTTATCCAAGTCATAAATGACAGAAATCAAGATATTAATATTCTCATCCCTACTGTCATGTGTAATGTCAAACTTAGATATTAGCTTTGATACAACAACATAATTTGGATGCAAAGTAGTTGTCATAATGAGTATTCCATAAAATGGATGATTGATGTATAGGCGTGTTTTTAGGAGACACAGCAGGTTAGTGTCTTATTAAAATAAATATAATGTTATGAACGAATAGTTAGTTCCCTATTATGGTTTATTTTTTATCTCTCTATTAGGAAATGGAAACTCAAGATAATCGTCAGCAAGATTATTATCTTTTATGGCATTCCACCATCTTTCTCTATAGTCCTGTTGATTACACAAAATTCTTTGTCTTTGCATTTCATCAAGGATGAATTCCTTTTTATCCGGCCATTCCTCCTGTAGTCTGCGAACCGTTCTGAAGAGAATGTTTTTATGTAAAGCTACACGAAAGAAATTTTGTTTATATCCCTCAAGACGTTGCTCATAATCAGCGACAACCTTCTTATGGCTGTTGATTGTGTTATTCAACTGCATCTGTATTCTACTAACCCTGTCATTAGCCATAGATGCTTCAAACTGAGCCTGCTGGGAATCCAGTCTTGCTTCATTGGCCTGTTGGTAAGAGTCAACAATTTCTCTGTTACGTTGTGCTGCATTATAATCATAATTCCAAAAAGGATTTTTGCTAGACATAAATATACCTCGATATCAAATACTATATGTGTATATAATTAAACATTAATTTGCTAAAAAGCAAATAATTCTATTAATTAATATCATCAGTCAGATATTTAATTCCCTTTTGTTTAATGCTTTTTTTATTGACCAAATAAAATATGGTTATTAAATACTTCCACCCATTGCTCGCAAATATAATGTGCGTGGGATGGAACCCTGAACGTCCAGACTGGATTTAATACATCATCAGTCATAATACAGATCTCGGCATCATCGGATCTGCAATCAGGCAGCGAGTAGTTGATTTCCCTGATGTTGCTATATGGATATATAAATGTGCTGTTCATATTTTTACGCAATGTCGAAGACATTACGTTTTTCTTTATATTATTTTTACGCAACTGCTTGGCTGTTACGTTTTTCTTTATATTATGGTTAAAGAGAAGAACCGAGCGTTGCATTAAATTAATGGTGAAGCCCGCCTGTTCGTATTCGTAAGACAAAGCAGCATCGCTGAACGAGTCAATAAAAGCGATTTTTTGATCTTTTTCGAAGATTTCCATAGAGCTTCGCTCGTTGTTGTTTTCCATGCTCATCCCTCGCTGTTTTTACTGCTTTATCTCAGACCAGCATAGTCTCCAGTGGCAACATACTCAAGCAAAATGATCTGTAAAATCGATCGATTAATTTATATTGATAGATATTAACGATTAAAAAAGGTTTATCGATCGGTTTTTTAATTGATTTAATCGATCGATATAGTGTTTATGATAGCCTATAACTATCATTTGTTTTGTATCGATCGATTTAAACGATGTGACGAACACTAAAAATAATTCAATTCTATCAATTGATTAGACGATAACTCCTGATCTGTAGGTCAGTTTGCCGGGATTGGGGTATACAAATCTGACTAAATCCTTGAGGAATAAATGAAAGGACATACCTTATTACCACTGGCGGTCTCTCTGGTGTTTCTTTCTGGCTGCCAGCAGCTCAACGATGGCGTGAATACAGTTAATGGAGCAATCAGTTCTTCGTTGTCTTCAGCAGGTAAAGCGCTGGGGGGAACTGCCACCACTCAAAGCCTTGGCCCGGTATCGCCAGTATCTGGCCTTGGTGCTGTCTGCAAAGACTATGAAGAAAATGCAATGGCAGCAGAAAAGAAATGGACTGGCAAAAGGATCTCTATCATCAATGCCACTGTTCTCGAGGTTACGAAGGGCAGAAGTGCCAGCGATATGATGACGGGAATGCCCATGTCAACCCCTAACTATTACCTGCTATTCAAAACAGCCGATACAAGCTATTGTGGTGGTATGGTCTGGATTGATTACTATTCTGGCCTTGATGATGCGGTTCTGACTTACAAAAAAGGTCAGAAAGTCAGTGTCACTGGAACAGTCAACAACTTCGAAGTTCGTGGCTTCGCTACCGTCAACAATGCCGATATGCCAGTTCGTCTGGTTGTTCTGAGAAATGGCACTATCAATCATTAATTCAGGGTTAATAAAATGCATAAAATATCGTTAGTGGCCGTGGGGGCTATTTTGCTTGTTGGTTGTGGAGATAAGGGAGATTTTGAGAAAACGATAAATAAAGAAATCAGTAAGGAGCCTGTTTGTTATTCTTTTAATACAAAAGAAAATAACAGTGATGCTTATGAAAGCTTCAGCGAACCCGGAGTTTTCGTCAGAGTTAATGTTCGAGGAAATGATGTGAGTCCTATCTTGGAAGGACTTAAAAAATCGGGGTTAATCGATATTGAATTCGAACAACAAGGGTTTACCCGTGTTGCAGCCTTATCAGCAACAGATAAAGGTGCTAAAGCGAAATTTTGGGATAAGGAGCATGGGGCTTGCGTAGGTACTAGAACAGTGGATGAAATAAAAGAGTGGACTGAACCCAGCGATGCTGGTGGTCAAAAAGTAACACGGGTATCATATACATGGAAACTCTCAGATATTCCAAGCTGGGTTGATAAAGATGCTTTCTCCAGCGTGAAAGGAGTGTCAGAATCAGAAGAAGCAAAAATTATTCTGGTGAAAACCAATAACGGCTGGGCCACAAGGTAATTACAGGAAAAGCTATGAACTCTATCTATTGGGTGATATTCATGGGACTGCTGTTGAACATACCATCACTGGTTCCTGTGTTGTTTCTCCGTCAGACTCAAAAGAACGTGAAGATATCTATTGCGATCAGACTTTTTCTACTTAACGCTTTCTTGGTGCTGTCCCTTGTGACGCTATCGCAGAATATCACGCAAAAATACGGGCTGTTTCCAGTATGGCTGGTGTTAGCTGCAATAGTGCTGTTTGCGGTCACGTTAGTACCAACGGTAAAATTTGTGCGTAAGCATTTAACTGTCGGGAAAAGCAGGGCTGTTATCCTCTCATCATTCCTTATTGTCTATGCTGTCAGATTTAATGGCGTGTTTTCAGATGTGAATGGAGGTGGATATACGCTTAATGGATACAATGTGGTGTGGACGTTGTTCTTCCTGTTTGCCAGTCTGTTGGCTTATATCGGTTGCTCTGGGAGTAAAACATATTCTGGTTATTCTGCACCGTCATCTGCATCGCAACCTGATTATTCTAAACCGACCAAAGAGTATGAAACACAATCTCAAATTGACTACGATATTGCTGTAAAGGGGCGGAGTGTTCTGTCTGATCCCAATCTGAGTATTGTTGAGCAGCAGCGTTATCGGGATGCTCTTGAGAAAAAAGAAAGAGAAGATTGGTAAAATATATTTATATTACTTAATAAAGCCGATGGAAATCGGCTTTGATGTTTCTTATTGAAATTCATTGGCATAAATCTGGCCTTTTATTTTCTATATCCCGGTGGCCTCATACGTGGGGCTTTATCTTTGCTGGCATGTGGTATGAGATCCATGCGATGATCGCTTTCCGGCTGTTCGTTCTTAGGGCGGTTTGGGAAACGGCTGATCTCATCCGGTGTTGGTTTATAGTCATCTTGGTTAAACTTGGCTTTTTTCTCATATTCAGTGCGAGAGATATGACGGCCTAATACCTCGTCAAAGACGTAGTTTTCAGCAATACGTTTATCATGTTCTTCACTGATAAGATCAATTTGGGATTTATTTGCTTTAGCCCATACAAACTTCTGCTTGAAAAAATCTATGACAAGAGTTGTGAAGCGTTTAAAAATATTATCCTGACGTGGAATAGCCTGTGTCCTCTTAACACGTTCAGGGGCGCTTCTGGATGCCCTGTTTGGGTTTTGAGAGGAGGATGTTTTCAGGATAGTATTTGTTCCAGAATCAGAAATACTGACTGATGGTTTCTTACCAGCAACGACCTTACTGACTTTTGTTTTATCACGGTAAGATTTAACTCCGCGCATACGAGTATTAGGAGCTGGCGCTACCAATGAAGGTCTTTGCCCCTCAACAGTAGAAGTACCGGAGCGCGTTTCTGGTAATACAATTTCTTCTGGTTCAGCAAGATGTGTAATCGTAAAGCTTCTAACATCAACAACGATTTCAAGATCAAGTTCCCTGAATGTCTTATAGACTTCAACCGCTTCTTGTTTGGCAGCATAACGAACAGCTTGTTCTGCAGCTCTTTGTTCCTGAGCCGCCTTATTACGCCATTTGGCACTGTGGATACGTTTCATTGCAGGGCGGTTTGTTTCGGCGGCTTTAGCAAGCCATAGCGCTTTTTCTTCATTATCCAGAGCAACCGCTGCTTTTTCTAATGCCTCTTCATGCTGGGCCTGAAGGGAACGATGATCAATACGTTCTGACGAACCAGCAGCAGCAAGGTAGCTGTTCGCCATAGATGCCCATGATTCACGCCACAACACAGACATTTTTCTGTCATTCCAGCTTCTTTCTTTTTTACCAAACCCTTCCGGGCCAATGGTTTTTAACGTCAACATAACGTGAGCATGTGGGTTGTCGCTATCGAGATCATGGAAAGCGATATCAGCAATCATACCTTTATCAACGAAATTTTTCTGACAATACTCAAGGACAAGTTTTTTCTTTTCATCATTATTTAACTCGGCAGGAATGGCGACATCGAAATAACGGGCTGTTTGACCATTTTGCTGGCGCTCGACCCTTTCAACTTCATTCCACAATGCTGTAGAATCTTTAACAATATGTTCTGGAACATTAACAGGTGCTAATATGAAATGTCCGTATAAATCAGTACGGCGGCTATAATCATAGGTATCACCTGTTCTTTCATCTGTGATTCTGCAGCGAGCATGATAAGCAGCCTTCGCAACGGAAGATCTGCCCTCACTTCGTTTCACAATTTTAAAATCCAGATGAAAAATAGCCATACAATAAAAACAACCTCAATATAAAATTAAATATCAAACCAAAATATAAATCTCAAATGCGACCCAGATGGTTTTAGTTTTTCGTAAGAAAAACTCTGGTGTTGACGTTGACCTTATTTCCGAAGGAAACGGTGTTAGCCTGCGGCAGGCAACCGTCGGTAGACCCCACACGCTCACGAAGTGAGTGTATAGGTGGGCATTGCTTTATTTTTATATCTCCTAAAGGAGCTAAAAATAACGACAATGTTTAAAGTTTTTCCATACTTAAATAATAACGCTAGTTTTAAAGTCTGTGAAATTAATGAGGGTGAAATCGGATAAACGGTTGAGGTAGAGTAATAATATTCGGTATTTTGGTTTTAGAGAACGCCCGTAAGGGCAAAAATAGTTAAATTAGTCTCCCGCCGTCAGGCGGGAAAGTGGAATTAAGATAAAATAGTGAAAATAACAAATGCTTTTATGTGTTGCATAATTCACAGGTTAAGACAAAAAATAAGAGTTTAAAATCAACAGGTAAAATGGTTTTCATTGATTTAATAAAATAAGTAACGCGGAGAGTATCAGATAATTAATGCTAGTGATTGCACTCGTATGTGTTGCGTGATTTTATTTTGATCTTACTGAAATATCATTTTAAAAACCAAAACGCCATTTTTTCTGGATGAATCCAATTATTAACAGGGCAAGCCTGTTCAGCAGGTGATTGTTTGAAAAAATCATCTTTCGCTGCGTGGTTCTGTTTGAAATTTTCATCCTATAGTTTGACCTTTTCCTTTTTTAATTGTATTTCAGTTTTTTAATAACTAAGAGGAAAAGTAATTATGAATACGGATTATAAAAACAGAAAACCACGAACAGAAAAAACAATTAACCAAAAAATAGCTTCAGCGCAGATGCGTTTGAATAGACTAAAAAGTAAAGAAAAATCGCTGTCCAAGCAAGCGGAGACACGCCTGAAGATCATCCTTGGTGCTGAAGTAGCTAAAGCTGTGGGCTGTAAAGTAGAAGAGGTGGATAAAGAGTTAATATTAGGATTGATATTACAATCTTCGCATATTAGCATTGAAGATAAAGCAAGGTTAAAATTAAGAGGAAAAAGATTTCTTGAGGATATGGTTGGGAGGCAGAAGTGAAGTATCTATAGCCGTGATAAACTTCTATATAATTTTATGCTTTATCTTGACATGTAAAATCTTATGATTTATTTAAATGGTAGGTGTTTTATCCTATGTTGATGTTCCGAGCGCCCCAATAAGCTGTGAGCCGAGCGATCCAGAGTGAATAGGATAGAAATATAAATGCTATTATCTATCTCTGGCTCTTTTATAGGAAACAGCAACGGGGAAAGGAGTGTCAGCTAATAGCAGCCTTTTAGATAATAATCCAGCTTATTTTTATTAGTGGGGAGGTGGCTAATGCCTCCTCCGCCCAAAACCTAGCAAATCATATTTTATTTTTAAAGAAAAAATTGTACTAATTTGCATTATTCCTTCTAAGTCGTTGAGGGTGAGTGATTATATTTTAAAGAACTTGTTATCTTCACTAAGTTCTAAGATTGTATGTTCAGTAATAAATTTTTTTTCGATGCTAGATAATTTATCACTCAATATTGCAAGGATATATTGGCCATCAATTGATGATGCAATATCAAATAACACTCTTATTTGGTTGGGATGTATGGCCTCTATCCCGTCGTGTGCAACGAACCTGACAGATTTAGATTTTATTTCAGCTTGAAGGGATAAGTATGCCAGATCCAAAGCTGAAACTTGAGCCTTTTTCTTACCATCTCCTAGATTTCCTTTTGAAGCGACGACCCCAACTGGGTCAACCTTGAAATCATATACACCATTCTTCTCTGTGAATGTTAAAATAAATTCTTCATCATAAAGTTTCTTTGTATATATTGAGAAAAAGTTATTGAAGATCTTTACTCTATTGTCGAAATTATCAATTGCTTTATTAATTTTAATAGATATTTCATTTATTTTTTCTGTAAGGTTGCTTATTTTTAATTCATACGCTTTTATTTGCTCCAATGAGCTTTCGAAACTTCCTTTGCTTTCGTATAGTTTATTTAATTCTTTTTGGAGCAACTGTAAGTCGCTTAGGCTGCCAAGGCTTGATAATTCTTTAAGGATACTGGATTCCTTTGTTAGCCAAGCTGTCAGCAGTTCACTCTTGTTATTTATTTTTTCGTTTACCCGATCCATTTGTGATTTAATAAACTCAACCTTTTTATGGATCATTTGGTTGTGGAAGTTTAATGCATCCTCAAATGTTTTACTTAATTTTTCAACTCTATTTGTTGCTTCCAAGTATAGAGCTTTTAAATCATTAGGGTCTGAATTATCTTGTTGCTGAAGTAATTCATCAATAGCTTGTAAATTTAAGCTCTTTTTCATGTGTAAAGATGCTAAATCTAGAGATAAAGCTGATATTTCTAATTTTATAGAATTTAGCTCTCTCATTTGTGACTCATAAGACTCACCTAGATCGTAGTTTTCAATTGCATTATTCCGTTCGCCGATATCTCGATTTATAATTTCAAGAGATTGTTCTAATGAATTTTTTGATCTTATTTTTGTTAGAATGATAAGCTCAGACTCTAATTTTTTTAATTTTCTATTTGTAGTTTGTTTTTCTGAAAGTATTGAAGGGTTTTCAAATCCGAATAGAAAAAGATTTAAAGTTTCATATTCAGCACTTGATGTTTTATTATACAATGTCTTTAATGTATTAGACATTTTATCAGAGGTGTCACGAATGATTCTGCTCATTATCTGACGCAAACTAGGTTTATCTGCCGCACTGAAAAATAGTGCAATTTTCAAATCATGACAGAAAGATTTGAGGCTGTTGTATTCTTTATCGTCAATCTTACAAAATATTTTGGGTTCAGGTAATACTTTTCTTTTGATTGTTAATTCATCATTTTTACTTAACGTTAAAGTTAGCTTGAACTCAACTTCATTATCAATTAGGAAGTCTTTTATAAGTACATTTGTTGTTTTAAATTCTGGATCTGTATAGAAAGATTCTTGTTTTGCTCCCATACAAAAATCCAGAGATCTTAAAACAGTTGTTTTACCAACGCTATTACCAGTCCCTGATAGATCTGTGGTGCTTTTATCTAATATCAGGTTAACACCTTTATGAAATGAAATCCTTCTGATTTCCCCTAAATAAGGCGAAGTGACAACAAGCTCCTTTAGAAACATATTACAATATCTCCATTTTCATTTAGCTCTATCAAGTCAAGAAGGTACAACCAATTTAGTGTGTACATATATTGTACAAACGTTATTTTTGATGTTATTTTATCTTTGAATTTATCAAATAAATCAATGCTATCAAGGGTAGTTGACGCTTGCTCTTGTATGCACTGTATCAATTTTGCTCCGAGAAAGTAAATAGTATATTGAGGTCTTATGCTATTAGACAGAATCATGCTGGTTTCTCCAGAACTTTACATTCTACAAAAGCATGGAAGACAATATACTCGGCATGCATTTCTATTTCTTCTATTGTTACTGTTCCTGCATCTATGGAGGTAATACATGTTTGTCTAACATGTTCAATAACACAAGCTATTATATTATCTGAGTTATTTTTTATAAGATCTCTTTCGAATTTTTTTCTTTCTTCTTTGTTAATTATTTTCTTCAAGATTTCCTTGTTCTTGAACTTTATATCACCTACGCAGTCTTTATAGCAGGAATTTATGCGAACTAAGGCCTTTTCTCTAGCAGTTGGAATTTTTTCGTTCAGTGAAACATATGATTTCTCTATCATACTATTGTAGAGATAATAATCTTCAATTTTATCTCTGTATTTTACTACATCATTATAATCTATTTTTTCATCAATATCATAAGATGAATAATCATCCGAGGAATCATTCCCATGTAAGTAATCACCGGATGAAATGATAGAAACTAAATTCATAAAAATAGAAGGTGAGCGCACAATATCCAATGATGAATTATTGAAAATATTTTGAGTATTAGTTGAGCGGAATCCACCTTTTTGAGTTATTTCATTCATTTATCGCTATCTCCGGGTTTACTCCCAAAGGATATGGTTTGGGTGTTAGTCGAGTGCGCCCCGCCTTTCTGAGTTACATGGATGTTGGCATCGGAATTGGCCTGTTGGCTTTTTACAAACGTTCCCAAAAATGCCAAAAATAAGCTTAGTGATGTAAAGTAAAATGCGTTATTTTTCAATAAAAAGCCAGCGGTTAGAGCGCATAAAGCTCCAATTAAGCTGAGGATTCTTATAGAAATTCTGATCACTTTTAACTCCACGTAAATCGACCGAGAGATGCTTAGAACTCTCTTATCATTATGACTATGTAAGAATAATGCATTGTAACGCATGGATTTGCATCAAAAATATTTTTTGCAAGCTGATTCATCTATCCGTCAGTCAACCCTCACCGCTAGAGATTACTCACAGCCATCACGGCGGAACCAGTCCAGATGTCTTTGAGCTGGTCTCGTCATTAGAATAGAAGATGGTCACTGCTGTGTGGGATAGCCTGTTTGGCCTGTTCAATCAACGGAAATTGCCA
The DNA here is from genome assembly GCF_030336655.1 of Citrobacter sp. Cb041. Lineage (NCBI taxonomy): Bacteria > Pseudomonadati > Pseudomonadota > Gammaproteobacteria > Enterobacterales > Enterobacteriaceae > Citrobacter > Citrobacter sp. Cb041. The sequence goes on along the minus strand of NZ_JAOWDD010000037.1, from coordinate 44,448 downwards.
TGAACTAATACTGCGTTGCTATTATCATGCAGCTAAAGCCTTAACCCTTTGTGTTTGAACGTAACTTCCCCACCATTGCATTAGTGTTGCTCGTTCTGCTAAATACTCGGCACGGTTGTAAGCTGCGATGATTTCATCTTTCTTTGAGTGGGCGAGGGCGGCCTCAAGAACTTCCGTTCTGAACTTACCTGACTCCTCTGCTGCTGTTCTGGCGATAGACCGCATACCATGAGCTACCAGTTCACCACCGAATCCCATTCTGATTATGGCGGCGTTTGCTGTTTGCTCATGCATATGACTGAGGGGAGCTTTGATGCTGGGAAAAACCCATTCTCTATGACCGCTGATAGGGCGCATGTTTTCAAGTATGCGAAGAGCTTCTTTGCTCAACGGCACTTTGTGAGGACGTTTCATCTTCATGAACTCAGCTGGAATGTTCCAGTATCTGTTCTCTTCATCAATATCGGACCAACGAGCACGAACAGCCTCACCGGGCCTTACCCATGTCAACAATTGCCACTCGATCAGCATACGAGTTTCTAACCGTATAGATGCGTTAGATAAAGCTACCATGAAACGGGGTAGTTCATCGGGTGGTAGGGCGGGCATATTCTGCTTTTTAGGCTTACTGAAACGCTGAGCGAGATTGTCAGCCGGGTTGAACTCAATAAGTTCTTCAGTGGCAGCATAGCGAAAAATTTCATTCAGGCGAGAAATGATACGGCGTAGAGTTTCAAGAACACCACGTTGCTCAATTGGGTCTAGATGCTGCTTGAGCATTTTGGGGCGGATTTCCTTAATTGGGACATCCCCCAGCGTTGGAAAGATGTTCCGTTCAAGACTACGCCAGATATCGTTAGCATGGTCTTGCGAGAGTCCTGCTGTCTTCTTCTTCTCTTCTAACCAGCGTTCAGCAACGGCTTGCAATGTATTTTCAGTAGCATCTTTCAGGTCATTAGCCACTTTTTCATTATGAACCTGTGGGTCGATGCCGTTTGCAAGTAAAGACAGGTATTCATCACGCATAGCTCTTGCACGAGCAAGGGTAAGATGGGGGTAGTTTCCTAACTTTGTTTTTGTTCGTTTTTTGGTCACTGGCACTTGATAGTTGAAGTACCATATTTTTTTGCCACTGGGTTTGACTCTCAACATCAAGCCATCGCCGTCATACAGAGTTATCTCTTTGTTATCGTCTGTTGCCTTGACCTTCTTGATCTGAGTGTCGTTGAGCTTAGTAACGATTCTTGCCATTTTTAGTATCCCATTTTTAGTAGCCTGAATGGTCGGGGTACTAAACAGGGTGTCATAACAAGTAGTTTCTAGCAATTCTCAGTAGACTTCACTGGACATGAAAAAGGCCGCAACCCTTGTGGGATGCGGCCTTTGTAGACTTGAGTAGACGTCATTTTACTAAAAAGTGGTGGAGCTGGCGGGAGTTGAACCCGCGTCCGAAATTCCTACATCCTCGGTACTACATGCTTAGTCAGTCTTTACATTCGCCTGGCACCTGCGGACAGACACGCCACTACCAGACTAGCCTGATTAGATTTAACGCTTCAACCCCAGGCAGGGCCTCCACGCGATCTCTTTTGGGTTTGACCTCTCTTTGATCCCCGTCTTAAGAGCGGAAGCTAGGGAGAGAGGGCTCAGAGCAGGTTATTAAGCTGCTAAAGCGTAGTTTTCGTCGTTTGCGACTATTTTTTTGCGGCTTTTTACGAGGCCAACCGCCCCTCGGCATGCACCTTGGGTTTCGCGAATCCCGTCGAATCCAGAATCAGCCCCAATGTGTTAGAGCAAGTATAACAGACTTGTGACACGTGTGACCAGCCCCCGCAACCCCTAATCCTCAAGGATTTACCGCTCGCGCAGCGCTTCTTTTGCGCGATTAAACGGTTTGATTAAATAGTCGACGATGGTTTTTTCACCTGTTTTTATATCCACTGTGGCAATCATTCCCGGTACGATGGAGAAATGGCGTCCCAGTTTGTTCTGTAAGAAGTCCTGATGGGTGCGGATAAACACGCGGTAGTAGAATATTTCCGGTTTCACTTTGTCCTGAATAGTGTCCGGGGAAATAGTTTCGACTACGCCTTCCAGACCGCCGTAAATCGCGTAGTCATAAGCGGTTATCTTCACCAGCGCCCGTTGGCCGGGGTGGATGAACGCGATATCGCGCGGAGACAGGCGGGTTTCTATCAGCAGATGATCGTCCAGCGGTACAATCTCCATCATCTCGCCATTGGGCGGGATAACGCCGCCAATGGTAGTGACCTGGATGTTTTTCACAATACCGCGCATCGGCGCGCGCACGGTCAGGCGGGTGACGGAATCCTCGCGTCCTTTCAAAATAGCCGCCAGCATATCCACTTCGGCATTGGCTTTTGACAGCGCTTCCCGAGCCTGCACGAAGTATTGTGAGCGCAGATCGGTGATTTTTAATCCTAAATCGCTTTTTTGTCGTTGCAGACGCAGCACTTCAACGTGGCTGGCGGCACCACTTTTTTCCAGCCGTTGGGTTATGGCCAGCTCTTTATTTACCGAGACCAGCGCATCCTGCAGTTCTGCCATAGAATCAGCGAGCTGCGCGCGGCGGCTTTTATACAAGCGCGTTTCGGAGGCGATGAGATCCGGCCAGGCGCGTAGTGAAGCGGGAAACACGAGCGGCAGATCGTTAACTTCGGCATTGAGCCTTGCGCTGGAAGCCAGTGAGGCGCGATAGCGGGCGGCGCTCTCCCCAACGTTGGACTCAGAGCGAGTGGGGTCGAGGCGCGCGACAATCTGATTAGCCTGTACTTTATCTCCCTCGCGTACCGTGAGCTCGGCGAGAATGCCGCCATCCAGCGACTGCAAGACCTGCTCGCGCGAGCTGGGGATTACCTTCCCGCTGCCGGTCGAGACTTCATCCAGCTTGCCGAAATACGCCCAGATACCCAGGACGGCAAACAGCAGCGTGCTGAGCAGAATAATGCGGCTGGCCCCGGAAAAACGGTGCTCGCGGCGGATATCGAGGTCGTCCATGGCAGCGTCATGCGGATTGGTTTTCATTTTTCCACTCCCGACCGTGAGTAGGGGCTGGTGCCCGGCTCGCATTCAGCGCCTGCGCTTTCGGGGCATCCATGACCAGTTGACCTTCTTTTAACACCACTACGCGCTCGACCAGCTCCAGAACCGGTACACGATGGGTGGCGACAATCAATGTTCGGTTGCCCAGCCATTGGTTCAGGCGCTGAATAAACTCTCGTTCGGTATGTTCATCCAGCGAGGCGCTGGGTTCGTCGAGCAGCACGATATTGGGCGATCGCAGCAGCATTCTTGCCAGCAGGATCGACTGCCGTTGTCCACCGGACAGACCGTTGCCGCCCTCCATAATGGGGTGCGCCAGCCCTTTGGCGAGTTGTTTAACGAAAGCCGCCGCGCCGCTCACCTCCAGCGCTTCGAAGATCTGCGCGTCGCTGGCATGCGGTGCGCCGAGTGTCAGATTTTCGCGCAGGGTACCGAAAAACAGCCGCGCATTCTGACTGAGAAAACCGATATTGCGGCGTAAATCGGCCATATCGATCTGCGCCAGGCTCAGGTTATCGAGTCGGACATCGCCCTGGATAATCTCCACGCCGCCCGCCATGGCCTGTAGCAGTGTTGATTTCCCGGCGCCGTTACGCCCGAGGATCGCCACCCGTTCGCCGGGCATGACCTCCAGACGTGAGATGCGCAGCGGAACGCGTTGATCGTCGCTGTGGTAGCGAAAGTGCGCGTTTTCAAACAGATAATGGCCGTGAAAAATCTCCTGATGCACCCGGTCTTCATCGTACTGCGTTTCGGTGGGAAGCTGCATGATACTGTCTAACCCCATCTTCGCCGCCTTGACCTGTTGCCAGCGGGCCAGCACGCCGCACAGGTTCGCCATCGGGGCAATCATTCTGGAACCGAGCATCGACGCGGCCACCACCGCCCCGGTGGTCATTGTGCCTTCAATGACCATCGGCGCGCCGAACATAATGATGGCGGCGTAGACCAGGCTTTGTACCGACATGCCCCAGCCAATCAGCCCCTGAGTCAGCTTGCGCGTGCGCAGCCCGGACTCTCCGGTAATACGGATGTAGCTGTTCCACTGTTGTAAAAAGCGGTTTTCCGCCTGCATCAGCTTGATATCTTCCAGCCCCTGAACGCTCTCGACCAGCACCGCGTTGCGCAGGGTGGATTCATGCGCTGCCTGGTTGGCGAGCACCGCCAGTTTCTTCTGTAACAGCAAACCAGGCAGGATCATCAGCAGGGCCGCGACGGGGGCTATCCACGCCAGCGGCGGGGCGATAAAGGCCAGCACCACGATAAACAAAAAGAAAAACGGTAGATCGACAATCGTCGACAGGGTCGAGGAGGTGATCATCTCGCGAACCTGTTCCAGCTCGCGCAGTTGAGAAATAAAGCTCCCCGTCGAGCGGGGAACAGCGCTGTTGCGCAGCCGCAATGCGTGGCTGAACACGCGATCGGAAATGCGCATATCGGCGCGTTTGCCGAGCAGGTCCATTATGTGGGTACGCGCTTCGCGCAGCAAAAAGCCAAACAGCACCGCCACCAGAACGCCGGTGGAGAGAACATACAGCGTTGGATAAGACTGGGCGGGGATCACCCGATCATAGACCTGCATCGAAAAGATAATCCCGGCGAGCGACAGGACGTTAATCAGAAAGGCGGCAACCATGACCGGCAGGTAAGGGCGGATGTCCTGTAACACCAGTTCGCGCATCCAGTCGGGCTTGAAGCGCGAAATATAGCGGTCTACCCGACTGTCCTTCAGCGCCGACAGCGGGCGCAGCGCGGTAATGCTCACGATCTCCGGCAGAAGTTCTGCAACTGTGAGTCGGTTACGCTGGCCCTCTTCGGCGATGATAAAAACATCCAACGCATCTTCACCGTTGAAATGTTCTATCACCATCAGTTGGCCGTCGCGCAGTTCCGCCACCACCGGCAGACGCCACTGGCCGAATGCCTGCGTGGCGGTATCCAGCGCATGAAATGACAGCCCTGCCTGACGCGCCAGCTGCGCCAGGGCCATAGCTCGGCTTTTTCCCGCAAACCACGGGGCGTTGGCCTGGATTGCGCCGGGCGAACAGGCAACGCGATAGTGGCTGGCAATATGCGTCATCGCCAGCGCCCACTGGCTCAGGGCGTGTTCGCCAATCGCATCTTCCGCATGTGTATCGACGTCGCTCATAGCTTTATCTCCACCGATTGAATACTGCGGTTATTTAAGGCGAACGCCTGGCGAAGCGAGCCGGTGTTATAGAGGCAGTTCAACTGGAGCTGGCGCAGCTGGTTTTGAGTCTGGAGTTCAGCAAAACGGGCCTGATATACCTCCTGCTCGGCGTTAAGCACGTCGAGCAGTGGGCGTGACCCGAGGTCCAGATACTGCTGTTGATAAAGCTCGCGCGTTTGTTCACTCAGCCGTTGCTGGCGACGCAGGATCTGCAGGGCAGTGGCGAGGCTCATCGCCTGGCTGCGGGATTCCAGTAATTTCTGCCGCACTTCAAGTCGGGTACGCTGGATGGAGTACTGTGCAGACTCTACCGCGTGACTGGCGGCGTTGCGTCTGGCGGTGAGTCCGCCCCCCTGATACAGCGGCATCTCGACTTTTACCCACGTGGAGTACTGGGTTTTGTCGAGCACCTCATGGCTGGGGTATTTGTCGTTGAGATAGTGCTGAACCGACGGCTCCAGGGAGATAGTGGGCGTCATCTGCGCGTTGGCGTAATCGAGATTTGCCTGGGCCACATTCGCCTGCGCCCATGCCGCCAGCACCGCGGGAACCAGCTTATCGTCCGGTTTGACCACATCACAACTGCTGTCCAGTTTGACCGGAAATTCGTTGCTGATGCCGTTAAGCGAGTTCCAGCCGAGGAAGCTCATCAGCGTTGCCTTGCTGCTGTCGAGATTGGCCTGATACTGCGCCAACTGAGAACGTGCAGACTCGATACGCGCATCGGTTTGCACCACGTCGGATAGCGAGGTTGCCCCTTCATCATTGCGTTGACGGGTCAGCCGACCAATACCGTTCAAGGCGCTGAGCTGCTCTTCAGCGGCGTCCACCATTTGCTGCCACGTCTGCACCTGGACTATCGCGTTGGCGGTTGCGTGGGCGATGGTATCAATACTGAGTAATACATTCGCCTGCTGTTGTGCAGATCCGGCGGTTTCAGCACGGACCTGGCTTGCCACTTTGCCGAAGTCGTACAGCATTTGCGACACTGAAATAACCAGGGCCGGGCTAAAGCCGTGATCGGTGTAAGTATTGCTGTAACCGTTATTCATCCCGGCAGAAACCTGCGGGTAATATTTTGATTTCGCCACATCGATCTGCTCATTTTGTGAGAGCAGTTTGCCGATGGATTCACGAATAGAAGGATGCCAGCTCACGGCGCGACTCACTGCGTCGTTGAGCGTCAGGCTGCCGGGGGCGGCGGCGCTTAGCGGCAGATCGGCAACCGCGCCGTCCAGCGAGGGCAGCCTCTGGCTGGTGGCCAGGCCTTCCGGCGTAATAATTTGCGGTTCATCTTCGGCATTCACCCGCAGGGTACAGAGCGTTAATGCCAGCAGTAAGGCAACAGGCGCGACATTTCTCATAGTTTATCCCTTACAAAATACGGCAGCGACGACTGTTATTGCCCCGGACGTCATGGCATCCGGGGCTGTAGTTATGGCACTTTAACGTTATGCGTTAGCTTCAGGGCACAATGTGATTTTGTTGCACCAGCTCATCGAGCGTGGTGTGTACGTTCTCCAGCGTTATGAGATTGGTTGAGTGATAAGTGTTGCCCGTACCGTCGCGGTCGATAGCAATCACCGTGTTGTTACCGCTGGTGGTCACGGTGAGGTAGTTGCCGAGCGTAGCGTTCTGCCCGTTCCAGCCCACCAGCAGGTCGCCGATATCGATTTTGTCGCCCTGGGCCAGCGAGAAGTTGGTCCAGTTGTCGGTAGCGCCATTGCTAATGTTGCCGCCGGTAGCGTCGTTGGCGTTGAGCAGGTGATAAATCAGCGTATCGCCGTAGACCGATCCGGTGATCACCTCATGCTGTGCGGTGCTTACCATCTGCGGATTCATATTGATGGTCAGCGTAGCGGTGTCCGTATGCCCGTTTTGGTCGTTAAGCGTATAGGTAAAGGTCTCTTTGCTGGTGATCGATGCTACGGTTGCACCCGGCTTCAGCGTGTAGATGTATGAGCCATCCAGGTTCATGGTCAGTGATCCATAATGACCCTGAATTATTGCGCTACTGGCGCTGCTGGCCGGATTGAGGGTGGCAGTACTGCCGTTAAAGCCGGTGACGGTGAGCTGGGTATGGACGGTTGAGAGCTGATCGTGCGCGCCGGCGGCATCACTGCCATCAAAAATATTGCCATTCACCGTGGTGGCGTTAACGTCATAGGTATTGAGGTGCCATGTCGTGCCCGTGACGTTTGGCGTAATGCTGACGTTGCCAACTGCTAGTCCTCCCATTGTTCCGGTGAAGCTGATGTTGTAATGGCCTGCGGCCAGCTCGGCATTACCCAGCGAGATGGCAATTGAACTGCCTAACAGGCTGATGGAACTGGCGGGTACAGAGCCAGAAAGCGAGAATCCGTCGGGACCGGTGATTGTCCAGGCAATGCCCAGCGTACCGACGGTGATAAGCGTGCCGATGTTGAAGTTGAGCGTAGCGCTTTTCAGTACGTCATTTGTCGCGATATCAAACGAACCTGTACCGGTTGCTTTGTTCCCAAGCGTCGGAATTGTCGCTGTTCCCAGCGCGCCGCTTCCGTATGCAGCAGAATCCTGAACGGTACTTACCGCCATCTGGCTGCTGATGTCATTTACGGCGTCCAGCGGCTGCGGCGTTGGTTTGATATTCAGCGAGGCGCTGCCGGTATCGCCGTTTGGTGCTCTGACCTTATACACGAAGCTGTCCGGGGTGTTGATACCGTCTGCACCCAGTCCGCTTCTTAGCGTGTAGGTGTAGTTCCCCTTCGCATCGATAGTCAGCGTGCCGTACTGCCCATTAATAGTGGTAGTGCCCGTCCCGTTAACGACGATACCGTTTACTTCGGTGATAACGGTATTGGCCGGAGCCGAGTCGTTGACCAGCAGATTGCCATTGGTTGTCGCACTCAGGCTGTCGACGGCGTAGGTGTGATCGGCCTGAATATTCAGGGTATAGCTGGTCAGCAGCGTCAGGCCGCCGGAAGCGTTAAGCAGGAACAGATAATCGCCACCCGGTAGCGTAATGGTATACGCTGACGAACTTCCGCCCAGTAGGGCAGTGACCCAGTTTGGCTGTACCCGGTACTGCTCATACTGCTGAATTGACTCGTTGAAGCGATAAACATAGAGATCGAAGCCGCCAAGCGTCACGCCGAGAACATTCGCCTGTACGGTCAGCGTGCGGGTTGCGCCATCGTCAACGTTGAACTTAATCGGGTTAGTCAGACCGTTGACCAGACTGACGTCCAGCACATTGCCGAGTCCGACGCTGGCGAGCGTGAAGCCGGTTTGTTGTGATGGCAAGTGGTCAACCGCGATGACCTGCGTTCCGTAAGTCAGCACTGCTGCATCGTCTGCCGCGGTTACCGTGCTGGTGGTTGGAGCCTGACCGAGCGTTACCACCAGTTTTGCCGAGGAGTGATCGCTGCCATGCGTCAGCGTGTAGGTGAAGCTTTCGGAGCGCCCATACACCGAGATTGACGTATTGGTCAGGGTATAGGTGTAGCTACCGTTCTGATTGATATGCAGGATGCCGTATTTCCCCTGCACATCAATGCCGCCCGCCGGGATATTCACGACGTTGCCGTTACCGTCGGTGATGGAGGTGACCAACGTGCCGGAAGGCGCATTATCCTGCCCGTTGGCGGGATCGGTATCCGTGATGATGTTCCCGGATTCCGTGGTACCGCCGATGATGGTCCCTGCGCTGGCTTTTACCACCGAGACATCAAGGCTGGTGTATGCCCCGGTCGCCAGCAGGTTGGTGTTGTAACTGACCACGCGGTAATCACCGCCAGTCAGTCCGCCGTAATTGAGCGTTACGCCCGAGGCGCCCAGGGTGAGCAAGCTGGCAAAGTCTGATTTACCGGTATCCACCACCGTTACCCAGGCATTCAGCGAGGTGTCAAAGCGTTGGATGACGATCTCCAGCGTGTTTAACAGGGACAGCACCACGCCGGTCGCGGCGGCATTGATCGTAATGGACCCGCTGCCGCCAGAAGCGATGCTGAAATTAACGCTTGCCGTATCGTTCCCCAACACGTTGGCGACATTCCCCAACGCATTAACCAGCAGGAAACCATAATCGCTTTGATGATCGGTGCTGACGATAACATCGGTTTGCAGCGGCAGACTGGTGACGTTGTCTTCAGCCAGCAGTGGCAATACCGGTGCGATAGCGCTTGTCGGCGATGAGGTATTGCCCGCCGCATCGGTCGCCGTGGCGGACAGCGACTGGCCTTCAATCTGGCGAACCGGCAGGTTGACGCTGTAGACACCGCTGCTGTTGGCGATTGCCGTCACGCTGGTGCCGCCGGGCAGGGAGATAGTGACCGTGCTTCCCGCTTCGGCGACGCCGCTGACGGTGCCGCCATCGGCGCTGATCAGTATCGTTGGCGCGGTCGGTGGCGTGGTGTCCACAATCACGCTGAACGAGCTGGACAACCCGCTTGCGCCGTTGGCGTTTGTTGCAGTGGCGGTAAACGCGTGGTTACCTTCGCTGAGCGCCCCGGATGGGGTAAAGCTCCAGATGCCGTTACCGTCTGCGGTCGTGGTGCCCATTAGCACGCCGTTGTTGTACAGGCTGACGATGGCGTTAGCCTGCGCCGTTCCGCTGAGCGTTGGCAGCGTATCATTGGTTGTTTTACCGGGGGCGACGGGCCCCGTGATCGTACCGACGTCATCAAGTACGCTGGCAATAACCGGCGCAGGCGGTACGCCAGTAAACGGTGCCAGAACGTTACCCGCCGTGCCAATGTTGCCTGCGGCATCCTGGGCGCTGACCTGCAGCGTTTGCCCACTGATTTGCGGTGGGTTCAGCGTGAAGGTGAAATTACCGGAGGCGTTGGCGGTTGCCGTGCCGAGCACCGTTCCACCGCTGGAGGTAATAATGACCGTGCTGTTTGGCTCGGCAACGCCGGTGAGCGTGGTACCGTTGGCGTTTACCGCCAGCCCTGTAGGAATGCCCGGGGCGACGGTATCGACCACGATCGCTGCCGCAGATGATATGCCACTGGTATTACCCGCACTGTCCGTTGCGGTGATGGTAAAGGAGTGAGTACCTTGTGCCAGCGCGGTGGTTGGGGTGTAACTCCAGTTGCCGCTGCCGTCCGCCGTCACGCTGATGACAAAGCTGCCGTTATCGTAAATATCGACACGCGCGTTGGCTTCTGTGGTGCCGTTTAACGTTGGGCGTGCGTCGTTGGTTGGCTGATTAGCGCCAATCGCCCCGGTGTTTGGCCCGACGTCGTCAATAATGCTGCTGATTGAAGGCTGCGTCGGCGCTGTGGTGTCGACCACCACGCTAAAGCCTGCCGTCGCACTGCTGGTGTTGCCAGCCGCATCTGTCGCGGTGACGGTGAAGGTGTGCGATCCATTCGTCAGCGGCGTAGTTGGGGTAAACGACCAACTGTTATTACTTTGCACCAGCGCCGTACCCAGCAGGGTGCTTCCATCATAGATGCTGACGGTGCTGCCTGCCTCGGCGGTACCGTTCAGCGTCGGGCGCGCATCGTTGGTCAGTTGTCCGTTGTTGAGCGCCGCATTGAACACGCCGCCTGCGATATCATCCACCACTGAGACCAGCAGCGGGGCGGATGGCGCAATGGTGTCGACATTAATAATAAACCCGCCGGAGGTGGGACTTACGTTTCCGGCGGCATCGGTGGCGATAGCGGTAAACACATGCTGACCGTTACCCAGCGCGGCAGGCAGATATTCCCAGGTGCCGTCTATCGCCGCAGTTACCGTTGCCAGCAGCGTGCCATTATCGTAGATGGCTACCCGGGCACCGGCTTCCGCCGAGCCGTTGAGTACGGGACGGGTGTCGTTGGTAAAGGCCCCGCTCGACAGCGTTCCGGTTCCCGGTAGCATGTCATCAAAAGCCTGGATAATCGTTGGCGCAAGCGGGGCGACGGTATCAACAACGATGTTAAATCCAGCGGACGTGGGGCTGACGTTTCCGGCTGCGTCGGTGGCTGTCACCGTCAGCGCGTGGTTACCGTTGCCAAGCTCGGTTCCTGGCGTGAAGCTCCAGGCGCCCGTGCCATCCGCTGAGGTAAAGCCGATAAACGATCCGTTATCGTAAACTCTTACCGTGGCATTGGCTTCAGCCGTGCCGCTAAGCGTCGGGAGTGGATCGTTCGTGGCCTGACCGTTGTTCAGATTACCGATCAGCGGGCCGACATCATCTGCAACCTGAGTAATCGCTGGCGTACCAGGCAACACGGTATCCACGATAAGCGTGAAGCTATTGGATGGCTGGCTGGTATTACCGGCGCTGTCGGTGGCGGTGACGGTCAGCGTATGCGGGCCGTTACTGAGTGCATCCGTTGGGGTTAAGCTCCAGGTGCCGTTAGCCCCAACGGTGGTGGTGCCGATGGGCTGACCATCGCTCAGGACGGTTATGGTCGCGCCAATTTCACCGGTGCCGCTCAGGGCCGGACGGGATTCATTCGTGGTCTGCCCGTTGGTTATCGGGCCTGTTGTCGGTGCGGTGCTGTCCTGAACTGAGCTGATGACTGGGATTGACGGGGCAACTGAGTCCAGCTCAATAGTAAACGATGATGATACTCCGCCGGAGTTACCTGCCTGATCGGTGGCAACGGTGGTGAATATATGTTGTCCCTGTCCCAGCGGTGCATCCGGTGTGAAGCGCCAGTTGCCTGACTCGTCCACCTGCGCTGTACCGATGGCGTCGCCGTTATCACGGATCGTGATGATGGTACCGATTTCGCCTTTGCCGTTCAGCGTAGGCTGTGCATCGTTCGTCAACTGTCCGTTGGTCAGCGCTGTATTGCCAGGCTGATCGTCAATTACGGAGGTAATGGTCGGTGCCGCTGGCGGTAGCGTGTCGACGACAACCACAAACGGCGGCGTTGCCGGGCTGATATTGCCCGCGGCATCTGTGACGGTGGCAGTCAGCGAGTGGCTGCCTTCACCGAGGGCAGGCGCAGGCGTAAAGCTCCAGTTGCCGTTTTCATCGCTGATGGTTGTGCCGATGACCGCCCCGTTATCGCGGATGGTAACAATCGAATCCGCCTCGGTAACGCCAGCAAGCGTTGGAGTATTATCGTTGGTCAACTGCCCGGAGGTCAGGGTCTGAATCGCACCAACGTTGTCCGTGACTGTCACAATAGAGGGGGCATTCGGCACCAGGGTATCGACAATGATCTGGAAATCACCGGATGGATCTCCCTGGTTGCCTGCGGCATCTGTTGCGCGAGCGGTAAAGATATGGTCGCCTTCTCCCAGCGGAGCGGTCGGGGTAAAACTCCAGAATCCGTTGCTGTTTACCGTGGTAGTGGCATAAGCGATGCCATTATCGTAAAGGGTGATGGTTGCCCCCGCTTCGCCGGTTCCGTTAAACGTTGGGCGTGAATCGTTGGTAATTTGCCCTTTATCCAACGATCCGGTGCCAGGGGCAATATCGTCAATAATGCTGGTGATAGTTGGCACCTGCGGGGGCGTGGTGTCGATGGTGATTGCGTAGTTGGGCGACAGACCACTTGGGGTACCGTCCACCGTTTGTGAAACCGTGAAGTTATAGGTTATGCCGTTAGTCAGCGCAGTGGGTAGCTGATAACTCCATGCGCCAGACACGGCATCGGCGGTTACCGTGGCGATGGATGCGCCATTTTGATAGATAGTCACCGATGCCCCAGCAGTGGCGGTCCCTTGCAGCAGCGGTAAGGTGTCGTTGGTGGTTTTACCGTTGCCAATCACCCCCATGATGGGCGCGATGTCATCAACGATCTCAAGAGTCGGTGGATGCGGAACGCTGGAGGTAGCGGCGTTAAACGTTGTCGGATCACTTTGATTTCCGGCGGTATCCTGAGCGATGGCGTTGAGCGCCTGACCGGTTGTTTGCGCTGGCGAAATGGTGACAGAGAAGTTACCAGAACCGTCTGCCACCCCCTGGCCGAGAATGGTGTTACCGCTGCGAATAATCACGGTGCTGCCGGCGTCGGCCGTACCGCTTACCAGCGTCCCGTTAGGATCTACGCTGGTAACCGTAGGCGTTGCAGGCGGCTGCGTATCGACAATCAACGTCAGCGGGTTATCTGCAGCCAGTGAGTTACCTGCGGCATCCACTGCGCCGAACGTCAGTGTGTGAGTGACGTTCGGCGTGAGGGGAACATCCACACTCCAGGTGCCGTTAGCAGCAACGGTAGCCGTAGCAATTGCGACGGGATTATTGCCATCGAAAATTAACACTGTACTGCCCGGTGTGCCGGTCCCGCTAATGGTCGGGGTGGTATCGTCCGTGACGCTGCCACTGGTTAGCGAACCGGTAAAGATTCCAACGTTATCCTGGATATCCGTTACCTGCGGCAACGTCAGCTTCGTGTTGTTAACCGTAAACGAAATGCTGTTTGAATTGTTGCTGATGTTACCTGCCGGATCGGTTGCGGTGGCGCTTAATGTGTAGCTTCCGTTCGCCAGCGCAGTCCCTGGCGTAATACTCCAGGTTCCACCAGCCACCGTTGTAGTACCGATCACCGTCCCCCCGTTATACAGGGTGATGGTATCCCCGTCTGTGCCAGTACCGCGAATGGTTGGTGTGGTGTCATCAGTCACGGCATCTGGCGCAAGGTCGCCCGTGACATCACCGACATTATCGTTGGCGGCGATGATCACCGGTGGTGCAGACGGCGTCGTGTCGATGTTCAGTGTTATGGCGTTAGATGGCAGGCTGACGTTGCCTGCTGGATCGGTTGCGGTGAGAGTTACCTGATAACTACCAGGAGCAACCGGTGCTGACGGAGTGAAGCTCCAGGTACCGTCTGCACCTACTGTTGTTGTTCCCTGCAATGGGGGAGTACCGGCAAGATAGAGGGTAATCAGATCCCCGACGTTCCCCGTGCCGCTAAAGGTTGGCGTGGTGTCATTGGTGTTGCCATTAGTGACCACACCCGTTACCGGAGCCACATCGTCGGTAATGATTGGCGCGGCTGGTTGTGCGGGAGGCGTATTGTCTACTGTCAGAGTAAAGCTTGCCGACGGGATCCCCGTGTTGCCCGCGACGTCAGTCGCCGTGGCGGTAAATTTATGCGGCCCGTCGGCGAGTGAGGTTGGGGTAAATGTCCAGGAGCCGTCTGGCTGTACGGTGACGGTGCCAATAGAACCGCCATTATCATAAATCGTAATCTTCGCGCCGGGCTCGCCGGTTCCGGAGAGTTCGGGATTCGAGCTCTTGGTACTGCTGCCGTTACTCAGCGTTTGTAGATTTGTCCCAATCAGACCTTCTGCAGAGCTGATAACCGGGGCAACTGGTGGGGTGGTATCAATCGTCAGCGTAAAGTTCCCGGCATTGCTGGCGTTGCCTGCAGCGTCCGTGGCGATAGCGGATAAATTGTGTGCGCCTTCACTGAGCGGTTGGCTGAGTTGAATACTCCAGGTGCCGGCGGGTAAAACCGTTGTGGTGCCAATTGGCGTGGAACCCTCATAGAGGGTGATTGTAGAACCGGCTATTCCGGTTCCTTTCAGCTCTGGTAAGGTATCGTTTGAACGGCTTCCGGAAGGCAGATCGATCGGCGCATTCCCAACGTCGTCGGTGGCAGCCAAAATGACAGGATCGCCTGGCGGTTGAGTATCTACGGTAACGCTGACCACTGTGGGTGAGGTGATGACATTACCGGCAGCATCGGTTGCCGATACCGTAAACTGATGAGTGCGGTCGCTGAGCACCTGATTTCCCGGAACGGTATAGCTCCAGGTGCCCGAACTGTCGACAAGAATAACCGTCATCAACAGACTGCCATCGTACAGGCTCACCAGTGAACCTGGTTCACCGGTACCCGAGAGGGTTGGCGTGTTATCGTTGGTGACCCAACCGTTATTTGCAACGTTGCCCGTAATGCTGCCAACATCATCGTTAACCAACGTTATTACTGGAACGGTTGGGGCGATGCTATCGACAATAATTTTCCAACTGGCGGCGCTGCTGGTGTTGTTGGCAGCGTCTGTTGCCGTCACCGTAAATACGTGCGCGCCCTGGCTTAGTGCTGCGGTGGGCGTATAGTTCCAGTTACCGTTGTTATCAGCGTTAACGGTCGCAAGCAGGGTGCCATTATCATAAATTTTGACCCGCGAACCTGCTTCGGCGATGCCTTCAATTTTCGGTTTATCGTCGTTGGTTAACCCATTGTTATTGATGGGGCCAGTGAAATCGTCAACATCATCAGTAACGGCAATAATAACTGGCTGGTTTGGTGCAGTGATATCCGGAGCCAACGCGGAGGTAGGCTGACTCTCGTTATTGCTGCTGTCCGTTGCGGTGACGTTTACCGTTTCGCCGTTCTTTTGCGACGGCGCGATAGACACGGTGAAATTGCCGCCGCTGTCAGCCTGGCCTATGCCAATCGGGTTACCGTTGCTGTCTTTAACGGTGACGGTGCTTCCCGCTTCAGCATGTCCGCTTACAGAACCGCCGTCTCCGGCGACGGTGACGCCGGTTGGCGCATCAGGTGCGGTGGTGTCCGGTGCTTTGACAGAGGCGTCGTCGCCCTTGTTGCCTGCGGTGTCGGTCGCATTTGCCGTAAGGGTCTCGCCGTTGGTTTGCGGCGGAACCAGCGTTGCGGTGAAATCCCCATCCGTATCGGCAGTTGCCGTACCAATGATATTGCCATCTGGATCCAGAATATTGACCGTACTGTTGGGTTCGGCCTTGCCGGTGACCTGGTCGCCAGTGCCATTAACTAGCAGGTTTGTTGGGGGCTGTGGCGCGGTAATGTCTGGTGCAAGCGCCGTTTCTGGCAGGCTTGGGTTTCCTGCCGGATCGGTTGCGATGGCTTCAATGGTTTCGCCATTGGTCTGTGGTGGGTTAATGGTGATGGTAAATGAGCCGTCCGTTCCGGCGACGCCGCTGCCGATCTGAGTTCCGCCACTGCCGGTGATAACCACGGTATTGCCTGGTTCGGTCGTTCCGGTGACGACAGTCCCATCCGCAGATACGTTGAGATCATCAGGTGGCGACGGTGGCTGGGTGTCGATGTTGATATTGAACGCTGGTGACATGCCTCCTGTACCTGACTGGTTTGTCGCGGTGGCGCTGAAGGCGTGTAGCTCATCTGATAACGGGGAGCTGGAAGTCCATGTCCAGTTACCGTTACCGTCAGCCAGTACGCTGTCGATAATTGTGCCGTTGTCGTAAATAGTCACCGTGCTGTTGGCGTCGGCAGTGCCAGAGAGCGTGGGGGTATTATCATTGGTGGCCTGATTATTGCTCAATGGTCCGGTTGAGGGTGCAAAATCATCCATTATGCTGACGATAACGGGCACGCCCGGGTAGCCAGAGTTGGTGGCATTGAAAGAGGTATCTGGCCCGATGTTGCCTGCCTGGTCCTGAATTTTCGCGATCAGCGTTTCACCGTGCGTCTGTGAGGGCGAAATCGCGATGGAGAAATTGCCGGTTTGATCGACCGTTGTTGAACCCAAAACCTGATTATTACTGCCGATGATAATGACCAGGCTTCCCGCCTCAGCGCTACCGGTTACCGTTGTACCTTCCGGATTAACGGAGGAAATGACTGCGGCTGCAGGCGGGGTGGTATCAACGGTGAATGTCGGCACGCGCGTTTCCGCGCTCACGTTACCTGCGGCGTCAGTTTGCGTCAGCGTCAGATTGTGAACACCATCGCTGAGCGGAATGTCCGGTGTAAATGTCCAGTTCCCATTGTCATCCACCCGGGCCATGCCAATCAGAATGCCGTTATCAGAAATGCTGATGAAACTACCTACTTCGCCTGTACCAGTGAGCGTCGGCGTAGCATCGTCGGTTACGCCGTTATTGGCGATAAAGCCGGTAATGGAACCGACATTGTCGGTTTCCTGAGTGATCACGGGGGCGTCGGGGGCAAGCGAATCGACAATAATTTCCCAACTGTCAGACATGCCGCTGCTGCCAGCACCGTTTGAAGCGCTGACGGTAAACTGGTGTGTGCCGTCTGCCAGAGGAGAGGATGGCGTAAACGACCAGTTGCCGTTGGCATCGATTGTGACCTGGCCTATTTCGACGCCGTTATCAAAAATATGTAATGTGGCATTCGCGGGGCCGGTGCCCTGGAGTGTCGGCGTATTATCGTTGGTGGATTCCTGCTGATTGACAGGGCCAGTAATCAGCTCCTGGTTATCGATTATGCTGGTGATAACGGGGACGTCAGGCCTGTTAGGGGTTGTCGTTGGCGGTGTGCCGCCATCACCGTCACCGTCACCATTACCATTACCATTACCGTTACCGTTACCGTTACCGTTACCTTCGCCGTTGCCGCCGTTGCCATTGCCGCCGCTACCATTGCCGTTCCCGTTCCCGGCATTACCGTTCCCAGCGTTATTATCGCCACCGCCGCCGCCGCCACCACCCGCAGCGAGGCCAATCCCGCCAGCGACAGCGATCCCGCCAAGAACCCACGGCCAGACGGCGCCGCCTTCATGACTGCCTTCGGCCGTCATCAGCGGTGTGAGATCGTCCAGGTGCTGGAAATGGAATGCTCCGTCAGTATCCTGAACCCACCACAGTGCGCCATTACTGTCTTCCAGAACAAGTTGGTTTTGCGCTTCACCTTTTCCGAGGTAGAAATTTTTAATGGTGATGGTTTCACCTGAGCGGAGTGTGACAACCAGATCCTGATTAACGCGCGTGAGTTGACTCACCTCCTCACGCGACACAGACAGTTTCACGATAGAAGGTGAACTGAGCGTAACTTCAGAGGCTTCAACATTTGTGGAAACGCCAGTTAATTTTGATACAACGGCGAGTAGACGCATATGTTCACTCCTGATGGCATGCCGGGAGTATTAATCCGCAACAGCGCGCTGGGAAAATGAGCTGACAGAGGCTCAGTTCATCATAAAGATGAATTTACACATGTAATTTCATTGATTAGGTCACATAGATGTTAGTTTATTGATTAAATACGTCCGGGCCCTTTCTGCTGAATAGTTCTTTCGTATTAGATGATATAGTCAGAAAGAAAGTATTCTGCAACTTATCCATATTAAAAAAGTAATTAGTCATTTGGAAAGGATACTTTTTAGTTTGCTTTTAACGGTTGTTTTTATGGTAACTAATTGTATTTAAATGGGTTTGTTTTCATTGAAATGAATGCCAATATAATAAACAATAGTAATAATAGTGTTATTAAATAAATGGAAATATGAATGCTATGGTCTTGAACTTTTATATTATTGGACTATAGACCGCAACGGTAATGACAGGGGGTTTATTTCATATCTGAACGATTCAGCATAAATAAACTATAAACGCGGTGAATGTATTGTGTGGGTTTCGATAACTAAAAAATAAGAACCAGTCTCAGGAGGGGAGACTGGTCACAGGGGAGTAGCGTTTAGCGGCCAGCATTTTTCATGATACGCGCTTTATCTAACTGCCATTCGCGTTCTTTCACATCAGAGCGCTTGTCGTGCTGTTTCTTACCTTTCGCAACGCCAATTTTCACTTTGCACCAGGCATTCTTCCAGTACAACGAAAGCGCAACGACGGTATAACCATCACGATTCATACGACCATACAGGGAGTCGAGTTCACGCTGGTTTAACAACAGTTTACGGGTCCGAGTGGGGTCGCATACCACGTGTGTTGAGGCCACCGCCATCGGCGTGAAGTTGGCGCCAAACAGGAACGCTTCGCCGTCTTTGAGTATGACATAGCTGTCGCCGATGTTGGCTTTACCCGCGCGCAGGGATTTGACTTCCCAACCTTGCAGGGCGAGTCCTGCTTCGAACTCTTCTTCAATAAAGTATTCGTGTCGTGCGCGCTTGTTTAGCGCGATTGTGGCTGAGCCAGGTTTGTGTGCTTTTTTCTTCGTCATAATGCCGCTCAGTATAGGTAATCTGGAATCGAAAAACACCCCATTTCATCCAGCGGGGCGCAAGGCGCTATCTTAGCACGAGTTAGGCTATAGCGTTTTTTTTAGCGGGTGATAAATGGTATTATTTGTGTGATTGATATTGATGGGAATTGTTATGCCTCAGATTAGCCGGACCGCTTTAGTACCCTACAGTGCGGAACAGATGTATCAGCTAGTGAATGATGTTAAGTCCTATCCTCAGTTTTTGCCGGGTTGCACCGGTAGCCGCGTACTGGAGTCGACTCCGGGACAAATGACGGCCGCTGTGGATGTCTCGAAAGCAGGGATCAGTAAAACGTTCACCACGCGCAATCAACTGACCAGTAATCAGAGCATTCTGATGCATCTGGTCGATGGGCCGTTCAAGAAGCTGATTGGCGGCTGGAAGTTTACGCCACTGAGTCATGAAGCGTGTCGTATTGAATTCCACCTTGATTTTGAGTTCACCAATAAGTTAATCGAGCTGGCGTTTGGCCGTATCTTTAAAGAACTGGCTTCAAATATGGTGCAGGCCTTCACGGTTCGCGCGAAAGAGGTTTACAGTGTCAGCGTCGGCTAAAATTGTCGTTGAAGTGGCGTACGCGCTACCCGAGAAACAGTATTTACAGCGCGTAACGCTGCAGCAGGGCGCAACGGTGGAAGAGGCTATCCGCGCTTCCGGGCTGCTGGAATTACGTACCGATATCGATCTCAGTAAAAATAAAGTGGGTATCTACAGCCGTCCGGTAAAGCTTGCTGATGTTCTGCATGACGGCGATCGGGTGGAAATTTACCGGCCACTGATTGCTGACCCAAAAGAGCTGCGCAGACAGCGAGCAGAGAAATCCGCTAAAAAGTAACAAACAATAAAAAAGGTGCTCATTGAGCACCTTTTTTTGATCTCTCAAACCTACTTGTTATCGGTCAAAGCGGGTTTGTTATCAATGTTGGTCAATACGCCGCTGCTGTTAAAGGTCAGCGTCAGCGTTTGCTGGGTTACGCCTTCATGTCCAGGTTGCTGACGGAACACATAAAACCAGGTGTTAGTGCCAAAAGGATCGGACATCATTGGTGTACCCAGAGCATAAGCAACCTGCTGTTGCGTCATACCCGTGCGCACTTTAGCGACATCGGTAGGTGTCAGATAATTTCCCTGGTTGATGTCAGGGCGGTAAACCACTCGCTCCAGAGTGGAACAGCCTGCAGTCAACATCAGTAGTACTGCTGCAGCAGCAGTCAGCGTTTTACAGCGCATAGTGATTTGATTCCTTTTCGGGCCCGAGCAGTACGCGGCTCATATGTAATATGCCGATGATAATAGACCTTTCACCACTTTAAAACCTTTTGCTGTCGGGTCGGTCGGCGATTTTATGTTGAACTCAGACCTTCACAAGGTAAAAAAGTTTATGCCGCCAGCAGTTCTTTTGCATTTGCGAGGGTATTGCGCGTCACTTCGCTACCGCCAAGTAGACGGGCTAATTCCTGCAGGCGAGCGCGTTTATCAAGCGGCTGCATGTGTGTTTCCGTCATCGCGCCATCTGTTTCTTTGCTGACATAGAAATGTTGATGACCACAGCCCGCAACCTGCGGCAGGTGAGTAACACACATTACCTGCGTTGACTCGCCCAACTGTCGCAACATTTTACCCACTACCGCAGCCGTCGGGCCGCTGATACCAACATCCACCTCATCGAAAATTAGCGCAGGCGTTTCCATCTTACGTGCTGTAATGACCTGAATAGCCAGCGCAATACGTGACAGTTCCCCGCCGGAAGCGACTTTCGCAATTGGCTGTAACGGCTGACCTGGGTTAGTGGTCACTTTAAACTCCACGCGGTCGGCACCGTCTGCGCTCAGATGGTGCTCCTCAAATTTCACATCAATGCAAAAGACACCGTGCGGCATCGAGAGAGCATGCATGCTCTCTGTAATAAGTTGCCCCAGTTCCTGCGCATAATGCTGACGCTGTTGGTGCAGCATTTTTGCCGTTTCCAGCGCCTGCAGGTGGTGATTGTTCACCGCCAGGGTTAAGGTTTCGAGCGAGTCGGCCTGATCGTCCAGTTGCTGTTGTTCATCCAGCAACGACTGATAGAACTGTGGCAGCACTTCAGGGGCAACATGATGTTTACGCGCCAACGAGATTTGCCTGGAGATACGCTGTTCGAGTTCGAACAAGCGGTTAGGGTCTAAATCCAGACGATCGCAATAGTGGCGCAGCTCGTCGCTGGCTTCGCTGAGCTGGATGGTGGCCTCTTCCAGCATATCCAGAATACCTGAAAGTTTGCCGTCCATGCCTGCCAGTTCAGTGACCAGGTGTTTTGCGGTGTACAGTTGGCTTTGCAGATTGATGTCTTCACCATCAGCCAGGATAGCCAGCGCCTGTTGGCTGGTGGTGAGCAATTGCCCACTGTTAGCCAGGCGCTTGTACTCTTCATCAATTTGCTCAAACTCACCCGGCTGCGGATTGAATTCGTTCAGTTCCTTTAACTGGTATTGCAACAATTCCGCCCGGGCTGCGCGTTCCAGGCTTTGTTGCTGATGATGCGCCAGGTCACGACAACTTTGGTGCCACAGTTGGTAGCGCGCAGCCATTTCCTGGGTCAGAGACGCTTCATTGGCGTAACCATCAAGCAGGGATTTTTGGTGTTCTGATTTTGTCAGGAGCTGATGCGCATGCTGGCCATGGATTTGAATAAGTAACTGGCCCAGCTCGCGCAACTGCGATAACGGAACGGCGGTTCCGTTAATAAACCCACGGGAGCGGCCATCGCTGCTGATAACGCGACGCAGCAAACACTCACGGCCTTCCTCAAGCTGGTTCTCTTCCAGCCAGCGCAGGGCTGCGGGGGTATCTTTTAAGGCAAAACGGGCGCAGAGGTCGGCTCGCATGGCGCCTGCACGCACCATGTCTGCGTCTGCGCGTCCGCCCAGACACAAACCGAGAGCATCAATGGCAATGGACTTACCCGCACCGGTCTCACCGGTGATAACGGTCATTCCGTTCTGGAAATCGATCTCAAGTTCACGAACGATAGCAAAATTGCTGATGGTCAGTTGTGCCAACATAGCTGTTTTCCTGTATGAAAAACCATAACTGTGATTTCATACAGTATAAACTGGTTTTTTATACAGTAAAGAGGTTAGCGTTAAATTAGAATAATTTTTTTGACCAACCAAGCTTAGTGCTTAATGTGTTGAAATAGCTGTAATCTTTTGGATGTATCAGGTTCAGATGATAATCACAGCGGCGAATCAATACGTCTTCACCTTCCTGTATAGGTAGGGCGATTTGGCTGTCACAGCTGATCTCCAGATCGTTACGGCGATGAGAAAAGCGCAGGCGAATGGTGCTGCTACTGTTGATCACCAGCGGTCGCGCGGAAAGCGTATGCGGAAACATGGGTACCAGCGTAATGGCATCCAGAGAAGGCGTCAGAATTGGGCCTCCGGCAGAGAGCGAGTAGGCGGTAGAGCCGGTCGGCGTCGAGATAATCAGCCCATCTGAACGTTGGGAGAAGGCAAAAATTTCATCGATATAGACTTCAAATTCAATCATGTGCGCCACTTTCCCGGGGTGCAGCACAACTTCATTGATGGCAGTGCTAATGCGCTTCTGGCAATTCTGTTGACACACCTGAGCTTCGAGTAAAAAGCGCTTTTCGCTGATGTAGTGGCCTTCCAGCACGTCAGCTAACTGTTGCTGGGCATTGTCTGGGTCAAGGTCGGTCAAAAAACCGAGGTTGCCGCGGTTAATGCCAATAACCTTGATGTCATAACGTGCCAGGGTGCGTGCGGCGCCCAGCATATTGCCGTCGCCGCCGACTACCACGGCGAGGTCTGCCTGTTGGCCAATTTCTGCGAGCGTGCCGGTTTTCACATTTTTCAGCTGCAGTTCGTGGGCGATTTGTTGCTCAACGATAACCTCATAACCTTTGGTGCACAGCCAACGGTAGAGCATTTCATGTGTGGTCAGTGCAGTGGGGTGACGTGGATGCCCCACAATGCCAATACACTTGAAATGTTTGTTCATTTTCTCGAGGTCCTTGTAACGAAGATTAGTGACAATGTGAGTACTTCCCTTGAATCCCTGAATCTGATCCCCATAATAAGCCAAGTTAGCGAGATGAATGCGAAAAAAACGCGGAGAAATTCATGAGTAGTAAAGAACAGAAAACGCCTGAGGGGCAAGCCCCGGAAGAAATTATCATGGATCAGCACGAAGAAGTTGAGGCGGTTGAATCAGACGCTTCTGCTGAGCAGGTGGATCCGCGCGATGAAAAAATTGCGAATCTGGAAGCTCAGCTTGCTGAGGCCGAAACTCGC
Source organism: Citrobacter sp. Cb041 (assembly GCF_030336655.1). Taxonomy (NCBI): domain Bacteria; kingdom Pseudomonadati; phylum Pseudomonadota; class Gammaproteobacteria; order Enterobacterales; family Enterobacteriaceae; genus Citrobacter; species Citrobacter sp. Cb041. The sequence continues at coordinate 21,045 of NZ_JAOWDD010000037.1, read as the reverse complement.
GAGCGCGACAGCGTGTTGCGTATCAAAGCGGAAATGGAAAACCTGCGTCGTCGTACCGAACTGGACGTAGAAAAAGCGCATAAGTTTGCGCTGGAAAAATTCGTCAACGAACTGCTGCCGGTGCTGGATAGCCTGGACCGCGCGCTGGAAGTGGCGGATAAAGATAATGACGCTATGGCGGCGATGGTTGAAGGTATTGAGCTGACCCGTAAGTCAATGCTGGATGTCGTGGCGAAGTTTGGTGTACAGGTGGTTGCGGATATCGATGTGCCGATGGACCCGAACGTGCACCAGGCAATTGCAATGGTAGAGTCTGACGACGTTGCTGCCGGTAATGTGCTGATGGTAATGCAGAAAGGCTATACCCTGAACGGACGTACCATCCGCGCCGCGATGGTCTCTGTGGCGAAAGCCAAAGGCTAATCAGCCTTCAGGCCGGGTAATGCTCACGCGCTAACCGGCCTGAATTATTCTCACTGGTCCGACACGCTTTCCCGTAGCGGTTTGACCGGCAATACCTGCACCTGTTTAATCATATTATCCTGCACGTCGAGAATATCGATATCGTACTGTCCAATACGCACACGCGTGCCAGCAACCGGGATCTCTTCCAGCGCTTCAAGAATAATACCATTCACGGTACGTGCGTCATCTTCCGGCAGGTGCCAGTTAAACGCCTTATTGATTTCACGAACGTTGGCGCTGCCGTCAATGATCACCGAGCCATCATTCTGCGGCGTTACCTCTTCGGCAAGCGTGGGTGACATTGAAGTGGTGAAGTCGCCGACAATCTCTTCCAGAATATCTTCGACCGTGACCAGCCCCTGAATATCGCCATATTCATTGACAACCAGACCCACTTTCTTCTTGTTTCGCTGAAACTTAATGAGCTGGGTGCTGAGAGGCGTACCTTCCGGGACGTAATAAATTTCGTCGGCGGCACGTAACATAGTCTCTTTGGTGAACTCTTTTTTCTCTGCCATCAATCGCCAGGCTTCACGTACGCGCAGCATACTGATGGCGTCGTCCAGCGAGTCGCGGTACAGCACAATACGGCCGTGTGGAGAGTGCGAAAGCTGACGCACGATTGACTTCCAGTCATCGTTAATATCAATGCCGATGATTTCGTTACGCGGGATCATGATGTCATCGACGCTGACTTTTTCCAGATCCAGCACTGACAGAAGCATATCCTGGTTACGGCGTGAAATTTGCGAGCGCGATTCATTCACCAGCGTTCGCAGTTCATCTTTACTCAGCGAACCGCTCACCACGATATCCGTTTTGATGCCCATCATGCGCATAAGTAGCCGCGTGATGGTGTTGAGTAGCCACACCAACGGCATCATCAGAATCTGCAGTGGAGCCAGCAGTACACTGCTCGGATAGGCGACTTTTTCTGGATACAGCGCGGCAATAGTCTTGGGCAGTACTTCGGCAAAAACCAGCACGACAAACGTCAGTACCCCAGTGGCAATAGCGACACCCGCATCGCCATACAGGCGCATACCGACAATGGTGCCGAGCGCGGAGGCCAGAATATTCACCAGATTATTACCGATGAGCACCAGGCTTATCAGGCGGTCCGGCTTACGAAGTAGCTTTTCAACGCGTTTTGCCTGACGATTCCCCTGCTTGGCCCGATGACGTAGACGATAGCGATTCAGGGTCATCATTCCGGTTTCAGAACCGGAAAAATAGGCGGAAATGACCACCATGATGAGAAGCGTGATAATGAGCGTGGTGGTGGAGATGTGTTCCACGTAGGGTTCCTTAAAGATTTAACTCACGAACTGCTGCAGGATACGACTGCCGAAATAGGCCAGCGTTAGAATGCCTGCGCCTGCGACGTTAAACCATACGACGCGACGTCCGCGCCAGCCTTCATGGTAATGCCCCCACAACAGAACGATATAGACAAACCATGCCACGATAGAGAGAACGGCTTTATCAATGTTCTCGGTACTGAACAGGTTATGCATGTAAAACAGGCCAGTGCACAGGGTGAGCGTCAGCAGAACCACGCCAATTTGGGTGATATGAAACATTTTCCGCTCAATACTCATTAGCGGCGGCATCTCATTGCTGAAGGCCAGTTTTTTGTTTTTCAACTGGTAGTCGATCCATGCCAGTTGCAGCGCATAGAGTGCGGCGATAATCAGCGTGGCGTAAGCGAATAGCGATAGCCCAATGTGAATCATCATGCCCGGCGTAGCTTCGAGATGGGTGATGAACTCGTTCGGCATAAACGTGGCGAAGGCCAGGTTGATCAGCGCAAAGGCGTAGACAATGGGCAGCAATAGCCAGCCACGATTGCGGGAAGCGACGATAGTCATTACCGTACAGATCATCAGGCTAACCAGTGAGCCGACGTTCAACAGACTCAGGTTTTGTCCGCTTTCACCGCCGGGCAGAATTCGCGCTTCCAGGGCGATAGCATGACTTACCAGCGCGACGACCGCAGAGAGAATAGCCATACGCCGCCAGCCGCTGTTTTTTTGCAGCAGAGCGGGAATAATCAGCGCAAGGCTGACTGAGTAGGCGACAAGGGCGAGCAGAGCAAAAACGGGCATATAGGTGTCGACAGTTGGCCAGTGATAAAGAAAAGCAGTATAGCGTTACGTGACCGCTGCTCCAACCGTTGCATAACAACAAAGGCGGCTTCATGTTATACTGCGACAAATTTCTGTTGATGTGTCGCTGTCGCGACCGACCGTTTCCACCCCAGGCGAGAGACAATGTTTGATAATTTAACCGATCGTTTGTCGCGCACGCTGCGCAATATCAGTGGCCGTGGACGCCTTACTGAAGACAACGTTAAAGAGACGCTGCGCGAAGTGCGCATGGCGCTGCTGGAGGCTGACGTAGCGCTGCCGGTAGTGCGTGAGTTTATCAATCGCGTAAAAGAGAAAGCGGTTGGTCATGAAGTTAACAAAAGCCTGACGCCGGGTCAGGAGTTCGTCAAGATTGTCCGTAACGAACTGGTTGCGGCAATGGGCGAAGAAAACCAGACCCTGAATCTGGCTGCACAGCCGCCAGCCGTTGTGCTGATGGCTGGTCTGCAGGGGGCGGGTAAAACGACCAGCGTCGGTAAGCTGGGGAAATTCCTGCGTGAGAAGCACAAGAAGAAAGTGCTGGTGGTCTCCGCGGACGTTTATCGCCCGGCGGCGATAAAACAGCTGGAAACGCTGGCCGAGCAGGTCGGTGTGGACTTCTTCCCGTCGGATGTTGGCCAGAAGCCGGTCGATATCGTTAACGCCGCGCTGAGAGAAGCCAAACTCAAATTCTACGACGTGCTGCTGGTGGATACCGCCGGTCGCCTGCACGTTGATGAAGCGATGATGGACGAAATTAAACAGGTCCACGCTTCTATCAAGCCGGTTGAAACGCTGTTTGTGGTCGACGCCATGACCGGTCAGGATGCCGCGAATACCGCAAAAGCCTTCAACGAAGCGCTGCCGTTAACCGGTGTCGTGCTGACCAAAGTTGATGGTGATGCTCGTGGTGGTGCGGCGCTCTCTATTCGTCATATCACCGGCAAGCCGATTAAATTCCTCGGCGTCGGCGAGAAAACCGAAGCGCTGGAGCCGTTCCACCCGGATCGTATTGCTTCGCGTATTCTCGGCATGGGTGACGTGCTGTCGCTGATCGAAGATATCGAAAGCAAGGTTGACCGCGCGCAGGCAGAGAAATTAGCCAGCAAGCTGAAAAAAGGCGACGGCTTCGATCTCAACGATTTCCTTGAGCAGCTCAACCAGATGAAAAACATGGGCGGCATGGCAAGCCTGATGGGCAAGCTGCCGGGCATGGGGCAGATCCCAGACAACGTGAAATCGCAGATGGACGATAAAGTGCTGGTGCGTATGGAAGCCATCATCAACTCGATGACGATGAAAGAACGCGCTAAGCCGGAAATCATCAAAGGTTCCCGTAAACGCCGTATTGCTGCCGGCTGCGGTATGCAGGTACAGGACGTAAACCGCCTTCTGAAACAGTTCGACGACATGCAGCGCATGATGAAGAAAATGAAGAAAGGCGGTATGGCGAAGATGATGCGTGGCATGAAGGGTATGATGCCGCCAGGCTTCCCTGGTAGATAAATATATCGGGCTACCTAATTTGCCTTTTTGACGTCGGGGTGGGCTCGAAATGCTCACGTACTGCATGTACGTTCCGCTTTCTGCGCGCACGCCGACGCCAAACTGGCTGCAATGGTAACGCCCTGGTATAAAGCCTCATCACATGTTGATTGCTTTTTTCCCAGAAATCAGTAAAATTTTCGGGCTTTTAATATGACACCCGGGCTCCGTTCCTCGATGGGGCCTGGGTGTTTTATTCACACAAGAGGATGTTATGGTTACTATTCGTTTAGCTCGTCACGGCGCTAAAAAGCGTCCGTTCTACCAGGTTGTTGTTACCGACAGCCGTAATGCACGCAACGGTCGCTTCATCGAGCGCGTTGGCTTCTTTAACCCAATCGCTAGCGAAAAAGAAGAAGGCACTCGCCTGGATCTGGATCGCATCGCTCACTGGGTTGGCCAGGGCGCGACTATTTCTGATCGCGTAGCTACGCTGATCAAAGCAGCAAACAAAGCAGCTTAATCTGTCACGGTGGTCATGATGAGCAAGCAACTCGCCGCGCAGGCTCCTGTGGAACCCATCGTTTTGGGGAAAATGGGGTCTTCTTACGGTATCCGTGGTTGGCTCAGAGTGTTTTCTTCCACTGAAGACGCCGAAAGCATTTTTGACTATCAGCCCTGGTTTATCCAGAAGGCGGGTCAGTGGCAGCAAGTACAGCTGGAAAGCTGGAAGCACCACAATCAGGATCTGATCATCAAGCTGAAAGGCGTTGACGATCGTGATTCGGCGAATCTACTGACTAATTGCGAAATTGTCGTGGATTCCTCGCAGTTGCCAGCGCTGGAAGATGGTTCCTACTACTGGAAAGACCTTATGGGCTGCCAGGTAGTGACCACTGAAGGTTACGATCTCGGTAAAGTCGTCGATATGATGGAAACCGGTTCGAATGACGTCATTGTCATTAAGGCAAACCTGAAAGATGCGTTTGGTATCAAGGAACGTCTTGTACCGTTCCTCGATGGGCAGGTTATCAAGAAAGTCGATCTCGCTACTCGTACTATCGAAGTAGATTGGGATCCTGGTTTTTAAACCACCGGATAAACGGTAAAAGTCGGCGTTATGGGGATTGGCTTGTGTTTATAGGTATCGTTAGCCTGTTTCCAGAAATGTTCCGCGCAATTACCGATTACGGGGTAACTGGCCGGGCAGTAAAAAATGGCCTGCTGAACATCCAGAGCTGGAGTCCTCGTGACTTTACTCATGACCGGCACCGTACCGTGGACGATCGTCCTTACGGCGGCGGACCGGGGATGTTAATGATGGTGCAACCTTTACGGGACGCCATTCATGCAGCAAAAGCTGCGGCTGGTGAAGGCGCAAAGGTGATTTATCTGTCACCTCAGGGACGCAAGCTTGATCAAGCGGGCGTTAGCGAACTGGCCACGAATCAAAAGCTGATTCTGGTGTGTGGTCGCTATGAAGGAATAGATGAGCGCGTGATTCAAACCGAAATTGACGAAGAATGGTCAATCGGCGATTACGTTCTCAGCGGTGGTGAGTTACCGGCAATGACGCTGATCGACTCCGTTTCTCGGTTTATTCCGGGAGTTCTGGGTCATGAAGCTTCGGCAATCGAAGATTCGTTTGCTGATGGGTTGCTGGATTGCCCGCACTATACCCGACCTGAAGTGTTAGAACAGATGGAAGTACCGGCAGTGTTACTGTCGGGGAACCACGCTGAGATACGTCGCTGGCGTTTAAAACAGTCGCTGGGCCGGACCTGGCTTAGAAGACCTGAACTTCTGGAAAACCTGGCTCTGACTGAAGAGCAAGCAAGGTTGCTGGCGGAGTTCAAAACGGAACACGCACAACAGCAGCATAAACATGATGGGCTGGTCTGAGACCCCCAAATATCAGTTTACCCAGGATAAGAGATTAAATTATGAGCAACATTATTAAGCAACTTGAACAAGAGCAGATGAAGCAGGACGTACCTTCCTTCCGTCCGGGTGATACCGTGGAAGTGAAAGTATGGGTTGTTGAAGGTTCCAAAAAACGTCTGCAGGCATTCGAGGGCGTGGTTATCGCTATTCGTAACCGCGGTCTGCACTCTGCATTCACTGTTCGTAAAATTTCCAACGGCGAAGGCGTTGAGCGTGTCTTCCAGACTCACTCTCCGGTAGTTGACAGCATTGCTGTTAAACGTCGTGGTGCTGTTCGTAAAGCTAAACTGTACTACCTGCGTGAGCGCACTGGTAAGTCTGCTCGTATCAAAGAGCGTCTTAACTAAGATTCGCGCAAGCGACATCCTGTTAGAAAAGGGCTGGCCGAAAGGCTGGCCCTTTTTTTATTCCGACCTTATTCTTTTGTTTTATTGCAATTGGATGGCTGCGCGGCGCGCAGCCAGTTGAGGACTTTTACGGCGTAGCGATCACGACTGCAACCCGGCGGTTTTCAGCACGACCTTTTGACGTCTGATTACTGGCGATCGGGTATTTCTTCCCGAGTCCCTGCGTTGTCAGATTAGTGCGGGGAATGTTGGCGCCCTGTGCCCACGCATCGGCAACCACATTCGCGCGTTTGAGCGACAGCGCTTCGTTGTAGCTGTCTTCGCCGTAGTTATCGGTATGACCATCCATACGCGCATGGTTTAACCCGGTAGCTGCCAGTTTGGATGCCATTTCCTGGATCTGCTTTTCACTTTCAGGGCGGAGCTTATAGTCGTTTTTATCAAACAGGATGTTGTCAGACAGACCAAGAGACCAGTCTCCGGAAGCTTCGGTAAATCCGTACGATTTCATGGCTGCAATTTGCTCCGGGGTAAATTTTCCCTGAGGTGCCTGACAGCCTGCCAAAATCAGTAAAAGCAGAAGAAACGGGGATGATAGACGTTTTAGCATGTGTAAGTCCTTATTTTTTAATAATGCGTTCAGAACGCAAATTTTTGGCCTGATACATATTTTTATCGGCAAGTTCTTGTAATTTCTCGGCAGAGGCATGTTCCCACGTCAGCGCAAAACCAATGCTGAGTGTCATGCTTGCCTGATGACCGTTATGCAGGTCAAAAGGTCGGTTAAACTCGTGTGATAGTGCCGCGCAGATCCGCTGAACTTCGTATTCAGAGTGAACGCTGTACAGCACCATAGCGAACTCATCGCCGCCAAGTCTGTAGGGGTGATGTCGATTACCACCAAACTCGGACAGCCTGTTTGCAACTTCAATCAGGACCCGATCCCCCGCTGCGTGGCCCCAGGTATCATTAATAAATTTAAAATTATCACCATCAAGGAATAACAGTGCGGAGCTGCTGTGGGCGGCATGGTCATTCATCAGGGCGTTAATGCTGCTGCGAAATGCGGCGCGATTCGCCAGGCCGGTCAGCGGATCGTGTAGCGCCGTACGCAAAAGCTGGGCGTTCTTTGCCTGCAGTTTAAGTTGCCACTCCTCCATCTCGTCCAGCAGACTATTAAAGTCCTGGGCAAAAAGGTGAAACTCTTCAATGCGCTCTTCTGAAACGCGCCGTGAAAAGTTACGGTTGGTACGAACATCATGTACCACCTCGGTTATATTTTGCAGGGCTTCCACGACGCCATTATGTAAATAACGAGTGAGCATTAATGCAATGCCAGAGGCCAACAGAATGCACCCGGTAAGGACGGCCAGCGACAAATAGATGAAATGGCTGATAACGCTATCGCGCGCAGTCAATCGTACTTCGCCGATGACGTTGCCATTATGCAAAATAGGTTGAGTGACCGGTTGGGGAAACAGCCAGTGGCTGATAAGTCCGCTGATTTTTTCAGTGGTATCCTGCGCGTTATAGCGCCAGGTGGCGATCACCTTCTGGTTTTTATTACGAACTTCTGCAACGGAAAATTGCCCCTGCTGGCCCAGTGCTGCCAGCGTTTCAGTGGCCGCGAAGCCATCAGAAAAAACTAATGCTGCTTCAAGCGTGCGGGTCATAGTTGCTGCGGTCAGATCCAGGTTCTTTTGCGCATACTGTCTCAATGCCAGCACCGAAGAAATGCTGAGCAGCAGCCAGATCAGCGTCATAGTTACCAGAACGCTGATTATGCTGATACGCCGTAATGTCCGCTTAAACGTCGGGCGTGTTATGGGAGAATGGCCCTTATCCATGCTTCTGATTCCGTGCAAGCATTAATACGTCCGGACTGACCCTTACGCCACTGCGTGAAAGGGAATCCATATTTACGGAAAATCTCACATCTTCATCTTTAATTATGAGGCAAAAGGCGCTGCCAATAACGCATTCGGGGTTCTGTTCGGCAATTAATAGCAATGCCTTAGACGGATATTTATTCTTTAATTCCACCTGATAAGTAGGGGATTCTTTTCCAAAATAAAAACCGTCACACTGCGAAATTAATATTTCTTGTTCCGTACGAATGATGACGGGAAGATAGGGTAATGCTCCGGCACTGGTATCTCCCAGGACACTGGAAAAACGCGATGAAGAGAAAATACACAGTTTGGGGGGCCCGGACAGTGCAGGCCAGCGCGTATAACTGACGATGCCGGAAACCATAGCGCGTACAGATTTTGCTTCTTCCGTAACGCTTTGGGCGTACAGCGGTAATCCGGTCAGGAGCAGTGCCAGTAGAAGTATGAGTCGGTAAGAATAGCTCATGAATAGTTACCTACCAGCGTTTGCCGTAAAACGTCGAAATACATTCAAGATTATTTAGGACAAAATAACATTATTTTACTAAGCCGTCATTATGCCAGGTTGAAAGCTATTAGTAATTTAAGTTAAGTCTTAGTGATTTATAAAATATAAGCTATTGTTTAATTTAATCTTATTGAGGCTGCACCTTCATTTGCTCCTTTTTGCCAGGCACTGTGTAACTGGTCAATATTTTCGACCGTATCACAACTTGGGGGAAAGGTTTTCCCGGTCAAACCTCTGGCGTAAACAAAATCCGGCTGGCAGATTTTACGTTGTCCCTCGGCATAACCCTTAAGATATTCCGTACGATCGACTTCGGGGTCATTGTAGTTGTCGGCAAGAGTTTCATTATCTTTAACGGCATACCCCGAAATGGCATCTTGTATTCCGGCGTCGTACCAGGCGGTTCCCGTCCATGTGGGAGCGTGGGTATAAGGATCTATCTGACATCCGCTAAGAAGTAATAGAAATAGGGTGCTGATGAGTTGCTTCATTGCCTGTACTCCCTCGTTTTTTTAAGCATAGTGGATCTCAATATCGGATGGTGTAAATTTTAATGTACACATTGGAGGGCGTGTTTTGTCATTAAATTGCATGCTGTAAATTAAAATTTACGGTTTGTGGATTGAAATCTTTACCTGTTGTGTTATCGTTATCACCTCCTCGCTGAGGATCAACTATCGCAAACGAGCTAAACAGGATCACCATCATGCAAAAAGACGCGCTGAACAACGTACATATTACCGACGAACAGGTTCTGATGACTCCGGAGCAGCTGAAAGCTGAATTCCCGCTGAGCCAGGCGCAAGAAGCGCAAATCTCTCAGTCGCGTAAAACCATTTCAGATATTATCTCTGGTCGCGATCCGCGCCTGCTGGTGGTATGTGGCCCGTGTTCCATTCACGATCCTGAAATGGCTATTGAGTACGCTCGTCGGTTTAAAGCCCTTGCCGCAGAGGTCAGCGATAGCCTCTACCTGGTGATGCGCGTCTATTTTGAAAAACCCCGTACCACCGTCGGCTGGAAAGGGTTAATTAACGATCCTCATATGGATGGCTCTTTTGATGTTGAAGCTGGCCTGAAAATTGCGCGTCAGCTGCTGCTTGAACTGGTGAATATGGGACTTCCGCTGGCAACTGAAGCGCTGGATCCCAATAGCCCGCAATACCTGGGCGATCTGTTTAGCTGGTCTGCAATCGGTGCGCGTACCACGGAATCGCAGACTCACCGCGAAATGGCTTCCGGTCTTTCGATGCCGGTCGGCTTTAAGAACGGTACTGACGGTAGCCTGGCGACCGCCATTAACGCGATGCGCGCGGCGGCACAGTCGCACCGCTTTGTTGGTATTAACCAGGCCGGACAGGTTGCACTGCTGCAAACTCAGGGTAACCCAGACGGTCACGTGATCCTGCGCGGTGGTAAAGCGCCGAACTACAGCCCGGCAGATGTCGCCCAGTGCGAAAAAGAGATGGAGCAGGCGGGACTACGACCTTCTCTGATGGTAGATTGCAGTCATGGTAACTCCAATAAAGATTACCGCCGCCAGCCTGCCGTGGCTGAATCCGTGATTGCACAAATCAAAGATGGCAATCGCTCGATCATTGGCTTGATGATTGAAAGTAATATTCACGAAGGCAACCAGTCTTCTGAACAGCCGCGTAGCGAAATGAAATACGGCGTGTCTGTAACTGATGCCTGCATTAGCTGGGAAATGACGGATGCGCTACTGCGTGAAATTAGCCAGGATTTAAACGGCCAGCTGTCGGCGCGTGTAGCATAAGAGGTTGGTTATGGTTGCTGAATTGACCGCATTACGCGATCAAATTGATGAAGTCGACAAGGCGCTGCTGGGTTTACTGGCACGTCGCCTGGAGCTGGTGGCCGAAGTCGGTGCAGTAAAAAGCCGCTTTGGGCTGCCTATCTACGTGCCGGAACGGGAAGCCTCTATGCTGGCCTCCCGCCGGGCGGAAGCGGAAGCCCTTGGCGTGCCGCCGGACCTGATTGAAGATGTGCTGCGCCGGGTTATGCGCGAGTCTTACTCCAGTGAGAACGACAAAGGATTTAAAACGCTTTGTCCTTCTCTGCGACCGGTGGTGATTGTCGGCGGCGGCGGTCAGATGGGACGTCTGTTCGAAAAAATGCTCACCCTGTCAGGTTATCAGGTACGGATCCTGGAACAGCAGGACTGGGAGCGTGCGCCGGAGATCGTCTCTGATGCTGGCATGGTGATCGTCAGCGTGCCGATCCACGTCACTGAGCAGGTGATCGCCAAATTACCGCGTCTGCCGTCCGACTGCATCCTGGTGGATCTGGCTTCGGTGAAAAATGGTCCTTTGCAGGCGATGCTGGCGGCGCACGACGGCCCGGTGGTGGGATTACACCCCATGTTTGGCCCGGACAGCGGCAGTCTGGCAAAGCAGGTCGTCGTCTGGTGTGACGGACGCCAGCCGGAAGCCTATCAGTGGTTTCTGGAACAGATTCAGGTGTGGGGCGCGCGACTGCATCGGATCAGTGCTGTTGAACACGATCAGAACATGGCATTTATTCAGGCATTGCGTCACTTTGCGACCTTTGCTTACGGTCTGCATTTAGCGGAAGAGAATGTTCAACTGGAGCAGTTACTGGCACTCTCTTCGCCGATTTATCGCCTTGAACTGGCGATGGTCGGACGTCTGTTTGCCCAGGATCCGCAGCTCTATGCCGATATCATTATGTCGTCTGAGAGTAACCTTGCGCTGATCAAACGCTACTACCAACGTTTTGGTGAGGCGATCGGTTTACTGGAGCAGGGCGATAAGCAAGCGTTCATCGACAGCTTCCGTAAGGTGGAGCACTGGTTTGGTGATTATGCGAAACGCTTCCAGAACGAAAGCCGTACTTTGTTGCGCCAGGCTAACGATAGTCGCCAATAAATACGATGCTTGATGGCAACGCTGATGCGTTGTATCAGTCATACAAGGATCGGCTAAAGAATGCCGGATAAGCGTAGCGCCATCCGGCATTGTCAAACGTTAGCCTGGATTGACCGGCACCACATTCTCACTTGGATAGCAGCCAAGTACTTTCATCGAGCGCGTAATCTCACCTAACTCCTTCAATGCTTTTTGCATCTGGGGTGATTCCAGGTTGGCCTGGATATCAAGATAAAACATTTCTTCCCACGGATTGCCGTGAATCGGGCGTGACTCCAGTTTAGTCATAATCAGATTATGGTTGCGCAGTACCAGCAGAGCTTCTACCAGCGCACCGGCTTGTTGTCCTGTCGCCATCAGCAACGTGGTTTTTGCTGGCACCTGATCGGAAACATTGATTGCCTTGCGCGCCAGTACCACGAAGCGGGTGATGTTTTGCGTCTGATTAGCTTCGATATGCTCAAGAACCTGCAAACCGTATAGTACGCCTCCGGCTTCGCTCCCCAGAGCCGCCACGCGCGGTGAGTTAGCCTGCGCAACTTTTTCCATCGCCGCCGAGGTGCTTTCGGTGTACTCAATCTTCCAGTGTGGGTAACGACTCAGGAATTTGCTGCACTGCTGGAATGGCTGCGGATGGCTATATACCGTTTCAATGGTCTCGAGATCTGTTGTGCCGGACACCAGTAGGCAGTGGTCAATCGTGATAGTCATCTCGCCAACGATAGACAGGCTGGTGTGCTGCAGCAGGTCGTAAACATCATTAATCCCACCGGAACTGGTGTTTTCAATCGGAACCACTGCGTAGTCAGCTTGTCCGGTTTCGACCTGATTAAAGATATCGGCAAATTTCGCGCAGCCGCTTTCTATAAATTGTTCAAAATGGCGGGCAGCATACTGACGTGCGGCAAGATGAGAATATGACCCTTTTGGCCCGAGGAAAGCAACGCGTGCTGAGTGCGGGTTAATTTTATTCAGATGCTGCTGGAGCAGTGCCTGCTGAGTCAGGACGGAGTCTTCGATTATGAGCTGGAACAGGCGAGTGATGTAGTGAGCATCAAGATGATGTGCTTTGCCAAGCTGAATCAGTCGGTCCAACAGATCGCGCTCACGGTCGATATCACGAACTGGACGATGTGAAAGGAGCTTAGCTTTGCCAACTTCTACGGCCAGTCCACGTCGCTCAGCCAGCAGGGCCAGTAATTTTTCATCCAGCGTGCTGATCTTATCGCGCAGCGCCAGCAATGGGTTTTCCGATGTCATAGTGTTGCCTTTCTTGTTATCAATAAAAAAGGCCCCCCGTTGTGGGAGGCCTTATTGTTCGTCTTCGCATTCTTTATCACACGACGAAACGCCTCCCATTCAGGGGAAGGTAAAAAAGAATGCGAAGAAGAACGGGACAAGTTTCATGTAATTTTCCTTTGGCTACGTCAGTAAAGTACCCGTACTGTTTTCACCCTGTCAACAAAAAACGCGCCCGGAGGCGCGTTGGCGATACACTCAATGTAAGGGACTACTCTTCTTCTGCTTCGACGAAGTTGGCGTCTTTGACTGAAGTTGTTGCACGACGGGCTTCGCCTTTGTGCTGCACTTTATTGAGCTGCCGTTCCAGCTTGTTGATCAAATCGTTAATTGCGGTGTACATATCCTCGTGTTTTGCGCTGGCAACCAGATGTCCGTTCGGTGTATTGATGGTGGCATCAGCAATGAAACCCTGCGGCTCCTTAGACAGAATGATATGTGGATTAATCAGATGAGTTTGCCATTTTTCGAGTTTGGCGAGACGGTCTGCGACATGCTGGCGAATTGCCGGAGTAATTTCCATTTGTTTACTGGTAATGTTCATTGTCATAAATTTTACCTCTTGTCTTTCCCGTCTTGGTGATTCCAGCATACCGTTCCTAATGTCAAAATGTGTGATATTAATCACATTTTTTTGTCGCTTTTTGTCAAGAAAACCTTTTTGTGAGGCACCGCAGGAACAAGCGATTTTTTACTTGAGGAATACCTGAAAGCAGGCCATATTTGATGAGATGCGTTGCAGCTAAACCGCTTCAGTTGTGACGTTTACGGATAAAAAAACGGCAGCCTTTGGGCTGCCGTTTGCATTCTGAGATAAATCAGGTATTGCTGCTGTTGGCGGCAATGATTTTCGCTACTTTTTCTGCCTGCGCATTCATCTGCATCTGGCGATAAGCATTTTCCATTAACGGCAGGGCATTGCGTGTTGCCTGGGTATCCGGGAAGTCGCGCAGCATGCCTTCCACACGGTTTACCACGGCAACCCATGCACCGCGGGCAGTGTAGTATTCCACAACGGAATATTCATACTTCGCCAGACGGTCTTTCAGGAATACCAGACGTTTGGTGGCGTCAGTGGTGTACTGGCTGTTTGGATAGCCACGTACCAGTTTGGAAAAGTCATTAAACGCAGCTCGGGCATGTTGCGGATCGCGATCGCTGCGATCAACACCAAAGAATCCTTGCAGTGCGCTATCATCCAGCGCCATATTGGTCAGGCCACGCATATACATGACATAATCAATGTTAGGGTGTGTCGGGTTAAGACGAATAAAACGATCGATGGCAGCCTGAGCAAGTGGCAGATCGGCGTTTTTGTAGTAGGCGTAGATGAGATCTAATTGCACCTGCTGAGAATACGGTCCAAATGGATAACGGTTATCCAACGCTTCTAATTGCGTTATTGCCTGTTTCCAGTTACCGTCCTGCAGCTTTTGCTGAGCAGTCGCGTAGATTTCATTTGGCGGATTATCGGGCACCTCTTCCTTTGAACCAGAGCAACCCGCCAAAAACAGGCTCAACGTGGCTGCTGCCACCAGATATTTCATGCGCGTCATGACGTTTTGACTTTCCTCAAAATGTTTTACGGGAGATTCTCTGTTCCTGCTCCCGGTTAAGACCAGCTACAATAGCACACTATATTAAACGGCAAAGCCGTAAAACCCAACGTTAAACGAAGAAGCAGTTTATGGCACAACGAGTAGAACTCACCGCAACAGTCTCCGAAAATCAGCTCGGTCAACGCTTAGATCAGGCTTTGGCCGAATTGTTCCCTGATTATTCGCGATCGCGCATAAAAGAATGGATCCTTGACCAGCGCGTACTGGTAAATGGCAATCTTTGCGATAAACCGAAAGAAAAAGTGTTGGGTGGAGAGCGCGTCTCCATCACTGCAGAAATTGATGAAGAGGTTCGTTTTGAACCTCAGGATATCCCACTGGATATCGTTTATGAAGATGACGATATTCTTGTCATCAACAAACCCCGTGATCTCGTAGTGCATCCGGGTGCCGGTAATCCTGATGGCACGGTATTGAATGCATTACTGCATTACTACCCGCCAATCGCGGATGTTCCACGTGCTGGTATCGTGCACCGTCTGGATAAGGACACGACCGGATTAATGGTGGTGGCAAAAACCGTTCCGGCGCAAACGCGTCTGGTGGAGTCGCTGCAACTACGTGAAATTACCCGTGAGTACGAAGCCGTGGCGATTGGTCATATGACGGCAGGCGGAACCGTTGAGGAACCGATTAGCCGCCACCCGACCAAGCGTACGCACATGGCGGTACACCCAATGGGGAAACCGGCGGTGACGCACTATCGCATAATGGAACACTTCCGTGTGCACACGCGTCTGCGGCTGCGTCTGGAAACCGGACGTACGCACCAGATCCGCGTGCACATGGCGCATATCACCCATCCGCTGGTGGGCGATCAGGTCTACGGCGGTCGTCCGCGTCCACCGAAAGGCGCTTCTGACGAATTTATCTCCGTTCTGCGTAAGTTCGATCGTCAGGCGCTGCACGCGACTATGCTGCGTTTATATCACCCAATTTCAGGTATCGAAATGGAATGGCACGCACCTATTCCACAAGATATGGTGCAATTGATTGAAGTGATGCGCGCTGATTTCGAAGAACATAAGGATGATATTGCCTGGCTATGAGTAAGCTAATTGTCCCGCAGTGGCCGATACCGCAAGGTGTTGTGGCGTGTAGTTCTACCCGTATTGGCGGTGTTAGCATGCCGCCTTATGATTCGCTGAATCTGGGCGCCCATTGCGGCGACAACCCGGAGCATGTTGAAGAGAACCGCAAGCGGCTGTTTGCTGCGGGCAATCTGCCGTCAAAGCCAGTCTGGCTGGAGCAGGTCCACGGTAAGGATGTCCTGAAACTGACCGGCGAGCCTTACGCCTCCAAACGTGCGGATGCTTCTTACAGCAATACGCCGGGCACCGTGTGTGCAGTGATGACGGCCGACTGTCTGCCGGTGCTGTTTTGCAATCGCGCTGGAACGGAAGTCGCGGCGGCACATGCGGGTTGGCGCGGATTATGCGCCGGCGTGCTGGAAGAGACGGTGGCGTGTTTTGCCGACAAACCTGAAAACATTATTGCCTGGCTAGGCCCGGCGATTGGCCCGAACGCGTTTGAAGTGGGAGCAGAAGTTCGCGCAGCGTTCATGGCGAAAGATCCGCAAGCGGACCTCGCATTTGTACCGCATGGTGATAAATATCTGGCGAATATTTACCAGCTTGCGCGTCAGCGTCTGGCAAATATCGGAGTAGAGAACATCTACGGTGGCGACCGTTGCACCTTCAGCGAAAGTGAGACGTTCTTCTCTTATCGTCGCGACAATACCACGGGTCGTATGGCAAGTTTTATTTGGCTGATATAACCTAAAGAATCAAGACGATCCGGTGCGTGTAATTTTCTTTTCACATAATTCAGGTCATTCACCTTGAATAATTGAGGGATGACCTCATTTAATCTCCAGTAGCAATTTTGACCTGTTATGGGAGGAGTTATGCGTCTGGATCGTCTTACTAATAAATTCCAGCTTGCTCTTGCCGATGCCCAGTCACTCGCATTGGGGCACGACAATCAATTCATCGAACCACTTCATCTAATGAGCGCCTTGCTGAATCAGGAAGGGGGATCGGTACGTCCTTTATTAACGTCTGCTGGCATTAATGCTGGCCAGTTACGTACAGCCATTGACCAGGCGTTGAGCCGGTTGCCGCAGGTAGAAGGTACCGGCGGTGATGTGCAGCCTTCTCAGGATCTGGTGCGTGTACTGAATCTTTGCGACAAGCTGGCGCAAAAACGTGGGGACAACTTTATTTCGTCAGAACTGTTCGTACTGGCGGCGCTTGAGTCACGCGGTACGCTGACCGATTTACTAAAATCAGCAGGTGCGACGACCGCGAATATCACTCAGGCAATTGAACAAATGCGTGGAGGTGAAAGCGTGAATGACCAGGGGGCTGAAGACCAACGTCAGGCCTTGAAAAAATATACCGTCGACCTGACTGAACGTGCCGAGCAGGGCAAACTCGATCCGGTTATCGGGCGTGATGAAGAAATTCGCCGTACCATTCAGGTACTGCAGCGGCGTACTAAAAATAACCCGGTGTTAATCGGCGAACCAGGTGTTGGTAAAACGGCCATCGTTGAAGGGCTGGCCCAACGAATTATCAATGGTGAAGTGCCGGAAGGCTTAAAAGGTCGCCGTGTGCTGGCGCTGGATATGGGCGCGCTGGTGGCTGGGGCCAAATATCGTGGTGAGTTTGAAGAACGCTTAAAAGGCGTGCTGAACGATCTCTCGAAACAGGAAGGCAATGTCATCCTGTTTATTGATGAGCTGCATACTATGGTTGGGGCGGGTAAAGCTGATGGCGCAATGGACGCCGGGAACATGCTGAAACCGGCGCTGGCACGCGGGGAACTGCACTGTGTAGGCGCAACAACGCTTGATGAATATCGCCAGTACATCGAAAAAGATGCGGCACTGGAACGTCGTTTCCAGAAAGTATTTGTAGCCGAACCTTCAGTAGAAGACACCATCGCGATTCTGCGTGGCCTGAAAGAACGTTATGAGCTGCACCACCATGTGCAGATCACTGACCCGGCGATTGTTGCGGCAGCTACGCTGTCTCATCGCTATATTGCCGATCGTCAGTTGCCGGACAAAGCTATCGACCTTATCGATGAGGCGGCATCCAGCATTCGTATGCAGATTGACTCCAAGCCTGAGGAACTCGACAGACTCGACCGCCGGATTATCCAGCTCAAACTGGAACAGCAGGCATTAATGAAAGAGTCTGATGAGGCGAGTAAAAAACGTCTCGATATGCTCAACGAAGAGCTGGACGATAAAGAGCGCCAGTATTCTGAATTAGAAGAAGAGTGGAAAGCTGAAAAAGCATCCCTTTCGGGAACGCAAACTATCAAGGCTGAGTTGGAGCAGGCGAAAATCGCCATCGAACAGGCGCGTCGCGTCGGCGATCTGGCGCGGATGTCTGAACTGCAGTACGGCAAAATTCCTGAACTGGAAAAACAACTGGAAGCAGCCACCCAGTCTGAAGGCAAAACCATGCGTCTGCTGCGTAATAAAGTCACGGATGCAGAAATTGCAGAAGTGCTGGCGCGCTGGACCGGTATCCCGGTTGCTCGCATGCTGGAAGGCGAACGGGAAAAACTGTTGCGTATGGAGCAGCAGTTGCACAGCCGCGTGATTGGCCAGAACGAAGCGGTGGAAGCCGTTTCTAACGCCATCCGTCGTAGCCGTGCTGGCTTGTCCGATCCAAATCGCCCGATTGGTTCATTCTTGTTCCTCGGCCCAACCGGTGTCGGTAAAACTGAACTGTGCAAAGCGCTGGCAAACTTTATGTTCGACAGTGACGATGCCATGGTGCGTATCGATATGTCCGAGTTTATGGAGAAACACTCGGTGTCTCGTCTGGTCGGGGCGCCTCCGGGATATGTCGGCTATGAGGAAGGTGGATATCTGACAGAAGCGGTACGTCGCCGTCCTTACTCTGTCATTCTGCTGGATGAAGTGGAGAAAGCGCACCCGGATGTGTTCAATATTCTGTTGCAGGTGCTTGACGATGGTCGTCTGACTGACGGGCAGGGGAGAACGGTCGACTTCCGTAATACGGTTGTCATCATGACCTCGAACCTGGGGTCCGATCTGATTCAGGAACGCTTCGGTGAGCTGGACTACGGCCACATGAAGGATATGGTCCTGGGCGTCGTGAGCCATAATTTCCGCCCGGAATTCATCAACCGTATAGATGAAGTTGTTGTATTCCATCCGTTGGGTGAGCAGCACATTGCTTCTATTGCACAGATCCAACTGCAACGTCTGTATAAACGTCTGGAAGAGCGTGGCTATGAAATCCATATCTCTGACGAGGCGCTTAAACTGCTGAGTGCGAATGGTTACGATCCGGTGTATGGCGCACGTCCACTCAAACGTGCTATCCAGCAACAGATCGAAAACCCGCTGGCGCAGCAAATTCTGTCTGGTGAGCTGATTCCTGGCAAAACGATTCGGCTGGAAGTGAATGACGATCGCATTGTGGCAGTGCAGTAAGTCACAAAATGACAATAAACGAGCCCTGTGGGGCTCGTTTTTGTTTAAAAACAAAGCGAAAAGCAATGTAACGGTTGAAAAGCAGCCGCTTGATAAGTTTTTTGTATTTTTAACTTGTCAGCCTGAAATAACTCCCTATAATGCGCCTCCACTGACACGGAACAACGGATTACAAACCGCCGGGTCAGCGGAGAAGAGCGAAAATAAACGCTTGACTCTGTAGCGGGATGGCGTAATATGCACACCCCGCGCCGCTGAGAAAAAGCGAAGCGGCACTGCTCTTTAACAATTTATCAGACAATCTGTGTGGGCACTCGAAGATACGGATTCTTAACGTCGCAAGACGAAAAATGAATACCAAGTCTCTGAGTGAACACGTAATTCATTACGAAGTTTAATTCACGAGCATCAAACTTAAATTGAAGAGTTTGATCATGGCTCAGATTGAACGCTGGCGGCAGGCCTAACACATGCAAGTCGAACGGTAGCACAGAGGAGCTTGCTCCTTGGGTGACGAGTGGCGGACGGGTGAGTAATGTCTGGGAAACTGCCCGATGGAGGGGGATAACTACTGGAAACGGTAGCTAATACCGCATAACGTCGCAAGACCAAAGAGGGGGACCTTCGGGCCTCTTGCCATCGGATGTGCCCAGATGGGATTAGCTAGTAGGTGGGGTAACGGCTCACCTAGGCGACGATCCCTAGCTGGTCTGAGAGGATGACCAGCCACACTGGAACTGAGACACGGTCCAGACTCCTACGGGAGGCAGCAGTGGGGAATATTGCACAATGGGCGCAAGCCTGATGCAGCCATGCCGCGTGTATGAAGAAGGCCTTCGGGTTGTAAAGTACTTTCAGCGAGGAGGAAGGCATTGTGGTTAATAACCGCAGTGATTGACGTTACTCGCAGAAGAAGCACCGGCTAACTCCGTGCCAGCAGCCGCGGTAATACGGAGGGTGCAAGCGTTAATCGGAATTACTGGGCGTAAAGCGCACGCAGGCGGTCTGTCAAGTCGGATGTGAAATCCCCGGGCTCAACCTGGGAACTGCATCCGAAACTGGCAGGCTAGAGTCTTGTAGAGGGGGGTAGAATTCCAGGTGTAGCGGTGAAATGCGTAGAGATCTGGAGGAATACCGGTGGCGAAGGCGGCCCCCTGGACAAAGACTGACGCTCAGGTGCGAAAGCGTGGGGAGCAAACAGGATTAGATACCCTGGTAGTCCACGCCGTAAACGATGTCGACTTGGAGGTTGTGCCCTTGAGGCGTGGCTTCCGGAGCTAACGCGTTAAGTCGACCGCCTGGGGAGTACGGCCGCAAGGTTAAAACTCAAATGAATTGACGGGGGCCCGCACAAGCGGTGGAGCATGTGGTTTAATTCGATGCAACGCGAAGAACCTTACCTACTCTTGACATCCAGAGAAGTTTGCAGAGATGCGAACGTGCCTTCGGGAACTCTGAGACAGGTGCTGCATGGCTGTCGTCAGCTCGTGTTGTGAAATGTTGGGTTAAGTCCCGCAACGAGCGCAACCCTTATCCTTTGTTGCCAGCGGTTCGGCCGGGAACTCAAAGGAGACTGCCAGTGATAAACTGGAGGAAGGTGGGGATGACGTCAAGTCATCATGGCCCTTACGAGTAGGGCTACACACGTGCTACAATGGCATATACAAAGAGAAGCGACCTCGCGAGAGCAAGCGGACCTCATAAAGTATGTCGTAGTCCGGATTGGAGTCTGCAACTCGACTCCATGAAGTCGGAATCGCTAGTAATCGTGGATCAGAATGCCACGGTGAATACGTTCCCGGGCCTTGTACACACCGCCCGTCACACCATGGGAGTGGGTTGCAAAAGAAGTAGGTAGCTTAACCTTCGGGAGGGCGCTTACCACTTTGTGATTCATGACTGGGGTGAAGTCGTAACAAGGTAACCGTAGGGGAACCTGCGGTTGGATCACCTCCTTACCTTAAAGAA
>NZ_JAOWDD010000036.1:0-439069 GCF_030336655.1 Citrobacter sp. Cb041 | reverse complement strand
GCAACAACGCCCGCACCAACAGTACGGCCGCCTTCACGGATTGCGAAACGCAGACCGTCGTCCATCGCGATTGGGTGGATCAGGGTAACAACCATTTTGATGTTGTCGCCCGGCATTACCATCTCAACGCCTTCCGGCAGTTCGATGGTACCAGTCACGTCAGTAGTACGGAAGTAGAACTGCGGACGGTAGCCTTTGAAGAACGGAGTATGACGGCCGCCTTCGTCTTTGGACAGAATGTACACTTCAGATTCGAACTTGGTGTGCGGCTTGATAGAGCCCGGCTTAGCCAGGACCTGACCACGTTCGATTTCTTCACGTTTGATACCACGCAGCAGAACACCAACGTTCTCACCAGCACGGCCTTCGTCCAGCAGTTTGCGGAACATTTCAACGCCAGTACAGGTAGACTTAGCAGTCTCTTTGATACCAACGATTTCAACTTCTTCACCAACTTTGATGATACCGCGCTCTACACGACCGGTAACAA
This sequence comes from Citrobacter sp. Cb041, assembly GCF_030336655.1. NCBI lineage: Bacteria > Pseudomonadati > Pseudomonadota > Gammaproteobacteria > Enterobacterales > Enterobacteriaceae > Citrobacter > Citrobacter sp. Cb041. The sequence goes on along the minus strand of NZ_JAOWDD010000036.1, from coordinate 438,579 downwards.
CGGTACCGCGACCGGAGATGGAGAATACGTCTTCGATAGGCAGCAGGAACGGCTTGTCAATCGCACGCTCTGGTTCCGGGATGTAAGAATCCAGGAAGCCAGCCAGTTCGATGATTTTCGCTTCCCACTCTGCTTCGCCTTCCAGCGCTTTCAGAGCAGAACCACGAACGATCGGAGTGTCGTCACCCGGGAAATCGTACTGAGACAGAAGTTCACGAACTTCCATTTCTACCAGTTCCAGCAGCTCTTCGTCATCAACCATGTCGCATTTGTTCAGGAACACGATGATGTACGGAACGCCTACCTGACGACCCAGCAGGATGTGCTCACGAGTCTGCGGCATCGGGCCGTCAGTCGCAGCAACAACCAGGATCGCGCCGTCCATCTGCGCAGCACCGGTGATCATGTTTTTAACATAGTCGGCGTGGCCCGGGCAGTCTACGTGTGCGTAGTGGCGAGTCGGGGTGTCATATTCAACGTGAGAAGTGTTGATGGTGATACCACGAGCTTTTTCTTCCGGCGCGTTATCGATCTGGTCGAATGCACGAGCAGCACCGCCGTAGGTTTTAGCCAGTACGGTGGTGATTGCAGCAGTCAGGGTAGTTTTACCGTGGTCAACGTGGCCGATGGTGCCGACGTTAACGTGCGGTTTTGTACGTTCAAATTTTTCTTTAGACACGGCTATATTCCTTACTATAGTGCTCTCCCCTGGGGAGAGAGCACGGGACTTAGGTTTTAATCCTGTGGCTTATTTACCACGGGCTTCAATAACGGCCTGAGCAACGTTGTTCGGCGCATCGTCGTACTTCAGGAACTCCATGGAGTAAGAAGCACGGCCTTTGGTCAGAGAACGCAGCTGGGTTGCATATCCGAACATTTCAGACAGCGGAACTTCAGCATGGATAACAACGCCAGTGACGTTGGATTCCTGACCACGAAGCATACCACGACGGCGGCTCAAGTCACCGATTACGTCACCGGTGTTCTCTTCCGGAGTCTCTACTTCAACCTTCATGATAGGCTCAAGCAGAACTGGTTTCGCTTTCTTAAAGCCATCTTTGAAGGCGATAGAAGCGGCCAGTTTAAACGCCAGCTCAGAGGAGTCAACGTCATGGTAAGAACCGAAGTGCAGACGCACGCCCAGATCAACAACCGGGTAACCAGCCAGCGGGCCAGATTTCAGCTGTTCCTGGATGCCTTTATCAACGGCCGGGATGTATTCGCCAGGAATTACACCACCTTTGATGTCGTTGATGAACTCGTAGCCTTTCGGGTTTGAACCCGGCTCCAGCGGGTACATGTCGATAACAACATGACCGTACTGACCGCGACCACCAGACTGCTTAGCGTGTTTACCTTCGATATCGGTAACTTTCGCGCGAATCGCTTCACGGTAAGCAACCTGAGGTTTACCGACGTTCGCTTCAACGTTGAATTCACGCTTCATACGGTCAACGATGATGTCGAGGTGCAGCTCACCCATACCGGCGATAATGGTCTGGTTAGATTCTTCGTCAGTCCAAACGCGGAATGACGGGTCTTCTTTAGCCAGACGGCCCAGAGCCAGACCCATTTTTTCCTGGTCAGCTTTGGTTTTCGGTTCTACCGCGATGGAGATTACCGGCTCAGGGAATTCCATACGCTCCAGAATGATCGGGTGATCCGGGTCACACAGAGTGTCACCAGTGGTCACGTCTTTCAGACCGATAGCAGCAGCGATATCGCCCGCGCGAACTTCTTTGATCTCTTCACGTTTGTTAGCGTGCATCTGTACGATACGGCCAAAACGCTCGCGTGCAGTTTTCACTGAGTTCAGGATGGTGTCACCGGAGTTAACCACACCAGAGTACACGCGGAAGAAGGTCAGGTTACCCACGAACGGGTCGGTAGCGATTTTGAATGCCAGAGCAGCAAACGGCTCTTCATCGCTAGCATGACGCTCAGCCGGAGTATCTTTACCGTCGTCCAGAATACCGTTGATCGCAGGTACGTCTACTGGGGATGGCAGGTAATCAATTACCGCATCCAGCATCGCCTGAACACCTTTGTTCTTGAACGCAGAACCACAGGTTACCAGGATGATTTCGTTGTTCAGAACGCGCTGACGCAGAGCTTTTTTGATCTCTTCTTCAGTCAGTTCTTCACCACCCAGGTATTTCTCCATCAGCTCTTCTGAAGCTTCCGCAGCGGACTCGATCAGGTTCTGGTGCCATTCTTCAGCCAGTTCCTGCATGTCAGCCGGGATATCTTCATAAGTGAAGGTTACGCCTGCATCTTCTTCGTTCCAGTTGATGGCTTTCATTTTCACCAGGTCAACAACACCAGTGAACGCTTCTTCAGCGCCAATCGCCAACTGCAGCGGAACAGGGTTCGCGCCCAGACGGGTTTTGATCTGACCAACAACTTTCAGGAAGTTCGCACCCATACGGTCCATTTTGTTAACGAACGCAATGCGTGGAACTTTATATTTGTTTGCCTGACGCCATACGGTTTCAGACTGAGGCTGAACACCACCAACTGCGCAGTAAACCATTACTGCACCATCAAGCACACGCATGGAACGTTCTACTTCGATAGTGAAGTCAACGTGCCCCGGGGTGTCGATGATGTTTACGCGATGCGGTTCATACTGCTTAGCCATACCAGACCAGAATGCAGTAGTCGCTGCGGAGGTGATAGTAATACCACGCTCCTGCTCCTGTTCCATCCAGTCCATGGTGGCTGCGCCGTCATGAACTTCACCGATTTTATGGTTTACACCGGTGTAGAACAGAATACGTTCGGTAGTAGTGGTTTTACCGGCGTCGATGTGCGCACTGATACCGATGTTACGGTAGCGCGCGATGGGTGTTGTACGAGCCATTTGATTCCTCGTTTATCTTTTAGGCGTTCAATTTAAGTAGCCCAAAGCGGGCTGCTTACTAGAAGCGCCCGCCTGGTGACTAAAACTCCGAAGGGATTACCAACGGTAGTGTGCGAACGCCTTGTTGGCTTCTGCCATACGGTGAACGTCTTCACGTTTCTTAACTGCAGTACCTTTGTTTTCTGCAGCATCAGAAAGTTCGTTCGCCAGGCGCAGAGCCATGGATTTATCACCGCGTTTACGAGCAGCTTCAACGATCCAACGCATTGCCAGGGCATTACGGCGAACCGGACGGACTTCAACTGGAACCTGATAAGTAGAACCACCAACGCGGCGAGACTTAACTTCGACAGTCGGACGCACGTTTTCAAGGGCTACTTCAAAAGCTTCCAGGCCATCTTTACCAGAACGCTGAGCCAGGGTCTCCAGCGCGCTGTATACGATGGTTTCTGCAGTAGATTTTTTACCATCTACCATCAGGATATTTACAAATTTAGCCAGCAGCTCTGATCCGAACTTAGGATCCGGCAGAATTTTACGCTGACCAATGACGCGACGACGTGGCATGGGAATACTCCGTTGTTAATTCAGGATTGTCCAAAACTCTACGAGTTTAGTTTGACATTAATATAAAACGTTTGGCCTTACTTAACGGAGAACCATTAAGCCTTAGGACGTTTCACGCCATACTTGGAGCGTGATTGCTTACGGTCTTTAACGCCGGAGCAGTCAAGCGCACCGCGAACGGTGTGGTAACGAACACCCGGGAGGTCTTTTACACGACCGCCACGGATCAGGATCACGGAGTGCTCCTGCAGGTTGTGACCTTCACCACCGATGTAGGAAGTCACTTCAAAACCGTTAGTCAAACGCACACGGCATACTTTACGCAGTGCGGAGTTTGGTTTTTTAGGAGTGGTAGTATATACACGAGTACATACGCCACGTTTCTGCGGGCATGCTTCCAGTGCAGGCACGTTGCTCTTTGCAACTTTGCGTGCGCGTGGTTTGCGTACCAGCTGGTTAACTGTTGCCATTAAATAGCTCCTGGTTGTAGCTTTCGCTTCGTAAACACGTAATAAAACGACCTCATACAATATGAGGACGCAGAATTTTAGGTCGGTGTCGAAAAGGTGTCAAGAAATATACAACGATCCCACAATTACCAGGACATCTGGCTGGGATGCTTCACCGTAAGTCTGACGAAGTCAGTATAGCTAACCCTGACGACACTGTCTGAAATTTGACCACCCAAGCCGCGAGCTTTAATGTCTTCTTCCAGTACATAGACCTTAATGGAGGCATTTTGCAGACTTTCAAGGAAACGGCTTCCTTCTATTGCCGCGGTCACGCCATCCTGAAGCAATAAAAGTTCATCGTCTTTATCAATCAGGCGAAGAAGAGAGGAGAAATCGGTAAGCCACGCGGAACGATGTAATGTGTGCAGCATGAGTATCTCAAAACCTTAAAATGACGTCATAGTTGCCTAGCTCACGGCGTAAATCTTCCGGTTCTAACGCTGTCGCATCGACCACAAAATTAACCCCCTGCTGGAGGCCCCGCTCGCGTAATGAGGCGGCACAAAGCCAACATTGATCGATATCGTACAACCCTAACAGCTTGAAGGTTGCGATATAGTCGCGAGCCAGCACGACATCCGGTTGTTGTCCCTGGAGGATTTGAAAAACGCCATCGCCGATAAAGAATACGCCGAGGTCTTCCGTTAATGCCGATGTCGCCAGTAAGGCATCTAACCCTTCGCGGCCAGACGAACTGCCATGCGGCACGGTAGAAAAGACAAAAGCAACACGTTTCATTAAAACTGCACCACGCGATCGCAGGTCAGGGATGCCTCAGCCAGCGAACCCAGCCCGCTGAGGTTAAAACCTGATTGTAAATTAGCCCCTGCCAGTCCCAATCGCTTCGCTTCTGTTTCATCAACGACGCCGCGACGCAGCGCCGCAGCTACACAGATATTCAGCGTCACGCCATGCTGCTGGTTCAGCTGTTGCCAGGCCCGCACCAGATCATATTCATCACTGGCAGGTGAAGTCAGGAAGTTGGCGTTATACACACCTTCACGATAGAAAAAGACGCTGCATAGGTCATGCCCTTCTTTGAGTAACGCATGAGCAAATTGCAACGCGCTGCTCGCCTGCTGCGTGCCATAAGCTGGCCCCGTCACCATAATGGCAAAACGCATTACTTGTCTTGCCCCTGGAAATCGCCGCTTTTGAACTGACGAATATAGAGGTAAACCGTGTGCTTGGAGATGTTCAGCCGATCGGCGACCTGGTTAATGGCATCTTTAATATCGAAAATACCTTTCTCATACAGATTCAGGACAATCTGGCGATTCTTGGCATTGTTGGAAACATTACGATCGGCATTCACTTCTTCAATCGTGAACTCCAACGTTTGGGTAACCAGGTCTTCCACCGAAGAAGCGAAGTTAACGGCAGAACCCACTTCCGGGGTTTCCGGTGGGATAAAGGTATTCATTATCTGCGAGAATGGAACATCAAGGTTCATGTTGATGCACAGCAGACCAATCACGCGATGCTCACGGTTGCGAATGGCAATCGTCACCGACTTCATCAAGACACCGCTTTTCGCACGTGTGAAGTAACACTTCGACACGCTGCTATCCGCACCCGTCATATCATGCAGCATACGCAACGCAAGGTCAGTAATCGGCGAGCCAATTTTGCGGCCCGTGTGTTCACCGTTAGCAATGCGGATGGCCGAGCATTTCAAATCCTGCAAAGAGTGCAATACGATTTCACAATGGGAACCAATGAGCATCGCCAACCCGTCCACAACCGCTTCGTAGGATTTGAGGATATCGAAATCGGTTTGATCGAAAGGACGTTGATCCAGTAAATCTAGCTCACTGGTTTCGTTGGTTAAAAGCGACCTGGACATGAAAAAAAGCACTCCTTTTCAGGAGCCTGTCGTTATGTTGTCAGGGCAGGCTCATCACTATTATAGGGGCATCTAAAGTAATACAGCGCACAAGGCGCTTTCCAGTATTAATTATATCCTGTCGATAATAAAAAACCGCCGCCCTATGGGCGGCGGTGTCTGGTTACTTACTTTTTGCTGCTGTCCGCAGCTTTAGCTGCCGGTGCAGCATCTGGCTGCGCATCGGTTTTCGGTGCCGGTTTGATGTCTAACAGTTCAACATCAAAGACCAGCGTAGAGTTAGCCGGAATGCCCGGTACGCCGGTTTTGCCGTAAGCCAGATCCGGCGGGATAACCAGCTGGATTTTGCCGCCTTTCTTGATGTTTTTCAGGCCTTCGGTCCAGCCAGGGATAACACCGTCAAGACGGAAAGAGAGCGGCTCACCGCGGGTATAAGAGTTATCAAACTCTTTACCGTCAATCAGCGTACCTTTGTAGTTGACTACCACGGTATCGCTATCTTTCGGTGCAGCGCCGGTACCTTCTTTCTCTACTTTATAGACCAGGCCAGTAGAAGAGGTTTTAACGCCCTTCTCTTTAGCAAATTTCTCGCGGTAAACTTTACCTTTGGCTTCATTGTCAGCCGCGTCTTTTTCCATTTTCGCCTGAGCGGAGCTCTTCACGCGTGCTTCAAACGCCTGCAGAGTTTGTTCGATTTCCTGGTCAGACAGTTTGCTCTTGTCTGCAAACGCATCCTGAACGCCAGCGATCAGCTGATCTTTATCCAGTTTGATGCCCAGTTTTTCCTGCTCTTTCAGAGAGTTTTCCATATAACGACCCAGGGACGCGCCCAGCGCGTAAGCGGCTTTTTGGTCGTCATTCTTGAATGCTGCTTTGCTGTCAGCAGTAGCGGCTGGTTTCGCAGCGTCAGCAGCGAAGGTGATCGGGGCATGCAGAGCAACAGCCATTGTGGTCGCCAGCAGCGTTACTTTAAACAGTGATTTCATCCATATCTCCAGGGCCGGGGCATCTCACCCCAAGGTTAGCTAACATAAAAATGTACTATAAAGCGTTGCAGAACAAATCAACATACGGGCACGCCCTATTATCACCACTTTTCAGACTCTTTTTGTTTAAATTAGTTTCGTGACCGAAGATTGAGTGCTGTGCAAACAGGCAAAGTTAAGTAGAATTCGCCGCAGTCCGCGATCTGCCGGAGAAAAAAGAAAGAGGTGAATCATGCAGGATACAACAATGGAAACTCGCCTGGCTGAACTGGAAAGTCGCCTGGCATTTCAGGAGATAACCATTGAAGAGCTCAACGTGACGGTGACCGCGCATGAACTGGAAATGGCAAAACTCCGCGACCATCTGCGTTTATTGACGGAGAAGCTCAAGGCCACGCAGCCGTCCCACATCGCGTCGCAGTCTGAAGAGACCCCGCCGCCACATTATTGAGACATAAAAAAAGCGGGATATTCCCGCTTTTTTTTATGCCGTATAACGATTAGTGGCAACCGCAACCGCCGCCGTTACCTTTACCGCCACCGCCGCAGCAGCCTTCGCCACCGTGCTCGTGACCATGGTCGTGACCGTGACCACCGCAGCAACCGTCATGACCGTGGTCATGATCGTGGTCGTGACCGTGCGCACCGTGAACGTGGCCGTGAGCCAGCTCTTCTTCGGTCGCTTCGCGGATAGCGACAACTTCTACGTTGAATTTCAGGTTCTGGCCAGCCAGCATGTGGTTACCGTCAACCACAACGTGGTCGTCTTCCACTTCGGTAATTTCTACCGGTACTGGACCCTGGTCAGTTTCAGCCAGGAAACGCATGCCAACCTGCAGTTCGTCAACGCCCATGAAGACGTCTTTAGGAACGCGCTGCACCAGGTTTTCGTCGTACTGACCGTATGCGTCGTTTGCGCCAACAGCAACATCGAATTTGTCGCCAACTTCATGACCGTCCAGCGCTGTTTCCAGGCCAGAAATCAGGGAACCGTGACCATGCAGGTAGTCCAGCGGTGCACTCACCGGAGACTCATCAACCAACACACCGTCTTCTGTACGTACCTGATAGGCCAGGCTGACCACCAGGTCCTTTGCTACTTTCATGATATCTCCTGAGCATGGAAAGAATAGTGGCGCAGATTGTAGCGGAATTCTGCACCCGTGTACCCTCTAGCTTAAAAAAAGCTGCGCCATATCGCTAGTCCGGATGAAAAATCCCGATCACTTGCTCTTCTTTGCGAACGTGCTCGCGCGCCTCTTTATCCGCTTCCCGCATCTGATGACCGCACTTAACACACTCAACAATATCGATATTATTTTCGCGCCACATCGCCAGCGTATCCTGCGCCTGGCAGGACGGACATTTTGCGCCTGCGATAAAACGTTTACGAATTGCCATGGTTACCTCTACTCAAATTCATCCCAGCCATCCAGTTGACGTCGCTCTTGCTGCATCTCTCGTTGGAAAATCTCCTCAAGCTCGCGCCGGGCTTCCCTGGCTCGGGAGATTTGTACCGTATCCGTGTGCATGGGGATCAGTTCCCGCAACATGCGCATATCCAGCCGCCGAAAATGCAGCTGAGCGCGCTGAGCCTGGTGCGGATGCATCCCTAGCGTAACCAGCGTTTTTCGCCCTAACTCCAGCGCACTGGAAAACGTTTCGCGGGAAAACTGCGTCACACCAGCCTGTAATAACTCATGCGCCTCTACACGTCCGCGCGCACGCGCAAGAATATGCAAATGCGGAAAATACTGTTGGCACAGCTCCACCAGCTTCATAGTGTCTTCAGGTTCATTACAGGTAATAACAATAGACTGTGCGGCTTCTGCACCCGCGGAACGCAACAGATCCACCTGCGTGGCATCACCGTAATAGACCTTATAGCCATATTTGCGCATTAGATTCACTGCGCTGATATCTCTTTCCAGGACGGTAATACGCATTTTATTGGCCATCAACAGACGACCAATAACCTGACCAAAGCGCCCGAAACCCACCACAATTACCTGCGGTTTATCATCTTCCACCCAGGGTTTTTCATCTTCTTCATCCGTGCCATTAAACTGGCGGGAGAGCCATTTATCAATCAACTTCATCACCAGCGGCGTGGTCATCATCGACAGCGTGACGGTCACCAACAACAGCGCCATTTGGTCACCCTGGAACAGCCGTTGGGAAGAGGCCGTTGAAAACAGCACGAAAGCGAATTCACCGCCCTGACTTAAAACCCCGGCAAACTGCATCCGTTCTGAGCTTCTCATGCCGTTAAGACGCGCCAGTACATACAGCACCAGCATTTTTACGACCACCAGCACCATCACGCTCGCCGCCACCCATAAAATATGGGTATAGAGCACGCCAAGGTTAAGCGACATACCTACGGAGATAAAAAACAGGCCAAGCAACAGGCCTTTAAACGGATCGATTGCCGTTTCCAGCTCATGTCGGTATTCGCTTTCCGCCAGCAGAACGCCCGCTATAAAGGTCCCCAGCGCCATCGACAGACCCAGCGCATCCATAAATAAAGCAGAACCCAGCACTAACAGCAGCGTGGCGGCGGTGAACACTTCCCGCACGCCAGAATCCGCAATAAAGCGGAAAACCGGACGCAGCAAATAGCGCCCGCCAATCAGCATGCCGGCAAAGGCCAGCACCTTCATCCCCACTTTGATCCAGTCAAAATGTTCGTCAGCAGACCCCGCCAGCAGCGGAACCAGCGCCAACGCGGGGATCACCGCCAGATCCTGAAACAGCAGCACCGAAAAGCCCAGCTGTCCGGATTCACTGCGATTCATGCCTTTTTCGCGCATCAACTGTAGCGCCATAGCGGTGGATGACATCGCCAGACCAATGCCGCCAACCACTGCCGCCTGCCAGGAGAACGCTGTAAGCATCAGTAGCCCTGCCAGCACGACCGCGCTTAGCATCACCTGCGCGGCGCCGACGCCAAAAATTGAACGCCGCAATTGCCACAGTTTGGCTGGATTAAGTTCCAGCCCAATGATGAACATCAGAAAAACTACGCCCAGTTCGGAAAAGTGTAAGATTTCATCCACATCGCTGATGAACCCTAATCCCCATGGGCCGATAGCAATCCCCGCCAGCAAGTAACCCAGCACCGGACCGATACCCAGTTTTGAGGCCAGAGGAACGGCAGCCACCGCCGCGAAGAGGAACAACACGCCGGCAGTCAATAAATCAGAACCTTCCATCAGCGGCCTCCCACAGGGATCGGATTCGTCAGCCAGTCACCATACGCTTTCGCATGGCTGTCCAGCTCCTGTTTCGTTTGCCGTCTGGCCCAGTAGACAATGATAGGGCTCATCCAGTGCATGCGGCACATACCGGCCGTTAGCTCAAAAGGGCGCAGTACATCGCTCATTGGATAACGGTTTAGCGCGTCGTAGCGGTAGGCGCTTTCCGGCTCGCCGGTAGTGATAACGCTCCGCCAGTACTTTCCCGCCAGTTGATTCCCCCCGGGGCCGCTGGCAAATCCTCGGCTCAGTACGCGGTCAAGCCACTCCTTTAACAACGCCGGGCAGCTATAGGTGTAGAGCGGATGCTGAAAAACAATCACATCATGCTCGCGCAGCAGCGCCTGCTCATGCGGAATGTCGATAAAAAAGTCAGGATAGTGCGCGTACAGGTCGTGCACGGTAACATTGCTGAGCTGCATGGCCGGTTTAAGCAGTACCCGGTTAGCGACCGAGTCCTGAGATTCCGGATGGGCATACAGCAGCAAGACTTTCGCTGGCTGGAACATCATCCCCCTCCCGGTTTTGTCTTTTGTCTATTTTCGACGTTTTGGGCTACCATTGCGCCTCGGTGCGGCAAATGGCCCACACATTACATTATCATAATGATAAATTAACATAGTCTGAACATACGGCGCCTTATGATTGTTTTCTCATCGTTACAAATTCGTCGCGGCGTGCGCGTCTTGCTGGAAAATGCCACGGCCACCATTAATCCAGGGCAGAAAGTTGGCCTGGTAGGTAAAAATGGCTGCGGTAAATCTACCCTGCTGGCATTGCTGAAAAATGAACTTAGCGCCGACGCCGGAGGATTTACTTATCCGGGAAACTGGCAGCTCGCGTGGGTTAATCAGGAAACGCCTGCGTTGCCACAGCCGGCGTTGGAGTATGTGATTGACGGCGACCGCGAGTATCGTCAACTGGAAGCACAGTTGAACGATGCCAACGAACGTAACGATGGACATGCCATTGCCACCGTCCATGGCAAGCTGGATGCCATCGACGCCTGGACCGTGCGCTCACGCGCCGCCAGCCTGCTGCATGGCCTCGGCTTCTCCAACGAACAGCTTGAACGTCCCGTCAGCGATTTCTCCGGTGGCTGGCGTATGCGTCTCAACCTGGCTCAGGCGCTGATTTGCCGTTCAGACCTGCTGCTGCTCGATGAACCGACCAACCACCTCGATCTCGACGCGGTGATCTGGCTGGAAAGATGGCTGAAAAGCTATCAGGGCACGCTGATTTTGATCTCCCACGACCGCGACTTCCTCGACCCGGTGGTGGATAAAATTATTCATATCGAACAGCAAACGATGTTCGAGTACACCGGCAACTACAGCGCGTTTGAAATCCAGCGTGCGACCCGCCTCGCACAGCAACAGGCAATGTACGAAAGCCAGCAGGAGCGCGTGGCGCATCTGCAAAGCTATATCGATCGTTTCCGCGCCAAAGCCACCAAAGCAAAGCAGGCGCAGAGCCGTATCAAAATGCTGGAACGCATGGAGCTGATTGCCCCTGCGCACGTGGACAACCCGTTCCACTTCAGCTTCCGCGAGCCGGAAAGCCTGCCGAACCCGCTGTTAAAGATGGAAAAGGTCAGCGCCGGCTACGGCGACCGCGTCATTCTCGATTCGATCAAACTGAATCTGGTGCCAGGGTCTCGCATCGGCCTGCTCGGACGCAACGGCGCGGGTAAATCTACGCTGATTAAGCTGCTGGCCGGCGAACTGGCCCCCATCAGCGGCGAGATTGGCCTGGCAAAAGGCATCAAGCTGGGTTACTTCGCACAGCACCAGCTGGAGTTTTTACGCGCCGATGAATCACCTATTCAGCACCTGGCGCGCATGGCGCCGCAGGAGCTGGAGCAGAAACTGCGAGACTACCTCGGCGGATTCGGCTTCCAGGGCGATAAAGTCAGCGAAGAGACTCGCCGCTTCTCCGGAGGTGAAAAAGCGCGTCTGGTGCTGGCATTGATCGTCTGGCAGCGCCCGAACCTGCTGCTGCTTGATGAACCGACCAACCACCTGGATTTGGATATGCGTCAGGCGCTGACCGAAGCGCTGATCGATTTCGAAGGCGCGCTGGTTGTGGTCTCGCACGACCGTCACCTGATTCGCTCCACTACCGATGACCTCTATCTGGTGCACGACAAGAAAGTCGAGCCGTTTGATGGCGATCTTGAGGATTATCAGCAGTGGCTGAGCGATGTGCAAAAACAGGAAAACCAGAGCGACGAACCGGCAAAAGAGAGCGTTAACAGCGCCCAGGCACGTAAAGACCAGAAGCGTCGCGAAGCTGAACTACGCACCCTGACGCAACCGCTACGTAAAGAGATTACCCGTCTGGAAAAAGAGATGGAGAAACTGCACGCACAGTTGGCGCAGGCGGAAGAAAAACTCGGCGATAGCGAGCTGTACGACCAAAGCCGCAAAGCCGAACTCACGGCATGCTTGCAGCAGCAGGCCAGTGCGAAATCCGGACTGGAAGAGTGCGAGATGGCCTGGCTGGAGGCTCAGGAACTGCTTGAGCAGATGCTGGCCGAGTAATCATGAGTGCCGGATAAGGCGAAGCCGCCATCCGGCACTATAGCCGATGATTGCCTGCTGACTGACTCGCGACAAAATCACATATTGGCTAACCCGCACGCGCTGTGCGCGGTATAGTTATTCTTTCCGATTATTAATTGCTCTGGTGTTATGGTTGAAATCACGTCCACAGAAATAACTCCACATACCGACGATTCACGAGAATTCCGTCCGATGCGCGGTATCAGTAACCGCCATCTGCAGACGATGCTACCGCGTTTAATTCGCCGCAAGGTGAAATTCGACGCCCACTGGCAGCGTCTGGAATTGCCCGACGGTGATTTTGTCGATCTGGCATGGAGTGAAGACCCGCAACAGGCGAAACATAAACCGCGCCTGGTGGTTTTTCACGGTCTGGAAGGCAGTCTGAACAGCCCGTACGCACATGGCCTGATTGAAGCAGCGCAAAAGCGCGGCTGGCTGGGCGTGGTGATGCATTTTCGCGGCTGCAGCGGCGAACCCAATCGTCTGAACCGTATTTATCACTCCGGTGAAACAGAAGATGGCACCTGGTTTTTACACTGGCTGGCACGTGAGTTCGGTCGCGTGCCGACCGCGGCGGTAGGCTATTCGCTCGGTGGAAACATGCTGGCCTGCCTGCTGGCAAAAGAAGGTACTGAGATTCCAATTGATGCCGCGGTTATCGTTTCCGCGCCTTTCGTGCTGGAAGCCTGTAGTTACCATATGGACAAGGGATTCTCCCGGGTCTATCAGCGCTACCTGCTAAACCTGTTGAAAGCCAATGCCTCGCGCAAGCTAGAGGCATATCCAGGCTCGCTGCCGGTGAGTCTGGGCCAGTTGAAATCTCTGCGTCGCATTCGCGATTTTGACGATCTGATCACCGCAAAAATCCACGGTTTCGCCGATGCTATAGACTATTACCGTCAGTGTAGCGCTATGCCGTTGCTCAACCAGATTGCCAAACCCACGCTGATTATCCATGCCAAGGACGATCCGTTTATGGATCATCACGTGATCCCTAAACCAGAAAATCTGCCCTCACAGGTAGAGTATCAACTGACGGAACACGGCGGCCACGTCGGATTCATTGGCGGCACGGTGCGCCGTCCTGAGATGTGGCTGGAATCCAGAATCCCGGACTGGCTGACAACGTATCTGGAGGCATCATCATGATCATCCCCTGGCAAGACATCTCCCCGGACGCGCTGGACAATCTGATTGAAAGCTTTGTCTTGCGCGAAGGCACCGATTATGGTGAACATGAACGCTCGCTCGAACAAAAAGTCGCCGACGTCAAACGCCAACTACAATCTGGTGAAGCCGTGCTGGTATGGTCCGAACTGCATGAAACGGTCAACATTATGCCGAGGAAGCAGATTCACGAGTAATCCGTAGCCGACGGCCGACTATAATAAAAATTCAACCTATTCATGGAGTTGTTATGTCTGCCAAACATCCGGTGATTGCGGTAACAGGGTCCAGCGGCGCGGGGACCACCACCACCAGCCTCGCGTTTCGTAAAATTTTCGCGCAGTTAAATCTGCGCGCCGCCGAGGTGGAAGGTGACAGTTTTCATCGTTATACCCGTCCGGAAATGGACATGGCGATTCGCAAAGCGCGCGATGCCGGGCGGCATATCAGCTATTTCGGCCCCGAAGCTAATGACTTCGGTCTGCTGGAGCAAACCTTCATCGAATACGGCCAGACGGGCAAAGGTCAGTCGCGAAAATATCTGCACACTTACGATGAGGCCGTACCGTGGAATCAGGTTCCGGGTACATTTACGCCCTGGCAGCCGCTGCCTGAACCGACGGATGTCCTGTTCTATGAAGGACTGCACGGCGGCGTCGTAACCCCACAGCAAAACGTGGCCCGGCATGTCGATCTGCTGGTTGGCGTAGTGCCGATCGTGAACCTGGAATGGATTCAGAAGCTGACCCGCGATACCAGCGAGCGGGGACACTCGCGCGAAGCGGTGATGGACTCGGTGGTGCGCTCAATGGACGATTATATCAATTACATTACGCCGCAGTTTTCCCGTACGCATATTAACTTCCAGCGCGTACCGACCGTTGATACCTCCAACCCCTTTGCCGCCAAAAGTATTCCATCACTGGATGAAAGCTTTGTCGTGATTCATTTTCGGAACCTGGAAGGGATCGACTTTCCGTGGCTACTGGCCATGCTGCAGGGATCATTCATTTCCCATATCAATACGTTGGTTGTTCCGGGCGGGAAAATGGGTCTGGCGATGGAATTGATTATGCTGCCGCTGGTCCAGCGACTGATGGAAGGCAAAAAGATAGAGTAAGGTGTTATTTTGCCGGATGGCGGCTGATGCCTTATCCGGCCTACGCGTTTATATCCTGTAGGCCTGATAAGTGAAACGCCATCAGGCATCACATCACGAAGCAGCAACCACTTCATAGGAGTGGGTAATGTTCACCGCCTTTTCCAGCATCAGCGCCACAGAGCAATATTTTTCCGCAGAGAGATCGACTGCGCGCGAAACGGACGCATCTTTCAGATCGTTACCCGTTACGATGAAATGCAGGTTAATGTGGGTAAACAGGCGCGGCGCTTCATCACGACGCTCTGAGGTCAGTTTCACTTCGCAGTTGGTCACATCCTGACGGCCTTTTTGCAGGATCGAAACCACATCAATTGCACTGCAACCGCCCGCAGCCATTAATACCATTTCCATCGGGCTCGGCGCTTTATCACCGGAGTTACCGTCCATCAAAATTTGGTGACCAGAGGCGGACTCACCGAGGAAGGTTAACCCCTCAACCCACTTTACACGCGCTTGCATATTTCGTAACTCCAATGTTTCAATTTTCCTGACAGATTACGCGTACATAACAATTCTCGCAACGGAAGGCGACCTGCGTCATGCTGAAGCGAGACACCAGGAGACACACGGCGAAAGCTATGCTAAAACAGTCAGGATGCTACAGTAATACATTGACGTACTGCATGTATGCAGAGGACATCACATTACAGGCTGCAGTTAATTTTTGACAGCCCCTTTCCCAGGTAGCGGGAAGCATATTTTTGCAAACCCAGAGGCAGCGTCGTTTTCTGGCTCTGGAGACAGCTTATAACAGAGGATAACCGCGCATGGTGCTTGGCAAACCGCAAACAGACCCGACTCTCGAATGGTTCTTGTCTCATTGCCATATTCATAAGTACCCATCGAAGAGCACGCTGATTCACCAGGGTGAAAAAGCGGAAACGTTGTATTACATCGTTAAAGGCTCAGTGGCAGTGCTGATCAAAGATGAAGAAGGGAAAGAAATGATCCTTTCTTATCTGAATCAGGGCGATTTTATTGGTGAATTAGGCCTCTTCGAAGAAGGTCAGGAACGTAGCGCCTGGGTACGTGCCAAAACCGCATGTGAAGTCGCTGAAATTTCCTACAAAAAATTTCGCCAATTAATCCAGGTCAACCCGGATATTCTGATGCGCCTGTCTTCACAGATGGCTCGTCGCCTGCAGGTCACGTCTGAAAAAGTCGGCAACCTTGCCTTCCTCGACGTAACGGGTCGTATCGCGCAGACTCTGCTGAATCTGGCGAAACAGCCTGATGCGATGACCCACCCGGACGGCATGCAGATTAAAATCACCCGTCAGGAAATCGGCCAGATCGTTGGCTGCTCCCGTGAGACCGTTGGTCGTATTCTGAAGATGCTGGAAGATCAAAACCTGATCTCCGCACACGGTAAGACCATCGTCGTCTACGGCACCCGTTAACCCCATCGAAGTGGCGCGTTACTCAGTGATGCGCCACTTTTGTTTACACCGATGTGGCGAAGACTGATATACCACCCAGAGATCAACTACGCACTACGGCAGACGCTGGTGCTATGTTTACCTGTGGCTGTTGGTCTGATCATCGGTCAGCTTCATCTGGGACTCCTCTTCTCCCTGGTCCCTGCCTGCTGCAACATTGCTGGTCTTGATACCCCGCATAAGCGCTTTTTCAAACGTTTAGCTATTGGCGCGTCTTTGTTTGCCGGTTGCAGTCTGATCATGCAGTTGCTGCTGGCACAGGCCATACCGCTGCCGCTTATCCTCACCGGACTGACGCTGATTCTTGGCGTAACCGCCGAGCTCAGCCCTCTGCATGCCCGACTGTTACCGGCCTCACTTATCGCCGCGATTTTCACGCTAAGCCTGGTCGGGAACATGCCCGTCTGGGAACCGTTGCTGATCTATGCGCTGGGCACGTTATGGTACGGCCTGTTCAACTGGTTCTGGTTCTGGATGTGGCGCGAGCAGCCGCTCCGTGAATCGCTCAGCTTGTTGTACCGTGAATTAGCCGATTACTGTGAGGCCAAGTACAGCCTGCTGACCCAGCATGCCGATCCGGAAAAAGCGCTACCTCCCCTGCTGGTTCGCCAGCAGAAAGCGGTGGATCTGATTACCCAGTGCTACCAGCAAATGCATATGCTGTCGGCGCATCGCAACAACGATTACAAGCGCCTGCTGCGTGCCTTTCAGGAGGCACTGGACTTGCAGGAGCATATTTCCGTCAGCCTCCACCAGCCGGAAGAGGTGCAAAAGCTGGTCGAACGTAGCCACGCCGAACAGGTGATTCGCTGGAATGCGCGCACCGTCGCCGAACGCCTTCGGGTACTGGCCGATGATATTTTGTATCACCGCTTGCCGACCCGTTTCTCGATGGACAAGCAGATTGGCACGCTGGAGAAAATCGCCAACCAGCATCCGGACAATCCGGTGGGACAATTTTGCTACTGGCACTTCAGCCGTATTGCCCGCGTGCTACGCACCCAGCGACCGCTGTACGCCCGAGATTTAATGGCAGACAAGCAGCGTCGGTTGCCGCTGATCCCGGCCCTGAAAAACTATCTGTCGTTGAAATCGCCGGCGCTACGTAATGCCGGGCGCATCAGCGTCATGCTGAGTATCGCCAGCCTGATGGGCAGCGCTTTACACCTGCCAAAGCCTTACTGGATTTTGATGACGATCCTGTTCGTCACGCAAAATGGCTACGGAGCAACCCGGGTACGTATTTTACACCGTTCAGCAGGAACGCTCGTTGGACTGGTCATTGCCGGGGTCACCCTGCACTTCCATATTCAGGAAGGTTACACGCTGGCAGGCATGCTGCTGATTACCCTGGGTAGCTATCTGATCATGCGCAAAAACTACGGCTGGGCTACCGTCGGCTTTACGGTCACGGCGGTATACACCCTGCAACTGCTGACGCTGAACGGAGAACAGTTTATCGTGCCGCGGTTTGTCGATACGGTTATTGGCTGCTTAATCGCCTTTGGCGGTACACTCTGGCTGTGGCCGCAGTGGCAGAGCGGCCTGCTGCGTAAGAACGCCCATGATGCGTTAGAAGCCGATCAGGAGGCCATTCGCCTGATCCTCAGTAACGATCCGCAGGCCACGCCGCTGGCGTATCAACGCATGCGGGTCAATCAGGCGCATAACACGTTGTTCAACTCACTGAACCAGGCGATGCAGGAGCCAGGATTCAACTCGCACTACCTGGCGGACATGAAACTGTGGGTCACGCACAGCCAGTTCATCGTCGAGCACATCAACGCGATGACCACACTGGCAAGGGAACACACAATGCTGACGCCGGATTTAGCGCAGCGGTATCTGGAATCCTGTGAAATTGCGCTCCAGCGCTGTCAGCAGCGGCTGGAATATGACGGACCGGGAAGCTCAGGCGATGTGAATATTCTCGAAGCGCCAGAGATGCTGTCCCACGGTCCGTTAAGCACCCTTGAGCAGCATCTGCAACGGATACTGGGGCATCTGAACACCATGCACACCATTTCGTCGGTAGCATGGCGTCAGCGACCGCACCACGGAATCTGGCTGAGCCGCCGTCTGCGGGACATGAAAGGTTAAGATCGACTGCCGGATGCGCTGTGCTTATCCGGCAACAGGTAATCAGGCAACGACTTTCGCTACCGCTTGTGCGAAACGCTGCATCCCTTCATCGATATCCGCCTGCTCAACTACCAGCGACGGCGCGAAACGCATCACGTCCGGTCCGGCGTTGAGTACCATCACTCCTTCGTGCGCGGCGGCATACAGGAAATCGCGCGCCCGGCCTTTAAACTGCAGCTTCAGCTCGGCGCCAATCAGCAGCCCCATCCCGCGAATCTCGCTGAAAATGTCGAACTGTTGATCAATCTTGTGCAAATGCTGGACAAACGTCTGACGTTTGGCCTGAATACCTTCCAACACTTCCGGCGTGTTGATGATATCAAACGCGGCCCCCGCAACTGCGCAGGCCAGCGGATTGCCACCGTAAGTGGAACCGTGCGAACCCACGTGAAATGCGGAGGCAATCTCTTGGGTGGTCAGCACCGCGCTCACCGGGAAGCCGCCGCCGAGAGCCTTCGCGCTGGTGAGGATATCCGGCGTCACGCCGTAGTGCATATAGGCAAACAGATCGCCGGTACGGCCCATCCCGCTCTGCACTTCATCCAATACCAATAGCGCCTGGTGTTGGTCGCAAAGTTCACGCAAACCTTGCAGGAATTCCGGCGTTGCCGCGGTGACGCCACCTTCCCCCTGAATAGGCTCAACCACCACCGCACAGGTGTGATCGTCCATCACCGCTTTGACCGCATGCAGATCGTTAAACGGTACATGGATGATATCCGCTGGTTTTGGTCCAAAACCGTCAGAGTATTTTGGCTGCCCGCCGACGGACACGGTAAACAGCGAACGACCGTGAAACGCATTGTGGAAGGCAATGATTTTGGTTTTGAACGGGCTATGGCGCACGCAGGCATAGTGGCGCGCCAGCTTAAAGGCGGTTTCGTTAGCTTCGGTACCCGAGTTCATGAACAGCACGCGCTCGGCGAAGGTCGCATCAATGATTTTACGGCCCAGGCGCAACGCCGGTTCATTGGTGAAAACGTTGCTGGTATGCCACAGGGTTTCACCCTGGGTTTTTAACGCCTCCACCAGGGCCGGATGGCAATGCCCTAGTGCAGTAACTGCAATGCCGCCCGCGAAATCAACATACTCTTTGCCCTGTTGATCCCAGACTCGACTCCCTTTTCCTTTTACCGGGATAAACTCAGCCGGTGCATAAATCGGCAGAATCACTTCATCGAATGTCGCGCGCGTAATTGCAGTTTGTTCAGTTGCCATGTCATTGCCACCCTGTTAAGCAGAAATGTTAGTGAAATTATAATCACAAAATATGAATAAAAAATCACTGAATAGCAACCACAAATCACCGGTTGAGGAAATTAGCCAGCAGTTGATGCCCCTGCTCGCTGAGAATACTCTCCGGGTGAAACTGCACCCCTTCCATATCCCACTCGCGGTGACGAATGCCCATAATCTCCTGCGTTTCACTCCAGGCCGTCACCTCAAAGCAGTCAGGAAGCGTCGCGGGGGCAACCACCAGAGAATGGTAGCGCGTCACCGTTAATGGGTTGGCGAGCCCCTGAAAAACACCCTGCCCGTTATGCGTAATTGGCGAGGTTTTACCGTGCATCACTTGAGCTGCCCGAACCACTGTCGCGCCAAAGGCCTGCGCCATAGCCTGATGTCCCAGACAAACACCCAGCAGGGGTGTCTTGCCCGCGAAATGACGAATAACATCCAATGAGATCCCAGCGTCATCCGGCGTGCAGGGGCCTGGGGATATTACGATTTTTTGCGGGCTTAGCGCGTCGATTTGCGCCAGCGTCAGTTCGTCGTTGCGCCTGACAAGGACATCAGCGCCCAGTTCGCAGAAGTATTGGTACAGGTTCCAGGTAAAAGAATCATAGTTATCGATAAGCAGGATCATGGCGGCTCCGGTACATAAGAACCGCGCTATTCTACTCAGTTTCCGGGGCTTCGCTTACCACTTTACGAAATATCGCCCGAAGCGCAGACAGGTCACCCATCGCCCCACTCTGATTAGCCAGGTTCCACTCCTCAACCGGAATGTCATCCCAGCTCAATATATACCCAGCATGAATCGCTAACTGTTCGAAGAAAATTCGCTGCGCCAGACCGCTGCCAATACGAAACGGATGCAGCACGTTGATTTCGCAATAATAGTGCGCAAGACGATCCACAAACTTATCTTCCGGTAACCCCACCAACCAGGACTCGTCTTCCAGGTCCTGCATCAACACATTGCCCTCTTTCTCGATATAAGCGAAATGGCAAAAGCGGGTCTCGCCCTGGTAAATATCCACTTCTCGCAGATGTCCCGCCCAGTCAAAAATATCCCGATACAGTTGGCGATGAATGGCGCACAGATGCGGCAAGCCCCGTTTAAGCGGGCCTAATTCGATAGTGGCCGCACGCAGCGCCGTCAGTTCATACGCCGCCTGCGCCAGGCGCTGTGCCTGATGAATCCCCAGACGGTTACGCATGACATTCAGGCCCGGATACAAATAGGGATCGCGTCCATCACCGAATTTATCGCTCATAGTGCCCCCTCAACTCTTCAAGACGCGCCAGGGCGTCTTCCGTGCTCAGAGTCACCCGTGGAATATCCACGCCTTCCAGCCGCCGACTGGCCTGGAAATTGGCATTTCGCCGTTGTTCCCAGAGTCTGGACTTTTGTTTATCGGTGAGTTTTTTCACGTGACCTCCCTGAATGAGCCGACACTTGCCACAAGTATAAGCGGCAATTTCAGGTTACGCAGAGAAGGGAAAGAACGCGGACAGGAACTGCCCGCGCAAAAGACGTTTATGGCAGGACTTTGGCAGACAGGATAACAATCGGTTTTGACGGGACATTCTGGTAAGGACCAACATCATGGGTCTGCACCTGAGAGATCTTATCCGCGACATCCATACCTTTCACAACTTTACCGAAGACCGCGTACCCAAAGTCGCGCTGGCCGTGATCGAGGAACGCATTGTCTGCAATGTTGATAAAGAACTGGCTGGTCGCGCTGTCTTTATCTGCTGTACGCGCCATGGCAATCGTGCCGCGGGTATTACGCAGTCCGTTATCGGCTTCATTCTTGATTGGCGGGTTAGGTTTCTTCTGCTGCATCTGCTCGGTAAAACCGCCGCCCTGCACCATGAAGCCAGGGATCACGCGGTGGAACGTGGTGTTGTTATAGAAACCGCTGTTGACATAATCGACAAAGTTTTGCACTGAAACCGGGGCTTTCTGACTGTTCAGCTCCAGCTCAATGTTACCGGCAGAGGTTGTCAGCAGGACATGCGGGTCACCTTTTGCTGCCAGTGCTGCGGGAGAGAGAGCAGAAAGAGCGAGAACAGCTGCAACAGCCGCCAGAGTCGATTTGAGCATGAGAATTCCTTAACAAGAGCAGAAATGAAGCAAGTGAATTGATTCTAAAGAGCCTTCAAGAACAAGGCCATCCCTTTACTTAATTTTACGTACTTGAAACAAATGTAACCTTATAGCCTCAAGATTCAATGCGATCTAGATCACATAAAAAAATGTAACGAAGCAAGTAATTACCAATAAACATTTAAATGCATCACTAAAGCGCCTAAAATCTGCCCGCTCACGGTGCAGTCAATGCACCTAACACTTCTATACAGGCCAGTCATGACTAACAGCAATCGCATCAAGCTCACATGGATTAGCTTTCTCTCCTACGCCCTGACAGGCGCGTTGGTAATTGTCACCGGGATGGTGATGGGAAACATCGCAGATTACTTCCATTTGCCCGTTTCCAGTATGAGTAACACCTTCACCTTTCTGAATGCCGGCATTCTGATCTCTATTTTTCTGAATGCATGGCTGATGGAAATTGTGCCACTGAAAACCCAGTTGCGCTTTGGCTTTATCCTGATGGTTCTGGCGGTCGCCGGACTGATGCTCAGCCATAGCCTGGCCTTGTTCTCAGCCGCCATGTTTGTACTGGGTCTGGTGAGCGGTATCACCATGTCGATTGGTACGTTCCTGGTGACTCAGATGTACGAAGGTCGCCAGCGCGGTTCCCGCCTGCTGTTTACTGACTCCTTCTTCAGCATGGCCGGCATGATTTTCCCGATGGTGGCAGCATTCCTGTTAGCGCGCAGCATCGAATGGTATTGGGTTTATGCCTGCATCGGCCTGGTATACGTCGCCATTTTCCTGCTGACCTTCGGCTGCGAATTCCCGGCGCTGGGTAAACACGCACAGCAACCGGACGCGCCTGTGGTAAAAGAAAAATGGGGCATTGGCGTGCTGTTCCTGGCGATCGCCGCGCTGTGCTACATCCTCGGTCAGTTGGGCTTTATCTCCTGGGTGCCGGAATACGCCAAAAGTCTGGGCATGAGCCTGAACGACGCAGGTAAACTGGTCAGCGACTTCTGGATGTCTTACATGGTTGGCATGTGGGCATTTAGCTTTATCCTGCGTTTCTTCGATTTGCAGCGCATCCTGACCGTACTGGCGGGTGTGGCTACCGTCCTGATGTATCTGTTTATCACCGGTACGCCGGAGCATATGCCGTGGTTCATTCTGACGTTGGGCTTCTTCTCCAGCGCGATTTATACCACCATCATTACCCTCGGCTCCCAGCAGACGAAGGTCGCATCACCTAAACTGGTTAACTTCGTTCTGACCTGTGGCACCATCGGTACTATGCTCACTTTCGTGGTCACTGGCCCTATCGTGGCGCACAACGGTCCACTGGCGGCATTGCAGACGGCTAACGGCTTGTATGCGGTCGTATTCGTGATGTGCTTTATTCTTGGGTTCGTCACGCGTCATCGCCAGCATAACGCACCCGCAACGCATTAATCTGAGTGCCGGATGGCGATGCTAACGCATCTTATCCGGCCTACAAGACAAGCTGTTCGTAGGCCGGATAAGGCGCAGACGCCCTCCGGCCTATTCCCGCGACCTCTTCTTTCTCTGGTGCTGTAGGCCAATTCTTACAAAAACCCCTTAATTTGTACGCTATTTATACAAACACGAAAAGCCTGTTAATTCCGTAACTTATAAAAATGCAGTTAAATCAGCCATATACCTCTTAAGGAGTATATAAAGGCGAATTTGATTTGCATCAATAAGCGGGGTTGCTGAATCGTTAAGGTAGGCAGTAATAGAAAAGAAATCGAGGCAAAAATGAGCAAAGTCAGACTCGCTATTATCGGTAATGGTATGGTCGGCCATCGCTTTATTGAGGATCTTCTTGATAAATCCGACGCTGCCAATTTTGATATTACCGTCTTCTGTGAAGAACCCCGCAAAGCGTACGACCGTGTCCATCTGTCGTCCTACTTCTCCCACCACACCGCCGAAGAACTTTCTCTGGTGCGTGAAGGATTCTACGAGAAGCATGGCGTTAAGGTGTTAGTGGGCGAGCGCGCAATCACCATCAACCGCCAGGAGAAGGTGATCCACTCCAGCGCGGGTCGTACGGTCTATTACGATAAGCTGATCATGGCGACAGGCTCTTATCCGTGGATCCCACCGATTAAAGGTTCGGAAACCCAAGACTGCTTCGTTTACCGCACCATCGAAGACCTCAACGCCATTGAGTCTTGCGCGCGCCGTAGCAAACGCGGTGCCGTCGTCGGCGGTGGCCTGCTGGGTCTGGAAGCCGCCGGTGCGCTGAAAAGCCTCGGCGTTGAAACCCACGTGATTGAATTTGCCCCGATGCTGATGGCCGAACAGCTGGATCACATGGGTGGCGAGCAGTTACGTCGCAAAATTGAAAGCATGGGCGTGCGTGTCCACACCAGCAAAAACACTAAAGAGATCGTCCAGGAAGGCACCGAAGCGCGCAAAACCATGCGTTTTGCCGACGGTAGCGAACTGGAAGTCGATTTCATCGTCTTTTCTACCGGTATTCGCCCACGCGACAAACTGGCCACCCAATGCGGCCTCGACGTTGCGCCGCGCGGTGGTATTGTGATTAACGATACTTGCCAGACTTCTGATCCGGACATCTATGCCATCGGCGAATGCGCCAGTTGGAACAACCGCGTGTATGGCCTGGTCGCTCCAGGCTACAAAATGGCGCAGGTTGCCGTTGACCATATTCTCGAAACCGAAAACGCCTTTGAAGGCGCGGATCTGAGCGCCAAGCTGAAGCTGCTTGGTGTTGACGTCGGCGGGATTGGCGACGCGCATGCGCGCACGCCGGGCGCCCGTAGCTACGTCTATCTCGACGAAAGCAAAGAAGTCTACAAACGCCTCATCGTTAGCGAAGATAACAAAACCCTGCTCGGGGCGGTTTTAGTCGGTGACACCAGCGATTACGGCAACCTGCTGCAGCTGGTGCTGAACGCCATCGAACTGCCGGAAAACCCAGACTCACTGATTCTGCCAGCTCACGCGGGCAGCGGTAAGCCGTCTATCGGTGTCGATAAACTGCCGGACAGCGCGCAGATTTGCTCCTGCTTCGACGTCACCAAAGGCATGCTGATCGCCGCTATCAACAAAGGCTGCCACACCGTTGCGGCGCTGAAAGCTGAAACCAAAGCTGGTACCGGCTGCGGCGGGTGTATCCCGTTGGTAACGCAGGTCCTGAACGCTGAACTGGCGAAACAGGGGATCGAAGTTAACAACAACCTGTGTGAACACTTCCCGTACTCGCGTCAGGAACTGTTCCATCTGATCCGTGTAGAAGGAATTAAAACCTTCGAAGAGCTGCTGGCAAAACACGGGAAAGGCTACGGCTGTGAAGTGTGTAAACCAACCGTAGGTTCCCTGCTGGCCTCCTGCTGGAATGAGTACATCCTCAAACCACAGCACACGCCGCTGCAGGACACTAACGACAACTTCCTGGCGAACATCCAGAAAGACGGTACCTACTCCGTGATCCCGCGCTCCGCGGGCGGAGAAATAACTCCTGAAGGCCTCGTGGCCGTGGGCCGTATCGCGCGTGAATTTAACCTGTATACCAAAATCACCGGTTCTCAGCGTATCGGCCTGTTCGGCGCGCAAAAAGATGACCTGCCGGAAATCTGGCGTCAGCTGATTGAAGCGGGCTTTGAAACCGGTCACGCATACGCCAAAGCCCTGCGGATGGCGAAAACCTGCGTAGGCAGTACCTGGTGCCGTTATGGCGTCGGCGATAGCGTCGGATTCGGCGTGGAGCTGGAAAACCGCTACAAGGGCATTCGTACCCCGCACAAAATGAAATTCGGCGTCTCCGGCTGTACCCGTGAATGTGCGGAAGCTCAGGGCAAAGATGTGGGTATCATCGCCACTGAGAAAGGCTGGAACTTGTACGTTTGCGGTAACGGCGGGATGAAACCTCGTCATGCAGACCTGCTGGCAGCGGATATCGACCGCGAAACGCTGCTCAAATACCTTGATCGTTTCATGATGTTCTACATCCGTACCGCTGACAAACTGACCCGAACCGCACCATGGTTAGACAACCTGGAAGGCGGTATCGAATATCTGAAATCGGTCATCATCGACGACAAACTGGGGCTAAACCAGCACCTGGAAGAAGAGATGGCCCGTCTGCGTGAAGCGGTGGTCTGCGAGTGGACAGAGACGGTTAACACCCCATCCGCACAGGTTCGCTTCAAACACTTTATCAACAGCGATCAACGCGATCCGAATGTCCAGGTTGTGCCTGAACGTGAACAACATCGTCCGGCCACGCCCTATGAGCGTATCCCGGTGACTCTGGTGGAGGAAAACGCATGAGCCAGTGGAAAAACATCTGCAAAATCGATGACATTCTGCCTGCAACAGGCGTCTGCGCCCTGTTAGGTAGCGAGCAAGTTGCGATTTTCCGCCCGTATCACAGCGACCAGGTGTTTGCGATCAGCAACATCGACCCATTCTTTGAATCCAGCGTGCTTTCTCGTGGGCTGATTGCTGAACATCAGGGCGAATTGTGGGTCGCCAGCCCGCTGAAAAAACAGCGCTTTCGCTTAAGCGACGGTCTGTGCATGGAAGACGAACAGTTCTCCGTGAAACATTACGAAGCCCGAGTGAAAGACGGCATGGTGCAACTGCGCGGTTAATAACTTTTTGGGAGGCGCAACGCCTCCCCTTTTTTGACGTATTTGTAGGTCTTTTATTTGTAGACCTGATAAGCGTAGCGCTATCAGGCCTACGGTTACGATTTCTTTTTATTGTTTGTACTTCAAGGATAATCAACACATGTTCACAGACACTATCAATAAGTGTGCGGCTAACGCTGCGCGCATCGCACGCCTGTCGGCTAATAACCCGCTCGGATTCTGGGTCAGTTCGGCAATGGCGGGGGCCTACGTCGGTCTCGGCATCATTCTTATTTTCACCCTCGGTAATCTGCTCGACCCGTCCGTTCGTCCTCTGGTAATGGGTGCAACCTTTGGTATCGCTTTAACGCTGGTCATTATTGCCGGTTCGGAACTGTTTACCGGTCACACCATGTTCCTGACGCTCGGCGTCAAAGCGGGCACCATCAGTCACGGTCAGATGTGGGCTATTTTGCCGCAAACCTGGCTGGGTAATCTGGTCGGATCCGTGTTTGTCGCTCTGCTTTATAGTTGGGGCGGCGGTAGCCTGCTGCCGGTCGATACCAGCATCGTCCATTCGGTGGCGTTGGCGAAAACTACCGCGCCAGCAACGGTGCTGTTCTTTAAAGGCGCACTGTGTAACTGGTTGGTTTGTCTGGCTATCTGGATGGCAATTCGTACCGAGGGCGCAGCAAAATTCCTCGCTATCTGGTGGTGTCTGCTGGCGTTTATCGCTTCCGGTTACGAGCACTCGGTTGCCAACATGACGCTGTTTGCCCTCTCCTGGTTCGGCCACCACAGCGAAGCCTATACCCTGTCAGGAATTGGTCATAACCTGTTGTGGGTGACACTCGGTAATACTTTGTCCGGTGTCGTATTCATGGGATTGGGTTATTGGTATGCTACGCCAAAATCGGAGCGTCCTGTTCCGGCAAAAATTAACCAGCCAGAGGCTACTGCCAATAATTAAGGGGTAATGTCGTGGATCATTTGCCTATATTTTGTCAACTACGTGACCGCGACTGCTTGATCGTCGGCGGTGGTGATGTCGCAGAACGCAAAGCGCGGTTACTGCTGGAAGCGGGCGCCCGTATAACGGTTAATGCGCTGGCGTTTATTCCGCAGTTCACCGTATGGGCAGATGAAGGCATGCTGACGCTGGTTGAGGGACCGTTCGACGAGTCCCTGCTCGACACCTGCTGGCTGGCTATTGCCGCCACCGATGACGATGCCGTCAACCAAAGCGTCAGCACCGCCGCAGAATCACGTCGTATTTTCTGCAACGTGGTCGATGCGCCAAAAGCAGCCAGTTTTATCATGCCCTCCATTATCGACCGCTCGCCGCTGATGGTGGCGGTCTCCTCCGGCGGTACATCGCCGGTGCTTGCCCGTCTGCTACGTGAAAGACTTGAATCTGTGCTGCCTCAGCATCTGGGCCAGGTCGCGCAATATGCAGGCAAGTTACGCGCCCGAGTGAAAGAACAGTTTGCCAGCATGGGTGAACGTCGCCGCTTCTGGGAAAAATTGTTCGTGAATGACCGCCTGGCGCAATCGCTGGCGAACAGTGACCAGAAAGCAGTCGAGGAAACCACCGAGCAGTTGCTCAGCGAACCGTTGGACCATCGAGGCGAAGTAGTGCTGGTTGGCGCCGGTCCTGGCGATGCCGGGCTGCTGACGCTGAAAGGTCTACAGCAGATCCAGCAAGCGGATGTCGTGGTTTATGACCGTCTGGTATCCGACGACATCATGAACCTTGTACGCCGCGATGCCGACCGGGTGTTCGTCGGTAAACGCGCGGGCTACCACTGTGTACCGCAGGAAGAAATTAACCAGATCCTGCTGCGTGAAGCGCAACAGGGCAAACGCGTCGTGCGCCTGAAAGGTGGCGACCCGTTCATCTTTGGCCGTGGTGGCGAAGAGCTGGAAACCCTGTGCCATGCCGGTATTCCATTCTCCGTTGTGCCAGGTATTACCGCAGCATCCGGTTGTTCCGCCTATTCCGGCATTCCACTGACCCATCGTGATTACGCCCAGAGTGTACGTCTGGTCACCGGGCATCTGAAAACCGGCGGTGAGCTGGACTGGGAAAACCTGGCAGCAGAGAAACAGACGCTGGTGTTCTACATGGGCCTCAATCAGGCGGCGACTATCCAGGAAAAACTGATCGAATTCGGCATGCAACCCGATATGTCTGTCGCGCTGGTAGAAAACGGTACCTCCGTGAAGCAACGCGTTGTTAACGGGGTGCTTTCGCAACTCGGAGAACTGGCGCAGCAGGTTGAAAGCCCGGCGCTGATTATCGTCGGCCGCGTGGTTGGACTACGCGATAAGCTGAACTGGTTCTCGAACCATTAATTGAATGCTTAAAAATGCCCTGATATTGGACTGTCCCCATAAAGTTGGACAGTTCATATTCAGGGCATTTATTTATCTTCCGATAAAAATAAATAACCGATATACGCTATATACTCGCCTCAGTAGCCCAACCGTCAATCATTAATTAAATGTATTTTTAAAACATTTAAATTCATTAAAAGCATATTTTATATAAAACTTGTTATGTCCTAATCCGGACTACTTTAAGTTTATTTTAGTTGATATCTTAACCGCCGAGAAATGGATTTCATCCATTTAAAAATAGATATCTTACAAGGATTTTAACATGCTGAAATTTGCAAAAATCACTATCGTTGCTGGTGTTCTGGCTACGCTGACCGCGTGTACTGGTCATGTCGATAACAAAAAAGATAACTGCACCTACGATTACTTCCTGCATCCGGCAATTTCTATTTCTAAAATTATTGGTGGCTGTGGCCCGGCTGCAGATCTGTAACAGAAGCGATTGCGCAGATACAAAAAAACCGGGAAATCCCCGGTTTTTTTATTTATTGGTTTGATGCTCATTCACACGCTACCGCACTTCTCGCCGAGCAGGTAGCGGGCCAGGGTTGTCAGTCCCTCCTCTCTCTTGATAAATATCCGACGCATTTTATATTCTCAGTAAATTGAATATTTATATCTTCATTAAATTGATTGATATAAGGAAATATGCAAACGGCGAGGCGCTTCATATTTTTTTGAGATTCGCCAGCGAACAGGCGAAAAAAAACCGGGTAGAACCCGGTTTCTTCAGCAACGCAGAGCGCATTACGGCTTGGCGACAAAACCAATCGCTTCGTAAACCGCTTTCAGCGTAACAGACGCGCGTGCGCTGGCTTTTTCAGCGCCATCTTTCATCACCTGCTGCAGGAAAGCTTCATCGTTACGGAAACGGTGATAACGCTCCTGAAGCTCGGTCAGCATGCCGGAAACGGCCTCTGCGACTTCACCTTTCAGATGACCATACATCTTGCCTTCAAAGTGTTGTTCCAGCTCCGGAATGCTCTGGCCGGTAACGGCAGAGAGGATATCCAGCAGGTTGGAAACACCCGCTTTATTCTGCACGTCGTAGCGTACAACAGGCGGCTCTTCGGAGTCGGTCATCGCACGTTTGATTTTCTTAACCACGGATTTCGGATCTTCCAGCAGGCCGATCACGTTGTTGCGGTTGTCATCCGACTTGGACATTTTCTTCGTCGGCTCCAGCAGCGACATCACGCGCGCACCGGATTTAGGAATGAACGGCTCAGGCACTTTGAAGATGTCGCCATACAGGGCGTTGAAGCGCTGGGCGATATCGCGGCTTAGTTCCAGATGCTGTTTCTGATCTTCGCCAACCGGTACCTGGTTGGTCTGATACAGCAGGATGTCTGCCGCCATCAGCACCGGATAATCAAACAGACCGGCGTTGATGTTCTCCGCATAGCGTGCGGATTTGTCTTTGAACTGGGTCATACGGCTCAGCTCGCCGAAATAGGTGTAGCAGTTCAGCGCCCAACCTAACTGTGCGTGTTCCGGTACATGAGACTGGACGAAAATGGTGCTTTTTTCAGGATCGATACCGCATGCCAGATACAGCGCCAGCGTATCGAGCGTTGCTTTACGCAACTGCTGAGCATCCTGACGAACGGTGATGGCATGTTGGTCAACGATGCAGTAGATGCAATGGTAGTCATCCTGCATGCTCACCCACTGACGCAGCGCACCCATATAGTTGCCAATGGTCAATTCACCTGAGGGCTGTGCGCCACTAAAAACGATGGGCTTAGTCATTTTTTGATTCCTGATTTTCGCTATGCGGAAGCCCGAGAACGGGCAGTAGTTCATTAATACGGTCGTAAATAACGTCGGGTTGGCTCAGCGCGATCGACTCGCCGTAGTTGTAGCCATAAGTCAGACCAACGGACGGACAGCCAGCAGCTTTTGCCGCCTGAATATCATTACGTGAATCCCCTACGAAGAGCAATTGCTCAGGCTTGATGCCAAGCTTGCTTGCTACCAGCAGTAGCGGATCCGGATGCGGTTTTTTATTCTGCACGTCGTCACCACCGATGACCACGCTAAAGTATTTGGCGATATCTAACGCCTCAAGCAATGGCGCGACAAACGGGGTCGGTTTGTTGGTCACCAGACCCAGCGGCAATCCTTTCGCATGCATCGCGCCCAGCGTGTCGGCAACATCAGGGAACAGGAATGTCCCCTCTTCTGCGACATCGCCGTAGTATCTGTCGAACAGCTTACGCAAAATACGCACCTGTTCTTCGGCTGGGATATCATCATCAACGGGCGGTTTACCCATTGTCTTACGTAGTGTGGCGCGCTCCTGACGCGACCACGCCAGCGCGCGCTCCATCAGTACATCTGCACCGTTGCCAATCCAGGTGATAACGCGTTCTTCACCGGCAATCGGCAGTTCCAGCGCATACAGCGCCATATCCACCG
Source organism: Citrobacter sp. Cb041 (assembly GCF_030336655.1). Lineage (NCBI taxonomy): Bacteria > Pseudomonadati > Pseudomonadota > Gammaproteobacteria > Enterobacterales > Enterobacteriaceae > Citrobacter > Citrobacter sp. Cb041. The sequence continues at coordinate 407,294 of NZ_JAOWDD010000036.1, read as the reverse complement.
CTGCGGTTAATCCCGGCGCGCTGTCGACCAGCGTACCGTCGAGGTCAAATGCAACGCCCCGAATATCCTGAAACTTATCCATGACTTACCTTCGCCAGTTCATTGCGCATTTCATCAATGACTTTTTTGTAGTCTGGTTGGTCGAAAATAGCAGAGCCTGCGACAAACATATCTGCACCCGCCGCCGCGATTTCACCAATGTTGTTCACCTTGACGCCGCCGTCCACTTCGAGGCGGATATCGTAGCCAGATTCATCAATACGACGACGCACTTCGCGCAGCTTATCCAGCGTTTGTGGGATAAAGGACTGCCCGCCAAAACCTGGGTTAACGGACATCAGCAGGATCACATCGAGCTTATCCATGACGTAGTCCAGATAGCTCAGCGGTGTTGCAGGGTTAAACACCAGGCCCGCTTTACAGCCATGCTCTTTGATCAGCTGTAAAGTGCGATCGACATGCTCGGAGGCTTCCGGGTGAAAAGTAATGATGCTCGCGCCGGCGGCGGCGAAGTCCGGGACAATACGATCGACCGGTTTCACCATCAGATGAACGTCAATCGGGGCAGTAATGCCATATTTACGCAGCGATTTAAGTACCATCGGGCCGATGGTCAGGTTCGGTACGTAGTGATTGTCCATGACATCGAAGTGTACGACATCGGCACCGGCAGTCAGCGCTCTCGCGGTGTCCTCACCCAGGCGGGCAAAATCAGCCGACAGAATTGAGGGGGCGATCAAATACTGTTTCATCCGCTTCTCCTTGAGAATTATTTCTTCGCAGGCGTTACAACTCCTGGTTTATACAGTGCCAGCAGTTCGTTCACCTTTTTACGCGTGCCGCCATTGCTGCTAATGCTGCGCCGCACTTTGACCTGAAAATGTTTCGCCGATCGGTACCATTCGCGGGTATCGGGCGTGTCATGGTTCGAAATTAACACCGGGATCTGCTTACTGACCAGCTTTTCTGCCATCTCGGCCAGATGCGCCTGCTCTTTTGGGCTAAAGCTGTTGGTATGATACGCGGTGAAATTTGCCGTCGCCGAAAGCGGTGCATAAGGCGGGTCACAATAGACCACAGAGTTGCTATCCGCACGGTCCATGCACTCTTCATAGGAGAGACAATGGAACTCCGCATTCTGCGCTTTTTCAGCAAAATGGTACAACTCGGCTTCCGGGAAGTAAGGTTTTTTATAACGACCAAACGGTACATTAAACTCGCCGCGCAGGTTATAACGGCACAATCCGTTGTAACCAAATCGGTTCAGATACAAGAACAGTACTGCACGGCGGAACGGATCCTGACTGGCATTAAATTCTTCTCTGAACCGATAGTACACCTCAGCCTGATTAGTTTCAGGCATAAACAGCTCACGTGAAGCCTGCACATACTCATCGGTACGTGTCTTCACGATGTTATAGAGACTGATGAGGTCGCTGTTGATATCGGCAAGAATATAACGAGAAAAGTCGGTGTTGAGAAACACCGACCCGGCACCCACGAAAGGTTCAATCAGGCATTCACCCTGAGGTAAATGCCGTTTGATATCATCAAGCAGGGGGTATTTTCCCCCTGCCCATTTCAAAAAAGCGCGATTTTTTTTCATGCTGACTAACTAATTACACCTTCTCCGGCTGTGGAGAAAGCTCCGACAGCATCCTGCGCTTTAGTCTTTGTCCCGCAATTGGGCGAAACAGCAAACCATTGCAGAACATATCCTATCTTACTTCAAATCGGCCTGAACCTGGTGCAGCGGTTTTGCCCACGGATTTTTCGCCTGAATATCGGCGGGTAGCGTAGACACTGCACGTTTCGCATCTTCTTTAGACGCATACACGCCTGTTACCAGAACATACCACGGTTGACCGTTACGCGTCGTCTGATACACCACGTAGTTTTTCAGGTTTTCTTTCTTCGCCCAACCGTTAAGGTTGTCGTAGTTAGAAGAACTGCTGAGCTGCAGCGTGTAATGGCTGGACGGCGCAGATTTTAACGCTCCGACATTTCCAGCACTTTTCGCTCCACCAGCAACAGGTGTTGACGTTGTTGCCGTCGCAGTTGGCGCAGGCGTTGTAGTCGCGGTTGCTTTCGGCTCAACGGTCGCCTTCGGCGTAGCGGTAACCACAGGTGCCTTGGTTGTGGTCGTCGGCGCAGTTGCAGTTGGTTTTGCCTGAGCAACAGGTTTCGGCTCTGTCTGCGTCGCTTTCACCGTAGATTGCGGTTTGCTCTTCGGCTCAATAACGGCCTGTTTACGTTCCTGGTGTGTCGCAGCAGGGCGTTCAGCCGTTTCCGTTTTCGCAGTCTGGCGTACAGCATTACCATTACGAACTGGCGCAACGGTCGCAGGTTCGGTCGGCAGCGTAGAGTTAACCACTACATTGTTAACCTGCTCCTGGCCTTGCGGTTGCGTCAGAGCGTTGTTCAGATCGCCCTGCACTTCAACACGCTGCTGGCCTTCAGTTGCCGCAGGTGTCTGACCTTGAGTTGGGGTAGAGGAAATCGGCGGTAGGGAAACATCCTGCTGGGTATTGCCAGCGGTCTGCTCAGCGCCTGCTGCAGGCGTAGTCGTGCTCGCCTGATCCGTCGCGTTGTTGCCAGAAAGATCAATGCTCTTCTCGCCAGATCCAGCCTGCTCACTGGGAGATGATGAGGGGGCTTTCAGCGCAGAACCGATACCGATGATCAGCAGCAACAGCACCAGGACACCGACACCCATCATCATATACTGACGAGAGGCAGGCTTGCTGGCGGGTTTCTTACGCTTGCGCGGACGGCGTTCTACACGCTCTTCATCCACGTCATCGTCATCAGACTCATACTCTTCTTCAATGTCCCGTTCTTCTTCACGCTCTTTACGTGCGCGCGCAGGACGGCGATCGTCAGCATCCAGATCAACATCATCAAAATTGATTTGCGGCTCATTATCGCGTTCAGACGATTGACGAGAACGACCAGTACGACGATCGCTGGGATCGGGTTTCAGCTCGTCTTCTGGTTTGAATTCATCCATTTAACACCCCACTCAAAGGTTAATGCTTACGACTTTGCACATAACCTGAAGCTAAAAGACCTACGTTTCGCAACGCAAGCCAGACCTTTCTTGTTGTTACGCCGGCTGGCAATCAGCAATAGCGTTAAGAACCACCTCGTGCGACACTCCGCCGCGCACTTCACTCTTCCCTATAGCCCGCGGAAGCACTAAACGAATCTCTCCCGCTAACACTTTTTTATCTCGCAGCATGTGCGGCAGATAAGCCTCGCTGGACATTTCACGCGGTCCATTGACCGGCAAGCCCGCTCGCTGCAGCAGCGTAATGATGCGCTGCGTATCAGCGGAGGTAAACTGTCCAAGACGTTCTGACGTACGAGCAGCCATTACCATACCTGCTGCAACGGCTTCACCATGTAACCAATTGCCATAACCCATTTCAGCTTCGATCGCATGGCCAAACGTGTGTCCCAGATTCAGTAAAGCACGTAAGCCCATTTCACGCTCGTCCGCTGCGACAACTTCTGCTTTCAGCTCACAACAACGACGAATACAGTACGCCATCGCCTGACCATCCAGACGCAATAACGCATCCAGATTTTCTTCCAGCCAACTGAAAAATTCACCGTCAAGGATGATGCCGTATTTGATCACTTCCGCCAGCCCCGATGCCAGCTCACGCGCAGGAAGCGTTTTCAGGCAATCGAGATCCACCACCACGGACGCCGGTTGGTAAAACGCGCCAATCATGTTTTTACCGAGGGGATGGTTTACGGCGGTTTTGCCGCCAACGGAGGAGTCGACCTGCGACAACAGGGTTGTCGGGACTTGAATAAAACGAACACCACGCTGATAGCTGGCTGCCGCAAAACCGGTCAGATCGCCTATCACGCCGCCGCCAAGTGCGACTAACGTGGTATCACGACCGTGCGGTTTTTGCAGTAACGCAGTGAAAACCGTATCCAGAACCGTCAGGCTTTTATACTGCTCGCCATCGGGAAGGATAACGCTATCAACGTTAACACCCGCCTGTTCAAGTACGCCGCGAACCTTATCGAGATAAAGGGGAGCCAGGGTTTCGTTGGTCACCAACATAACCTGATCGCCCGATTTCAGCGGTAAGAATGAAGCTGGCTCATTAAACAAACCAGCCGCGATGGTGATAGGGTAACTACGTTCCCCGAGAGTGACTGTGATCCTCTCCATTACGCGACATCCACCTTAGTTACTTGTACCCGCAGACGAGTGTGTATTCAGCCAGAATTAGTTGCTTTCCAACATATGAATAATCTGGTTTGCTACGACTTTTGCGCTCTGATCGTCGGTGCGAATGGTCACGTCAGCAATCTCTTCATACAGAGGATTGCGTTCGTCAGCCAACGCTTCCAGAACTTCACGAGGCGGCGATTCTACCTGCAGCAGCGGGCGTTTCTTGTCACGTTGAGTTCGCGCAAGTTGTTTTTCAATTGTCGTTTCAAGATAGACCACGACGCCACGCGCGGAAAGACGGTTACGTGTTTCACGTGATTTAACAGAGCCACCGCCAGTTGCCAGCACAATACCCTGTTTTTCCGTCAACTCGTTGATGACTTTTTCTTCGCGATCACGGAAGCCGTCTTCACCTTCTACATCGAAGACCCAGCCCACATCAGCTCCGGTTCGTTTCTCAATCTCTTGATCAGAATCGTAAAATTCCATATTGAGTTGTTGAGCTAACTGGCGCCCAATAGTGCTTTTTCCGGCACCCATAGGCCCAACCAGAAAGATATTGCGTTTCTCTGCCATTTTTTCGGTACTACTAAGACTATTCGTTAATGATAAACCCGCTTCGCAGACACTCAGCGCAGCAGGACATGAACTGAAACCTCATAAGATATTGCGAGAGTCAGACTGAAAATTATCTCAATACTCAAGCGGGTTTGGCAACTGAATAAATCACCAAACCTTACGCATTTCTGGTCGTGGCAGGCATGCTACCCTGCAAACATCAGACCTGGCGACGTATCGCGCAGCCAAATGACACCAAATAAGCCTATGACACACCACCAGAAAGGCAAAGCGTATTTACTGCCGCATAAGTAAAGAAAAGTACCGACACTCAAATCGGTACTCCTTGTATGCTAAATACACCCGCACGTCAAATCTCTGAAACGTGTTCAGTGCAAAAACAACGGCTTTTCATGCATAAGTTATTGCGTTGAAACCAGTCTGGGCGTAATAAAAACTACTAATTCACGCCGTTCGTCTTCTTTACCATCATGGCGAAAGAGAGAGCCAAGCCAGGGGATGTCGCCTAACAGCGGCACGCTGTCGGCTGCGGATTTATTCTTATGTGAAAAAATCCCGCCCAGCGCAATCGTCTCGCCGCTTTTTACCTCGACCTGAGTTTCAATCTCCTGCTTATCAATAGCCAGAACTTCGCCATCCGCCTGCTGTAGCACCTGCCCGGGAACATTCTGGCTGATATGCAGTTTCAGTCTGATTCGTCCTTTCTGCAATACGGTGGGCGTGACTTCCATCCCTAATACAGCTTCCTTGAACTCGACGGATGTCGCGCCGCTTTCACCGCTGGAGACCTGATAAGGGATCTCACTACCCTGCTTAATACTGGCAGGTTGCAGGTGAGAAGCCAGTAAGCGTGGACTGGCGATGATGTCCAACTGCTGTTTTTGCTCCAGCGCAGACAGCTCCAGCTCGAGTAAACGACCGTTAATACGGCCAATGTTAAATCCCACACGGGATGTGGCTGTGGATACAGAAAGATCGCTGGCAAGCGTTGTGACGTTCCCCACAGCCCCCGATTGCTGTGCGTCAGCCAGCGACCACTTCACCCCCAGCTCACGCAAGCTTTTTTCATTAATCGTCACGATATGCGCCGCCAGTTCGACTTGTGCAACCGGCAGATCCATTTGCGCCACCCACGTTTCCAGTGCGTTAAGCGCAACGCTATTATCACGCAGCAGTAAGCGGTTGGTGCGTTTATCCACCGTCATGCTTCCTTTAGCGCTGAGCAGCTTTTCTCCGGCTTTTGCCAGCTCGGAGGCATCAGCATATTGCAAAATGATACTGCGATGTTCCAACGGCAGGCTGGCCTGAAGCCGTGCCTGCTCATTGTCCTGACGAGCCGCATTTTCACTCTGCCATTGAACAGAATGCACATGCAGAATGTTGCCTTCCTGGCGTAATACCAGCCCGGCGCTTTTCACCACCGTTTGCAATGCCTGCTTCCAGGACACATCCGTCAAATGCAGTGACAGCACACCGCTGACATCCGGTGAAACTACCAGGTTTTTCTTTTCCTGTTCGGCCAGCGCCTGCAATACCTGCACAACCGGCACATCATCGACCACCAGCGTCACGTTTTGTGATTTCGCCGCCAGTACGCTCTGAATCCCGACCACCAGTACGAGTACTATCCATGCCATCCATCGCTTCATTTATCGCTCCTTGTCGTTGCCACTGCCACTGCGACGGCTCGCAGTTTTTCCCTGTGTCGAGGGTTACGCTCTGGGCCGTTATCTGCGTAACCGTCCAACCGTTTTTCAGGACATCATTTCGCTCAACCCGCTGCCATTTTTTCTGGCTATCCTGAACAATGCCAATGGGTCGCGCGCCCTGGCTCAATATTCCCTGATAGCGCCATGCCGACAGCTCAGCAATTTGGCAACGGTCCTCCGGCGGCAGGAAGGGATTACGCATACCGGTGAGTATCAGTACGCTTACGCACGCCAACAGCCAGCGTTCAACCATCATTCAGGCGCTCCAGTTGTAGTGTTAACAGCAGCTCCGCACCTTCTGCGTAAAGAGAAAACCGGCTGACGTTCATCCCTTGCTCCGCTAATTGGTCAAACATCGGCGGGATGACATCCCAGCCTGGCTTCAGCGTCATTTCTCCGCCCTGTGCGGAGGGTTGCCAGTGGATAAGATGTGCAAGAGGAGTCTGAAACAGCAGTGGGGAGAACGGAATCAGCGTCTCTTCAAGCTCTTCTGGCGATGCCGCCAGCAGATATAAATTTCGCCATTGTGCCTGAGTGGCCGCTCGTTGCTGGTTTAGCGCCTCTTGTTGCATAACCCGTTTCTGCGCGGTGGAGCTGAGGTATAACATGACGACGATGAGCAGTCCCAGCATCCAGCCGCAGTAGCAGATGAGCCGAAAGCGCGGCGACTGCGCTAACCAGCTATCACAAAGCGTTTTCATGCGCACCACTCCGCATCAGTCGATAGTGGAATTGCCAGCGTCCCTGCGCATCCTGCTGCGTTTCGCCAGGGCTACCCAATTTAAATAGCGGCAGTTGGCGTAATTGCGCTTCCAGTACCTTCAGCGCGGCAAAGCTCAGCGTGTTTCCCGTCAGTTCCAGCGTATCCTGCTGCCAGGTTATTTTTGTTAACCACGCCTGCTCTGGCAGTAATTCCGCCAGCCCTTGCAAAACCCGCTGCCAGCTTCGGGTCTGCTCACGCTGTTTGTTCCGCGCTTGAACCTGTTGCCATCGTTGCTGGCGCTGCTGCACACGCGGCTTTAGCGCCATTAAAGCCTCGGCCCGCGTCTTTTCGGCATCCGCTAACAACAATTCGACCTGATTTTCTACGCTCAAAACGCTGTAATAGCGCAACAACACGCCGCTACTAAGCAGTAGCGAAGCGCCAAATAAAACACTCCAGAAGCGTAGGCAGGCGCGACGTCGCGTCTGGCGCCAGGGCAGAAGATTGATGGTCGCTATCATCAACATGTGCCTCCCATAGCGAGTCCCAGTGCAATGGTGAAGCGATGGCTTTGCGTTGGAATTGGCGGCTGGCGTACAGACACCACGCTTAAAGGATCGAAGCCGCTGGGATCGCATAGCGCAATGGCTGTCGTGGAAAGCGATAATGTCGCGGCAAGCTCGTCGATACAGCCAATATCGCCCGTTGATTTACGCCCCCATGCCGAACGGGTCGCCCATAGCCACTGGGTGTCATCACGCCATACCAGACACTGATGATGTTCTGGCAGGTAAGGTATAAATCGCTGTAACGCGCTGGCATCCGGCGTAATCGCCGTAACCTGAACCTTCAACGTTTGGATAAGCGTCAGAAGCGCTGAAACCTCTTTGCTTTGCGCGGCAGTGACGTTAAACGCCGGGCTTAACGTGTCTTCGCTATAATCAAAATGCAGCGCATCCGGCGCCATATCCAGCTCACGCGCCATCGAACCGGATAACCATGCGGCTTGCTCCGGCTCGCGCAGCATCATTTCCGGACGAGGATACTTTTTTTGTAACGTCCTGTTGGCAGGAAAAGAGAGATGAATATGGTGTCGGCGAGGAAGCTCCCGGCTCCACGGCAGTAGCGCTGCGACAAGCTGTTCAGGCTCGCGAATGTGGCCATCGACGATAACCTGAGGCGTCAGCGGTATACGCCACCAGCGCTGGAGAAACCAACCGGATGCGTCGTGAACTACGGCGACAGCCAGCGCTTCATGTTGCTGAATATGCAGACCAATTTTCCAGATATTGAAAGCCATTGCTGATGATCTCCTTATCACCCGTTGCTTTAACGGGTATATCAATGCGTCTGGCTTGCCTTTATACTACCGCGCGTTTGTTTATAAACTGCCCAAATGCCACTAAATGGGAAATCTCCAGTGAAGTTCGTAAAGTATTTATTAATCCTTGCAGTATGTTGCATCCTGCTGGGAGCAGGCTCGATTTATGGCCTCTATCGCTATATTGAGCCGCAATTACCTGACGTCGCGACGCTCAAAGATGTGCGTTTACAGATCCCGATGCAGGTTTACAGCGCTGATGGCGAGCTTATCGCGCAATATGGCGAGAAACGTCGAATCCCGGTCACCCTGGATCAGATGCCGCCGGTAATGGTTAAAGCCTTTATCGCTACCGAAGACAGTCGTTTTTATGAGCACCACGGGGTAGACCCGGTGGGGATCTTCCGTGCTGCCAGCGTCGCGCTATTCTCCGGCCATGCATCGCAAGGGGCCAGCACCATTACCCAACAGTTGGCGAGAAACTTCTTCCTGAGCCCGGAACGTACGCTGATGCGTAAGATCAAAGAAGTGTTCCTGGCGATCCGCATTGAACAACTGCTGAGTAAAGATGAGATCCTCGAACTGTATCTGAACAAGATTTACCTGGGGTATCGCGCTTATGGCGTAGGTGCTGCCGCGCAGGTCTATTTCGGTAAGACGGTTGATCAGCTCAGCTTAAGTGAAATTGCGGTGATTGCCGGTCTGCCAAAAGCGCCGTCAACCTTCAACCCCCTCTATTCGATGGAAAGGGCAACCGCGCGACGTAACGTCGTACTGTCGCGTATGTTGAGCGAAAACTACATCACGCAGGCCCAGTACGATCAGGCGCGCGGCGAAGCCATTGACGCCAACTACCACGCGCCGGAAATCGCCTTCTCCGCGCCGTATCTCTCTGAGATGGTGCGCCAGGAGATGTATAACCGTTATGGCGAGAAAGCCTATGAGGACGGGTATCGCATCACCACCACCATTACGCGCAAAGTACAGCAGGCTGCTCAGCAGGCAGTACGTAACAACGTAATGGATTACGACATGCGCCACGGTTACCGCGGCCCGTCGAACGTGCTGTGGAAAGTGGGCGAAAGCAGTTGGGAAAGCAAGAAAATCACCGATACGCTGAAAGCGCTACCGACTTATGGTCCCCTGCTACCGGCGGTTGTTACCAGCGCCAATCCGCAGGAAGCCATTGCCGCGCTGGCGGATGGTACGTCAGTGTCATTACGGATGGATGGCATGCGCTGGGCGCGTCCTTACCGCTCGGATACCCAGCAAGGCCCGACGCCGCGCAAAGTGACTGATGTGGTGCAAACCGGGCAGCAAATCTGGGTACGCCAGGTTGGCGATGCCTGGTGGCTGGCGCAAGTACCGGACGTCAACTCCGCACTGGTCTCCATCAATCCGCAAAACGGCGCGGTGCTGGCGCTGGTCGGTGGTTTTGACTTCAACCAGAGCAAGTTTAACCGTGCAACCCAGGCGTTACGCCAGGTGGGTTCCAACATCAAACCATTCCTGTATACCGCCGCGATGGATAAAGGTCTGACGCTGGCGAGCATGCTCAACGACGTGCCAATCTCCCGTTGGGATGCCGGAGCGGGTTCCGACTGGCAGCCGAAGAACTCACCACCGCAATACGCCGGTCCTATCCGCTTACGTCAGGGGCTGGGTCAGTCGAAAAACGTGGTGATGGTACGCGCCATGCGCGCGATGGGCGTGGATTACGCGGCAGAGTATCTGCAACGTTTCGGCTTCCCGGCACAGAACATTGTGCACACCGAGTCGCTGGCACTGGGTTCTGCCTCGTTCACGCCGTTGCAGGTGGCGCGCGGTTATGCAGTGATGTCTAACGGCGGCTTCCTGGTCGATCCGTATTTCATCAGTAAAATCGAAAGCGATATGGGCGGCGTTATCTTCGAGGCGAAGCCGAAAATTGCCTGTCCGGAATGCGATATTCCGGTGATTTATGGTGATACCCAGAAATCTAACGTGCTGGAAAACAGTAACGTCGAAGATGTCGCCGTCTCGCAGGAACAGCAGAATGCCTCCGTGCCTATGCCTCAGCTTGAGCAGGCAAACCAGGCGCTGGTCGCGCAAAGCGGAACGCAGGAGTACGCTCCACACGTGATCAACACGCCGCTGGCCTTCCTGATTAAAAGCGCCCTGAATACCAATATCTTTGGTGAGCCGGGCTGGATGGGAACCGGTTGGCGTGCAGGTCGCGATTTACAGCGCCATGATATCGGCGGGAAAACCGGGACCACCAACAGCTCTAAAGATGCATGGTTCTCCGGCTACGGGCCAGGCGTGGTGACGTCGGTATGGATCGGGTTTGATGACCATCGCCGCAATCTCGGACACACGACGGCTTCTGGGGCGATCAAAGACCAGATCTCCGGCTACGAAGGCGGCGCAAAGAGCGCACAGCCTGCCTGGGATGCCTATATGAAGTCCGTGCTGGAAGGCGTGCCTGAGCAGCCGCTGACGCCGCCGCCGGGTATCGTGACGGTCAATATCGATCGCAGCACCGGTCAACTGGCAAGCGGTGGCAACAGCCGCGCAGAATACTTCATTGAAGGCACTCAGCCGACGCAACAGGCGGTGCATGAGGTGGGGACGACCATTATCGATAATGGTGAGACACACGAACTGTTCTGATCCCTGACCGTTCAAAAAAAGGCGCTTCGGCGCCTTTTTTATTATTCGTGAAGAGAAATTAAAGCCGCCCTTGTCCTTTCAGCCATTCGCGCACGAGGAACAGCGCACTCACATTACGCGCTTCGTGAAAATCAGGATCTTCCAGCAGGTCCATCATATGCGCCAGCGGCCAGCGCACCTGCGGTAATGGTTCAGGCTCATCACCTTCCAGCGATTCAGGATATAAGTCCTCCGCCACCACGATGTTCATTTTGCTGGAGAAATAGGACGGCGCCATGCTGAGTTTCTTTAAAAACGTCAGATCTTTTGCGCCAAACCCCACCTCTTCTTTCAGCTCCCGATTCGCCGCTTCATACACGCTTTCGCCAGGATCGATTAACCCCTTGGAAAAACCCAGTTCGTAAGATTCGGTCCCGACGGCGTATTCGCGGATGAGGATCAGGTGGTCGTCCACAATCGGCACAATCATTACCGCTTCACGCGTGGACGGGCGCATACGTTCATAAACGCGGCGTACGCCATTGCTGAACTCAAGGTCCACGCTTTCGACTTTAAACAGCCGGGATTGGGCGACGGTTTCCACTTTCAAAATCGTGGGTTTCTGTAATGATTTGCTCATTGTGAGGATCTTTGCTGTGAAATCTGGGGTTATTGTGCGATATACCGCACGGTTTCGGCAATGTGAATTGCCGTTTATTTACATTTATGTAACGTACTAAAAGTTAATCCCTATTTCAAATTAAAAGTCAATAGGTTGAAATAACTCCAGGAATTTGCTGATATTCCATTTTTAGTGATTTTGCTATGATTCGCATTTACTGGGCTGTACTTAAAGATGCTCAAGTTCGACTCCACACTTGCCGATAGCCAACCACAGAATCACGAATATTGAACAGGGTGCGACTGACCACGCCTGACAGACTAAGTAAGATGGGGAAAGCATGAGCACCATTCTGATTTTTTTAGCTGCTTTGCTGGCCTGCTCATTGCTTGCAGGATGGCTACTCAGAACGAAATCCAGACGGAAAAATTTACCCTTGAGCAACGTCTTCTCAGACGCCTCGAAGCGTAAACTCACGCCTGAAGAGCGCAGTGCAGTCGAAAACTATCTCGAAAGCCTTAGTCAAATTCAGCAGGTACCTGGTCCAACGGGCGCCAGCTCCGCGCCGGTGTCATTAACGCTGAATGCCCAAAGTAATAGCGTCATCGTACTTACGCACGCGATTACACGTTACGGCATTACTACCGACGATCCTAACAAATGGCGTTACTATCTTGATTCCGTTGAGGTACATCTTCCCCCTTTCTGGGAACAATACATCAATGACGAAAACAGCGTTGAGCTAATCCACACCAATACGATACCGCTGGTTATCTCCCTGAACGGCCATACGCTGCAGGAATATATGCAGGAAGCGCGTGGCTATGCGTTACAGCACACCGCTTCTACCCAGGCGTCCATTCGCGGTGAAGAAAGCGAGCAGATTGAACTGCTGAATATTCGCCAGGAAACCCATGAAGAATATGCGCTCAGCCGCCCGTCGGGATTGCGCGAGGCATTACTGATTGCCGCATCGTTCCTGCTGTTCTTTTTCTGTTTGATAATCCCGGATACGTTTGTTCCGTGGACAGTTGGTGGCGCGGTGCTGCTGCTGGCTGCGGGTCTGTGGGGGCTGTTTGCCCCACCGTCTAAAACCGCCCTGCGGGAAATTCATTGTCTGCGCGGTACGCCGCGTCGCTGGGGGCTGTTTGGCGAAAACGACCAGGAGCAAATTAATAATATCTCGCTAGGTATTATTGATCTGATTTATCCACCGCACTGGCAGCCTTACATCGCACAAGATCTTGGCCAGCAAACGGATATTGATATTTATCTCGATCGCCACGTTGTACGCCAGGGACGTTTTTTATCGCTGCATGACGAAGTCAAAAACTTCCCGTTACAGCACTGGCTGCGCAACGCCGTCATCGCGGGCGGCTCGTTGCTGGTGCTGCTGATGCTGCTGTTTTGGATCCCGCTGGATATGCCGATAAAGCTTACGCTTTCCTGGATGAAGGGCGCACAAACTATCGAAGCCACCAGCGTTAAACAGCTTGAAAACGCGGGCGTTCGCGTGGGTGACACGCTGCATCTGAGCGGTACGGGTATGTGTAACATTCATACCCAAGGGAGCTGGAATGCGCAGCCTTCCGCGCCGTTTATGCCTTTCGATTGCACGCAAATTATCTGGAATGACGCGCGCGCATTACCGCTACCTGAGTCCGATCTGGTGAATAAAGCCACCGCGCTCACGCAGGCGGTGAACCGACAACTGCACCCCAAAGCGGATGATGACTCTCGCGTCAGCGCATCGTTACGCTCGGCAATCCAAAAGTCCGGAATGGTGTTACTGGACGATTTTGGCGAGATTGTCCTGAAAACGGCCGATCTGTGCGCGGCCAAAGATGAATGTGTACGTTTAAAAAATGCGCTGGTTAACCTTGGTAACAGTAAAGACTGGACGGCGCTGGTGAAACGGGCGAACGCAGGCAAACTGGATGGTGTGAACGTGCTGCTGCGTCCGGTAAGCGCGGAGTCGTTGGATAATCTGGTGAATACCTCTACGGCGCCGTTTATTTCACGCGAGACTGCGCGAGCGGCCCAGACGCTGAATAGCCCAGCCCCTGGCGGTTTCCTGATTATCAGCGACGAAGGCAGCGATCTGGTCGATCAGCCGTGGCCGACAACCTCGCTATATGACTATCCCCCACAGGAACAGTGGAACGCCTTCCAGCGTCTGGCGCAGATGCTGATGCAGACGCCGTTTCGCGCGGAGGGGATCGTCACCAATATTTCGACCGACGCCAATGGCACCCAGCACATTGGCCTGCACCGTATCCCGGATCGTTCAGGATTATGGCGTTACCTTGGCACAACGCTGCTGATGTTCTCCATGCTCGGGTGCGCTGTCTACAACAGCATACAGGCTTTCAGACGCTACCAGCGTCACCGCTCCCGCATCACGGAAATTCAGAGCTACTACGAAAGTTGCCTGAATCCAACGCTGATTGACAACCCGGAAAGCCTGATTCGATAACACGCTCGCGCGACAGGATATGCTACCCTGTCGCGCATCATGTTTTCTTCTGGGGAGTTTCCATGCAGATCAATATTGCCTGGCAGGATGTCGATACCGTGTTGTTAGATATGGACGGCACGCTGCTCGACCTGGCATTCGATAACTATTTCTGGCAAAAACTGGTGCCGGAAACCTATGGCGCGAAACAGGGTATCTCTCCCCAGGAAGCCCAGGACTATATTCGTCAGCAGTATCATGCCGTGCAGCATACGCTAAACTGGTACTGCCTGGATTACTGGAGCGAATGCCTGGATCTTGATATTTGCGCCATGACAACGGAACAGGGACCGCGCGCCGTTTTGCGTGAAGATACCGTACCGTTTCTTGATGCCTTAAAAGCCAGCGGCAAGCGCCGTATTTTGCTCACCAACGCGCATCCCCATAACCTGGCGGTGAAGTTGGAGCATACCGGTCTGGCCTCACACCTTGATTTATTACTTTCCACCCACACATTTGGTTATCCCAAAGAGGATCAGCGGTTATGGCACGCTGTGGCTGAAGAAACGGGAATGAGTGCAGAGAAGACGCTGTTTATTGACGACAGCGAACCCATTCTCGACGCCGCTGCTCTGTACGGTATTCGTTACTGCCTCGGCGTGACCAATCCCGACTCAGGCATCGCGGAAAAACAGTACGCACGCCATCCGTCACTGAATGACTACCGCCGACTGATCCCCTCACTGATGTGAAGGAGACGCCATGAAAGAAAAGCCCTCTGCTGAAGTCAGGCTGGATAAATGGCTGTGGGCTGCACGCTTTTACAAAACGCGTGCGCTAGCCCGCGAAATGGTTGAAGGCGGTAAGGTGCATTACAACGGCCAGCGCAGCAAACCGAGCAAGATTGTCGAGCTGAACGCCACCCTCACCCTGCGCCAGGGAAATGACGAGCGAACGGTCATTATCAAGGCTATTACCGAGCAGCGTCGCCCGGCCACGGAAGCCGTTACGCTGTATGAAGAAACCGCGGAAAGCGTAGAAAAACGCGAAAAAGTGGCGCTGGCGCGTAAACTTAACGCGTTAACCATGCCGCACCCGGACAGGCGACCGGACAAGAAAGAGCGCCGCGACCTGTTACGATTTAAACATGGCGACAGCGAGTGACTGTCACCTGCAAGAGAGATGATTATGCCGCAACATGACCAATTACATCGTTATCTGTTTGAAAACTTTGCCGTGCGCGGCGAGCTGGTGACCGTTTCGGAAACCCTGCAACAGATCCTCGAAAATCATACTTACCCGCAGCCGGTCAAGAACGTACTGGCTGAACTGCTGGTCGCCACCAGCCTGCTCACCGCCACGCTGAAGTTTGCCGGTGATATCACCGTACAGCTGCAGGGCGATGGTCCGCTGAGCCTGGCCGTCATTAACGGCAACAACAATCAGCAGATGCGCGGCGTGGCCCGTATGCAGGGCGATATCCCTGAAGGCGCTGATCTTAAAACGCTGGTAGGCAACGGCTACCTGGTGATCACCATTACCCCAGAAGAAGGCGAGCGCTATCAGGGCGTGGTTGGTCTGGAAGGCGACACGCTGGCCGCCTGTCTGGAAGATTACTTCATGCGTTCTGAACAGCTGCCGACACGTCTGTTTATCCGTACTGGCGACGTCGATGGCAAACCCGCTGCTGGCGGGATGCTTCTGCAGGTAATGCCGGCGCAAAACGCGCAGGCAGATGATTTCGATCACCTGGCAGCCCTGACCGAAACCATCAAAACTGAAGAGCTGTTAACGCTCCCGGCCAACGAAGTGCTGTGGCGCTTGTACCACGAAGAAGAGGTTACTCTCTACGATCCGCAGGACGTTGAGTTCAAATGCACCTGTTCACGCGAACGCTGCGCTGGCGCACTGAAAACGCTGCCGGACGAAGAAGTGGACAGCATTCTGGCGGAAGAAGGCGAGATCGATATGCACTGCGATTACTGCGGGAACCACTATCTGTTTAACGCCATGGACATTGCTGAGATCCGCAGCAACGCTTCCCCGGCGGACCCGCAGGTACATTAATCACCACTGCCTATCCGGCCCACTATCATCGACCGGATAGGCGTTCGCACCGCCATCCATCAAAACGCTATCCGCAACACGCTCACTCGTTGTAATAATTCATCGGCAATCGGGTGCCATCAATGGTGATATCACGCCAAACTCTGGGGGCTGAATCCAGTTGATGATTCGCCACCGCCTGCAGCAGTTTATCCTTATTGAATCCTGCAGGTAGCTGACCTGATGCGATGAGTTCCCATTTATCCTCTTTCCTGGCAAAGACCAGACTCTCACCATCGCCAAAAGCATACAGCACCTGCTCAGGCTTACCATCAGCATTGAGGTCCTGATCGACCAGGACGCATGCATCCTGCTCAACGCAGGATGTAATGCGGTAGCTCTGCCCTTTGACAAACGCCCAGAAGGTCTCATCGGGTTGCCTGCTACCTGGAGCAATCATCACTTTCGGCGCTAGTTGAGTGGTAGTCAGGTTCTGAATGGGATCGCGACGTCCTTGCAGCAGAGAATTTAAGTCGCGCCGGCGCTTACTGTCTTGGTTAAACGCCGCATCTTTTTGTAATGCCTCCAACGCCGCACGTCCCGGTTTTCCGCTATTACTCAACATATACAGGCTGACCTGATCCGGCTTAATTTTCCCGCTGTGATACCGCCCCATATGGCTGTTGACGCTGATGCGCCAGGCATCAATAACCGGCGACGACAGCAAAATCAACAGCCCCAACGCCAGCAACGAAACGCTAAGAATCACCTTCCCCTGAAGCTCAAGCGGATTGCGCCCACGGCGTAAAATACTCGCCAGATAGCCAAACGACCAGAGCAGCAGCACGCAGACCACCAGCACGCCATATAAGCGCTCGGGCGTCCAACCGTACTGTTGAATTCGCACCCACAGTGACCAACCGGCAATCAGCATATAGATGGGCGCGACAACCAGGGCGCATTTGATCAGGTAGCGTAACGCGACCGGATAGGGAAGCGCCTCTTTCTGCGGCTCGCGAACGATAGCCATCAACAGCAGCAGGAGCAGCGCCAGCGTTGACATCAACCCAGCCGCAGATACCCGCTGCGAGATAGCCTCCAGGCCGGTGAAGGGCAAGGTCAGTACAAACATCAGCGCCAGCAGCGCGACCAGGGGTAACAGACCGGTGGCGATCAAAGTCAGTAACTTTTGGACCGCCGCAACCAGACGCGACTGCGTGCGGGTCAGTACCACCGCCAGTGCGGTAACCAGGCCAAAGGCCACGTAGCCAAACCAGTCGGTATCAAAGAAAAGCGTGTCGAAGAAGGTAATACCAACGAGCTTAAACATCTCGCTCCATAGCAGGAGCACCATCCAGAACAGACCGTTGGCGACAAAGACAATCAGTAACGTCAGCGCATTAAGCCACAAACTCGTATAAAACTGCGCATAACGGGCCTGCTGGCGGGATGCGTGGAGCGAGTACTGAATCCATGGCAATGCCAGCATCGCCATCAGTAGTAAGCGCCAGCCGTACAACATAAAAATATCATTTTGCCGCCACTTATCGCTGCCCTCGACTTGCCACTTTAGCCAGACGCTCATCGCCAGCACGACAACAAAGATCAGCGCCATCCAGTACCACAGCGCACGTTGTTTGAAAGAGACAACGGTGAGTAAAAGCGCCGAGGAGAGAGCAATTGTCGCGGGCATGCCATAGAACAGCCAGCCGTCATTATGCGGCACCAGATATGTCATCAGCAGGTAGCACAATATCCCCTGTAACAGGCCGATAGATATCATGCCCCAGCGAGTAGTACGTGAAAGTTCAACACTATCCATGTCGTCACCCAGAATGAAGAGAAAAGGTAATTATCGCATCAACTTCACAATTTTGAGCATTGATAGGCCGATCCCGGACCACTGCGGCGGGAAGTGAATCGATATTGTTTATGTATGAGTTACGTTATTTTCTTACGTGAATGCGATTACACTCACAAGTTTCCCGCCAAAAACACTCTCTATTAACGTTTTAAGAACATTTTCCACAACAAAAAAGGGTTTCCTGCCATAATATCCGCCTCTTTGTGACAGGAGTCGCAGCGCATTCGGTTATCCGTGATTTTCCCGGATGCGTAAATCTATGAGCCTTGTCGCGGTTAGCAATCCCTAAAAAACCTTACTATTCCAGGTAATACATATTGGCTAAGGAGCAGTGAAATGCGTGTGAACAACAGTTTAACCCCGCAAGATCTCAAGGCTTATGGTATCAATGACGTTCAGGATATCGTTTACAATCCAGACTACGACACGCTTTTCCAGGAGGAACTTGATCCAAACCTGGAAGGTTATGAGCGTGGCGTGTTAACAAACCTGGGCGCCGTTGCCGTTGATACCGGTATCTTTACCGGACGTTCGCCAAAGGATAAGTATATTGTCCGTGACGACACCACGCGCGACACGCTCTGGTGGTCCGACAAAGGTAAAGGTAAGAACGACAACAAACCGCTCTCCCCGGAAACCTGGCAGCATCTGAAAGGATTAGTCACCCAGCAGCTTTCCGGCAAGCGTCTGTTTATCATTGATGCATTCTGCGGCGCTAACGCCGATACCCGCCTTTCCGTACGCTTCATTACCGAAGTAGCCTGGCAGGCGCATTTTGTTAAAAACATGTTCATCCGCCCAAGCGACGAAGAGCTGGTTGATTTCAAACCTGATTTCATCGTGATGAACGGCGCTAAATGCACTAACCCGCAGTGGAAAGAGCAGGGTCTGAACTCCGAAAACTTCGTGGCTTTCAACCTGACTGAGCGTATCCAGTTGATTGGTGGCACCTGGTACGGCGGCGAAATGAAGAAAGGTATGTTCTCCGTAATGAACTACCTGCTGCCGCTGAAAGGCATTGCCTCCATGCACTGCTCGGCAAACGTCGGGGAAAAAGGTGATGTGGCAGTCTTCTTTGGCCTGTCCGGTACAGGTAAAACAACGCTGTCCACCGATCCGAAACGCCGCCTGATTGGCGATGACGAACACGGCTGGGATGACGACGGCGTGTTTAACTTTGAAGGCGGTTGCTACGCGAAGACCATCAAACTGTCTAAAGATGCCGAGCCGGAAATCTACAACGCAATCCGTCGTGACGCGCTGCTGGAAAACGTCACCGTGCGCGCAGATGGTTCCATCGACTTCGACGACGGTTCCAAAACCGAAAACACCCGCGTGTCCTACCCGATTTATCACATCGATAACATCGTTAAGCCGGTGTCAAAAGCGGGTCACGCCACCAAAGTGATCTTCCTGACCGCCGACGCGTTTGGCGTGCTGCCACCGGTCTCTCGCCTGACGGCAGACCAAACCCAGTACCACTTCCTGTCTGGCTTCACCGCCAAACTGGCCGGTACCGAACGTGGCGTCACCGAACCGACCCCAACCTTCTCAGCCTGCTTTGGCGCAGCATTCCTGTCACTGCACCCAACGCAGTACGCAGAAGTACTGGTGAAACGTATGCAGGCGGCAGGTGCGCAGGCATATCTGGTTAACACCGGCTGGAACGGTACCGGCAAGCGTATCTCTATCAAAGATACCCGCGCGATTATCGACGCTATCCTGAACGGTTCGCTGGATGACGCAGAAACGTTCCGTCTGCCGATGTTTGACCTGGCTATCCCAACCGAGCTGCCGGGCGTAGATACCCGCATTCTCGATCCGCGTAATACCTATGCTTCTCCGGAGCAGTGGCAGGAAAAAGCCAACGCACTGGCGAAACTGTTTATCGAGAACTTCGAGAAATACACCGATACCCCTGCGGGTGAAGCGCTGGTGAGCGCCGGACCGAAGCTGTAACGAAGAGTGCCGGATGGCGGTTTCGCCTTATCCGGCCTACAGCAACAAAAAGGGAGGCATTTCGCCTCCCTTTCTTATGCGTCTTTCGTGGTGCCCTGCGCGCGAGTGAAGGGAACCGGAAGCCAGGCGCGGATCGACAACCCTCCTCGTTCACTGGTGCCAATTTCCAGCATACCGTTATGGTTATCGATAATACGCTGCACAATCGCCAGACCCAGGCCCGTGCCGCTGGTACTACGCGCGCTGTCGCCGCGGACAAATGGCTGGAACAGGTGTTTACGCTGCTCCGGCTTGATGCCCGGACCATCATCTTCTACCTGGAACCAGGCGCGATGCGTTTCCGTACCGCTGCTGACCTTAATCCAGCCGTTGCCGTAACGGGCGGCGTTAACCACCATATTGGCAACCGCACGCTTGATCGACAGCGGGTGCATTTTCACCTGAATGCTGCCCGGCAGCAGCGCAGTTTCGATTTCACGTTCATAGCCGCTTTCCGCTGCGACCACTTCGCCTAATACCGAGTTCAGATCCGCCATCTCCATCGGCATCTCCTGACCGGTACGCAGATAATCGATGAACTGCTCGATAATGGCATTACACTCTTCGATGTCCTTATTGATGGACTCCGCGAGATAACCATCCTCTTCGCCCATCATTTCGGTCGCCAGACGAATACGCGTCAGCGGAGTACGTAAATCGTGGCTCACGCCCGCCATTAACAGCGTACGGTCATCAGCCAGCTGCTTCACCCCCGCGGCCATATGGTTAAAGGCTCGGGTAACGGAGCGCACCTCTGAAGCGCCATACTCACGCAGCGGCGGCGGAATGATACCTTTCCCCACCTGCAGCGCCGCATGTTCAAGATCCACCAGCGGTCGGTTCTGGATACGGATAAACAGCCACGCGCCACCGATAGCCAACAGCATAATCGCCAGCGTATAGCGGAACAGCGGTGAGAAATCGCCCTGATGGATCTCCGTCAGCGGCACGCGTACCCAGATATTGGGCGACAGCCAGGTTTTCAGCCATACGACCGGCGAGCTTTTGTTCACCTCAACGCGGACTTCCGTCGGACCGCCCAGTTGCTGCGCCATCTGATGGCTTAAGAATTCATAGTGTTGCGCCCAACGCAGTCCAGCTTCTTCAGCGGCCTCGTTGGAATAGAGGGAAATACCCAGCTCACGATAAATTTCCCGGCGGAATGCGGGCGGCACCACCAGTTGCGTACCGTCCTCCAGCTGCAGTTTATCGGTCATCAGCATACGAACTTCGTAGGCCAGGACCTTATTAAACTGCTGGAGGCTCGGCAGTATCGCGAAGTTCAGCACTACCAGGTAAGTGGTCACCAGGCTGGCAAACAGCAAGGTGACGATGAGCAATAACGTGCGGGCAAACGAACTTCGTGGCGAGAAGCGCATTCGCCTCATGCTTTAGAACCGTCCGGAACAAAGACGTAGCCGAGACCCCACACGGTCTGAATGTAGCGCGGATGCGCCGGGTCCTCTTCCACCATACGGCGCAGACGAGAAATCTGGACGTCGATAGAACGCTCCATCGCCGAATATTCACGACCACGGGCCAGGTTCATCAGCTTGTCGCGGGACAGCGGCTCGCGCGGGTGGCTTACCAGCGCTTTCAGTACCGCAAATTCCCCACTGGTGAGCGGCATTGGCTCATCTTCACGGAACATTTCACGCGTACCGAGGTTCAGTTTAAACTTACCAAAAGCAATGACCGCTTCTTCCTGAGAAGGCGCGCCCGGCAGTTCGTTCGCCTGACGACGCAGTACAGCGCGAATACGCGCCAGCAGTTCTCGCGGGTTAAACGGTTTCGGAATGTAATCGTCAGCGCCAATTTCCAGTCCAACGATACGATCGACTTCTTCACCCTTCGCCGTGACCATAATGATCGGCATCGGGTTGCTTTGACTGCGCAGGCGACGGCAAATAGACAGGCCATCTTCTCCCGGCAGCATTAAATCCAGCACCATCAGGTGAAAGGACTCACGGGTCAGCAGACGATCCATCTGCTCAGCGTTAGCGACGCTTCGAACCTGGAAGCCCTGCTCGGTCAGATAACGCTCCAGAAGCGCACGCAAGCGCATGTCGTCATCGACCACCAGAATCTTATAGTTCTCTTGCATTGTTATTACTCCCAAAGGTTCGCAACAATTAAGTGTATATTCTTAAGAAAGCTAACGTGAGTCACCAGCGAATTCTGGTATGAATTCCAGGCTAAATTGTTACAAAGCATATTAAACAGCAGCTTAAGTATACAATGTTTCTCGCAATACATTATTTATTCTGTTGATATGCTCGCGTAATACTAATTGTGCGCATCATCACAGAGTCGAAGGTAAAACAATAAGATGAAAACGCCCCTGATAACCCGTGAAGGGTATGAAAAACTCAAACAAGAGCTGAATTACCTCTGGCGTGAAGAGCGCCCGGAAGTCACCAAAAAGGTTACCTGGGCCGCAAGTCTGGGTGACCGCAGCGAAAATGCCGACTACCAGTATAATAAAAAGCGTCTGCGTGAGATCGACCGCCGTGTCCGTTATTTGACCAAGTGCATGGAGAATTTGAAAATCGTCGATTACTCCCCGCAGCAAGAGGGCAAAGTCTTCTTTGGCGCGTGGGTCGAGATTGAAAATGACGATGGCGACATCCGTAAATTCCGTATTGTCGGCTACGATGAGATCTTCGGTCGTAAAGATTACATTTCTATCGACTCACCGATGGCGCGGGCGCTGCTGAAAAAAGAGGTCGGCGATCTCGCGATAGTCAACACCCCTGGTGGTGAAGCCAGTTGGTACGTGAACGAAATTGAATACGTTAAGTGAGACCGGAACAATCCGAAGCCCCGGTAGATGACTGGCATTTTTGCCAGTCAATCCGTATAACTATCCCCTGATTTTTTATCCTATAGACGAAGCTATCCATGATGAATGATTCTTTCTGCCGCATTATCGCAGGTGAAATTCAGGCTCGTGCTGAACAGGTAGAAGCTGCCGTTCGCCTGCTTGACGAAGGGAACACCGTGCCGTTTATCGCACGTTATCGTAAGGAAATCACCGGCGGTCTGGACGATACGCAACTGCGTAATCTGGAGACCCGTCTGGGATATCTGCGTGAACTGGAAGACCGCCGTCAGGCAATCCTGAAATCTATCGGCGAGCAAGGCAAACTGACCGACGATCTGGCGAACGCGATCAACGGCACGTTAAGTAAGACCGAACTCGAAGATCTCTATCTGCCGTACAAACCTAAGCGCCGCACCCGTGGGCAGATAGCCATTGAGGCCGGACTGGAGCCGCTGGCAGATCTGCTGTGGAACGAACCGTCCCATGACCCGGAAACCGAAGCCGCAAAATATCTCAACGCTGAAAACGGCGTGGCCGATACCAAAGCCGCCCTCGATGGCGCACGCTACATTCTGATGGAGCGCTTCGCCGAAGACGCTGCGCTGCTGGCAAAAGTGCGTGATTATTTGTGGAAAAACGCCCATCTGGTTGCCGCCGTGGTTAGTGGCAAAGAAGAGGAAGGCGCTAAGTTCCGCGACTACTTCGATCACCACGAACCTATTTCTACCGTTCCATCCCACCGTGCGCTGGCCATGTTCCGTGGTCGTAACGAAGGCGTGTTGCAGCTTTCACTAAATGCCGATCCGCAATTCGATGAGCCGCCAAAAGAGAGCCACGGCGAGCAGATTATCCAGGATCACCTGGGACTGCGCCTGAACAACGCCCCCGCTGACAGCTGGCGTAAAGGCGTTGTTAGCTGGACGTGGCGCATCAAAGTGCTGATGCACCTTGAAACTGAGCTGATGGGTACCGTGCGTGAACGTGCGGAAGATGAAGCGATCAACGTCTTTGCCCGTAACCTGCATGACCTGCTGATGGCCGCCCCGGCCGGGCTGCGCGCCACAATGGGTCTCGATCCGGGTCTGCGTACCGGTGTAAAAGTGGCAGTGGTTGATGGTACCGGCAAGCTGGTCGCGACCGACACTATTTATCCGCATACCGGCCAGGCAGCCAAAGCCGCCGTTGCCGTGGCGGCGTTATGTGAAAAATACAACGTTGAGCTGGTCGCGATTGGTAACGGTACGGCGTCGCGCGAAACCGAGCGTTTCTTCCTCGACGTCCAGAAGCAGTTCCCGAAAGTGACCGCGCAGAAAGTGATTGTCAGCGAAGCCGGGGCATCGGTTTACTCTGCTTCCGAGCTGGCGGCGCTGGAGTTCCCGGATCTCGATGTTTCGCTGCGTGGCGCGGTGTCTATCGCCCGTCGTTTGCAGGATCCGCTGGCGGAGCTGGTGAAAATCGATCCGAAATCTATCGGCGTGGGCCAGTATCAGCACGATGTAAGCCAGACGCAGCTGGCGCGCAAGCTGGATGCGGTGGTGGAAGACTGCGTGAATGCCGTCGGCGTCGATCTGAATACCGCTTCCGTGCCGCTGCTGACCCGCGTTGCTGGCCTGACGCGCATGATGGCGCAAAACATCGTCGCCTGGCGCGATGAGAACGGTCAGTTTCAGAACCGTCAGCAACTGCTAAAAGTTAGCCGCCTGGGGCCAAAAGCCTTTGAACAGTGCGCGGGCTTCCTGCGTATCAACCATGGCGATAACCCACTGGATGCTTCTACCGTTCACCCGGAAGCTTATCCGATTGTGGAACGCATTCTGGCCGCAACCGAGCAATCGCTGCGTGACCTGATGGGCAACAGCAACGAACTACGCAATCTGAAAGCAGCCGATTTTACCGACGAACGCTTCGGGGTGCCGACCGTCACCGACATCATCAAAGAGCTGGAAAAACCGGGCCGCGACCCGCGTCCTGAATTTAAAACCGCGCAGTTTGCTGATGGCGTAGAAACCATGAACGATCTGCTGCCGGGAATGATTCTGGAAGGGGCAGTCACTAACGTCACGAACTTCGGCGCGTTTGTTGATATTGGCGTTCATCAGGATGGTCTGGTGCATATCTCTTCATTGTCGAATAAGTTCGTCGAAGATCCACACACCGTGGTGAAAGCGGGCGACATTGTGAAGGTGAAAGTGCTGGAAGTTGACCTGCAACGTAAGCGTATCGCACTGACCATGCGTCTGGAAGAGCAGCCGGGTGAAACCAATGCGCGTCGCGGCGGCGGGAATAACGATCGCACTCAGAGCAATCGCCCGGCGCCAAAAGCCGCGAAACCTCGTGGTCGTGACGCACAGCCTGCGGGCAACAGCGCCATGATGGATGCGCTGGCGGCGGCAATGGGTAAAAAACGCTAGCGTGACTTTTGTGCCGGATGGGGGGTGTAACCTCCTTATCCGGCTGACTTGTCGCAATTAATTTGTAAGCTGGATAACACGCGTGAGCGTTGCCATCCGGCATATTTAGTCTATTTCCCGCTTTTTACCGCCATATATTTATCACTTCATTAACAGATGAAACCTTAATTAAACATTAAGATCCTCACTAATTATTTCCGTGAATCATTCGTTCCCAACCAGAATAAATATTGAGGAATATCAAAATTGGCGCAAATTATTATCCAATTGTACATTCCGTCACATTTATTCTATTGATGATAGAAACCATTCTCATTATCATTGATCTGTTGATTATTTACTCTTTCCTTACGTTGGCTAATCATCTGGCCTCATGCCGCCTTGCCGCCCCATGAGGTAATCATCCAGTTAGCGAGATATAAGTAGGTCCCTATGCAATTCACTCCTGACAGTGCGTGGAAAATTACCGGTTTTGCCCGTGAAATCAGCCCGGCTTATCGTCAGAAACTGTTGTCACTTGGCATGCTACCCGGCTCCTCTTTCAACGTGGTGCGCGTCGCCCCACTCGGCGATCCTATCCATATCGAAACGCGTCGCGTAAGTCTGGTATTGCGTAAGAAAGATCTGGCGTTATTAGAAGTGGAAGCGGTTTCCTGTTAATACAGTGAGTCTATAAAAATGAAAAAACTAACCATTGGTTTAATTGGCAATCCTAATTCCGGCAAGACTACTTTATTCAACCAGCTTACCGGCGCACGCCAGCGTGTAGGCAACTGGGCTGGCGTTACCGTTGAGCGTAAAGAAGGTCATTTCGCAACGACGGACCACCAGGTCACGCTGGTTGATTTACCCGGCACCTATTCTCTGACGACAATCTCATCCCAGACCTCTCTCGATGAGCAGATCGCCTGTCACTATATTTTAAGCGGCGACGCGGATCTCTTGATCAACGTGGTCGATGCTTCAAACCTTGAACGCAACCTCTACCTGACGTTGCAACTGCTTGAGCTGGGCATCCCCTGCATCGTCGCGTTGAATATGCTAGATATTGCCGAGAAGCAGCAAATCCGTATCGATATCGATGCCCTCTCCGCTCGCCTTGGCTGCCCGGTGGTTCCGCTGGTATCCACCCGCGCCCGCGGCATTGAAGCGCTGAAGCTGGCGATCGATCGCTACAAAGAAAACGACACCGTCGAGCTGGTTCATTATGCCCAGCCGCTGCTGCAGGAAGCGGATTCCCTCGCCGATGCGATGGCCAAAGATATGCCGTTAAAACAGCGCCGCTGGCTGGGCCTGCAGATGCTGGAAGGCGATATCTACAGCCGGGCCTACGCGGGTGATGCCGCGCAAAACCTTGATGCCGCCATTGCACGTCTGAGCGAGACAATGGACGATCCGGCACTGCATATCGCCGATGCGCGCTATCAGTGCATTGCCGCTATCTGCGATACCGTCAGCAACACCCTGACGGCAGAGCCGAGCCGCTTCACCACCGCAGTAGATAAAATCGTCCTCAACCGCTTCCTCGGGCTGCCGATTTTCCTGTTCGTGATGTACCTGATGTTCCTGCTCGCCATCAACATTGGCGGCGCGCTGCAACCGTTGTTTGACGTCGGCTCCGTAGCGCTCTTTATCCATGGTATTCAGTGGATTGGCTACACGCTGCACTTCCCGGACTGGCTCACTATCTTTTTGGCGCAAGGTCTTGGCGGCGGGATTAACACCGTGCTGCCACTGGTACCGCAAATCGGCATGATGTACCTGTTCCTCTCCTTCCTTGAAGACTCCGGTTACATGGCGCGCGCCGCGTTTGTAATGGACCGTCTGATGCAGGCGCTGGGACTGCCGGGCAAATCGTTTGTCCCGCTGATCGTCGGCTTTGGCTGTAACGTACCGTCAGTGATGGGCGCACGTACGCTGGACGCCCCGCGTGAACGTCTGATGACCATCATGATGGCGCCGTTTATGTCCTGTGGCGCTCGTCTGGCGATTTTCGCCGTCTTTGCCGCAGCGTTCTTTGGTCAGAACGGTGCGCTGGCGGTCTTCTCACTGTACGTACTGGGCATCGTTATGGCGGTATTGACCGGTCTGATGCTCAAACACACCATCATGCGTGGCGAAGCAACGCCGTTCGTGATGGAGCTACCGGTGTACCACGTGCCGCACATTAAGAGTCTGATTATTCAGACCTGGCAACGCCTGAAAGGCTTCGTTCTGCGTGCGGGTAAAGTCATCATCATCGTCAGCATTTTCCTCAGCGCGTTTAACAGTTTCTCGCTGAGCGGAAAAATCGTCGACAACATCAACGACTCTGCTCTGGCCTCCGTCAGCCGCGTAATCACGCCGGTCTTCAAGCCGATTGGCGTTCACGAAGATAACTGGCAGGCAACCGTAGGTCTGTTCACCGGCGCGATGGCGAAAGAAGTGGTTGTCGGTACGCTGAACACGCTCTATACCGCAGAAAACATTCAGGAAGAAGAGTTCAACCCGGCAGATTTCCACCTCGGTGACGAGCTGCTCGGCGCGGTAGATGAGACCTGGCAAAGCCTGAAAGACACCTTCAGCCTGAGCGTACTGGCTAACCCTATTGAAGCCAGCAAAGGCGACGGTGAAATGGCTACGGGTGCAATGGGCGTGATGGGCGAAAAATTTGGCAGCGCTGCCGCCGCTTACAGCTACCTGATTTTCGTGCTGCTGTATGTGCCGTGTATTTCGGTAATGGGCGCTATTGCACGTGAATCCAGCCGTGGCTGGATGAGCTTCTCGATTCTGTGGGGCCTGAACATCGCCTACTCTCTGTCGACGCTGTTTTATCAGGCGGTCAGCTACAAAGAGCACCCGACCTACAGCCTGGTGTGCATTTTAGCTGTCATCCTGTTTAACATTGTGTTGCTGGGCCTGCTGCGTCGAGCTCGCAGTCGCGTGGATCTCGCACTGCTGGCGACCAACAGGACGGCAAGCTCCTGCTGTTCCAGCACCACTGGCGACTGCCACTAAGGTTATCGACAATGGCATCGCTTATTCAGGTTCGTGATTTATTGGCTTTGCGGGGACGCATGGAGGCAACTCAAATTAGCCACACGCTGCACACCCCGCAGCCCATGATTGACGCCATGCTGAATCAGTTAGAAAAGATGGGCAAAGCGGTGCGGATTCAGGAAGATGCCGATGGGTGTCTTTCCGGAAGCTGCAAGAGTTGCCCGGAAGGTAAAGCCTGCCTGCGCGAGTGGTGGGCTTTGCGCTAGTTCGATGCCGGATGGCGCTACGCTTCCGGTCTAAAAATGACTGCAAACGTCCTGGCCGGATAAAGCGTTTATGCTGATATCCGGCTTTTTGCGTAATGGATTCCACAAAGATGTCTCTGTTTCAGCAAAGCTGATCTATCCTCCAGCCTGTCGCGCATCGTTATCAACTCGTGAATGATTACTGGCGACCAGGGAAGTAGAGTCTCGTCATCTTGTTTCCCAGGTGACGGATCGCCATGAATACTGACACGACTGCTACGCCGCATGACGCGATTTTTAAAACGTTCTTAAACCACCCTGCTACCGCACGCGACTTTCTTCGGCTCCATCTTCCAGCCTCTTTGCAAAAACTGTGCGATCTGAAAACGCTACAACTGGAATCGGGCAGCTTTATTGAGGACGATTTGCGCGCGTACTATTCCGATGTGCTGTGGTCATTAAAAACCCGCGAAGGCGATGGCTATATTTACACCATCATTGAGCATCAGAGCACCGCCGATGCCCATATGGCATTTCGGCTGATGCGTTATGCCATTGCGGTCATGCATCGTCATTTGGCTGCAGGTCACAAGAAACTCCCGCTGGTGATACCCATGCTTTTTTATCATGGCGCGGCAAGCCCATACCCCTACTCACTCTGCTGGCTGGACGAATTTGACGACCCAAAGGCCGCCAGACAACTTTATACCTCAGCGTTTCCACTGATCGATATCACCGTGGTTCCCGATGACGAGATCATGCAGCATCGCCGGATGGCGCTGTTGGAACTCATCCAAAAACATATTCGTAAACGCGATTTGATGGGGCTGGTAGAAAAACTGGCCATCCTGATTATTAAAGGACACGCTAATGACAGCCAGTTGAAAGCCTTGTTTAATTATCTAATGCAGGTCGGGGACACCACACATTTTACCGAGTTTCTTCATGAGGTCGCCGAACGTTTACCCCAACATAAGGAAAAGTTGATGACTATCGCCGAAAGATTACGACAAGAAGGGCATCTTAATGGTCTTCAGGAAGGCCATATGAAAGGGTTACAAGAGGGATTACAAGAAGGGTTACAAACGGGCTTGCAACAAGGTAAACGAGAGGAAGCTTTACGTATTGCATCACCCCTGCAGGCTGATGGTATCGACCCGCTGACCATCTTCAGAATTACCGGACTGACCGCTGAGGATCTGGCTACGCGCAGCCATTAATCTCAAGCCCGGTAAGCGCGGCTCTACCGGGCAACACAACAGATTTATAGGCGTTTTTTTAACGCCACCAGCGCTGCGCAGAACTCTGCAGGATGCGAGATAAACGGTGCATGCGCCGCTTTAGCAAATATCAACGACTCGCTATGCGGCCACAGGGCATCGAGCATTGGGACCACTTTGCGCGGAACCAGTCCATCGAGATAGCCGTACAACCGCAGAAAAGGCATGTCCACAGCGCACAGAGGCTCACGCAGATCGACCGTTTTCAGGATCTCCAGTCCGCCATTGAGCACCTCGACATTCGGCATGGGTAACGCCAGAACTGTTTTCTTCAGTGCCCGCGCATCCTGACGCGCGGTGTCCGTGCCCATCGTCTGCAACGCCAGAAAACGTTCCACCGTACGCTGGAAATCTTCGCTCAACTGCTGCTGGAAACCTGCCAGCACTTCTGGCTTGATACCCGGCCACTCGTCGCGCGCGCTAAAGCAAGGGGAAGACGCCACGGTCACCAGCGCCTGAACACGTTCAGGATGGGTTAACGCCACCTGGCTTGCGACCAGCCCGCCCAGACTCCAGCCAAGCCAGATGGCTTTCTCCGGTGCCTGTTTTACTACCCGCTCAGCCATCTCTTCCAGCGACATTGCGCCGAACCCCTGGCTGCGACCAAATCCCGGTAAGTCGACAAGATGCAGCGTGAAATGCGAACTCAGTTCCTCGCTTATGCAATGCCACACTTGCGCATTCAGTCCCCATCCGTGCAGCAGCACAAGATGGCAATTTCCCGAACCCTGGGTCTGCCACCAGATGTCATTCATCAGTTATTGTTCTCTTTTAGCCTGAAAGGATGCTTCTATGCTAACAGTACCGGGATTGTGCTGGCTATGCCGAATGCCCCTGACGTTAGGGCATTGGGGGATCTGTTCAGTCTGCACACGGGCAACGCATCAGCACGTCAGCCGGTGCCCTCAATGTGGACTCCCTGCCGCACATACCGTCGTTCCCTGCGGGCGCTGTCTGCAAAAACCACCGCCGTGGCAGCGACTGGTTACCGTCAGCGACTATGCTCCGCCGTTGAGTGGGCTTATCCACCAGCTCAAGTTTTCCCGACGTGGCGAAATGGCCCCCGCTCTTTCACGCTTGTTGTTGCTGGAGGTATTACAGGCCCGGCGCGTCAGCGGTCTTCCTCTGCCGGACAGGCTCGTCAGCGTCCCGCTCTGGCAACGCCGGCACTGGCGCAGAGGGTTTAATCAGAGCGACTTACTGTGTCGTCCCCTGGCCCGCTGGCTAGACTGCGACTGGGACAGCCGGGCCATCACGCGGGTTCGGGCAACCGCCACACAGCACCATCTCAGCGCCCGATTACGTAAACGTAACCTGAAAAACGCCTTTCGCCTTGAATTGCCAGTGCAGGGACTCCATATGGTCATTGTGGATGATGTCGTCACTACCGGAAGTACCGTCGCGGAAATCGCGCAGCTGCTTTTACGCAACGGCGCGGCGACTGTCCAGGTATGGTGCCTGTGTCGAACCTTGTAGAGCCTCGATGATGGGCGTATTATAACCAAGTAAAATAGTCAACTATTAGGCCATTACTATGATCCATATTTCCGATGCTGCACAAGCGCACTTTGCCAAACTGCTGGCAAATCAGGAAGAAGGGACACAAATCCGCGTATTTGTGATTAATCCCGGCACGCCTAACGCTGAATGCGGCGTTTCTTATTGTCCGCCGGACGCCGTGGAAGCAACCGACACCGCCATTAAATTTGACCTGCTGACCGCATATGTTGATGAACTGAGCGCACCGTATCTGGAAGATGCAGAAATCGATTTCGTTACCGACCAGTTAGGCTCCCAGCTGACCCTGAAAGCACCAAACGCCAAAATGCGTAAAGTTGCCGATGATGCGCCGCTGATGGAACGCGTGGAGTACATGCTGCAATCGCAGATCAACCCACAGCTGGCAGGTCATGGTGGCCGCGTCTCCCTGATGGAAATCACCGATGAAGGCTACGCTATTCTGCAGTTTGGCGGCGGATGTAACGGCTGTTCAATGGTGGATGTAACGCTGAAAGAAGGTATCGAGAAGCAGCTGCTGGCTGAATTCCCTGAACTGAAAGGCGTTCGCGATTTAACCGAACACCAGCGCGGCGAGCACTCTTACTACTAACGCCTCAACCTGTAGAATCTCCGTAGGCCCGTTAAGACGCATCCGCGCCGCCATCGGGCATTGATGCCGGATGGCAGCGTAATCGCTTTATCCGGCCTACAACCTTGCATTTCTCCGCATATTTCCTGCAACAATCCCCCTCATAATTTGACCAGCCTCTCATAATTTAAATTTTGCCTGCCCAGGTGATTTTCAAGCGCCGTATGTTACCCGTATCATTCTCATCAGCACCTAACACACACATAACAGCCAGCTAAACTGATTAGTTTTGAAGGCAACCAGCATTGGTGCTGAGAATGCTCTGTTCCCGGTCGGGACAATCGGAATTTGTCATCTAAACACTGACGTTACCCATAACAAAGTAAAGGCCAGGTAAATCATGCCATTAGTCATCGTTGCTATCGGTGTAATCTTGTTACTCCTCCTGATGATCCGTTTCAAAATGAACGGTTTCATCGCTCTCGTCCTGGTGGCGCTTGCTGTCGGATTGATGCAAGGGATGCCACTGGATAAAGTCATCGGTTCGATTAAAGCCGGCGTCGGCGGAACCCTTGGCAGCCTCGCCCTGATTATGGGTTTTGGCGCCATGCTGGGCAAAATGCTGGCGGACTGCGGCGGCGCACAGCGCATCGCAACCACCCTGATTGCTAAATTCGGCAAAAAACATATTCAATGGGCGGTGGTATTAACCGGCTTCACCGTCGGTTTTGCCCTGTTCTACGAAGTCGGCTTCGTGCTGATGCTGCCGCTGGTGTTCACCATCGCCGCTGCTGCCAACATCCCGCTGCTGTATGTTGGCGTGCCGATGGCTGCAGCGCTGTCCGTAACTCATGGCTTCCTGCCGCCGCACCCAGGTCCGACCGCTATTGCCACCATTTTCCACGCAGATATGGGTAAAACCCTGCTGTTTGGTACGATTCTGGCAATCCCGACCGTTATTCTCGCCGGTCCGGTGTACGCTCGCTTCCTGAAAGGCATCGATAAGCCAATCCCGGAAGGTCTGTACAGCGCGAAAACGTTTACCGAAGAAGAGATGCCTGGCTTTGGCGTCAGCGTCTGGACCTCCCTGGTACCGGTTATCCTGATGGCGATGCGCGCCGTGGCGGAGATGATTCTGCCAAAAGGCCACGCTTTCCTGACGGTGGCAGAATTCCTGGGTGACCCGGTTATGGCAACGCTTATCGCGGTGCTGATTGCGATGTTCACTTTTGGTCTGAACCGTGGACGTTCGATGGATCAGATCAACGACACGCTGGTGTCCTCCATCAAAATCATCGCGATGATGCTGTTGATCATCGGTGGTGGCGGTGCCTTCAAACAGGTCCTGGTGGATAGCGGCGTGGACAAGTACATCGCGTCAATGATGCACGGTTCAAACGTTTCTCCGCTGCTGATGGCATGGTCTATCGCTGCGGTACTGCGTATCGCACTGGGCTCCGCAACCGTTGCAGCGATCACCGCTGGTGGGATTGTGGCACCGCTGATTGCAACGACCGGCGTAAGCCCTGAGCTAATGGTTATTGCGGTTGGTTCCGGTTCCGTCATTTTCTCCCACGTGAACGATCCAGGCTTCTGGTTGTTCAAGGAGTACTTCAACTTGACCATCGGTGAAACCATCAAGTCATGGTCAATGCTGGAAACCATTATCTCCGTCTGCGGTCTGGTAGGGTGTCTGCTGCTGGGTATGGTGGTCTGATAAAACTGTGCCGGGTGGCGCTTCGCTTACCCGGCCTACCTGCTATCACCCTAAAAAAGCCGGGGAAATCCCCGGCTTTTTTACTTCTTCTTCGCGGCCGCTTTTCGGCGCTTATCTAAATCCTTAATCAGCTTGTTCACACCGTCATCGGCAAACATCTGCTCCAGCGTGGCGGTGAGCTTACGCCGCCAGTTTTTGTACTGGTCGCTGGTCCCCGGAATATTGACGGGCTCAGCCATATCCAGCCAGTCTTCCGGTTGCAGGCCCAACAGCGCACTGTTGCTGTCAGCGATGTAGCGTTGCATGCCGCGATTAAGAATCGGCGTCATCGACATCAGTGACGCCTTGTGACCAGCACGTTTTGGCAGGCACCCGTATTTGTGCAGCGCGTCCAGCAGCCCCTGTTTCGCCAGTTCTCTGTCCTGATACAACCCACGCAGCACGACTTCATCCGGGTACAGACCCAGCGCCTTACCCAGCGTCAGATCGCCGCTATCCCAATAACCTTTAAGCGTAGGAAGGTCATGCGTCGCCGCGACTGCCATTGATTGTTCCGGGTACGCTTTCGGCGCGCGGAAGTTTTTCTCATGGTCATTCTCAAAATAAAGCACTTTGTAGGAGTACACGCCGCTGTCACGCAGCTTGCTGACGATCTCTACCGGCACAGTCCCCAGATCTTCACCAATTACCATGCAGTGATGACGTTTACTTTCCAGCGCCAGAATTGAAAGCAGATCGTCGACCGGATAATGCACGTAGGCGCCGTGATCGGCAGTTTCACCGTAAGGGATCCACCACAGACGCAGCATCGACATAACATGGTCGATACGCAACGCACCGCAGTTCTGCATATTGGCACGCAGCAGTTCGATAAACGGTTCGTAAGCGCGTGCCGTGATGATATGCGGATCCATCGGCGGCAATCCCCAGTTTTGCCCGAGCGGACCGAGAATATCCGGCGGTGCGCCAACCGAGGCTTTCAGGCAATACAACTCGCGGTCGCACCAGGTTTCCGCCCCGCCTTCGGCCACGCCGACAGCCAGATCGCGATATAATCCAATCGGCATCGCAAAGCCCTGGCTGGTTTTCCAGCAATCAGCAAACTGGGTATACGCCAGCCACTGCAACCACAGGTAGAAATCCACTTCATCACGATGCTCTTCGCAAAAGCGTTTTACCTCTGGCGAATCCACCGACTGGAAAGCTTGCGGCCACACCGGCCAGCCCCAGCGCAGTGCGTCCTCTTTCACCTGATGCGCATGCAGCGCGTCAAAGGCCGCCTGCCAGTACAGGCTATCCCCTTCCTGAGTCACAAACTGGCGAAATGCCGCCATCTGCTCATCGTCACGTGCAGAGAAGCTTTTCCACGCCATACGCAGCGCTGTCATCTTCAATGCGGTAACGGCAGAATAATCAACCCACTCGGTATCACGCGCGCGTTGCAGAGCTTGCTGAGTCGCGGGTTTCTGCCACCAGGCCTGCGCCTCTTTACTCAGGCGAAAATCGTCTACTGCGTTCACATCAATATAAATAACGTTCAACCAGCGGCGTGACGACGGGCTGTACGGACTGGCACTCTCCGGGTTCGCCGGATACAGCGCGTGAATCGGATTCAGGCCAATAAAAGCGCCGCCGCGTTGCGCCACCTCCACCAGCATGGCACGGAGATCGCCAAAGTCGCCAATCCCCCAGTTTTTTTCTGAACGCAGGGTATAGAGCTGAACGCATGCGCCCCACAGCTTCTGCCCGGCTAATAGAGCCTGCGGCTCATAGCAGCGTTTCGGCGCGACGATGATGCGGCAATGGGTACGCAACTCCCCTTGGGTGAGGGTAAGCGTGTGATACCCTTCCGGCAGCTTCGCCGGAAGGTTGAACGATTTACCGCCGACGGCATGTCCTTTGTGCTGCACGCCCTCTTCGGTGGTCAGCAGCCAGGTAAACTCTCCGCGTCCCTCAACTGCCAGCGGCATTTTCTTACCAGCGGTATAAACCATGACATTCGGCACCGGGGTCACCGCCACCTGAGCGGTGGCGGTGGAGCGATGCATAGCGTCAAGCAAACGCCGCTTGGTTTCGACGCCAATAGACTGCGGTTTACCGTGGGCATTAATGTAATTGGGGCTGATCCCCGCCGCCAACGCGGCATTATCCAGACGTTTGCTTTCCATCGCGATTCCTTAACGTTTCGCCTGCCAGATACGAGTCTGATAATCGCGGATGGAGCGATCCGAACTGAACATGCCGCAACGCGCGGTATTCAGAATCGCCGCCCGGGTCCAGGCTTCCTGGTCACGATACAACACGTCAACCTGCTTCTGGGCTTCAACGTAGGCCGCGAAGTCCGCCATTACCAGATACGGGTCACCGCCCTGCTTGCCGATACTGTGCAGCATCTGGTCGAAGGCATGTTTATCGCCATCGCTGTACTTCCCGCTTTCCAGCTCTTTCAGAACAGCATCCAGCACTTTATCTTTCTTACGCCATTTCACCGGGTCGTAACCTTTGGCCTTGAGCGCCTTCACCTCTTCCACGGTATGACCAAAGATAAAGATATTCTCATCACCTACCTTCTCGGCGATTTCGACGTTTGCGCCATCCAGCGTACCGACGGTTAACGCACCGTTCAGCGCCAGCTTCATGTTACCGGTGCCGGAAGCCTCTTTCCCTGCGGTGGAGATTTGCTCAGAGATATCCGCCGCTGGGATCAACATTTCCGCCGCCGAGACACAATAATCCGGCAGGAATACGACCTTCAGCTTGTCGCCCACTTGCGGGTCGTTATTGATGGTTTCTGCGACCTTGTTAATGGCGAAGATGATATTTTTCGCCAGGTAGTAACCCGGAGCGGCTTTCGCGCCAAACAGGAATACGCGCGGCACGCGATCGGCCTGTGGGTTCTCTCGAATGTCTTTGTACAACGCCAGAATATGCAGCAGGTTGAGATGCTGACGCTTGTACTCATGCAGGCGTTTAATCTGAATATCAAAGAGAGCGTTAGTCGTTATCTCAATACCGGTACGCGCTTTAATAAACTTCACCAGACACGCTTTGTTCGCCAGCTTGATGTCACGATACTGCTGACGAAACTTCGCGTCGTCGGCGTATTTTTCCAGGTTAATCAACTGATCGAGGTCGTTGGCCCACTCTTTTTTCAGCGATTTATCCAGCAGCGCGGCAAGTGCCGGGTTGCACTGCTTAATCCAGCGACGCGGAGTAATCCCGTTAGTGACGTTATGGAATTTGTTCGGCCAGAGCTGATGATATTCCGGGAACAGATCCTTCACCACCAAATCGGAGTGCAGCGCCGCCACGCCGTTAACCGCAAAGCCGCTGACCACGCACATGTTGGCCATACGCACCTGTTTGTTGTGCACCACCGCCAGCTTCGCCCAAACTTCAGCGTCACCCGGCCAGGTTTTATCGACCAGCTTCTTAAAGCGGTCGTTAATCTCTTTGATGATTTGCATATGGCGCGGCAGTAGTGCTTTCACCAGCTTCTCGTCCCAGCACTCCAGCGCCTCTGGCATCAAAGTGTGGTTGGTATAAGCAAAGGTCTTGCTGGTAATAGCCCACGCATCGTCCCAGCTCATCTGGTGCTCATCAATCAGCACACGCAGTAGCTCAGGGATGGCGATGGTCGGGTGAGTATCGTTGAGCTGAATCACCTCAAAATCAGCCAGCTCATGCAGTTTACGCCCTGCCAGATGATGGCGGCGCAGAATGTCAGCTACGGAGCAAGCGCACTGGAAGTATTGCTGCATCAGGCGCAGCTTTTTACCCGCGGTGTGGTTGTCGTTCGGGTACAGCACTTTGGTGAGTTTTTCAGCGTCGATGCCCTGCTGCTCTGCGCGCAGGAAATCGCCGTCATTAAATTTGGTCAGGTTAAACGGATGCGCGTGGCTGGCCTGCCACAGACGCAGCGGTTGCGCCACGCCGTTACGGTAGCCGAGAACCGGTAGATCCCAGGCCTGGCCGGTGATAATAAACCCCGGCTCCCAGTGCCCTTCTTTGGTGACCTTGCCGCCAATCCCTACTTGCACATCCAGTGCTTCGTTGTGACGGAACCACGGATAGCTGCCGCGATGCCAGTCATCCGGGGCTTCCATCTGCTGCCCATCGGCAAATGACTGACGGAACAGGCCGTACTGGTAGTTGAGACCATAGCCCGTCGCCGATTGACCGACTGTCGCCATCGAATCAAGGAAGCAGGCCGCCAGGCGCCCCAATCCACCGTTACCCAGCGCCGGGTCGATCTCTTCTTCCAGCAGGTCGGTCAGGTTGACGTCATGCGCTTTCAGCTCATCGCTCACCGCCTGATACCAGCCGAGATTGAGTAAGTTGTTGCCAGTCAGACGGCCAATCAAAAACTCCATCGAGATGTAGTTAACATGGCGCTGATTTTTTGCCGGCTTCGCCACAGGCTGGGCGCTGAGTAACTCAGCCAACGCCCCACTCACTGCCTGCCACCACTGGCGCGACGTCATTTCTTGAGCCGACAGTAAACCGAAGCGCTGCCACTGACGCGTCAGGGCAGCCTGAAATTGATCTTTGTTGAAAGTAGGCTGTGACATAGGGGTTCCAGATCCTTAGGTAATAAAACAACGTTATCGCTAGTTTGCCAGGCTCGTTGTTGACCTTCCTCATCCTGGCACGGATTAGGCAGGGAGGAGGAGCGGGGATGAGCATAAAAGTGTGATCGCTGCCACTTAAAGAGGGTGTTATCGCCCGTAAATTCGCGTAAGCCCGGCATAACGCCCCTGTAATGCCCAACGGACGGCGCATTAATAACAAGAGATAAATCGACAATATCAAATAGAGGGGTGACGATGGGAAACAATCTGTAAACAGAGAAATAGTTTCTAACCTGAAATATCCAAGGTGGATAAGATAATTCACATAAAACTTTTAAGTCGGCCACAAAATTCGGCTCTTTACATTAAGCAACTGAGTAACCTTATAAAATAGGAGGTATTTTTCGGCTCAGCCAAAATACCGACGGATCCAGTCGCCACGCCTGTTGTGACTCTTTAAAGCAATTAATGTAATAGATGTTTAGATTTGTGACATAGTGCAAAATCAGACACACAAAAAGTCCGCTTAGCTTGCATAAAACACTAATCTGGCCGACCTTATATCTATTAATTACGAAGCGCAAAAAAAATCATTTTTCCCCATTTTCACACAGTGAAGTGACTAACTTATGTTGATTCCGTCTAAATTAAGTCGTCCGGTTCGACTCGACCATACGGTGGTTCGTGAGCGCCTGTTGGCTAAACTTTCCGGCGCGAACAATTTCAGGCTTGCCCTGATAACAAGTCCTGCTGGTTATGGAAAAACGACGTTGGTTTCACAATGGGCAGCGGGGAAGAACGACTTAGGCTGGTACTCTCTGGATGAAGGCGATAATCAACAAGAGCGCTTTGCCAGCTATCTGATCGCCGCTATCCAGCAGGCAACCGGTGGACACTGCACCACCAGCGAAGCGATGGTGCAAAAGCGCCAATACGCCAGCCTGACGTCACTGTTTGCGCAGCTATTTATTGAACTGGCCGAGTGGCATCGCCCGCTCTACCTGGTAGTGGATGATTATCATCTCATCTCTAATCCGGCAATTCACGAAGCGATGCGTTTCTTCCTGCGTCATCAGCCTGAGAACCTCACGCTGGTCGTGCTGTCGCGCAACCTGCCGCAGTTGGGTATTGCCAACCTGCGAGTACGCGATCAGTTGCTGGAGATAGGCAGCCAACAGCTGGCGTTTAACCACCAGGAAGCCAAACAATTTTTCGATAGACGTTTGTCCTCGCCTATCGAAGCGGCAGAAAGCAGCCGGATGTGCGATGACGTTGCTGGCTGGGCCACGGCGTTACAGCTGATTGCCCTCTCCGCCCGCCAGAACAACCATTCTGCGCACCAGTCCGCACGCCGCCTCGCCGGGATCAACGCCAGCCATCTGTCCGATTATCTGGTTGATGAAGTGCTGGACAGCGTCGACCTCGGCACTCGTCATTTCCTGCTGAAAAGCGCCATTCTGCGCTCAATGAACGACGCACTGATCGTCCGGGTCACCGGGGAAGAAAACGGCCAGATGCGGCTGGAGGAGATTGAACGCCAGGGATTATTCTTGCAGCGGATGGATGACGTCGGTGAGTGGTTCAGCTATCACCCGCTGTTTGGCAGCTTTTTACGCCAGCGCTGTCAGTGGGAACTGGCAAGCGAACTGCCCGAAATACACCGCGCCGCCGCTGAAAGCTGGATGGCGCAAGGTTTCCCCAGCGAAGCTATCCACCACGCGCTGGCGGCAGGCGACGCCCATATGCTACGCGATATCCTGCTTAACCATGCGTGGGGACTGTTTAACCACAGCGAACTGACATTACTGGAAGAGTCGCTGAAAGCCCTGCCGTGGGAAAGTCTGCTGGAAAATCCGCGTCTGGTTCTGCTGCAAGCCTGGCTGATGCAAAGCCAGCACCGCTACGGCGAGGTTAATACCCTGCTGGCACGCGCTGAGCAGGAAATGAAAGGCGACATGGAACCGACGCTGCACGCCGAATTTAACGCCCTGCGTGCGCAGGTCGCGATTAACGACGGAAATCCTGACGAAGCCGAGCGCCTGGCAAAGCTGGCGCTGGATGAGTTACCCATCGCCTGGTTCTATAGCCGCATCGTCGCCACCTCGGTACACGGTGAAGTCCTGCACTGTAAGGGCGATCTCACGCGTTCTCTGGCGTTGATGCAGCAAACCGAGCAAATGGCGCGCCATCATGACGTCTGGCATTACGCGCTGTGGAGTTTAATCCAGCAAAGCGAAATTTTGTTTGCCCAGGGCTTTTTACAGGCCGCCTGGGAGACTCAGGAAAAAGCGTTTCAGCTGATCAAAGAGCAGCATCTGGAACAGTTGCCGATGCACGAGTTCCTGGTGCGTATTCGCGCGCAGCTACTGTGGGCATGGGCGCGCCTGGACGAATCGGAAGCGTCTGCCCGCGCGGGTATTGAACTGCTTTCCACATTCCAGCCGCAGCAACAGCTACAGTGCCTGGCGCTGCTGATTCAATGTTCGCTGGCCCGGGGGGATCTGGACAATGCGCGTAGCCTGCTCAACCGCCTGGAAAACCTGCTGGGTAACGGTCACTATCACACTGACTGGATCTCGAACGCCGATAAGGTACGGGTGATTTACTGGCAAATGGTGGGCGACAAAAACTCGGCCGCCAACTGGCTGCGCCACACGCCGAAACCGGAATTCGCCAATAACCACTTCCTGCAAAGCCAGTGGCGCAACATCGCCCGCGCGCAGATCCTGCTGGGCGAGTTTGAACCGGCTGAGATTGTGCTGGAAGAGTTGAATGAAAATGCGCGCAATCTGCGCCTGATGAGCGATCTGAACCGTAACCTGCTGCTGCTTAATCAGCTCTACTGGCAGGCAGGACGCAAAAATGACGCACAGCGTGTGTTACTCGACGCGCTGCAGCTGGCGAACCGCACCGGATTTATCAGTCACTTTGTCATTGAAGGTGAGGCCATGGCGCAGCAACTGCGTCAGCTGATTCAGCTCAATACCTTACCGGAACTCGATCAGCACCGCGCCCAGCGTATTTTGCGTGAGATTAACCAGCATCACCGCCATAAATTCGCCCACTTCGATGAAGGGTTCGTTGAGCGTCTGCTTACTCACCCGGAAGTACCGGAGCTTATCCGCACCAGCCCGCTGACCCAGCGCGAATGGCAAGTTCTGGGACTGATTTATTCGGGCTACAGCAACGAGCAGATCGCCGGAGAATTGGCCGTCGCGGCAACGACCATCAAGACGCACATCCGCAATTTGTATCAAAAGCTCGGCGTCGCACACCGCCAGGATGCGGTGCAACATGCGCAGAAACTGCTGAAAATGATGGGGTATGGGGTTTAGTTAATGCCTGATACGCTACGCTTATCAGGCCTGGAATTAACTTAGCACAGCTCTAACTGAATATGATGGTCCGCAATAACCTGCATCACGCCAGCTGGCGGCAGCGTGTCGGTATACACCGCATCCACCATGCTGATACTGCCCATATTCACCATCGCGTTACGCCCAAACTTCGAGTGATCCACCACCAGCATCACATGCCGTGAATTCTCAATAATCGCGCGCTTGGTGCGAACTTCGTGATAATCAAACTCCAGCAGGGAGCCATCGCTATCGATACCGCTAATCCCTAAGATGCCGAAGTCCAGGCGGAACTGAGAAATAAAGTCGAGGGTCGCTTCGCCCATAATACCGCCGTCGCGGCTACGCAGTTCGCCACCGGCGAGTATGATGCGAAAATCCTCTTTCGCCATCAGCGTATTCGCCACATTGAGGTTGTTGGTCACAATGCGTAAATTGCTGTGATTGAGCAGCGCGTGAGCCACCGCTTCCGGCGTGGTGCCGATATCAATGAACAACGTAGAACCGTTCGGGATCTGCGTGGCAACTTTGCGGGCAATGCGCTCTTTTTCCGCCGTCTGTGTCGCTTTACGGTCATGCCACGGGGTGTTGACCGAGCTGGAGGGCAGCGCCGCGCCACCGTGATGGCGCAAAATCATGTTCTGATCGGCCAGATCGTTAAGATCGCGGCGAATCGTCTGCGGGCTGACGGAGAAATGCTCCACCAGTTCCTCAGTACTGACGTATCCCTGTTTCTTTACCAGCTCGATGATCGCGTCATGTCGTTGTGTTTGCTTCATTATTGTTCCCTGAAATTACGTTCGTTTTCGTACATTCATAGTATCGGCAAACGCCATTGCCAGACCCACGGCCAGCCCGGCGATATGTGCGCCGTTCGCCATCGACATGCCGAACACATCAAACCAGCCGGCAACAATCCAGATCAAAGCAAAGATAATCAAACCACGCTGCAGGAAAATACCGCTTTGTGGATCGCGCTCGCCGCGCAACCACACATAACCCATCAGCGCATATACCACACCAGACAGCCCACCAAACCACGGACCGCTAAATTTCTGCTGAACATAGCCGCTTAGCAGGGCGCTGATCACGGTAATTACAATCAGTTTTCCGCTGCCCAGACGCTTTTCTACCGCACCGCCGAGATACCACCACCACAGCAGGTTGAACAGAATATGCATCAGCGAGAAGTGCATAAAAGCGTGGGTGAAATAACGCCAGAATTCAAATTTCAGCGAAGGGTCAAACGGCCATGCCAGCCAGAGCATCACGGTCTGGTCGCCCAGCGTGTTCATCGCGATAAACACCAATACACACACGGCCATCACCACCCAGGTTACCGGGCCTGCGCGTTCGCGCAATGTGGCCAGGAACGGATAACGCTGATAGCGCAGACCGCTGTCGGTATGACCCGACTGCCAGCTTGCCGCGAGGTAACGCGGATCGCCTGGATTCTCCAGAAACCGCGCCAGCTCAGCATGCACGCGCTCAGCCTGGGACTCATCCGCCAGCCAGACATCCGTTTGCTGATGTTGTTGAATCGTCAGGATAACGCCCTGTGTCGCCATATAATCAACAAATGCCTGCGCCACGCGGGGGTTAGCAAAAGAGGTAATCATCAACATGGTTGCTGTCGCTTATTCCACACAAAAGAGGACAGTATATATACCCTTCTTACTTCGAGCTGCATCTTTGTTGGCTTTCCTCACTCACTCCGGTCACATACTGTTCGTACGCTCCCGGAGATTCGCTGCGTCGCCGTCGCGATGCAACTCGAATTAATTTGGGTATAGTCTTACGAACCGTATGCCACTTCTGCCGGAAAATGTCGATGCCAGGCGTCGAAGCCGCCGTCAACAC
This sequence comes from Citrobacter sp. Cb041, assembly GCF_030336655.1. Lineage (NCBI taxonomy): Bacteria > Pseudomonadati > Pseudomonadota > Gammaproteobacteria > Enterobacterales > Enterobacteriaceae > Citrobacter > Citrobacter sp. Cb041. Next base: position 363,836 of record NZ_JAOWDD010000036.1, on the reverse strand, counting down.
TGTAAACCGCGTCATAGCCCTGCTGAAGAAGATATTGCGCCGCGCCTTTACTGCTGTTGCCGTGATAACACATTACTAACACGGCGGTGTCGAAATCATGCTCGCGCATAAATGACCCCAGCGTGTCGTTCGTCAGATGAAACGCCTGTGGGGCGTGACCCATCGCATAGCTTTGCGGGTCGCGGATATCCACTAACACCGCGGTCCCCTGGTGCAGCTTCTGATGCGCTTCTTCGACATTAATACATTCAAACTGATCCATTGCTCTCTCTTCTTTATATTGCAGGTGACGCTTTTCAGACATGTTACTTCTTAGTGTACGTCCCGACGGCAGTTAAACGCCATAATGTTATATGTATCACTGTAAATTGTTTATCCGATGTTACCAATGGCGCGATTCTTTGCTATTATGCTCGATAACGAACATTAATGAGCTATAACGAAAGTGCGAGAGGCCAGCATGGAAACCAAAGATCTGATTGTGATAGGTGGAGGCATCAACGGTGCCGGTATCGCGGCAGATGCCGCTGGACGCGGTTTATCCGTGCTGATGCTGGAAGCGCAGGATTTAGCCTGCGCCACCTCTTCCGCTAGCTCCAAACTCATCCACGGTGGCCTGCGCTACCTGGAACACTACGAATTTCGCCTGGTGAGCGAAGCGCTGGCCGAACGTGAGGTGTTGTTGAAAATGGCACCGCATATCGCCTTCCCGATGCGCTTTCGTCTGCCCCATCGCCCGCACCTGCGTCCAGCGTGGATGATCCGCATTGGTCTGTTTATGTACGATCATCTGGGCAAACGCACCAGTTTGCCGAGTTCGACCGGTTTGCGTTTTGGCGCAGATTCCGTAATGAAATCTGAGATTGTGCGCGGTTTCGAATATTCTGACTGCTGGGTAGACGATGCGCGACTGGTTTTGGCAAACGCCCAAATGGTCGTACGCAAAGGCGGAGAGGTGTTAACCCGCACTCGCGCTACCTCCGCTCGCCGTGAAAACGGTTTGTGGATTGTTGAAGCTGAAGATATCGATACCGGTAAAAAGCACATCTGGCAGGCGCGTGGTCTGGTCAATGCCACCGGCCCATGGGTGAAAGAGTTCTTCGACGACGGCATGCATCTGCCATCGCCGTACGGTATTCGTCTGATTAAAGGCAGCCACATCGTCGTGCCGCGCGTCCATACCCAGAAGCAAGCTTATATTCTGCAAAACGAAGATAAACGTATTGTGTTTGTCATCCCATGGATGGACGAATTCTCGATCATCGGGACGACTGACGTCGAATACAAAGGCGACCCGAAAGCGGTAAAAATTGATGAGAGTGAAATCAATTACCTGCTGAAGGTCTACAACGCGCACTTTAAGAAACAACTGGGCCGTGACGATATCGTCTGGACCTACTCGGGCGTACGTCCGCTGTGCGATGACGAGTCCGACTCGCCGCAGGCTATCACCCGTGATTACACGCTGGATATCCACGATGAAAACGGCAAAGCGCCGCTGCTGTCGGTCTTTGGCGGTAAGCTGACGACCTATCGTAAGCTGGCAGAACACGCGATGGAAAAACTGGCATCGTACTATCAGGGAATCGGTCCGGCGTGGACAAAAGAGTGCATTCTGCCAGGCGGTGACATCGGCGGCGATCGTGAAGATTACGCGGCCAAACTGCGCCGTCGCTACCCGTTCCTGACCGAGTCGCTGGCGCGCCATTATTCGCGCACCTACGGCAGTAACACCGAATGGATTATCGGGGAAGCCACCTCGCTTGCCGAGTTAGGTGAAGACTTCGGCCATGAGTTCTATGAGGCCGAGCTGAAATATCTGGTCGATCACGAATGGGTGCGCCGTGCGGAAGATGCGCTGTGGCGTCGCACGAAAGAAGGTATGTGGCTGAACGCTGAACAGCAGTCGCGCATGACCCAGTGGCTGGTGGAGTACATTGAGAAACAGCAGCTGTCGCTGGCGTCTTAAGATACTCGATATAAAACTGTAGGCCCGGTAAGCGTCAGCGCTACCGGGCCTTTTACCGGATGGCGGTTAACGCCTTATCCGGCCTACAGGTCGTCCTGCCCTTGTTACAACCGCACCGAGTCGATATGCCAGATGTTTTCGGCGTACTCTTTGATCGTCCTGTCCGACGAGAAGTAGCCCATGTTGGCGATATTAATCATCGACTTGGTGGTCCACTCTTCCGGGTGGCGATACAGTTCGTCAACCTTATCCTGGCAATCAACGTAGCTGCGATAATCCGCCAGAACCTGATAGTGGTCGCCAAAGTTTATCAGCGAGTCAACCAGGTCACGATAGCGCCCCGGCTCCTCAGGACTGAATACACCGCTGCCAATCTGCGTCAGCACCTGGTGCAGCTCTTCGTCTTTCTCGTAATACTCACGCGGCTTGTAGCCCTGGCTGCGTAAGGCTTCGACCTCTTCCGCCGTATTACCAAAGATAAAGATATTTTCTGCGCCCACATGCTCCAGCATCTCGACGTTGGCACCGTCCAGCGTCCCAATGGTCAGCGCGCCGTTGAGGGCAAACTTCATATTACTGGTACCAGAGGCTTCGGTCCCGGCCAGCGAAATCTGCTCAGACAGGTCGGCAGCAGGAATAATCACTTGCGCCAGGCTGACGCTGTAGTTAGGAATAAACACCACTTTCAGCTTGTCACCAATTTGCGGATCGTTGTTGATCACTTTCGCGACGTCGTTGATCAGGTGAATGATGTGCTTCGCCATGTAATAGGCCGAAGCCGCTTTACCGGCGAAGATATTCACGCGCGGCACCCACTCGGCATCAGGATCGGCCTTAATGCGGTTGTAGCGGGTGATCACATGCAGCACGTTCATCAACTGGCGTTTGTATTCGTGAATACGCTTGATCTGCACATCAAACAGCGATTTCGGGTTCACCACCACGTTAAGCTGCTGGGCAATGAGCGTTGCCAGACGCTTTTTATTCTCCAGCTTCGCACGGCGCACCGCCTGATTTACCAGCGGGTAATCGCAGTGCTGTTCAAGCTCGCTTAGCTGGCTGAGATCGGTTCGCCAGGTGCGGCCAATGTTCTCATCCAGCACCTCAGAGAGCGATGGGTTAGCCAGTGCCAGCCAGCGGCGTGGCGTCACGCCATTGGTGACGTTACAGAAGCGAGTCGGGAAAATCTTCGCAAAGTCAGCAAACAGCGACTGCACCATCAGGTTGGAGTGCAGCTCAGAAACGCCGTTAACCTTGTGGCTCACCACCACTGCGAGCCATGCCATACGCACCCGGCGGCCATTGGATTCATCGATAATCGACGTCCGTCCCAGCAGACTGGTATCGTTCGGATACTGTTCCTGCAACGTCTTCAGGAAGTAGTCGTTAATCTCAAAGATGATTTGCAGATGGCGCGGCAGAATTTTGCCCAGCATATCGACAGGCCAGGTCTCCAGCGCTTCGCTCATCAAGGTGTGGTTGGTATACGAGAAGACCTGGCAGCAGACCTCAAACGCATTATCCCAACTGAATTTGTGCTCATCGATCAGCAGACGCATCAGCTCAGGAATCGACAGTACCGGATGGGTGTCGTTGAGGTGAATGGCGATCTTATCTGCCAGGTTGTCGTAGGTTTTGTGCAGTTGATAATGACGGTTCAGGATGTCCTGCACCGTGGAGGAGACCAGAAAATACTCCTGGCGCAAACGCAGCTCGCGTCCGGAATAGGTGGAGTCATCCGGATACAGCACACGGGAGACGTTCTCGGAGTGGTTTTTATCTTCCACCGCCGCAAAGTAGTCGCCCTGGTTAAATTTACCGAGGTTGATTTCGCTACTGGCCTGGGCATTCCACAAGCGAAGCGTATTGGTGGCGTCTGTGTCATAACCGGGAATAATTTGGTCGTAGGCTACCGCGAGGATCTCTTCAGTTTCTATCCAGCGCGTTTTCTTACCTTCCTGCTGAATACGCCCGCCAAAGCGCACTTTGTAGCGCGTATTGTGGCGTTTGAATTCCCACGGGTTACCGTATTCCAGCCAGTAGTCCGGTGACTCTTTCTGTCGGCCATCAACAATGTTCTGTTTGAACATGCCGTAGTCATAACGAATACCGTAGCCGCGTCCCGGCAGACCCAACGTTGCCAGTGAGTCCAGGAAGCAGGCCGCCAGGCGCCCGAGGCCACCGTTGCCAAGACCAGGGTCGTTTTCTTCATCGATCAGATCTTCAAGATCCAACCCCATACCTTCCAGCGCATTTTTGACATCGTCATAAATACCCAACGATAACAGTGCATTGGAAAGTGTGCGGCCAATCAGAAACTCCATTGACAGATAATAAACCTGTCGAGTTTCCTGGGATAATTGCGCACGGTTAGAACGCAGCCAGCGCTCCACGAGACGATCGCGCACCGCGAACAACGTGGCGTTCAGCCACTCATGTTTATTGGCAATGACCGGGTCTTTACCAATCGTGAACATCAGCTTGTAGGCGATAGAATGCTTAAGTGCCTCTACGCTGAGTGTGGGCGATGCATAAGTAAATGGAGCATTCATATAGGTGATTCCTGGATATCTATTTCAAACGATAGTAAAGCTCACGGTATGACTTCGCCGCGACTTGCCAGCTAAAATCCATGGTCATGGCCTGACGTTGTACAAACCGCCACAGCGAAGGCCGGGACCACAATACGAAAGCACGCCGAATCGCGCGTAGCAGCGACCAGGCATTACTATCTTCAAATACAAACCCACTGGCGATACCATCCGCCAGGTTTTCCAGCGAACTGTCAGAGACCGTATCAGCCAGCCCACCGGTGCGCCGCACCAGCGGCAGCGTGCCGTACTTCAGTCCATACAACTGCGTTAAGCCACACGGCTCAAAACGGCTGGGGACCAATATAACGTCGGCCCCACCCATGATGCGGTGCGAGAAGGCTTCGTGATAGCCAATCTGTACGCCCACCTGTCCTGGATGTTCCGCCGCCGCGGCGAGGAAACCTTCCTGTAAAACCGGATCGCCCGCGCCGAGCAATGCCAGTTGTCCACCCTGCTCTAACAACCCCGGTAGCGCTTCCAGCACCAGATCCAGCCCTTTCTGACTGGTCAGGCGGCTGACTACGGCAAATAACGGCACTTTGTCGTTAACCTTAAGTCCCATCGCGATCTGTAGCTGGCGTTTGTTCTCCGCCTTCTCTTCCAGCGTTTCACGCGTATACCGCGACGCCAGCAGCAGATCGGTTTCCGGGCTCCAGATTTTTTCATCAACGCCGTTCAGCACACCGGAAAGACGTCCTTCACGATGACGCTGCTGCAACAGACCTTCCATGCCGTAGGCAAACTGCGGCTCGGTAATTTCCCGCGCGTAGGTCGGACTGACCGCCGTAATGTGGTCGGCGTAGTACAACCCGGCCTTCAGGAAAGAAATCTGCCCGTTAAACTCCAGTCCGTGCACGTTAAAGAACGACCATGGCAATTGGATGTCATCCATATGCTTTGCATAAAACATGCCTTGATACGCCAGGTTGTGCACGGTGAACACCGATTTCGCCGGATGGCCGCGCGCCGCCAGATACGCCGGGGCCAGACCGGCATGCCAGTCGTGCGCATGCACCACATCCGGGCGCCAGAATGGGTCAAAGCCACAGGCCATTTCACTGCCGACCCAACCCAGCAGCGCAAAACGCAGCACGTTATCGGTATATGCAAACAGGTTAGTGTCGTGATACGGGCTACCGGGACGGTCATAGAGATGCGGCGCGTCAATCAGGTAAATGCCCACACCGTTGAAATGCCCGAACAACAGCGTAATACGTCCGGCGAAGGTATCGCGACGCGTCACTACCTGCGCATCGGGAATGCCGCGACGGATATCAGGAAACGCCGGGAGCAGCACGCGGGCATCCACACCGTCCGCGATTTGCGCTGCGGGTAACGCCCCAATAACATCCGCCAGTCCCCCGGTTTTTAACAAAGGGAACATCTCTGAACAAACGTGTAAAACCTGCATTATCGCTCCTGTTTGATCTGCAGTTTGCGCAGCATTTCACGCGTGACCAGTACAATACCTTCCTCTGAACGGTAGAAACGACGAGCATCTTCTTCCGCGTTTTCACCAATCACCATGCCTTCAGGAATAACGCAGGCGCGGTCGATAATGCAACGACGTAAGCGGCACGAACGTCCCACCCACACTTCAGGTAACAACACTGCCGAATCAATGTTACAGAATGAATTCACCCGCACTCGCGGGAACAGAACGGACTGCACTACCACCGAACCAGAAATAATACAGCCGCCGGAGACCAGCGAGTTCAGCGTCATTCCGTGGCTACCGGAACGGTCCTGAACAAATTTCGCCGGCGGCAGTGACTCCATATGCGTACGGATTGGCCAGTCCTGGTCGTACATATCCAGTTCAGGCGTCACCGAAGCCAGATCGAGGTTTGCTTTCCAGTAGGCTTCCAGCGTTCCCACATCGCGCCAGTACGGCTCGGATTCCGGGTCAGACTGTACGCAGGACAATGGGAATGGATGAGCATATGCCATGCCAGCTTCGGTGATTTTCGGGATGATGTCTTTGCCAAAATCGTGACTGGATTTTTCATCGAGGTCATCTTCCGCCAGCAGTTCATACAGATAATCGGCGTCGAAGATGTAGATCCCCATACTGGCAAGCGATTTAGTCGGATCATTAGGCATCGCTGGCGGGTTGGCAGGTTTTTCAACGAATTCGATAATTTTATCGGTGTCGTCCACGTCCATTACGCCAAACGCGCTGGCCTCTTCAATAGGCACAGGCATACAGGCCACTGTGCAACGCGCGCCTTTCTCAACGTGGTCGATCAGCATGCGTGAGTAGTCCTGCTTATAAATATGATCGCCCGCGAGGATCACCACATATTCCGCTTTATAGCGTCGAATGATGTCCAGGTTTTGGGTCACCGCATCCGCCGTACCGCGATACCAGTTTTCACCCTGCATCCTCTGCTGGGCAGGCAGCAGATCGACGAACTCGTTCATCTCTTCACTAAAGAACGACCAGCCGCGCTGAATATGCTGCACCAGCGTGTGTGACTGGTACTGAGTGATCACGCCGATACGGCGGATCCCGGAATTAAGACAGTTGGATAAGGCAAAATCGATAATGCGGAACTTACCGCCAAAGTGCACGGCAGGCTTGGCACGCTTATTGGTTAAATCTTTCAGGCGAGTACCGCGGCCACCGGCCAGGATCAGGGCAACAGATTTTAATGGCAGCTGGCGCGCCAACATTACACGATCGTTCTTCTCTAAACTTACCATGACTAACTCCTTTTTATCTTCTCTGGAACACACACAGTCCGTGCGCAGGTCCCTGCCAGACCGCCGTAAGCACCGGATTATCCTCTCCGGCAAATGGGGGAATGGCGTGCCATTCCCCTTCAGGTAAAACGATATCTGTCACCTCAAGCGTGGCGTTTGTTGCAATCAGGAAACGATCTGAAAGCAGGATTTGCATCTGCCTCGGGCCGTTATGCCACTCATCCGCACTTAAGGGTTGTGCGTACTTATTCAGCCAACGAACATTGCCATCGCCCTCTTCCCACCAGCAATCGCCTGTTAATGCAGGTATTTGCCGACGCAGATGAATCAACGCGGCGGTAAATGTGGTTAGCCCACTGTTTGCCTGCTGCCAGTCCAGCCAGGTTAAGGCGTTATCCTGGCAGTAAGCGTTATTATTACCGTGCTGGCTATGGCCATGCTCATCACCCGCCAGCAGCATCGGCGTCCCCTGGGAGAGCAACAGCGTGGTTAACAGCGCATGAATGCTGTCGCGCCGCCGCTCAATCAGGTCCAGCGAGCCACCTAATCCTTCTTTACCATGATTGTCGCTGTAGTTATTGCTAGTGCCGTCGCGATTTTCCTCACCATTCGCTTCATTGTGCTTATTTGTGAAGCAAACGCAGTCGCGTAGCGTAAAACCGTCATGCGCGGTCACCAGATTGACCGTGGCGCTGGGATTGCGGCCCGGGCGTTTAAACACGTCGCTGGATGCGGCAAAACGTCCGGCAAACTCGCCCAACGAAAGATTACGCTGGAGCCAAAAACGTCGCGTCGCATCGCGGAAATGGTCGTTCCACTCGGCAAACGGCGGGGGGAAATTCCCCACCTGATACCCGCCTTCACCAATATCCCACGGTTCCGCAATCAGCTTGGCGCGTGAAAGCAGCGGACAGTTTTGGATCGCGGTAAACAGCGGAGCATCCTGACGAAACTCAGGCGTACGCCCCATGACGGAAGCCAAATCAAAACGAAAACCATCCACATGGCAGGTTTCAACCCAGTAGCGCAGGCACTCGCATGCGTATTCCACAACGCCAGGATGGCTCAGATTGATGGTGTTCCCACAACCGGTCCAGTTGTAGTAATCGCCATCATCTCTGATCCAATAATAGCTACGGTTATCAATTCCGCGCAGCGAGAAGACAGGTCCTTCGAGATCCAGCTCGGCGCTGTGGTTCAAAACGATGTCGAGAATGACCTCAATACCCGCTTTATGCAGCGCTTTTACCGCGTCGCGAAACTCATCAAGCGCACTCTCCGGCGAGCTGGCATAGGCCGGATGCAGCGCATACATCGCCACCGGGTTGTAGCCCCAGTAGTTTGACAGGCCCAGTCGCTGAAGCCGCGGTTCGCTGGCGAAATGCGCCACCGGTAACAGCTCCAGTGCGGTAATGCCGAGGCGCTTGAAATAGTCGATCATCACCGGATGACCCAGCGCTTTGTAGGTCCCGCGAATTTCTTCCGGCAGGTCAGGATGCAAATACGTCAGCCCTTTGACATGCGCTTCGTAAATTACGGTATTGCCCCACGGCGTGCGCGGCGGGGCATCATCCTCCCAGTCATAATGGTCGGACACCACCACGCCCTTCAGCGCGATGGCGGCATTATCATGATGATCCGGTTCATTCAGCCCACCGTGCAGCAGTGGGTTATCTTTTAACTCGCCATCCACCCGACGCGCGCAAGGGTCAAGCAGCAGTTTCGCCGGATTAAACCGGTGGCCCTGCTGCGGTTGCCACGGACCATGTACGCGATAGCCATAGCGTAGACCGGGACGGGCGTTGGCCAGATAGCCGTGCCAGACATCGCCGCTACGCCCCGGCAGGTCGTAGCGGAGTTCGCAGCCTTGCTCATCGAATACGCATAATTCAACGCGTTCAGCGTGGGCCGAAAAGAGGGTGAAATTGACGCCATGGCCGTCATACGTTGCACCATGGGGGGTGGCGTTGCCGGTTGCCAGTTGCGTCATTATCCCTCCCGCACCAGCCAGATCGTTGCCAGCGGTGGCAACGTCAGGTTCAGTGAGTGCTGACGACCATGACTGGCGATTTCATCGCTGTGCACCGCGCCGCCGTTACCGGTATTGCTACCGTGATAATGCATCGAGTCGGTATTGAGGATCTCGCGCCATTTGCCCGGCTGATTGATACCGAAGCGATAGCCGTGGCGAGGCACTGGCGTAAAGTTGCTGATAACGATGATTTCATTACCGACTTTGTCACGACGAACGAAAGCCAGCACCGAACGTTCTTTGTCATCCACCACCAGCCACTCGAAGCCATAGGCGTCAAAATCAAGCTCGTGCAGCGCTTTGTGATGACGATAGGTAAGGTTCAGATCGCGCACCAAACGTTGTACGCCGTGGTGCCAGTTATCGCCGCCTTCCAGCAAATGCCAGTCGAGGCTAGCGTCGTGATTCCACTCACGCCCCTGAGCAAACTCGTTGCCCATAAACAGCAGTTTCTTGCCTGGGAAGGCCCACATCCAGCCGTAGTAGGCGCGCAGGTTGGCAAACTTCTGCCATGCGTCCCCCGGCATGCGATCGAGAATTGATTTTTTACCGTGTACCACTTCATCGTGCGACAGCGGCAGGACAAAGTTTTCGGTGTAGTTGTACAGCATGCCGAAGGTCAGCTTATCGTGATGGAACTGACGATGAACCGGATCCAACTTCATGTAGTCCAGCGTGTCGTGCATCCAGCCGAGGTTCCACTTATACCAGAATCCTAAACCGCCCATATCCTGTGGCCTTGAAACGCCGGCAAAGTCGGTGGACTCTTCCGCCATGCTCACGGCCCCCGGCACCTGCTCGCCAAGAATACGGTTGGTATTGCGTAAAAACTCAATGGCTTCGAGGTTTTCACGACCGCCAAATTCGTTCGGGACCCACTCCCCTTCTTTACGGCTGTAGTCGCGATAAATCATCGACGCCACGGCATCTACGCGCAGCGCATCGATACCAAAACGTTCAATCCAGTACAGGGCATTGCCCACCAGATAGTTACTGACTTCACGGCGACCGTAGTTGTAGATCAGCGTGTTCCAGTCCTGGTGATACCCTTCGCGCGGGTCGCTATGCTCATACAGATTGGTGCCATCAAACTCTGCCAGACCAAAGTCGTCCGACGGGAAATGGCCCGGCACCCAGTCGAGAATGACGTTCAGTCCGGCCTGATGCGCGGCATTCACAAAATAGCGGAAATCATCACGCGTCCCGAAACGACGGGTCGGCGCATACATACCAGTAGGTTGGTAGCCCCAGCTACCGTCGAACGGATGCTCATTAATCGGCAACAGTTCGAGATGGGTAAAGCCCATCCACTTGACGTAAGGCACCAGTTGATCCGCCAGTTCGCGGTAGCTCAGCCAGAAGTTGTTATCGGTATGACGACGCCATGAGCCCAGGTGCACTTCATAGATAGAGATCGGCGCATCAAACTGGTTGGCTTTTTTTCGCTCCTCGCTTTGCACCACTTTTTCCGGCAGACCGCAGATAAGCGACGCGGTTTCCGGGCGCATTTGCGCTTCGAAGGCGTAAGGGTCCGCTTTGATTCGCAGCTTACCGTTCGCATCGATCATCTCGTATTTATACAGTTGACCATGCTGCGCGCCGGGGATAAACAGCTCCCAGATACCGCTTTCTTTGCGCAGGCGCATCGGGTGGCGACGGCCATCCCAGTAGTTGAACTGCCCAACCACTGACACGCGTTGAGCGTTAGGCGCCCAGACGGAGAAGCGCGTACCGGTTACGCCATCCATGGTATCCGCATGCGCGCCCAGCGTTTCGTAAGGTCGCAGGTGCGTACCTTCAGATAACAGCCAGGCATCCATATCCTGGATCAGCGGGCCAAAACGATAAGGGTCATCAATCAGATTCTCCTGTCCATGCCAGACAACAGCTAACTGATAGCGAAAGAAATTTTTACGGCGGGGAAGTACAGCACAGAAAAAACCGCGAGAGTCGAGGCAGTCCAGCTTGCCGACTTTGCGTCCGGTTTTGGGTTCGATCACCCACACTTCGGTGGCGTCAGGTAATAGGGCGCGGACTTCAAGTCCAGCGTCAGTTTGGTGCATACCGAGTACGGAAAAAGGATCCGCAAAATGGCCTGCAATTAGCGCATTAATCACGTCTCTATCGATACGAACGGACATGGTTGTCATCCTGTTTTATGGTGTCACGCCTTCCAACTGATCTTCGACATCAGGTAGTGACACTTTTTTTGACCTGAACGGCGCAGCACAATTGTGCATCCTCTCTGCGTCGTCCCACCTTCAGGCAACAACTTAATACCTCCGGTACTAAGTCACCCTTAAAGAATAGCCAATGCTTTATCTTACTCCTGGTAAAAAATGAAACATCTGCGCTTACTCCTGTATTACGCAAAAAAATGGGTGACTCAGCACCCATTGTTAAAACACGCAATCACTCTGCCGGAGAGCCGTATTGACTGATCCGGCCAGGTGGTTCGCGTCGTTTGTAGGCCTGATAAACGTGGCGTCATCAGGCAGTCCCACATTACGCCAACTGACGCAGCATACGGCGCAATGGCTCCGCAGCACCCCACAGCAACTGGTCGCCCACGGTAAAGGCTGACAGGAACTCCGGTCCCATATTCAGCTTACGCAGACGGCCTACTGGCGTGGTCAGCGTACCGGTAACGGCCGCCGGGGTTAACTCACGCATGGTGATATCCCGATCGTTTGGCACGACTTTGGCCCACGGATTGTGCGCTGCCAGCAGTTCTTCCACGGTCGGAATAGACACATCTTTTTTCAGTTTAATGGTGAACGCCTGGCTGTGGCAGCGCAGCGCACCGACGCGCACGCACAGACCATCAACCGGGATCACGGAAGAGGTGTTAAGAATTTTGTTGGTTTCAGCCTGTCCCTTCCACTCTTCGCGGCTCTGACCGTTATCAAGTTGTTTGTCGATCCACGGAATCAGGCTACCGGCCAACGGTACGCCAAAGTTATCAACCGGCAGTTCACCGCTGCGGGACAGGGTCGTCACTTTACGTTCGATATCGAGAATAGCAGAGGAAGGGGTTGCCAGTTCATCGGCCACATGGCCATACAGATGACCCATCTGGGACAGCAGTTCGCGCATATGGCGCGCGCCGCCGCCGGAGGCCGCCTGATAGGTCGCCACAGAAACCCAGTCAACCAGGTCATTGGCAAACAGGCCACCGAGGGACATCAGCATCAGGCTAACGGTACAGTTACCGCCGACAAAGGTCTTAATACCTTTGTTCAGGCCGTCAGTGATGACATCCTGGTTAACCGGATCGAGAATGATGATGGCATCGTCTTTCATACGCAGCGAAGAGGCCGCGTCAATCCAGTAACCCTGCCAACCGCTTTCACGAAGCTTTGGATAGATTTCGTTGGTATAATCGCCGCCCTGACAGGTCACGATGATATCGAGCGCCTTCAGCGCATCCAGATCAAAAGCGTCCTGAAGCGTGCCGGTCGTGGTTCCACCGAATGTCGGTGCCGCCTGCCCGAGCTGGGAAGTAGAAAAGAAAACAGGGCGAATGGCGTCGAAGTCACGCTCCTCAACCATGCGTTGCATGAGAACAGAGCCGACCATACCGCGCCAGCCGATAAAACCAACATTTTTCATAGCGTTTTTTTCCTGCAGAGATGTGTGCTGTGTATGCTAACCAGTATCCTACTGGCCTATCCTTCACCATACAAAAAGCAGCCAAAGTCGCAAGTGAAATTAATCAATGATAGCGAAGCCATCAGTAATGCGACTTATCCCGCTGCGCAAGCAAGCAGAAAGTCCGCAGTAATTATCAGGGAATTTGAGTTATGAATGAAATCATTTCAGCGGCAGTTTTATTGATCCTTATTATGGATCCGCTCGGAAATCTGCCCATTTTCATGTCCGTATTGAAACATACCGAACCAAAACGCCGCCGCGCGATTATGATTCGCGAGCTGTTTATTGCGCTGTTGGTGATGCTGATATTCCTGTTTGCTGGCGAGAAAATACTGGCATTTCTTAACCTGCGCGCGGAAACCGTTTCGATCTCCGGGGGCATCATTTTGTTCCTGATCGCCATTAAGATGATTTTCCCCAGCGCCACCGGGAATAGCACCGGGCTTCCGGCAGGCGAAGAGCCGTTTATCGTGCCACTGGCGATCCCGCTGGTAGCGGGTCCAACAATCCTGGCTTCATTAATGCTGTTATCACATCAGTATCCGAACCAGATGGGGCATCTGGTGATTGCTCTGCTGATCGCCTGGAGCGGTACGTTTGTGATTCTGTTGCAGTCTTCGCTGTTTTTACGCCTGCTGGGCGAGAAAGGGGTTAACGCACTGGAGCGCCTGATGGGGCTGATTCTGGTGATGATGGCTACCCAGATGTTCCTCGACGGCGTAAGGATGTGGATGAAGGGGTAATCTCTCCTTTTTGGCTCAGATAGCATGTTACCCGGAGAACAGTTCCGTTCACGTTATGCTCATTACTTCTCTGAGATCTCGTCACCAGTGAACGTGTTAAGGGGGGGCTACGCAGCCCCCCCTTAACAATCCCGGCTCTCCGGCAGGAAAATCGCCGCGCATCCTTGCGCTTACCCGGCCTACGGTGTGGATGTGTGCTCGTTTCCAGGCCCGGTAAGCGCAAGCGCCACCGGGCAATGCCATCAGCTCAACAGCTGAAAGGCAATCATACCGACAATCGCACCGACCGTGCCGAGAATGGTTTCCATCATCGTCCAGGTCTTCAGCGTTTGCGCTTCGGTCGCACCGGTAAATTTACCGAACAACCAGAAACCAGCGTCGTTAACGTGGCTGACCACGATAGAGCCGCCCGCGATACAGATAGACAGTGCCGCCATCTGGGCACCGGAGTAGTTCAGTTGCTCAATCACCGGCATCACCAGACCGACCGCCGTTAAGCAGGCCACAGTCGCGGAACCCTGAATGATACGCACCGCCGCCGCCAGCACGAAGCAGGTGATGGCAATCGGCAGACCCATACCGGTTAACGCTTCGCCCAGCGCCGGACCGACGCCAGAATCAACCAGAACCTGTTTGAATACACCGCCCGCACCAATCACCAGCAGAATAATCCCCGCTGGCTGCAGCGCATGACCACAGATCTCCATCACGCGGTCTTTTGGCATGCCCTGGCGTACCGCCAGACCGTAAATTGCCACCAGACAGGCAACCAGAATCGCGGTAAACGGGTGACCGATAAACTCGAACCATTCATAGGTTGTAGAACCGACCGGAACAAAGCGTGCGGCGATAGTTTTCAGTCCCACCAGCACCAGCGGCAGCAGGATAAGCGATAAGCTGAAGCCAAAGGATGGCATTTTGCCTTCGCCCAAATGCGGCTCGGAAATATCTTCCGGTACGTGCAGCTCGACGTAACGGCTGATGAAACTCCCCCACAGCGGCCCGGCGATAATCATGCCCGGAATCGCGGCACACAGGCCAATCAGGATCATCCAGCCAAAGTCGGCGTGCATCTGAGAGGCCAGCAGCATCGGCGCAGGCCCAGGCAGCAGAAATGCCGCAGCAGCCGCTACGCCCGCAAACAGCGGGATCACAAGCTTAACCAGGTTTGTCCCCGTATGGCGCGCCATTGAGAATGCCACGCTAATCAGCAGCACAATCGCCACCTCAAAGAACAGCGGCAGCGCGCAAATCAGACCGGCCAGGCCAATCGCATAATGTGCGCGGCTGTGACCGAAGGATTTCAGCATTTTGACGGCAATCTGATCGACAGCTCCGGTCTCATGCAAAATCTTGCCGAACATCGCCCCCAGCGCCACAACAATCGCCAGGAAACCGAGCGTGCCTCCCATCCCTTTTTCCATGGTCGCCGCGATTTTATCGAGCGGCATACCGGAAAAGAGACCTGCACCAATGGATACCACCATCAAAGCAACGAAGGCGTGCATACGCGCCTTCATCACTAAAAACAGCAGTAATAAAACGGACCCTACTGCTGTTAAAACAAGCGTTAATGTACTCACTACTTACTGCCCTGGTTAATAACCTCAATGGTGCTGGCGACCACACCGTCCAGTGGTTGATCGATATCGACCACCAGTACATCGTTTTCATTCGCACCCGGTTCTTCCAGCGCTTCAAACTGGGTCACCAGCATCTGCGTTTTGAAGAAGTGGCCTTTACGCGCTTTCAGGCGGCTTTCGATAACGTCAAAATCCCCTTTCAGATAGATGAAAGAGAGGTTCGGGTTACCGTCGCGTAGCTGGTCGCGATAGACTTTTTTCAGGGCGGAACAGACGATCAGCGAAACCTTGTTGGTACGCTGCATCGCAAAGGCGGCGTCATTCAACGCCTGTAACCACGGTTTGCGGTCGTCATCGTTGAGTGGCTCACCAGAAGCCATTTTCATGATGTTGCTGCGCGGATGGAGAAAATCGCCATCAAGAAACGCGGCCTGCAGTTGATGCGCCACTTCGCTGGCGACAGCAGATTTACCGCTGCCCGATACGCCCATCAGAACGTAAACGTGGTGATCATGATTAGTCGTGCTCAAAGCGTTGCCCCCACTGGTACAAGAATCAGGAAATTGTTACGGGTAACTGTTATCGGTAACATTGTCCAGCCAGATAAATAGAGAAGCAATATCCATTCGTGCTCGAAGTGTATAAGTGTGAGCTACTTCAAACTTGTTGGCTTAAATAGATCCGCCCGGTGACAAGGTGAAACCTAAATCTAACATTTTAGGTGTGACGGCCTCACCGCGGATGCGCGCCAGCAGACGTTCTGCGCCAATGCTGCCCATGCGTTCACGCGGCGTGAGCACGCTCGCCAGACGCGGCTCCATCACCTGCCCGATGTCGTGACCGTGGAATCCGGCAATCGCCATGTCATCAGGGATTCTCAGCCCTAAACGCTGGCATTCGAAGGCCGCCCCTACCGCCAGGTCATCGTTGGTACAAAAGACACCATCGAGCTGCGGGTATTCACGCCGCGCCTGACGGATAAGTTCAATACCGGAGGAGTAGGAAGAAGACTGCTCCACCATCACGCTGTACGGCACCAGGTCGGCATCGCGCATTGCCTGCTCGTAGCCTCTCTGTTTGATGATAGTACGTTCATCAAGGCGTGCGCCAAGATAGGCAACATGACGGTGCCCGCGGGCGATGATAGCGGCTGTCATCTGACGCGCGGCTTCGAAGTTGTCGAATCCCACGGCAATATCAAGACACGGGGACTGGCTGTCCATCAGCTCAACCACCGGGATACCGGCAACCTCAATCATTTTCAGCGTACGGGGCGTATGGCTACGTTCGGTGAGGATCAGGCCATCAATATTCCACGACAGCATCGATTCCAGACGCTCTTGTTCCATCTCAGGCTTATAGCCGTAGTGCGCCAGCATGGTTTGATAACCATGAGCGTCAGTGACAGCCTCAATGCCGCGAAGCACTTCAGCAAAAACCTGGTTGGTGAGAGACGGTAACAGCACGCCGATAGCGCGGCTGGTGGCGTTAGAAAGGATATCAGGAGCGCGATTGGGAATATAACCCAGCTCATCAAGTGCAGCGGCAATTTTGCCCCGCAGCGCCACGGAGACCTGCTCCGGGTTACGCAAAAAGCGGCTGACCGTCATTTTGGTCACGCCCACGCGGTCGGCTACATCCTGAAGTACGGGTCTTTTCTTTTTCATCGTCCTGAAGCGTTAAAAAGGGATAGATTCCCCCAGTTTACCACGGACGTGCGTGAACCTTCGCAGAGAAAAAAAGGAGTTTTTTATTGTGAGAAATACACAAAATCATTCGAGTTGCATCAAGGCGGCGACGCAGTAAATCCCCGGGAGCGTACATTAAGTACGCGACCGGGGTGAGCGAGGAAAGCCAACACAGATGCGGCTTGAAGGATGCCGTGTATTTTTATACAGGCGGCAGGTCAAACAGTAACACTTCGCTGTCGCTGTCGGCATGAATAGAAATGGCCTGTTCATCCCAGATTGCCAGACCATCGCTGGTGGTCGCTTTGGTCCCGTTAATTGTCACGTTACCTTTTACTACCTGGATCCAGACGCGGCGTTCAGCGGCAATCTGATGCACCGACTGCTCATCTTTGATCAGTGCCCAACGGTAAAGCTCCATATCCTGGTACACTTTCAGCGAGCCATCACGGGCATCCGGCGACAGCACCAGTTGTTTACCCTGAGCGGCATCAAAACGGCGCTGCTCATAGCGTGGGGTAATACCGTTTTCCTGCGGCATGATCCAAATCTGATACAGATGCAGCTTCTCAGTATTGCTCGGGTTGTACTCCGAGTGACGGATCCCCGTCCCGGCGCTCATTATCTGGAACTCACCGGCCGGAACCTGCTCTTTGTTCCCCATGCTGTCCTGATGTTCCACCGCGCCTTCCAGCACGTAAGTCAGGATTTCCATGTCTTTATGGGGATGAGTACCAAAGCCCTGACCTGCGTCGATCACGTCATCGTTAATCACGCGCAGTGCCGAGAACCCCATAAAATTTGGGTCATAGTAGTTGGCAAAAGAGAAGGTATGCCAGGAATCGAGCCAGCCATGATTAGCGTGGCCACGGTCATTAGCTTTGCGTAAGTAGATCATTGTGTTCACCCCCAGATGTTTTCGATGGAGTAAGTGTGGACTCAATCCGCCGGGGATCATAGAGGGTGAAAATTGACTCCTCTGTTCAAAAAAAATGAACAAGCCCAGAGGAGTCTGCGCAGGCTATTTGGCGAGAGTTATCGTCGCCGGAGAAGCCTGTTCAAAGGCGCGTTCGAGGAGTTCCAGGTTGGTAAGAACTTCAGATTCCTTGACGTAATTAGGCGTACCGGCTGTCAGCGTCTGGTAAAGCGCATCATAGACGCGACCATAATCCCCCACTTCCGGCTGCACCTCTTCTTTTACCGTCAGGCCGTCATCATTGACGTACTCCAGCATCCCAATGGAATCGTCAGCAGCGAAACCTGGCTCACCTGGCATGATATTGGCCTTCAGGCTGGTTTCCTGCTGGTCGATGCCGTACTTCACAAACGAGCCTTTGGTACCGTGAACGATAAACTTCGGATAGTCGATTTTCACCAAGTGACTGGTTTTAACAATGGCTTTCAGAGAGCCGTAGAACAGCTGTGCTTCAAAGGTATCGTCCGGATTCGCTTTGTTGCGCAGGCTGCGGATGTCATAGGCCACGCAATCGGGACGACCGAACAGCGAGATAATCTGATCCATGGTGTGTACGCCCAGACCATAGAATGCGCCGTCCTGCGGCAGTCCCGGCTTGGTTTCCGCCTCGGGGCGGTAGTAATCGAAATGGCTTTCAACCTCAACAATTTCGCCGAGCTTGCCGCTCTCAATCGCTTTTTTAGCGGTGAGGAAGCAGGAATCAAAACGACGGTTCTGATATGGCGTAACGGTCAGGCCTTTGCTTTGCGCCAGTTCGAACAGTGCTTTTGCTTGCGCAAGCGTCGGCGTGAAGGGTTTCTCAACCAACACGTTTTTACCCGCTTCCAGCGCGCGTTTGGCGTATTCAAAATGGCTGTCAGCATGGGTACAGACGATCACCAGCTTCACCTGCGGATCGTTTAAGATCTCGTCAAGGTCACTGGTGAAGTGAATATGTGAATATTGTGGCGCCTGCTCTTCCGGCTTGGCGTGACGGCGAAAAATGTGCGCGACATGCCAGCTATTTTTGCGGTTGAGGACGTACGGCAAATGGTAGCGAGTGGTGCTTTTACCAAAACCAATAAATGCGCAGTGTAAGGTCATGAGACGATCCTTTCGAAGGTGATTGTCTACACCATAGCGCAAAGCGGCTGGAGACTGAATGTTGGATTATTTGCCGGATGGCGCTTGAACTGCACCACAGGGCGACAGGATCGGCCGTCGGCGTCGCAGGCAGTTTGTTCACGGCAAGCGCGCAGGGCCCGGAGCGTACTAAATGTACGTGAGGAGCACGAGCACTTCCCGGGGACGAAATGGCAAGTAAGCCAGGCAGACACAAAACCTCAAAAAAAAAGCCAGCAAAAGCTGGCTAAAGTAATACTGGAAGCAATGTGAGCAATGTCGTGCTTTCAGGTTCTCCGTAGGGGTTCCCCTGAACGCAGAGCAATAATAATCATTCTCATTCGCACTTGTCTACTTCTTTTTGCAAAAAAATGCAGTTGACGGAATTTTCTTTCTCAGCGAGTGTAAATACACAATTAACCCTGCTGGAGATAAGGAATGAGTGAGATAGTGATACGCCACGCTGAACCGAAAGATTACGACGCAATTCGTCAGATCCACGCCCAGCCGGAGGTGTACCACAACACGCTACAGGTTCCTCATCCTTCCCTCGAGATGTGGCAAGCGAGGCTAACCGAGCAAGCCGGGGTCAAACAACTGGTTGCCTGCATTGACGATATCGTCGTGGGGCATCTCTGTATTGAGGTCGCGCAACGTCCGCGCCGCAGCCATGTGGCCGATTTTGGTATCTGCGTGGATGCACGGTGGCACAATCGCGGCGTTGCCAGCGCGTTGATTCGCACAATGATCGACATGTGCGACAACTGGCTGCGCGTCGAGCGTATTGAGCTAACGGTATTTGTTGATAATGAGCCGGCCGTGGCGGTGTATAAGAAATACGGCTTTGAAATCGAAGGCACAGGTAAGAAATACGGCCTGCGCAACGGTGAATACGTTGATGCCTACTTTATGGCGCGCGTGAAATAAAATTAAGGGCGAGTCTTATCACCCTTCTTATTGAAAGGACGCAAGAGTGAAAAAGTACCTTCTCCTGGTGTTGCTGGCAGCACTCTCCCCTGCTTTCGCCACTACCGTACAAAATCTCGATTCCGTGCCCAGCGCCATTCAACACCCGGAAGGTAAACAGATTTTTGCTGAGCAAATGGCGGGAGCAACCCCTGCCAAAGGATTTGGCGAGCTTCCACAGGGATTATCTGAGAACGCGTGGATTGCCTGGGTTGCGCCGAATGAAGATCCTGACAACCTGATCCTCACGGGTGCCAAAGCCTGGGGCAAAGACGGCAAATATATCGGTGTCGCCTGTTTCGCCGACAATCCGGCCGACGCCGGGCAGGCAAAGAAATACGCGGATAACAACTGTCCGGAAAACTACAGCAACGGGCACGCCAATAAATTATATCTCGGCGTTTTTTCCTGGCAGAACCAACAGCTAACGCCGATTGCACGCTCGGAAAAACCATTAAACCAACTCTCTGAGTGGAATAAAACCGCCGAAAAAGAGAGCGATGATGAGTCCGTCAGACCACTGGCCTATTATACAAAACTGGATCTGGCACCGTACCGGATCGCACCCGATACGCTGGCGTTTGGGGTGCGCGGTGGATACTCTGAGGCGTATTCTGGCGGCGGCGCATTTTATGAAGTGCTGGAGCTCTATGCGATCAAAGACAACAGGATAATCAACGTGTATTCCGACCTTGTTTATCAATATACGGACATCGCCGGAGAGTGGAATAAAGACGGTACAAGACAGCACGACATCAGCGAAAGTAAATATATCCTCAAAATGCGTTCGGCAAAAACGCACGGGTTTTATGATTTAGAGCGCGTAAACCTGCAGGATAAAAGCAGCCAAATATTCCCCTGGTCTGAATCGCTGCAGCGATATGCGCCATAACCAACCAATAAGGCCGACATCGTTCTGAACGCTGTAGGCCATTATCCGTTATATCTCGCCGTTAAATTCAGGAGCGGAAGCGCTATCCGGCCCTGGCATAGAGTTTTTGATTGCAGTCCATCGTTTCCCCCGCCGTCATGTTCAGGCCTAACAACCACCTGAATTATATGGTTATTCACCTTTTTATCTTCATCGCTATTTTTCGTAACGTTAATAATATTAATATTACATTTTTGTTTTTTTTTGGTTTCTGCCATCACTTTATGGTGACAATCACAACAATATACTTCTCCTGGGACTAACTTAACCACGGTGAGGTAAAAAATGAAATTTGAACGCCATCATAGAATATTGAAAGAAATCAGTATTTCGGGAGTTGTAAAAGTTTCAAATCTGGCGAAAAGTCTCAAGGTAACAAAAGAAACCATTCGCTCAGATCTCAATGAACTTGCTGGACAGGGATATCTCACTCGCTGTCATGGTGGTGCATTTATTACCCTTGATTCTCTTGATAACGTTGCAAAAAACGAAATTGCTTATGTGCTGGAAAAATATGAATCAGCGCAGAAAATAAAAAAAGGTCTCTCTGCCATGAAAAATAATGTATGTGTTATTGGCTCGTTCAATGTTGATATTATCAGTTACCTACCGAGGCTACCCTCGACAGGAGAATCATTACTTGCCGATAAATTTATTTTTTCGCCAGGCGGTAAAGGATGTAATCAAGCATTAGCGGCAAGCTATGCCGATTCTGATGTGCATTTTATTACTAAAGTAGGGTCAGACCATTTTAGCGATTACGCCATTAATTTTATAAACTCATCAAAAATCCATAAAAGTGTAATCTACCAGACCAAAGAAACACAAACTGGTACAGCTACCATCATGGTGAATGGAGATACCGGGGATAACGTCATCGCTATCTATCCCGGTGCTAATATGACAATTTCACCTGATGAAATCACCATACAAAAAGAAGCCATTATTCATTCAGATATTGTTCTTGTACAACTGGAGACAAATTACGAGGCGCTTCAGCAAACAATTCGTCTCGCACAAAAAAATGACATACCGGTAATTATCAATCCAGCGCCATACAATGAAATGGTCAATACCATCATTGATGACATCGATTACATTACGCCAAATGAAACCGAAGCTGGTCTCCTGGCAAACATGTCCGTCAATGACATTGAGTCAGCCAAATGTGCAGCGAAGATTATTCATCAGAAAGGTGTAAAAAATACCATTATTACTTTAGGTAGCAAAGGATCTCTCGCTTATGACGGAACGCAATTCATCTATTCTCCGGCATTCCCGGCAGTTGTAAAAAATACCGCAGGAGCTGGCGACGCCTTCAATGGCGCACTCGCATCTGGCCTTGCTAAAGGAAAATCACTGGCATCCGCATTATGCTACGCCAGCGCATTCGCCTCGCTTGCTGTTGAAACACCCAATGCCTCTGACATGCCAGAAAACGAATCCGTTCTACATCGCATTCAGAGTTCACATTACAAACAAACTATCTCAACTCACTAAATCAAGGAGCAGACTATGAACAATACGCAGAAAAAACTAAAGGTGCTCTTTATTGGAGAATCCTGGCATATTCACATGATTCATTCAAAAGGTTATGACAGCTTTACCTCCAGTAAATATGAAGAAGGCGCTACATGGTTACTGGAATGCTTAAAGAAAGGTGGTGTGGAAATTGATTACATGCCTGCTCACACCGTACAAATCGCATTTCCAGAAAGCATTGATGAACTAAACCGTTATGATGCCATTGTCATTAGCGATATCGGCAGCAATACATTCCTGTTGCAAAACGAGACATTCTATCAGCTCAAAATAAAGCCAAATGCTCTGGAATCAATTAAAGAGTACGTCAAAAATGGTGGTGGTCTGCTTATGATTGGCGGCTATCTGTCATTTATGGGTATTGAGGCAAAGGCCAATTACAAGAACACCATTCTTGCCGAGGTCTTGCCAGTTATTATGCTTGACGGCGATGACCGAGTAGAAAAACCAGAGGGTATCTACGCTGAGGCTGTCTCGCCTGAACATCCTGTTGTAGACGGATTCTCAGACTACCCGATATTTCTTGGATATAACCAGGTTGTCGCCAGAGAAGATGCTGATGTCGTATTAACAATAAATAATGACCCTCTATTAGTGTTCGGTAAATACCAACAGGGTAAAACCGCCTGTTTTATGAGTGACTGTTCGCCGCACTGGGGAACTCAGCAATTCATGTCCTGGCCGTTTTATACCGACCTGTGGGTTAACACGCTTCAATTCATCGCCAGAAAATAAAAAAACAATGGAGTAACGAAAGTTACTCCTTTTATAAAATATAAGGATTGATGTATGAACAAGAATAAGTACTCAACCCCCTTACTGATGCTTGCAACCATCTTAGCCGGTATGCTTTCCCCAATGCAGTCTGCCGTTAATGGGCAATTGGGACACTGGTTGCAGGATGGTAATGCTTGCGCAGTAATCTCTTTCGCCAGCGGTCTGGTCGTCATGTTTTTTATTATTATTGCGCGTAAAGAAACACGCCATCAATTCGCGTCGATCCCTACGCTGATTAAAAAGCGGAAAATCCCCTTGTGGAATTGGTTTGCTGGGTTATGCGGGGCGATGGTCGTATTTTCTGAAGGCGCATCAGCCAGCGCGTTAGGCGTTGCCACTTTTCAAACTGCATTAATTTCCGCCCTGCTCCTTTCCGGCCTGCTGTGCGACCGTTTTGGCGTCGGTGTGGATGAGAAGAAATATTTCACGCCATGGCGCGTTACTGGCGCATTGTTCGCTGTTATTGCCACGATTTTTGTCGTGTCGCCACAGTGGCACTCAACCTCGTTTATCCTGCTGGCTATCCTTCCATTTTTGGCAGGATTACTCGCTGGCTGGCAGCCTGCGGGGAATGCCAAAGTCGCCGAGGCAACGGGATCCATGCTGGTTTCCATTACCTGGAACTTCATCGTCGGCTTTTGTGTCCTGGGTGCAGCGCTGGCGATACGTGTCGCATTAGGGCATGTCACCGTCCAGTTACCCGATACGTGGTGGATGTATCTCGGTGGCCCGCTGGGTCTGCTGTCCATCGGGCTGATGGCGATTCTGGTCAGAGGCTTAGGACTATTAATGCTGGGTGTCGCCTCTACCGCGGGTCAGTTACTGGGATCGGTGTTGATTGATGAGTTAATCCCATCATTAGGCAATACGGTCTATCTGGTCACCATCATCGGTACATTATTCGCGTTAGTAGGTGCAATTGTTACCACCATCCCCGAATACAGAGCATCCAAAATGGCGAAAAAAATGGAGGTGTCAGGATGAAAGGCTTCCTGCAAACCGTAACGGGCCAAGTGGCACACTCAGAAATGGGTCTAACGCTACCGCATGAGCACCTGTTTAACGATTTGTCATCCGTTGTTGACGAGCCACAGTATGCTTTTTCACAGCAGTTGGTGGGAAAGAAAGTCAGTGCTGACCTGCAGTGGGGACTGAAACACGACCCGTACTGCTGCGCCGATAACATGGACAGAAAAGAGATTGATGATGTCATCTTTGAAATCAATAACTTCATGTCACTGGGAGGCAGGACGATTGTCGACGCGACGGGTTCTGAATCTATTGGTCGGGACGCCACTTCATTGCGGGAAGTGGCATTAAAAACTGGTTTGAATATCGTTGCTTCATCAGGACCTTATCTGGAAAAGTTTGAAAGCGCCAGGATCCACAAACCTGTCGAGTTATTAGCCTCACTTATTGATAAGGAACTGAATCAGGGGATTGGCGAGACGGATATTCGCGCCGGTATGATCGGTGAAATTGGCGTATCACCCGCTTTTACCCAAGCTGAGCGCAACAGCCTGCGCGCGGCGTCTCTGGCACAACGTAATAATCCCCATACGGCAATGAATATCCATATGCCAGGGTGGCTGCGGCTGGGTGATGAGGTACTGGATATTGTCCTTGAAGAGATGAACGTCTCTCCGGCAAAAGTTTCGCTGGCGCACTCAGACCCTTCAGGAAAGGATGTTGCCTATCAACGTAAAATGCTTGACCGCGGCGTATGGCTTGAATTTGACATGATTGGTCTGGACATTACTTTCCCCAAAGAAGGTATCGCCCCAGGTGTTCAGGACACCGCAGATGCGGTAGCACATCTGATTGAACTGGGTTACGCCGACCAGATCGTATTAAGCCATGATGTTTTTCTCAAACAGATGTGGGCAAAAAATGGGGGGAATGGTTGGGGATTTGTCCCAAATGTTTTCCTCGCCTATCTGGCTGCCCGTGGCGTAGATAACGATACTCTTCGCAAGCTCTGTATTGATAATCCGGCGCGGTTACTCACGGCGTAACTAACATATAGCCCGGCGCCTGATGCCGGGCTATTAATCAACAATCAGTAACCCGCCGTTAAATCATCCACGGAACGCGGGTCGGACGCGCCATACAGTGCGCCATCCGGTCCAACCATAATGCTCTGCGTGCTGCCCATCGCTTCTTTCAGCGCCACTTTCTGTCCTTTTTGCTCCAGCAGTTTGATTGTATCCGGGCTGAAGCCCTTCTCGATGCGAAGCTCGTCCGGCAACCACTGATGATGGAAGCGTGGTGCGTTGGTCGCTTCGGCGACGTTCATCCCGAAATCAATGCTGTTGACCACCATTTGCAGCACAGTAGTGATAATTCGACTCCCGCCTGGGCTGCCGGTAACCAGCCAGGTTTTCCCATCTTTTACCACGATAGTCGGCGACATAGATGACAGCGGACGCTTCTTCGGTCCGACCGCGTTGGCATCGCCGCCTACCAGACCGTATACGTTCGGTACGCCCGGCTTGGCAGAGAAGTCGTCCATTTCATTATTGAGCAGAATGCCAGTGTTACCCGCCACAATACCGGTCCCGAAGGTGGTATTCAGGGTATAGGTCACCGCCACGGCATTGCCGTCTTTATCCACCACCGAGAAGTGAGTGGTCTGATTGCTTTCATACGGGGCGAGCTTGCCAGGTTTAATCTGGCTGGAAGGTTTAGCCTTGTTGATATCAATCTGATCGGCAAGCGTTTTAGCATAGGTTTTGTTGGTCAATGCCTGCCACGGCACTTTCACAAAATCGGGATCGCCCAGATACTCCGAGCGGTCAGCGTAGGCATATTTCTCCGCTTCAGCCATGACCTGCATGGCGTCGGCACTGCCAAATCCGTATTTCTTCATATCAAAGTTTTCAAGAATATTGAGGATCTGCACGATATGAATACCGCCAGAGGACGGCGGCGGCATGGAGAAGACCTGATACCCGCGATAGTCACCGCTAATCGGCGTACGCTCCATGGCTTTATAGCTGGCTAAGTCCTCTTTGGTCATCAGCCCGCCGTTCTTCTGCATTTCCCCGGCGATCTGATCGGCAATAGCCCCTTTATAAAACGCATCCGGGCCGCTTTCGGCAATCATTTCCAGACTTTTCGCCAGGTTCTTTTGTACCAGCTTATCGCCTTTTTTCAGTGGCTCGCCGTCTTTCCAGAAAATGGCTTTGCTGTTCTCGTGATTAGGGAGCACTTCACTGCCATAGGTTTTCAGATCGTCGGCCAGTGCGTCATTAACCACAAAGCCCTCTTCCGCTAGCTTCATCGCCGGACGTACCACTTTGTTCAGCGGCATCGTGCCGTATTTCTCCAGCGCCAGCGAGAAACCCGCGACGGTACCCGGCGTACCGGATGCCAGATGCGACGTCAGCGACTTTTTCGCATCGGCGTTGCCCTGCTCATCAAGGAACATGTCGCGGGTCGCGCCAGCAGGGGCCATTTCGCGAAAATCAATCGCCGTGGTGTTACCGTCTTTGGTACGCAGCAGCATAAAACCGCCACCGCCCAGATTGCCCGCCTGGGGATGCGTCACCGCCAGCGCGTAGCCAACGGCCACGGCGGCATCGACGGCATTCCCACCCTGTTTAAGAATATCCACCCCCACTTGGGTGGCAAGCGCATCCACGGAGGCCACCATCCCCTGCTGCGCGCGCACGGGATGGAACACATCCTCCTCAACACCGTATGATACCGGCGGCGGTGCAGCCGGAGCGGCAGCAACGCTAAAACAACTTCCTGAGAGCAGAGCAGCAATGGCTACCCGGCGTAAAAACGTCGGTTTTATCATCGTTATTCTCCAGATGTATGGGGGTCAGCCCCCACTAAGCCTGGTGCATAACTCTGAAATAATCATCGTAACGGCGAGAAAGGAGTAAACTTAAGAGATCCCCGAGAGGAGAAAAGCGATGAAACGACTCTTACTTTTAGCCATGTTGTTGCCGTTTGCAGGCTTTGCACAGCCCATCAACACCATGAATAACCCGAATCAACCCGGTTATCAGATCCCGAGCCAGCAGCGTATGCAAACCCAAATGCAATCGCAGCAGATTCAGCAGAAAGGGATGCTCAATCAGCAGTTGCAAACGCAGACGCGTATGCAACAACAGCATATGGAAAACCAAATCAATTCCAACTCCCAGCGCGTCCTTCAGTCTCAGTCTGGCGAGTTTAATTCCAGCCAGCAGCAAATGCTGCCCAACAGCAACGGTGGGATGTTAAGTGGAACCCGTAACCCGGACAGCTCGCTGAATAAGCAACATATGCTGTCGGAGAAAAAGAACGGCGACATGCTGAAGCCCTCCAGCACGCCGCAGCCTAACGTTCCGTTAAAAACAATTGGGCCTTAACAGGGCTGGAAATCCGGACCAATCGTATCAATGGCATCGGTACAGATGCAGTCCACTCCCCAGCGCAGCAGTTCCGCCGCGCGCTGGGGTCGGTTGACGGTATACACCAGAATACGCAGCCCTGCGTCGCGCAGCGCATCCACGCGCGCTTCATCCAGCAGCTTGTGATTAAGATGAATAGAGACGCAGCCCAGCCGCGTTGTCAGCTCACGCCAGTCCTCGCGCCACTCATCAAACAGTAAGCCTCTCGGCAGTTCAGGCGCTGCCTGCTGCGCCGCTTCAAGCGCGTCAATTTCAAAGGATGACAACAGCGGTGGTGTCATTCCCGCCCACAGTTCCCGAGCGGCCAGCGCTACGGCTTTGCCGGTTAACGTTCCGGTGCCGGTGGTGGGTTTAATTTCAATATTCGCCATCATACTGTGCTGACGGCAGCGCTCGGCCACTTGCGAGAGCAGCGGTAGCGGTTCGCCTTTAAACTCACCGCTAAACCAGCCGCCGGCGTCCACGCGCAATAAATCCTGCCAGTTCAGCTCGCCTGCCACACCCCAACCATTGCTGGTGCGTTCCAGGTTGTCGTCATGCAGCAAGAAGATCTCACCGTCTTTCGACAATTTAGCGTCAAACTCAATCATGGTATGCCCGTATCGCGCCCCCATGTCGATCGCCGCCAGGGTGTTTTCCGGTGCCAGCTTACCGCCGCCGCGATGGGCGACGATATGGGGGTAAGGCCAGTTACTCATACGCGTTGTCCTGTTTCGCCATCAAAAAGATGCAGATGATTTTCTGGCAGATGCAGCCACAGCGTGCTGCCTGCCGTCGGGCGATGCTGATGCGCCAGTCGCACCACCAGCTTTTGCTCACCCCAACGTCCGTGTGCCAGGTTATCCGCTCCCAGCATTTCCAGCGTGTCGACGACCAACGGCACGCCGCCTTCGGCCTGCGAGCTTAGCGCAATATGCTCCGGGCGGATACCCAACGTCATGTTACGCCCACCAGACTCCCTCGCGCTTCTGCCGAGGGGCAACGTCATGCCGTCATCCAGCTCAAAATGGGTGCCCGAGGCGCTGATGCGCCCGTCCAGCAGATTCATCGCCGGGCTGCCGATAAAACTCGCCACAAAGCGGCTGGCAGGCTTTTCATATACCTCAACCGGCGTGCCGATCTGCTCGGCAATGCCTTTGTTCATCACCATCACCCGCTGGGCGAGGGTCATCGCTTCAACCTGATCGTGCGTCACATACAGTGAGGTGGTTTTCAGTCGGCGATGCAGATGTTGTAACTCCAGACGCATCTGTACGCGCAGCTTGGCATCGAGGTTAGACAGCGGCTCATCGAACAGGAATACCGCTGGGTCACGGACAATCGCCCGCCCCATCGCCACACGCTGGCGCTGACCGCCGGAAAGCTCGCGCGGACGACGCTTGAGCAGTTCACCCAGCTCGAGAATACGCGCCGCCTCTTTCACCCGTTCGGCAATATGCTCCTTGCCCATCCCACGGATTTTCAGCCCCCAGGCCATATTTTCTTCCACGCTCATATGTGGGTAGAGCGCGTAGTTCTGAAAGACCATCGCAATGCCGCGATCCTTAGGCTCCATTTCGGTGACGCGTTTATTATCAATCCAGATATCGCCGCCGCTCACCCGTTCAAGCCCGGCCACCATCCGTAGCAGCGTTGACTTACCGCAGCCGGATGGGCCAACCATCACGATAAATTCTCCGTCCGCGACATCCAGCGTCAGCGGTTTAATCACCTGGGTTTTGCCGTCCCAGCTTTTGGTTACTGCCTGTAGTTTTAAACCAGCCATTTTTATTTCTCACTATCGACCAGGCCACGTACGAAGGCACGCTGCATGGCTAACACGATGATTACCGGAGGGATGAGCGTCAGCAACATGGCTGCCATTACCTGATTCCACTGCGTGGTGCCTTCACCAGTAGCAATCATGCCTTTGATACCTGCCACCGCAGTGCCCAAATTGACATCGGTAATAATTAACAACGGCCACAAATACTGGTTCCAGCCGTAGATAAAGGTGATCACAAACAGCGCCGCCAGATTGGTTTTTGACAGCGGTAGTACAATATCGCGGAAAAAACGCATCGGTGACGCGCCGTCAATACGCGCCGCCTCAACCAGTTCATCCGGCAGGGTCATAAAAAACTGCCGGAACAGGAACGTCGCAGTCGCCGATGCCATTAACGGCAGCGTCAGACCCGCATAGCTGTCGAGCATTTTCAGGTTGGCGATCACTTCCACCGTCGGGAAAATACGCACCTCGACCGGCAGCATCAGCGTGATAAAAATCATCCAGAAGAACAGGTTACGCAGTGGAAAGCGGAACCAGACGATGGCGAATGCGGAGAGCATAGAGACGGTGATTTTCCCTACTGTAATACTGAACGCCATGATGAAACTGTTGAGCATCATCAGCCAGAACGGCGCGCTGTTAACGCCCACGCCGTTGACCCAGATGTATTTCATGTTTTCCAGCAGCTGTGTGCCGGGAACCAGCGTCATCGGCGTTTCAAAGACTGCTTTGTTATCCAGCGTCGCCGCGACAAACGCGACGTACAGCGGAAACAGGATCACCATGATCCCCATAATCAACATGGCATGGCTGAATATTGTCAGCCCACGACGATTCTCAATCATTGGTAACGTACCTTACTTTCCACATAGCGGAACTGCACCACCGTCAAAATAATGACCAGGAACATCAGCACTACCGATTGGGCGGCCGAGGCGGAGAGATCCAGCCCGACAAAGCCTTCGCGATAGATCTTATAAATCAACGTAGTGGTCGCCTGTACCGGCCCACCCGCCGTGGCGGCATCGATCACCGGGAAGGTATCAAAGAAGGCATAAACCAGATTCACCACCAGCAGAAAGAAGCTGACCGGTGCAATCAGCGGCAGCGCCAGCTTAAAGAAGCGGCGAACCGGTCCCGCACCATCAATCGCGGCGGCTTCAATCAGCGACCGCGGAATAGACTGTAGTGCGGCAAAGAAGAACAGGAAGTTGTAACTAATCTGCTTCCAGACCGACGCAAACACCACCAGAAACATCGCCTGACCGCTGTTTTGCGCATGGTTCCAGTCATAGCCAAACTCACCGAGAAAATGGGTAATCAGCCCGCGCCCTGGGTTAAACAGGAAGATCCACAATACGGCGGCGACGGCGGGCGCAACGGCGTAAGGCAACAGCATCAGCGTCTGGTAAAAACGGCTACCGCGTACCACGTAATTCACCAGCGCCGCAAAAAATAACGACACCAGTAAACCGCTTACCGTGACTAACGTACTGAACTTAATGGTGGTCCAGAATGAATCAAGGTAGTACGGGTCATGAAACAGCGCGATAAAGTTTTCCAGTCCGACAAACTGGCTAGAAAGACCAAACGGATCAACGGATTGTAGTGAATACCACAGCGCTTCACCGGCGGGCCAGATAAAGAAAATAACGGTGATAACCAACTGCGGGGCCACCAGCAAATAGGGAAGCCAGCGCGAGCGGAACACCGGACGGGATGAAGACATGTAGGTTCTTTTCCTGGAAGGTGCCAGATTGCGGTGCACACACCGTATCCGGCCTACAAACTATACGCATTTGTAGGCCGGGTGAGTCGCAGCCGCCACCCGGCATTTCACATTACGATTTAGTCGATTGCTCAAAGCGGCGCAGTAACTGATTGCCACGCTCAACGGCAGCATCCAGCGCCTGCTGCGGGGTTTTCTTCCCGGTCCAGACGCTTTCCAGTTCTTCATCTACGATGGTGCGGATCTGCGGCATGTTGCCCAGACGCAGCCCTTTGGTGAACGGCAACGGTGGCTTGTTCAGCATCTGGCGGGTGGCGATATCAGCCCCAGGGTTCTTATCATAGAAGCCCTGCTCGCGGGTCAAGTCGTACGCGGCGGTGGTAATGGGCAGGTAGCCGGTCTTCTGGTGCCATTCGGCAGCAATTTCAGGCTTCGCCAGGAAGTTGAGGAACTGCGCCACGCCTTCGTAGGTTGCTTTGTCTTTACCCTGCATCACCCACAGGCTGGCTCCCCCGATAATCGCGTTCTGCGGCGCGCCCTTCACATCGGCATCGTACGGCATCATGCCGACGCCATAGTTGAATTTGGCGTAGTGGCGGATGTCAGCCAGAGAACCGGAAGAGGCGGTGGTAATGGCACAATCCCCGTTATAGAACTTCTCGGTAGACTCGTCTTTACGCCCGAAGTAGCTGAAATCCCCTTTTTTGTTCAACTCTTCCAGCAGGGCGATATGTTTCACCTGTTCCGGTTTATTGAATTCCAGCACCGCGTCAGTACCGTCAAAGCCGTTGTTTTTGGTGGCTACCGGCAGACCATTCCAGGCGCTGAAGTTTTCAATCTGAATCCATCCCTGCCAGCCGCTGGCGTAGCCGCACTTCATGCCTGCTGCTTTCAGCTTCGCGGTGTATTCCGCCAGATCCTGCCAGGTTTTTGGCGGCTGCTCAGGGTCTAAACCGGCTTTTTTGAAGGCATCTTTGTTGTAGTACAGCACCGGCGTGGAGCTGTTAAACGGCTGGGAGAGTAAGTGTCCGCTTTTAGAGTCGGTGTAATAACCGGAAACCGTCGGCACGAACTGAGACTCATCGAAGTTAATACCAGCCTCTTTGAATACTTCATAGACCGGTTTAATGGCTTTCGAGGCCATCATCGTTGCCGTGCCCACTTCATAAACCTGCAGTAGCGCAGGTGCGTTTCCGGTACGGAAAGCCGCAATACCTGCGCTCAGGCTCTGCTCGTAGTTGCCTTTGTACTGCGGAACAATTTTGTAGTCGGGATTGGCGGCATTAAAACGTTGCGCCAGTGAATCAACTTCTTTACCCAGTTCACCTTCCATTGAGTGCCAGAACGGGATAGTGGTGACGGCCAGAGCCTGACCTGCAAACGCCAGGCTAAGTGCCAGTCCTAAAGCTGTATGTCGTAACGATATCATCGGTTATCTCTCTTGTTGTGCCGGATGCGCGATATCACGCGTTTTATGCTCGCGGGGGTAACATGACATGCTCGAATGACAGAAAAATAACTTTTTTATTACAAAAAAAAGATAGTAAGGCGACAAACAGATGGCAAGGCGGTGAAAGCGTAGTGACAGGAAAATGCGGGGTGGTGCACAACAAAGCCGGGTAACGCTATGTCTTACCCGGCCAGGATGACGTTATCTGTTGCAGCCAGCAAGGAACATTAATCTTTACGCCAGCGTCGTTCATATTCATTCTGTAAACGCTGCTGTTCCCGCCGCTCACGTTCGCGCTGAATATCCGATTTCTCATCTTCCCAGCCCGGGCAGACAGAGGAGGTGAACACTTCACAGGGCGAGCTAGACTGCGCTAACGAGTTGTCCGGTTTCTCTTCCCAGATTGAAGGGTCGCGCGGGTCGAACGCTGGCGGTGTTAAGGCTAGGGTATTTGATGAAAGCGTCAAAAACAAACCGCCAATCATCATGCAGCTACCGGAACGTATCATCCTTTCTCCATGTTCACTTTTATTATTGATAACTATTCTCAATAATAACATAGAGCAATAAAAAGGGGCCATATCAGGCCCCCTTGTCCATTCAGAGAATGTTAACCGCCAAGATACGCGCTGCGCACTGCTTCGTTAGCCAGTAACGCATCACCGGTGTCTTCCAGCACCACATGACCGTTTTCCAGCACGTAGCCGCGATCGGCGAGCTTCAGCGCCTGGTTAGCGTTCTGTTCGACGAGGAAGATTGTCATCCCCTGCTCGCGCAGTTGTTCGATGGTGTTGAAGATCTGCTGGATGATAATCGGCGCCAGACCCAGCGACGGCTCATCAAGCAGCAGCAGCCGCGGCTGACTCATCAGCGCACGGCCTATCGCCAGCATCTGCTGTTCACCGCCGGACATCGTGCCCGCACGCTGAATTCGACGTTCATGCAGGCGGGGAAACAGGTCATACACCCACTTGATGCGTTCCTGAAACTGGTCCTTTTCGGCAAAGAAGCCGCCCATCGCCAGGTTCTCTTCCACCGTCATGCGGGAAAACACGCGACGCCCCTCCGGAACAATCGCTACCGCTTCGCGCATGATTTTCGCCGTCTGCCAGTCGGTAATGTCTTTACCATCAAAGACAATTCGCCCACTTGTCGCTCGCGGATCGCCGCACAGCGTACCAAGCAGCGTGGTTTTTCCCGCGCCGTTGGCGCCGATAAGCGTCACGATTTCACCCTGATTGATATACAAGCTGACGTCGTGCAGCGCCTGTATCTTGCCGTAGTGGGCGCTGACTTTGTCAAAGGACAACATGACTTTTTCCATATTATGCGTCACCACCATTATGCTTCACCTAAATAGGCGCGGATCACGTCCGGGTTGTTACGAATCTGTTCCGGCGTCCCGTTCGCCAGCGGCGTGCCCTGATTCACCACGTAAATACGGTCGGAAATACCCATCACCAGCTTCATGTCGTGCTCAATCAACAAAATAGTGGTGTTGTGATGGTTACGCAGTTCAGCAATCAGCTCGTCCAGCTCTTTGGTCTCTTTCGGGTTGAGGCCTGCGGCGGGTTCGTCGAGCATCAGGATTTCCGGCTGGGTCACCATGCAACGTGCAATCTCCAGACGGCGCTGGTCGCCGTAGGCCAGGTTACTGGCCTGACGGTTGGCGTGCTCCAGCAAACCAATACGCTCCAGCCAGGTGGCGGCGCGATCCAACGCTTCACTCTGCGCGCGACGGAACGACGGGGTTTTCAACAGGCCGGAGAAGACGCCGGTTTTCAGCTGCTGATGTTGCGCCACCAGCAGGTTTTCAATCACCGTCATCTCGCGAAACAGACGCACGTGCTGGAAAGTACGCACCACACCCATCCGCGCAATTTGTTGACCCGGCAGCCCTTCCAGATGCTGGTCGCGCAGCTTAATCGTCCCACCCGTCGGCTTATAAAAACCGGTCAGACAGTTAAAGACCGTGGTTTTTCCCGCACCGTTTGGCCCGATTAACGAGACGATCTCCTGTGGCCTCAGCTCCAGTTCAACGTTGTTTACCGCCAGCAGACCGCCGAAGCGCATCATCAGGCCGTTGACGGATAATAATGGCTGACTCATGCCTGCTCTCCTTTTGCTTCCCCGTTTTTCAGCTTCAACTGCGGACGGGTCATCGGCAACAAGCCTTGCGGACGCCAGATCATCATCAGTACCATTAAACCACCCAGCATTAACATGCTGTATTCATTGAAATCACGCATCAGCTCGCGTGACACCACCAGCAGGATGGCCGCGAGGATCACTGCAAACTGTGAGCCCATTCCGCCCAGTACTACAATCGCCAGCACAAAGGCCGACTCGGCAAAGGTGAAGGATTCCGGGCTGACAAAACCCTGACGCGCGGCAAACAACGTACCGGCAAAACCGGCAAACGCGGCGCTGATGGTAAAAGCGGTCAGCTTGATACGCGTAGGGTTTAAGCCCAGCGAGCGACAGGCAATTTCATCTTCGCGCAGCGCTTCCCACGCACGACCCAACGGCATACGCAGCAGACGGTTGATGACAAACAGCGAGAAGACCACCAGCAGCAGCGCCACCAGATAGAGGAAAATAACGCGGTCAGAGGGATCGTACTTCACGTTAAAGAAGTTGCTGAAGGTATCCCAGCCACCTTCACGGGCAGTACGGCTGAACTCCAGACCGAAAAAGGTCGGTTTGGGGATCTGGCTGATACCGTTCGGCCCACCGGTCACTTCGGTGTTGTTGAGCAGCAGGATACGGACGATTTCGCCGAAGCCTAAAGTCACAATCGCCAGATAGTCACCGCGCAGGCGCAGTACCGGGAAGCCGAGCATAAAGCCCGCAGCAGCGGAAACCAGCCCCGCCAGCGGCAGACAGGTCCAGAAGCCGAGTCCGTAATAGTGGTTCAGCAGCGCGAAGGTGTAAGCACCGATGGCATAGAAGCCGCCGTAACCCAGCACCAGCAGACCGGAAAGCCCTACCACCACGTTTAAGCCGAGGCCGAGGATGATATAAATCATCGTCAGCGTGGCAATATCAACCGTACCGCGCGACACCATAAACGGCCACGCCACGGCAATCACCAGCAGCGCGACCAGGAACAGCTTCTGTTTAACGGTGGAGCCATCAATCGCCGGCAGAATAAACTTCGGTCCGGAGACGCTCTTCAGGCCCTTCTGGAAAGCTGGACGCAACAGTTGGAAGAGAAAGACCACGCCAGTGCCGATAAACACCCACTGCCAGCGGATATCCGCGGCGCTATCCACCACCAGTTTGGTGCCGTCAAGCTCCAACTGGACGCCCATAAAGACGCCCGCCAGGATGAAGAACATAGCGGCAGAGAGCAGCGCCATTGCAAAATGCATCGGTTTCATACTTTCTCTACCTCCGGGCGACCCAGAATACCGGTCGGCATCACCAGCAGCACCAGAATCAGCAGCGCGAATGAAACCACGTCTTTGTATTCGGTACTCAGATAAGCAGAGGAGAGCGCTTCCGCGACCCCCAGAATCAGACCGCCGATCATCGCCCCAGGAATGCTGCCGATGCCGCCCAGTACCGCCGCGGTAAAGGCTTTCATCCCGGCCATAAAGCCGATATAGGGGTTAATTACGCCGTAGAACTGGCCGAGCAGTACGCCCGCTACCGCCGCCATTGCCGCGCCAATCACAAAGGTCAGTGCAATCACGCGATCGGTATTTATGCCGAGCAGGCTGGCCATTTTCAGGTCTTCCGCGCAGGCACGGCAGGCACGGCCCATACGGGAGTAACGGATAAACAGCGTCAGCGCCAGCATCGCCAGGAAGGTTACAATCCAGATAACCAGCTGCATGGTGGTGATGGAAGCAGAGAAGTTTTCGCTACTGCCGACGGTCCACTGGCCGTTAAACAGGCTGGGCAACGCCACATCGCGCGAACCTTCCGTCAGGCTGACGTAGTTTTGCAAGAAGATGGACATCCCGATAGCGGAAATCAGCGCGATCAGGCGCTTAGAGCTGCGCACGGGCCGATACGCTACGCGTTCAATGCTCCAGCCGTAGGCGCTGGCAATCACAATCGCGCCGACAAAGCCCGCCGCGACCAGTAGCCAGCTGGAATCAATACCCATCATCATTAGCGCAGCGATGATCATAAAGGAGACATAGCTGCCGATCATATACACCTCGCCGTGGGCGAAGTTGATCATGCCGATAATGCCGTACACCATCGTGTAACCGATAGCGATCAGCGCGTAGGTGCTTCCCAGCGTGACGCCGTTAAACATCTGCTGCAAGAAATAGAGGAACTGCTCGGACATAAGGTAACCTTTCTTAACCCGCCCGTTTTGCACGGGCGGTGGGATAACTCGTCTTCAACTATTACTTCGCGACGGTCGATGATCCGTCCGCGTGCCACTGGAAGACACCAAACTCAAATCCCTTCAAATCGCCTTTTTCGTCCCATTTCAGCGGCCCAATCACGGTGTCAGCCCCGTGTGCTTTCAGATCTTTCACCAGCTCCAACGGCTCTTTGCTACCGCTGCGATCCATTGCTGTCGCCAATGACTGGACGGCTGCATAAGTGATCCACACGTACGGTCCGGTTGGATCTTTCTTGTCAGCTTTGAGCGCATCGACGATAGCTTTATTCGCCGGATCCTGGTCATAGCGTTTTGGCATGGTCACCAGCATGCCTTCAGCGGCATCACCGGCAATATTAGACAGCGACGCATTGCCCACGCCCTCAGGTCCCATAAACTGGGTATTCAGCCCGACGGAGCGAGCCTGGCGCAGCATTTGTCCCATTTCCGGGTAGTAGCCGCCGTAATAAACAAAATCGATATTTTCTTTTTTAAGGCGGGCGATCAGCGCAGAAAAATCTTTTTCCCCGGCAGTGATCCCGTCAAAGAAGACGATATTGGCTTTGCCCGCTTTCAGGCTCTCCTGCACTGAACGCGCCAGGCCTTCACCGTATTGCTGTTTATCGTGAATGATGGCGATGCGTTGCGGCTTCACCTTCTCCAGAATGTATTTCGCGGCGGTCGGCCCCTGAGAGGAGTCCAGGCCCGCTGTACGCATAATGTGTGCGTAACCGCGCTGGGTAAGTTCCGGGTTGGTCGCGCCCGGGGAAATCATCAGAATGCCTTCGTCTTCATAGATATCTGATGCGGGCTGCGTGGAAGATGAGCACAGATGACCAATAACGTACTGAATGCCGTCATTGACGATTTTGTTCGCTACCGCAACGGCCTGTTTCGGATCGCAGGCATCGTCATATTCGACGGCAACCAGTTTGTCGCCTTTGACCCCGCCTTTGGCATTGATATCTTTAATGGCCTGACGTGCGCCATTAAATTCCATATCACCCCACTGCGCGACCGGACCTGACATCGCCCCGACAACAGCGACCTTGATATCCTCCGCCATGACCGCGTGTGACATTGCCAGTGCTATCACCCCTGCGATGATTGTTTTCGCATTCCGTTTCATTTTCCTGAATCCCCATTCGTGATGATGTATATATTTTGTATTTATGTGGTTAAAAAGCAGACTGTGCTTTTTTTGAACTGTACTATTTTTACCAGTCTCGTTAATGGTTTAGCGCAGTTTTTTAAGCAAATTACGGCTAAAATCTCTATTTTTCAGTCGATTAAGAAAAGATAATATTCTGCTTTTCACTATAGATAAACAAAAAAAAGTGCATTTGTCAGCATAAAATAACGGCACAAAGAGCGGAATAAAATGCTGCATTCCAGGGTATTATCCTGCCTGTTTTTCAATCTCTACTGTTTCAATCTGTCATTGTCGTTGTTACAAAACTATTAACCTGGTTAATCGCATTAAAAAGAGAAAGCATCCGGGCGAATTATTTCGGTACACTGATTCCATCTTTTGTGATTTGGACATGCTGTTAATGAAGCTGACCATCGTTCGTTTAGATATCTTTAGCGACCAGGACCTGATTGATCTGGGCAAAATCTGGCCGGAATATTCCGCCTCATCATTAAGCGTAGATGAAACGCACCGGATCTACGCCGCACGCTTTAACGAGCGTCTGTTAGGCGCCGTGCGAGTAACCCTGAGCGGCACACAAGGCGCACTGGATTCATTGCGCGTGCGCGATATCACCCGCCGTCGCGGCGTCGGGCAGTATTTGATCGAAGAAGTGATCCGGGAAAACCCTGACGTGAGTTCGTGGTGGATGGCCGACGTCGGCGTTGAAGACCGCAGCGTGATGGCCGCATTTATGCAGGTGTTAGGATTTACGGCCCAAGAGAATGGCTGGGAGAAACGGTAGAAAACCGCCCCCAACCAATTGTATTACGAGTATTTTCCCAAGAATTTTGTGTTGCAGGCAGGCGGCAAGTTATAAAATCCCCGGAGCTTACATAAGTAAGTGACCGGGGTTGAATAACGCAGCCAACACACCTGCGGCACGAAAGGCGCCGGGAAAATCACTTGGCGTCGGTCGCCGTACCATTAGCATGCCAGTCAAACACGCCGAATTCGAAGCCTTTCAGGTCGCCCTTCGCATCCCATGACAGCGGCCCCATCACAGTTTCCACTGAGTTTGCTTTCAGATACTTGGCAATTTCAGCCGGATCGTCAGACTGGTTCAGACCGGCCTGCAAAGATTGCAGCGCGGCGTAGGTGGTCCATACGAATGCACCACTCGGATCCTGTTTCTTGGCTTTGATAGCATCTACGATGGGTTTGTTCGCTGGAACCTGGTCGTAGTTCTTCGGTTTCGTTACCAGTAAGCCTTCTGCTGATTCACCGGCGATGTTAGACAGCGACACGTTCGCTACACCTTCTGGCCCCATAAACTGGGTTTTCAGACCCGCGGCGCGTGCCTGGCGCAGGATTTGCCCCATTTCCGGGTGGTAACCGCCGTAGTAAACGAAATCGATGTTCTCTTTCTTCAAACGCGCTACCAGCGTAGAAAAATCTTTTTCCCCGGCGGTGATCCCGTCAAAGAACACCACGTTGGCGTTACCCTTTTTCAGGCCATCCTGCACCGCGCGGGCCAGGCCTTCACCGTACTGCTGCTTATCATGAATAATCGCGATGCGCTGCGGCTTCACTTTTTCAACGATATATTTGGCGGCCGTTGGGCCCTGATCGGAATCCAGACCCGTGGTACGCATCACCAGGCTATAGCCGCGCGCGGTCAGCTCCGGCGCCGTTGCCGCTGGGGTGATCATCAGAATGCCTTCGTCTTCATAGATGTCTGACGCAGGCTGAGTGGAAGAAGAGCACAGGTGACCGATTACGTATTTAATCCCGTCGTTGACCACTTTGTTCGCAACCGCTACCGCTTGTTTCGGGTCACAGGCATCGTCATATTTCACCATGACCAGTTTGTCACCTTTCACGCCGCCCTTGGCATTGATATCCGCAATTGCCTGCTCTGCGCCGGTAAATTCCTGATCGCCATACTGCGCTACCGGGCCAGACATCGCCCCCACAACAGCAATTTTAATATCTTCTGCTAATGCCATGTTGCTGAATGCGAGTGCAATACATCCTGCCAGTAACGCTTTACCCTTCATTTTCATCCTGAGGTTCCTCATTGTTATGGTTGTTGCATTTGTTGTGATGTTGTTATTTAGCACATTATTCTGATATTGGCGTCACACCAAGTATAAGACATTGATATTTAGGCATGCTGACCGTGCATTTTCAGCATACTCTGCTAAAACATACCCCATTTTTATGGATTTGAAACGTGAATTTTTGCGATGACATAACATATAGGTGACAAAACTATAAATATCAATTTCATCTCCATAATATGACCTTATATCATCGATATAAAATATAATCTTAATTAAGATACATTGTTTAATATATATAAATGACAATATTAATTATAAAAACCAAATATTATATTATTTTGTTATGCGTTATATGCATCCGCTAGAAATAGCCATATTAGTCAATACATTCAATATGTGATCTTGGTAACGTTAAAAAATCCATAAAACAATATATATTCAAAGAACAGAAACCACTCTCAAGAACGGAATCTGTTACATACAAAATATAAATCAAACATATGGATTATATATATAAGGAAGATAACCATTGAATCTCTATGATATCATCATATTAACACATGGTGACGCAGGTAAAGAGTTATTAAACAGTAGTGAAATGATTGTTGGCAAAACGAAAAATACAACGGCTATTTCTCTGATCATCGGGATGTCACCAGAAACGTTAATGGAGCAAACAAGGAAAATACTCAGACCCAATATTAAAACCGTTATTCTTACCGATATATATGGTGGAACACCATCAAATGTAGCGACGGTTCTCTCCAGAGAATACCCTATTCATTGTATTAGCGGCGTAAACCTTGCCATGCTGCTTGAAGCGAATATGTTACAAGACTCCGATAAAGAAATCACCATCGAAGAATATGTTCAATGTATTCATGATGCCGGTAAAGATATGGTTCAAAGTTATCAATTTAATAAAGGATAATAGAGTATGAGTATAGTACATGCCCGCATTGATTATCGCCTAATTCATGGACAGGTTATCACCAAATGGCTGAAAAGGAGCAACGCCGATAAAATAATAGTTATTGATGACGAATTATATAATGATCCTTTTTTAGCCGAAGTTTATAAAATGGCGGCCCCCAGCGGCATCGAAGTAATCATGACATCCATTGAGGAAACGACAACCCGCTGGAATGAGAAAAATTTTTATACTGGCAAACTTTTAATCCTTTTCAAATCTATTGATTCAGCATTAAAGACTATTCAGGGCGGATTAGAACTTGAAGAGTTGCAAGTAGGCGGCATAGAAAACATCCCTGGTAGAAAAATCGTCTTTAATCAGATATCAATAAATAAAGAAGATGCAGAAAAACTACAAGTCATAGAAGACAGGAATATTAAAGTTTATTTCCAGACTATCCCAGAAGAAGAACCAGCCAGTCTGCAAAAAATAAAGAATAAGTTACCTTAAAAAGGAGAGGAACTTATGGGCGTTTCTACAGCAATATTGATTGGTTTAGTTTATTGGATATCACAAGCGAAGGTATGGTATGGCTTTTCAATCATGCGCATGCCGTTATCTATTGCCCCCATTATGGGAATTATCTTTGATGATATGCCGACTGCATTATCAGTCGGTGCGACATTACAGATGATCTATATAGGAAGTATTGCTCCTGGTGGGAACCCGCCAGCAGATGAGGGATTGGCCTCCTGCATCGCTATACCTATTGCTCTTACTGCGGGGATAAAACCTGAAATAGCGATTTCGTTGGCAATCCCAATAGGTTTATTAGGGGTTGTTCTCGAAAACGTTCGTAAAACGGTTAATACCACATTTGTTCATATGGCCGATCGCTATGCCGAAAAAGCAGATATCAAAGGGATTCAGCGGGTAGCAACTATCTATCCTATTCTGTTGGCCTTCCCTATGCGCTTCGTTCCTGTTTTCGTTGCCTGTTTGTATGGCCCAG
Source organism: Citrobacter sp. Cb041 (assembly GCF_030336655.1). Lineage (NCBI taxonomy): Bacteria > Pseudomonadati > Pseudomonadota > Gammaproteobacteria > Enterobacterales > Enterobacteriaceae > Citrobacter > Citrobacter sp. Cb041. The sequence goes on along the minus strand of NZ_JAOWDD010000036.1, from coordinate 321,750 downwards.
ATGCTATTTCCTCATTTGTCAAACTGTTACCCTCCTGGACCACCAACGGCTTAGCTATCGCTGGTAATATTCTTCCAGCATTAGGTTTTGCTATCACTATCATTGTGATCGGGAAAAAACAATACATCCCGTTATTCATCATTGGTTTCTTCTTGGTCACATATTCAGGGTTAAACACCATAGGGATATCCATTTTTGGTTTATGTGCTGTTCTCTTATACATGCAATCAAAAACTGCGAAAGGAACACAAAATGGCTAATAATATCGACTTAAAGGAAGCCGAAAGCACACCAATTACGAATAGAGATGTGCAGATTGTCTGGTTAAAATGGCATGCTTTCTCGGAAACATCATTAAATTTTGAACGGTTACAGGCTCTAGCCTTTTGTAATTCAATGACAGGGATTTTAGCTAAGCTATACCCGAATAAGAGGGATCTTTCAAAAGCGTTACAGCGCCATTTGACGATGTTTAACACACAAGCTAACTGGGGCTCAGTGGTAAACGGCATCACTATCGCACTAGAAGAAAAAGCATCCCAGGAACCGGAAGAACAGCGAACAGCCACAACCCAATTAGTGACCAGTTTAAAAACGGGGCTAATGGGTCCAGTCTCAGGTATCGGGGATACGCTAGATTTTGGCACATTGCGACCTATTGTTATTGGGGTATGTATTCCTTTTGTATTGCAAGGGTACGTATTAGCCGCATTACTGCCATTGATCTATCAAGTTGTTTATATGTTCTTCGCTAGCCGATTTGCACTTAATATTGGTTATAAAAAGGGGAAAGAGTCAATTTTAGAGATACTCCACTCTGGCAGTATCCATAAAATTATTGAAGGCGCAGGTATGTTCGGCCTGTTGATGATGGGGGCGCTTTCTGCCACTTATGTAAAGATTAAGACACCGCTACATATTACTACTGGTGGGGGGAATACTATTGTCCTGCAGGACATGTTAGACAAAATTGTGCCTAACTTACTCCCCCTGGTTGCGGTTCTCGGTATTTATATATACATCCAGAAGTGTGGACCGCATTTCCTAAGAATACTGGTAGCAATCCTCTCTTTAAGCCTTATTTTTTCATTCTTCGGTTTATTGTAATATGAAAAAAATACTTATAACGCCAAGGCCCTTTCTTAGTAAGGGGCAAAAATATCTGGATGAATTACAGGCAGCAGGTTATATCGTCGAATGTAATACGAGCGGCGGACGTTTTAGTAAAGAAGAGTTGATGGTAAAAATTAAAGATGCCGATGCTATTATTACAGGCAACGACCCTTTAGATCAAGACGTTATAGATTGTGCGAAAAAACTAAAAGTAATCTCAAAATATGGTGTTGGTTTAGATAATATAAACGTTGAGTATGCGAACAGCAGAAATATTGTGGTGCATAAAGCACTCAACGCCAATTCTGTATCGGTAGCAGAAATGGCTATTCTAATGATGCTATCCAGTGCCAGAAAGTATGTTGAAATCGAACAACAGGCTAAATGCAGTAATGATGTAAGATTGGTGGGTACTGAGTTACATAAAAAGACATTAGGGCTGATTGGCCTTGGTGCTATTGGCAAACATGTAGCCCACATCGCTAACGCTATGGGTATGGAGATCATTGCATACGACCCTTATATCAATCAGAGTCAGGTTTTTCCGTATATAAACTTTAAAGAGTTAGATGAGGTGTATCAGCTCAGTGATGTTATCTCGCTTCATTTGCCTTTACTAGATAGCACCAGGCACATGATTGATCAGCACGCATTCGAAAAAATGAAACCTTCCGCAATATTAATAAATACTGCACGAGGCGGTTTGATTGATGAAGATAGTTTATACAATGCTTTAATTACTCATAAAATTTCTTTTGCTAGTGAAGATATTGAACTTAAAGAACGAAAAGAAGAAACAAAACAACTCATGAATTACTCGATCACGCCACATGCGGCTTCGTTTACTCAGGAAGCAGATCTTAACACAATTCAAATCTCGATTAAAAATGTTACCAACGAACTGGAGAAAAGATAATGAAAGAACTTAAGGGAATTATTACTGCGATGGTGACACCATTTGATGAAACGGAAAAAATGGATATCCCGGCAGCAAGAAAGATGGCTCGCTGGTTAGTCAATAATGGTGTTCATGGATTATTTATTTGTGGCACCAATGGTGAATTTCATCTGTTATCAGATGATGAAAAAGTAGAACTCACCAAAGCAGTTGTTGATGAAGTGGGTGATGACGTAACTATTTGCGCCGGTGCCGGTTGCTGTAGCACACAGCAAACTATTGCTCTGACTCAACGACTAGTTGATGCTGGCGCAGATTACATTTCAGTTGTAACCCCCTACTATCTGGTGCCTAATCAGGAAGATTTATATAAACATTACTATGATATTGCGGCCAGCACAGCAGCACCTATTATTCTATACAATCTCCCAGGGCAAACGGGCCTAAGTATTGAATACGAAACAGCGAATCGCCTGGCTGATATCGATAATATCGTGGCAATCAAAGATAGCAGTGGCAAATTTGAAGTACAAAAACAGTACCTTGAGATTTCAAAACACAAAAATTTTAAAGTATTGAACGGTTCAGATTCGCTGATGCTTGATGCATTTAAAGAAGGTTCAGTTGCCAGCGTCGCAGCCACATCAAATGTTTTACCGAAGATTGAAGTGGATTTGTATAACTACTTTATCGCGGGGCAGTTGGATAAAGCACAGGAAGAACGTAATAAGATCGATGCACTGCGTATGAACATTAAGAAAATGACCGCACCTGCAGTAATGAAAGAGGCTCTTAACTTAATGGGGATCACCGCAGGCATTACCAGAAGACCAATACATATGCCCAATGAAATCATCACTCAGGATATCAAAGAGATGCTGGCAGCCTATAATCTCCTGCCACAATAAGTTATACCGACAGTATTCGGCTGCATTAAGGTGACATGTTTGCCCAGAAACCGGGCAAACATGTCACCTTGTCAGGCGCAGGGGCATCAATCACTTCGGCTCCCCCACAACACCAGAGAGGCAAAAGCAAACCTGGCAGAGGAAAGCGTGATAGCAGTTTGGAGTATCAATCAGACATAAAAAACCCCCGAATGGGCATCCAGGGGTTATAGGGGCAATGCGTTAAACGGCGTGATTACGCTTCGATCGCCGCACGCAGTTTTTTCATGGCGTTCTTTTCAAGCTGACGAACACGTTCAGCAGAGACGCCGTAGCGATCGGCCAGTTCTTGCAACGTCGACTTGTTGTCTTCGTCCAGCCAACGGGCGCGAATGATGTCCTGGCTACGCTCGTCCAGACCCTCCATTGCGTGGGTCAGTTTATTCGCGGCCTGATCTTCCCAGTTATCTTCTTCAATGCCGTCGGCAAAGTTAGATGATTTATCCTGCAGATACAGAACCGGCGCCATCGGCTGGCTGTCAGACTCGTCGTCTGAAGACATGTCAAACGTCATGTCCTGCGCCGCCATACGGGATTCCATTTCGCGCACGTCTTTGCTGGAAACACCCAGCTCACGAGCAACCATTTCAACTTCGTCCTGATTGAACCAGCCCAGACGCTGCTTGGTTTTACGCAGGTTAAAGAACAGCTTACGCTGCGCTTTGGTGGTCGCGACTTTTACGATACGCCAGTTACGCAGAACGTATTCGTGGATCTCAGCTTTGATCCAGTGCACGGCGAAAGAAACCAGGCGCACACCCACTTCCGGGTTGAAACGGCGCACGGCTTTCATCAGGCCAATATTACCTTCCTGAATCAGATCCGCCTGCGGCAGGCCATAGCCCGCATAATTACGAGCAACATGAACAACAAAGCGCAGGTGAGACAGGATCAGCGTTTTAGCTGCTTCCAGATCGCCCTGGTAATGCAGCTTTTCAGCAAGTAGCCGCTCCTCGTCAGCCGACAACATCGGCCACGCGTTCGCAGCCCGGATGTAAGATTCCAGGTTACCAACAGGGGCTAAAGCTAAATTTTGCATTTCTTTGGTCATTCAAATCCTCTCAATCTTTTCATCTGACGCGTTGGCTAAAACCAATAGCAACAACCATGCCAGAGCTTATGAGCAACGAGAATATCATTCAATCTTTTATCAGACAGTGATTTTATCCACAAGTTCCATGTCGTAATGTGTATAGATTACGCACAAAATGTGACATCACAATGAATACGCCGGGAAGAGATAACAGGGACTCTTTCCCTGCAGAGCGAACTACTCAGTGCAGGGAAAGATTATACCAGAGATTTTTTAATCGGGGGTAAAGTGGCGTAAATGTTGAACCGTGGCAAGCCAGGCTGCCACCCAGCCAATCATCGAGCACACCAGCAGCAATAACAGGCATTCGTCGAATGATAAGCCGTTGATATCAAACTTAGTTCCAAAAACCTGTGCCACCTCAGTAACCGCTGACGACAGGCGCATCACCAAAATTTCTGACAAAATCAGTGAAAGAAATGCGCCGGAAAAACCGAGCAGCGCACCGCCGTAGAGGAACGGACGCAGGATAAACCCATCCGTCGCGCCAATCAGTTTCTGCACGTTAATGGTATCGCGACGCGCAAAAATACTCAGGCGCACACTGTTACCGATGACGAGGAAGACCGCCGCTACCATCAGCACGCCAATCATCGCGGAGACGCGTCCGACAAGGCCCGTCAGCGCCGCCAGACGGGCAAACCAGCTGTCATCCATGCGCACTTCATCAATACCGTTGATTTGTGCGATACGGTCGCGCAGCGTGTTCAGCGACTCCGTGCCCTGGAAGTCCAGTTTCGGGATAACTACCGCCACGGCCGGTAGCGGGTTCTCTTCCAGCATATCCAGCGCGCCGCCAAAGCCGGACCAGTTACGGAATTCGCCCAGCGCGTCATCGCGGGAAAGATAATTCACTTTCTCCACGCCCTGCTCGGCCTGCAACTGACCAACCACCCGCGCCGCTGCATCATCATCCAGCGTTTTTTGCAGGTAAACGGTGATCTGCGGAGAAGGATAATACTGGCTTGCCGCATGGTCGACGTTCTTATAAACCATGTAGCATACGCTTGGCAGCGTCAGGGAGATGGCAATAACCATCACCGTCAGGAACGTCGCCAGCGGCTTGCTTTTCAGGTCCTGTAACGCGCCCTGGAACGCGTAGCGTACCTGCTCGTTAAAGACATTGGTTTTACGCGAGTTCGGCTTTGGCGCGGCTTTCGCCCGCTTTGGCGCGTTACGACCGCCATCTCCCGGCGCGCCGCCCGATTTACGGAAGCGATCCAGTCGGCCACCGAACTGTTTGATTTGATTGATAGCGTCACGTCTATTCATGCGCCAGGCCTCCATGCAGATGTCCATCGCTCAGAACCATTTGGCGATAGGAGCGACGGGAGATCAGGCCAATATCGTGCGTGGCCATTAATACCGTGACCCCGACGCGGTTAAACTCTTCAAACAGGCGAAGGATCCCTTCCGACAACGCGTCATCCAGGTTCCCTGTTGGTTCATCCGCCAGCAATACCGCCGGTTTGTTCACCACCGCACGGGCGATGCCCACGCGCTGTTGTTCACCGCCGGAGAGCTGAATAGGGAAGTTTTTCGCTTTGTCCAACAGTCCGACCTTATCCAGCGCCGCTGACACGCGACGACGAATATCGTCCCCGCTGGCGCCCGCGATGATCAGCGGGATTGCCACGTTGTCAAACACGGTTCTGTCCATCAACAGGTGGTGATCCTGAAAAATCATGCCAATCTGACGACGCAGAAACGGCACTTCACGGTTTTTCAAACGGCTGATGTCATGCCCGCTGAAGTAGATTTTCCCGGCGCTGGGCCGTTCAATTCCACAAATCAGCTTCAGCAGGGTACTTTTACCCGCGCCGGAGTGGCCGGTCAGAAATGCCATCTCGCCAGGCTGCATATGGAAGGTAACTCCCTGCAGCGCTTGTCTCCCACCGAGATAGGCCTTGCTGACATGTTCAAAGCGAATCATTGTTAATCCTCTCGGGCAAAAAGTGCCTCTATAAAATCGTCCGCTTTAAACGGACGTAAATCCTCGATACGTTCGCCTACACCGATATAGCGGATAGGGATGCCAAACTGATCGGCAACCGAGAAGATGACCCCGCCCTTCGCTGTACCGTCCAGCTTAGTCAGGGTGATACCGGTTAAGCCCACGGCTTCATGGAACAGTTTGGCCTGGCTTATCGCATTCTGCCCGGTGCTGGCGTCGATAGTCAGCATAACTTCATGCGGCGCATCTTCGTCGAGCTTCTTCATGACGCGAACGATTTTTTTCAATTCTTCCATCAGGTGCGATTTGTTCTGCAAACGCCCCGCGGTATCAGCGATCAGCACATCTACATTACGCGCCTTCGCCGCCTGGATGGCATCAAAGATGACGGACGCGGAATCTGCGCCGGTATGCTGAGCAATCACCGGGATGTTGTTACGCTGACCCCAGACCTGCAGCTGCTCTACCGCCGCCGCACGGAAGGTATCGCCCGCCGCCAGCATCACCGATTTACCCTGCTGCTCAAACTGACGCGCCAGCTTTCCGATAGTGGTGGTTTTACCCACGCCGTTGACCCCAACCATTAAGATAACAAACGGCGTCTTGCCATCAACATTCAGCGGTTCTTCCACCTTCGCCAGAATCTCGCCCATCTCTTCTTTCAGCAGGCCGTACAGCGCTTCCGCGTCTTTGAGCTGCTTACGGCTGGCACCTTCCGTCAGATTCGCAATAATCTTGCGGGTCGTTTCTACGCCCACGTCGGCGATCAGCAGTTGCTCTTCCAGCTCTTCAAACAGATCATCGTCGATCTTTTTACCACGGAACAGACTGATAAATCCGGAACCAAGGTTTTCTTTTGTTTTCAGGAGGCTGCGTTTCAGACGCGCAAAGAAACCTTCTTTCGTTGGTTTTTCCTGCTCCTGGACTCCCTCTTCTTCTGTCGGTGCTTCTATGGCAGGTTCTTCTACCGGCACCACCATCACGGCTTCTTCAGCTGCCTCAGCCGCCAGCGCCTGCGCTTCCAGCTCTTCATCAGTCAGGTGCGGTTCGTTTTCGGCTTCCTCTTCAACCGCCTCAACGATTTCCACGGTTTCCGCTTCGGCCTGCCACTCTTCGGCAGAAACCTCTTCGGTTTTCACCTCTTCCGGCAGCGGCAATTCTTCGCGTTCGATAACCGTCGCCGCTGGCGTTTCCACAACAGGTTCAGCAGCGGGTTCAGCAACCAGCTCAATCTCCGGCTGCGATTGTTCGGCAACAGGTTCTGCTTCCGGCTGCAGTTTTTCGATTTCCGCAACCTGTTCAGTCACTTCAACAACTTCAGCTGCAAAAGCTTCCGTTTCCGCCTCGCTACGGGTTTCCTCGGCGCGCGGCTGTTCGTCAACGACGGTAGTTTCTTCAGCAACCGGTTGTTGTTCTTCGTTTTTTAATTCTGTCTCGTTTTCCGGTGCCTGCTCTTTTTGACCAAAGCCCAGCCAGGAAAAAAAGCCACGTTTTTTCTCTTTCGCCATTTGCGACTACACTCCCCCGCTGTTGCTTCATGGCACAGCGTCAACGCTATGTACATAGCAGCTAAAAAAATGATGAAATAGTCTATCACTTATACCCGATGAATTTCGAGTTACGTCAAGGCGGCAAGCGCACGAATCCCGATGAGCTTACTTTTAGTAAGTGATTTGGGTGAGAAAGTGCAGCCAACGAAGAGGTAACTTGAAAGGCGACGGGTTAACTTAACTCACATCACCGCCTGGAATGACACGTCAGCAGCGGATTGAGCAATAATTGAAATGAAAAAACCGAATCACTCTGGTAGCGGCCAGATCCGCATTATTGGTGGTCAATGGCGTGGCCGTAAACTCCCGGTTCCGGATAGTCCCGGTCTGCGCCCAACCACCGACCGCGTACGCGAAACCTTATTTAACTGGCTGGCCCCGGTAATGGTCGATGCTCACTGCCTGGACTGCTTCGCCGGCAGCGGCGCGCTGGGGCTGGAAGCCCTCTCTCGCTATGCGGCAAATGCGACGCTTCTGGAAATGGATCGCGCGGTATCACAGCAGCTACAAAACAATCTCGCCACGCTGAAAGCTCCCCATGCCCGGGTCGTCAACACCAATACCCTGACATTTTTGGCCCAGACGGGTACGCCGCATAACGTGGTGTTTGTTGACCCGCCGTTTCGCAAAGGATTACTGGAAGAAACATTAACTCTTCTGGAAACTCATGGCTGGCTGGCAAATGAAGCGTATATTTACGTTGAAAGCGAAGTAGAAAACGGTTTGCCGCCGGTTCCGGTGAACTGGTCGCTGTACCGCGAAAAAGTCGCCGGACAGGTCGCCTATCGCCTTTACCAACGTGAAGCACGAGGAGAACACGATGCTGATTAACCTGGGACGCCTGCTGATGTTGTGCGTCTGGGCATTTTTACTACTCAATATTTTCCAACCCTTTCCACGCCCGCTTAACATCTTCGTTAACGTCGCACTGATTTTTATGGTGCTGATGCATGGCATGCAACTGGCGCTGTTAAAAAGCACCATGCCTAAAGATGGCCCGCAGATGACCCGCGGAGAGAAAATCCGTATTTTTCTGTTCGGCGTCTTTGAGTTACTGGTTTGGCAGAAGAAGATTAAAGATCAGTTGAAGAAGTAACTGTGATCTTTTCGCCCGGCGGCGCTTAGCAGGCCGGGGCGACAAAATCTCCAGGCCGGACAAAGCGTAAGCCGCCATCCGGCATCAGTCAGATGAAACCTTAGCGTTCACTGTAAAATCAACAAAACGCGAACCTTTATAACTCAGCGTTCCCTTATCCCCGACCGTTAACGCATGGTACTGCTGGGCATCCAGACGAAACGTCTGCTCGAAGCCACCACTTTGTGGCTTAAAACTGACTTCATAGCGCATGCTGGTCCCTGCCGGGCTCACTTCCTGCTGGCGGGATCGCCGATCGTTAAGCGGTTTTTCCCGTTTGTTACTCACCACCACCTGCTTTTGCACTAACGGCGCAGTATCATTATCGGCTTTTTCACGCCGCTGCTGAACGAAGCGAAACGACGCAGCAACAACGATTAATACAATGATAACAATGAAGAAAAGTGGTGGTTTGCTCATATTATTAACCCATCAGAAAATGCGGAAATAAGCATACATTGCCTGTTATGGTGTTGTCATCTGGCAGGGTCGACCTCTACACTGAACAGTAGAGCCGTGAGCACCCCGCTTACGAAAAAATAACGAATTCAAGGAACTAAGATGCTTTGGTCGTTTATCGCTGTCTGCCTTTCCGCATGGTTGTTCGTGGATGCTTCCTATCGTGGGCCCGCCTGGCAACGCTGGGTCTTTAAACCCCTAACGTTACTCCTGCTGGCGCTGCTGGCCTGGCAGGCGCCAATGTTTAATGCTGTCAGCTATCTGGTGCTGGCTGGCCTGCTTGCCTCGCTGCTGGGCGATGCGCTGACGCTGTTACCGCGCCAACGCCTTTTGTATGCCGTGGGGGCATTCTTCCTGTCGCATCTGCTGTATACCATTTACTTCGCCAGCCAAATGACGCTGTCGTTCTTCTGGCCTTTGCCGTTGGTGCTGGTGGTGCTGGGGGCGTTGCTGATTGCCGTGATCTGGACGCGACTTGAAGAGCTACGCATCGCTATCTGTACCTTTATTGGTATCACGCTGATGATGGTCTGGATGGCTGGTGAGCTGTGGTTTTTCCGCCCGACCGCTCCGGCGCTGTCGGCCTTTATGGGCGCATCACTCCTGTTCATCGGCAACATTGTCTGGCTGGGTAGCCATTACCGTCGCCGCTTTCGCGCCGATAACGCAATTGCTGCCGCCTGCTACTTCGCCGGACATTTCCTGATTGTTCGTTCGTTGTATCTTTAAAACGCTTGACTCTGGAGTCGACTCCAGAGTGTATCCTCCGGTTAATATGAAATGATTATCAACCGGAGGATGCCATGTCGACACCCGATTCCAGTGGCAAAAAAGCCCCACAATTTTCTTCTTTCAAGCTAGTGCCTGCGCCACAAAAGGCTGACGACTGCTGCTGCGAAGGAAGTTGCTCCACCCCACCCCCCGTATCCGGTACCGTAATGGGTACCCGCTACTCCTGGAAAGTGGCAGGCATGGACTGTGCAGCCTGCGCCCGAAAAGTGGAGAATGCGGTCCGCCAGGTCAACGGCGTCAACCAGGTCCAGGTTCTGTTCGCCACCGAAAAACTGGTAGTCGACGCAGGTTCTGATATCCGCCTGCAAGTTGAAAGCGCAGTGCAAAAGGCAGGCTATACCCTGCGCGATGAGCACGCGCCAGACGCCGCCCCCGAGTCGCGGTTTAAAGAGAACCTGCCGCTGATTTCGCTGATTATCATGATGGCGATTAGCTGGGGGCTGGAGCAGCTCAATCACCCCTTTGGCCAGATAGCATTTATCGCCACCACGCTGGTAGGTCTGTATCCCATTGCCCGTCAGGCCCTGCGTCTGATGAAAACCGGCAGCTACTTTGCCATTGAAACGTTGATGAGCGTGGCCGCCATTGGCGCACTGTTTATCGGCGCGACGGCAGAAGCCGCCATGGTGCTACTGCTGTTTTTAATTGGCGAACGCCTGGAAGGATGGGCCGCCAGCCGCGCCCGTAAAGGGGTCAGCGCACTGATGGCGCTCAAGCCGGAAACCGCCACGCGCCTGCGTAACGGCGAGCGCGAAGAGGTTGCTATCAATACTCTCCAGCCAGGCGATGTTATCGAGGTTGCCGCGGGTGGGCGTTTACCTGCCGACGGCAAGCTGGTCTCCGGGTTTGCCAGCTTTGATGAAAGCGCCCTGACCGGCGAATCGATACCGGTTGAGCGCGCCACCGGCGAGAAAGTCCCGGCGGGCGCCACCAGCGTGGACCGTCTGGTAACACTGGAAGTACTCTCCGAACCGGGTGCCAGCGCCATTGACCGTATTCTGAAATTGATTGAAGAAGCGGAAGAACGCCGCGCCCCCATTGAGCGCTTTATTGACCGTTTCAGCCGGATTTACACCCCAGCCATTATGGCGGTTGCGTTGTTGGTCACCCTTGTACCACCGCTGCTGTTTGCCGCATCCTGGCAGGAGTGGATTTATAAAGGGCTGACGCTGCTGCTGATTGGCTGTCCATGTGCGCTGGTGATTTCCACACCCGCCGCCATTACCTCTGGCCTTGCCGCAGCGGCGCGTCGTGGCGCGTTAATCAAAGGCGGGGCCGCGCTGGAGCAGTTGGGTAGGATAACGCAGGTCGCGTTTGATAAAACCGGCACCCTGACCGTCGGTAAACCGCGCGTCACGGCGATTCACCCGGCAAGCGGTATTGGCGAGGCAGAACTGCTGGCGCTGGCGGCAGCAGTAGAGCAAGGCGCGACGCACCCGCTGGCGCAGGCGATTGTTCGGGAAGCCCAAACGCGCGAACTGACTATCCCTGTCGCAAAAGATCAGCGGGCGCTGGTTGGCTCTGGCATTGAAGCACTGGTCAACGGCGAACGCGTGCTGATTTGCGCCGCCGGTAAGCAGCCTGCCGATGCTTTTGCCGGGCAGATAAGCGAGCTGGAAAGCGTGGGTCAAACGGTGGTACTGGTGCTGCGTAACGATGCCGTTCTCGGCGTGCTGGCCCTACAGGACACGCTGCGCGACGACGCCCGTAGCGCCATCAGCGAGCTTAATCACATTGGCGTGAAAGGGGTGATTCTGACGGGCGATAACCCGCGAGCGGCAGCAGCTATTGCCAGTGAATTGGGTCTCGAATTCAAAGCGGGTCTATTACCGGAAGATAAAGTACAGGCCGTTACCCATCTTAACCAACAGTCGCCGCTGGCGATGGTCGGCGACGGCATCAACGACGCTCCGGCAATGAAAGCAGCCACCATTGGCATTGCGATGGGAAGCGGGACCGATGTCGCGCTGGAAACCGCCGATGCCGCCCTGACCCACAACCGCCTGCGTGGTCTGGTGCAAATGATTCAGTTAGCCCGCGCCACCCACGCCAATATTCGCCAGAACATTGCGATTGCGCTAGGCCTGAAGGGGATTTTCCTCGTCACCACGCTGCTCGGGATAACCGGACTGTGGCTGGCGGTGCTGGCAGATACGGGGGCGACGGTACTGGTGACCGCTAACGCGCTGCGGTTACTACGTAAAGGATAATGCGTCTGTGCCGGACGGCAGTTGCATTAGCGCCATCCGGCTAAGATTACTGGCCTTTGCGCACCAGATAGCGGTACGGCAGAGAGTCGGTCTCTTTTGCTACCAGCTCATGCTCCATAAAGGTACAGAAGCCGGGAATGTCACGGGTTGTCGCCGGATCGTCGGCGACAATCAGCAGCGTTTCACCCGCTTGCATGCCGCGCACGGTTTTACGCACCATCATTACGGGTTCCGGGCAGCGCAGCCCCTGGGCATCAAGAGTATGGTCGGGAGAGGTAAACAGATCGCTCATCGTAGTCTCGTTCATTCAAAAACGGCGTTATTTTACGCTCTGTTGTGACGTAAGCCAATCAGGTTAACGATTGCGTGAAAAACAACCATTGCAATGTGCTCTTAAAGCAGTATCATGCGACGGTTTTTTATTGGGTTCCCTCACCCCATCCAACAAAAAGGTCACAAAATGACTCCGTTTACACAATCTCAACGCGTAAAAGCGTTGTTTTGGCTATCGCTATTTCATCTGCTGGTGATCACCTCCAGCAACTATCTGGTGCAGCTACCGATCTCCATTTTTGGTTTCCATACCACATGGGGCGCTTTCAGCTTTCCGTTTATTTTCCTCGCGACCGATCTGACCGTGCGTATTTTTGGCGCGCCGTTGGCACGACGTATCATCTTTGCGGTAATGATCCCCGCGCTGCTGATCTCCTATGTCGTTTCATCACTGTTCTATATGGGATCGTGGCAGGGATTCGGCGCACTGCTGCACTTTAATCTGTTTGTCGCCCGTATCGCCGCCGCCAGCTTTATGGCTTACGCGCTGGGTCAAATTCTGGATGTGCATGTCTTTAACCGTCTGCGTCAGAACCGTCGCTGGTGGCTGGCGCCAACGGCTTCCACGCTGTTTGGCAACATCAGCGATACGTTAGCCTTCTTCTTTATCGCTTTCTGGCGCAGCCCGGATGCCTTTATGGCCGAGCACTGGATGGAAATCGCGCTGGTCGACTACTGCTTCAAAGTGCTGATCAGCATTATTTTCTTCCTGCCGATGTACGGCGTGCTGCTGAATATGTTACTGAAAAGGCTGGCAGATAAATCCGAAATCTCTGCATTGCAGACGAGTTAAAGGTTCATTTTCCGAGTTGTGATAAGATGGACGAATGAGCCGTTATGGCCGTTTATCGAAAGGAAGAAGTCAATGCGCAATCTGGTTAAATATGTCGGTATTGGCCTGCTGGTTATGGGGCTTGCGGCCTGTGATAATAGCGATACAAAAGCGCCAGCAGAGGGTGCTGCCGCAGAAAGTAGCGCCACCGGACAACCGGTCAGCCTGTTGGACGGTAAACTCAGTTTTTCCCTGCCAGCGGATATGACCGATCAGAGCGGCAAACTGGGCACCCAGGCGAACAATATGCACGTTTATTCTGACGCAACCGGCCAGAAAGCGGTGATTGTGATTGTTGGCGACAATACCAACGAAGACCTGGCTGTGCTGGCAAAACGCCTGGAAGATCAGCAGCGTAGCCGCGACCCGCAGTTGCAGGTCGTCACCAATAAATCTATTGAGCTGAAAGGCCACACGCTGCAGCAGTTAGACAGCATCATCTCGGCCAAAGGCCAGACCGCTTACTCTTCCGTGGTGTTGGGTAAAGTCGATAACCAACTGCTGACTCTGCAAATCACGCTGCCTGCTGACGATCAGCAAAAAGCGCAGACTACCGCAGAAAACATCATTAACACGCTGGTTATCCAGTAACGGTTAAGACGATGACTCGGCCTCCGGTGACACCACCTGAGGCCGTTTTTTTAATCGCCAGGTCAGCAATAACGCCACCGCCACCAGCCCTGCCGCCGCCAGATAGATAACCGGCACGCCCGCCCAGGTCATGACCAGCCCGGCCAGCGGCCCCGTAACTCCCAGTGATAAATCCATAAACACCGTATACGTCGCCAGCGCAGCGCCCTGATTTTGCTGCGGGACGGCTTTTACCGCCACCACGCCCAGCGCCGGGAACACCAGCGAGAACCCTGCACCAGCCAGCAGGACACCGCTTTTCGCCATCCACGGCATGGAAGCCATCCCGACCAGCAGCAACCCAACAATCTCGACGCTAAAGCAGATCATCGCCACATTTAGTCCACCTAACCGGTTGATACCATTTGGGAATAACAGGCGGGTCCCCACAAACGTGCAGCTAAAAAGCGTTAGCGCGAAAGCGGCGCCGTCCCAGCCTTTGGCATCATAAAACAGGGTAATGAAAGTGGCGATCACGCCAAATCCGGCTGAGGCCAGGGCCAGCGCCATGCCGTACAACCAGACACGCCCAAGCACCGCGCGAAACGGCAACGGTTTGCCTTTGCTGGCCTTTACCGCCGGACGAGGGAGCGCCAGCAGTATTGCCAACAGAGCCACGCCCATCACGGTCATCGCCAATCCCTGTAAGCCACCCCAGGCATAAAACAGAACGCCCAGCGGAGCGCCTATCGCCATCGCGCCATAGGTCACGATGCCGTTCCACGAAATCACCCGTCCGATGTGCATTGAACCAACGACCCCAACCCCCCACAGCGTAGAGCCAGTCCCGGCAAAGCTTTGCCCGATCCCTAGAATCACGCGCCCCAGGCATAACAGCAGCAGGCTGGCCAACGGCCAGCCATTCGTGAAGCCCGCCAGGAAGTAGCCCAGACCACTTAAAAAACAGCCACACAGTCCGAATACCACAATCTTCTTTGGCCCCAGCAGGTCGGCATAGCGACCGGCATGTGGACGGCTCAGCAGCGTAGCGAAATATTGCAGGCTGATGACCAGCCCTGCCCAAAAAGCACTAAATCCCATCACATCATGGACATAGCCTGGCAATACAGCGAGCGGCAGACCAATGGTCAGGTAGCTGGCGAAGTTAAACATCACCACAGAGACAATACGCAGATTAAGGCGTAAACCGCTAAGCGTCGGTTCAGCGACGGGTTCGGGCATGGAGGATCACCACGTTTTCACAACAGTGTTTCATTTCTACCATGTTGCCGGGCAGAAATCAGTAGTCAGTTTAGGAATATCAGTCGCAAGTCAGCCGCTACACTTAATGCAAAAACGCAAACAGGAAGACGACATGACAACCACCCAGCCCGATAAAACGGGTTTGCACATTCTGCTCAAACTGGCCGCTCTGGTGGTGATCCTCGCGGGTATTCATGCCGCGGCGGATATCATCGTACAGCTTCTGCTGGCCCTTTTTTTTGCCATTGTATTGAATCCGCTGGTCATCTGGTTTATTCGCCGGGGTGTACGTCGGCCGGTCGCGATAACGTTAGTCGTGGTGGTGATGCTGATCGTTCTTACGGCGTTAATCGGCGTTCTGGCGTCATCCATTACTGAATTCATGGCCATGCTGCCAAAATACAATAAGGAGCTGACGCGCAAGGTTCTGTATCTGCAAGAGATGGTGCCTTTTCTGAATCTGCATATGTCCCCGGAGCGCATGCTGCAACGTATGGACTCCGACAAGCTGATGACCTTCACAACCACGCTGATGACAAGTCTTTCTGGTGCCATGGCCAGCGTCGTTCTGCTGGTGATGACGGTGGTCTTTATGTTGTTTGAGGTGCGTCATGTTCCCTATAAGCTGCGCTTTGCGCTGAACAACCCCCAAATCCATATTGCGGGGCTGCATCGGGCGCTGAAAGGTGTTTCTCACTATCTGGCGCTGAAAACGTTGCTCAGCTTATGGACCGGTGCCATCGTCTGGCTGGGACTGGCGCTAATGGGGATTCAGTTTGCTCTGATGTGGGGTGTGCTGGCATTCCTGCTAAACTACGTGCCCAACATTGGCTCGGTCATTTCCGCCGTTCCACCCATGATCCAGGCGCTGCTGTTCAACGGCGTTTACGAATGCGTGCTGGTTGGGGCGCTGTTTCTGGTGGTGCATATGGTAATTGGCAACATCCTCGAGCCCCGCATGATGGGGCACCGGCTGGGATTATCGACGCTAATCGTCTTTCTCTCTCTGTTGGTGTGGGGATGGCTGCTTGGTCCGGTAGGTATGCTGCTCTCCGTGCCGTTAACCAGCGTGTGTAAAATCTGGATGGAAACCACCACTGGCGGTAGCAAACTGGCAATTTTGCTGGGACCCGGCAGGCCCAAAACCCGATTACCTGGATAAACTTGCAAACAGCATGTATAGAATGGTAAACAACCCCATTATTACTAAAGGTTAGCCTTGATATGTACCGGATCGTTCTTGGGAAAGTTTCTGTTTTAAGCGCTGGCGCACTGCCTGCCGCACTGCGTGAGCAGGCCCCGCAAGGCGCTCGTCGTGCGCGCTGGCTGGCAGGTCGCGTGCTGCTTTCCCATACTCTTTCGCCATTACCGGACATCGTCTACAGCGAGCAAGGAAAACCGGCCTTTTCCGCCGACACACCGCTGTGGTTCAATCTCAGCCACAGCGGTGATGATATTGCCCTGCTGCTCAGCGACGAAGGGGAAGTCGGCTGTGATATTGAAGTCGTTCGCCCGCGCGATAACTGGCAGACGCTGGCAAATACGGTGTTCAGTCTCAGGGAACATGCCGAAGTTGAGGCCGAACACCCGGAGCAACAGCTGGCGGCGTTCTGGCGCATCTGGACGCGTAAAGAAGCTATCGTGAAACAGCGTGGCGGCAGCGCCTGGCAAATTGTCAGCGTCGACAGCACCGTGCTAACCTCCTCACTCTCGGTCAGCCAGTGCCAGCTCGATACCCTGAGCCTGGCGGTGTGTACCCCCACGCCGTTTACCCTGACCGCCGACGCCGTGCAGCGTCTGGAAGCCTTAGCGTAAATTTTCCGGGAAGTTTTCCGGCAATTCATTGGCCGCACAGGCAATAACGCTGTCATTATTCGCCCCACAGTCACGCACGAAGGTGATGGTCGCAAACTCGTCAATCACCTCAGTTGGATATGCCGGACCCGCATCGCGATATGACATCATCAGCGGAATATGGTCATTCTGGAAACAGACCGTTTTTTGTGGATTGTTAATCACCCAGCGTGGGAAAAAGATGGTGCCGTGAAAGAGTTTGTCGCCCAGATTTACGATCAGGCTGACGTCGGTCCCGGTCGGTTCGGTCCATGAAATTTTATAAACACTCTCGCCAACCCGCACAATGTACGCCCGCTGATCCTTCACCCAACGATTCCCCACAATGCCGCTGTGAATACGGTAATCCAGAGTGGTGTCGTTTTTCACGTAGATCTCGTAATTCCAGCCATTATCGTAGGTATAGACCAGATGTTTGCCGACAAAGCCGCTCAAATCATGTTTATCAAAAGTGCTCATATTCGTTCTCCTCTTACTTGATGCGAGGATCTTACCGCTTCAAAAATTGGATGAATAACGCTATGTTTACATCATATTCATTCAATTTTTAGATGAGTTATGCACAAGACAACGCTGGAGCAATGGGCCTTACTGGAGAAAGTCGTGGAGCTGGGCAGCTTTGCGAAAGCTGCGGAAGAGACCAACCGTAGCCAGTCTTCGGTGAGCTACAATCTGGCGCTACTGCAGGAGCGGCTTGGCGTGACGCTGCTGACGCCGGAAGGTCGCAGGGCGGTATTAACCCCTGCGGGAGAGCTACTGTTGGGCCAGGTCAAACCGTTACTGAAGGCCTTTTTATGGGTGGAAACCCGGGCAGCAACATTGCAAAACGGCACGCGAACGCGGCTGGATTTCATGGTAGATAGCATCTTCCCACGCAAACGCCTGTTCGCGATCCTCAAGCAGTTTCAGCAAGCGTGGCCGCAGACGCAGGTACGTTTGACCGAAGTGCTGGAGAATGCTGACGATCGACTGGCGGCGCATGCCGATGCGGACGTGATGGTCCTGACCCGACGCCAGGATATCACCGGACGCGGCGAATGGCTGATGAATATTGACTTCGTGGCCGTTGCCCACCGCGATCACCCGCTCTGCATGCTGGATGCGCCGCTGGATGAAGACGCGTTACGCGCGTGGCCGCTGATTCGCATTGCCGATCGCGACAACCCGCAGCAAGCGGTGCGCGATGCCTGGACCTTCTCGACCATTGATGCCGCGATTGAGGCGGTGATGTATCAGGTCGGTTACGGCTGGTTGCCTGAGGAGCGAATTCAGCAGCAGCTTGAGCAGGGGCTATTACGCCCGCTGCCGTTAAGCCATGGCGCTCGCCGTGCCACCCCGCTGCATCTGATCGTCAAAGACACGCTCGCGCCGCTGGATGAACAGGTAAGAACTCTGCTGCGTTTATTGCGAGAGCATTAACCTTTTCCCCGGATGCCGGACGTGTGTTACAAAATACGCTATTCCCCTTACTCCCTGTGCGCCCACGCGCCACATGAAAGGTTAATTGCAGATGCAACGAGTCACCATTACCCTCGATGACGATTTACTGGAAACGCTCGACAGCCTGAGCCAGCGCCGTGGCTATAACAACCGTTCCGAAGCGATCCGCGATATTCTGCGCGGCACACTGGCGCAGGAAACTACCCAGGAGCACGGCACTCAGGGATTCGCAGTGCTCTCGTATGTTTATGAGCATGAGAAGCGTGACCTGGCGAGCCGTATTGTTTCCACCCAACATCACCACCACGATTTATCAGTCGCCACGCTGCACGTGCACATCAACCATGACGACTGTCTGGAAATCGCTGTGCTAAAAGGTGACATGGGCGATGTGCAGCATTTTGCCGATGACGTGATTTCCCAGCGCGGCGTGCGCCACGGTCATCTGCAGTGCCTGCCGAAAGAAGAGTAATTGCCTGTTATGTTGCCCGGCCTACATTCATTCCCGTTTGTAGGCCGGGTAAGGCGCAGCCGCCACCCGGCAATAATATTTACGCCATCGTGCCAATCGTCTTTCTGAAACGCAGCAGCGCTATCAGGAAGAACGTACTGCCAATCGCCAGCAGCGTCAGGAACTGCGGCCAGACAATGTTAAACCCTGCGCCGCGGTAAAGAATCGCCTGCGCAAGGCTAACAAAATGGGTAGTCGGCATCGTCAGCATAATGTCCTGCACCGCCTGCGGCATGCTTTCACGCGGTGTAGAGCCGCCGGAGAGCATCTGTAACGGCAGTAGTACCAGAATCATCAGTAGCCCCAGTTGTGGCATGGAGCGCGCCAGCGTGCCCATAAAAATGCCGATTGACGTGGTGGCGAACAGGCTCAGCGCCACTCCCAGCATAAACAGCGGTATCGAGCCTTCAATCGGTACGCCAAGCACCCCTTTTACCATCAGCATCAGCGACAGACCGGAAACCACCAGCACCACCAGCCCCATCGACCAGATTTTTGCCATCATGATTTCAAACGGCGTCACCGGCATCACCAGCAGGTGCTCAATGGTCCCATGTTCACGCTCGCGAATCAGCGCCGACCCGGTAAGCACAATCGCCAGCATGGTGATGTTGTTGATAATCGCCATCACCGCGCCAAAGCGGGCGGGTTCCAGATTAGGGTTAAAGCGCATACGCATTTCCAGCGCCACCGGCAGCTCGCTGTTATCGCGGAAACGCGACACAAAGCTGTTCACCTCGCCACTGATGATATTCTGGATATAGCTGTTGCCGGTAAAGGCCTGGCTCATCCGCGTGGCATCGACGTTAACCTGAATATCCGGCTGCCGCCCGGCCAGTACATCGCGCTGAAAATCAGGCGGAATGTTCACAGCGAAGGTATAGCGCCCGGCATCCAGCCCGGCATCCATCTCATCGGCGGTAATCATCTCCGGCGGTAAAAACCACGGACGATAAAAACTGTTCACAATGCGATTCGACAACTGTGACTGGTCCATATCGGCAATGGCAATCGGCGCCAGGTGCAGCGACCCAGGCAGAACGGTCGCGGAAGAGTAAACCGAGACCGTGAAGGCGAAGACGATCAGCGTCAGCATCGCTTTGTCACCCAGCAGGCTGCGTAACTCTTTGATGCCGAGGTTATAAATATTCCGTAATCGGCGCATCACCCCTCCTGTTTTTTCAGCAGCAATACGCTCAGACCAATGACCACTGGAATGGCTACCGCCAGTGGAATAAACAGCGGCCAGAGATCGGTCAGATCCAGCGCTTTAGAGAACGTCCCGCGCGCGATGGTCAGAAAATGGCTGGTCGGGTAAATTTCGCCAATCCACCGTCCCGGCCCTTCCAGCGAGGCGACCGGGTCGATCATCCCGGAAAACTGCGTCGCCGGGATCAGCGTAATAATCGCCGTACCAAAAATGGCGGCGATCTGACTTTTCATAAACGTGGAAATTAACAATCCCAGCCCGGTGGCAATGGTGACGTACAGCAGCGCGGCCAGCGTCAGGGTCACAAAACTCCCCTTATGCGGGACGCCGAATACAAACACCGACAGCGCGCACAGCAGCAGGAAGTTCAGCATGCCCAGCACGATGTAAGGCAACTGTTTGCCGAGTAAAAACTCGCTGCGGGTAGTGGGCGTCACGTACAAGTTGATAATCGACCCCAGCTCTTTCTCACGCACCACGCTCAGAGCGCTGAGCATGGAGGGGATCATCATCAACAGCAGCGGGATCACCGCCGGAACAATCGCTGGCAGGCTTTTCACATCCGGGTTGTAACGATAGCGAGTTTCAATGGTCATCAGTCCGTTTTGCCCGCTGGTATTTGGCTGACGCGCCATCACATCCTGCAGCCAGGTCTGGTGCATCGCCTGCACGTAGCCTCTGACCGTTTCCGCACGGCTCGGCATTGCGCCATCGACCCAGACGCCAATCTTCACCGGCGTTCCACGCGCGATATCGCGGCCAAAATTTGGCGGGATCTCTATGGCTACCGCGACTTCGCCCGAGCGCATCCGTTTGTCCAGCTCGTCATAACTGGTGAGCGGCGGCTGCTCGATAAAATAGCGCGATCCCGCCAGATTCAGCGTCCACGCCTGGCTGCTGACTGTCTGGTCACGATCGAGCACCGAAAAACGCAGGTTTTCCACATCCATGCTGATGCCGTAGCCCATGATCAGCATCAGGATCACCGTGCCCATCAGCGCCAGCGTTGAACGTACCGGGTCACGTCGCAGCTCCAGCGCTTCGCGGCGGCTGTAGCTGAACAAGCGCCGCAGGCTAAATCCCTGGTGCGGCGGCTGACTGTTTTCATGCACTGCCGGGACATTGGCTGGCGGTAACTGAGCCTCCGGCGCCGGACCAGCCGCTTCCTGTAACCAAGAGATAAACGCCTCTTCCAGACTGGCGGCACCACGCTGTTTCACCAGCTCCTGCGGCGTACCGCTGGCCAGGACTTTTCCGGCGTGCATCAGCGACATACGGTCGCAGCGCTCCGCTTCGTTCATAAAATGGGTGGAGATAAAAATGGTCACTTTATCCTGACGCGACAGATCGACCATCAGTTGCCAGAACATGTCTCTCGCCACCGGATCGACCCCGGAGGTTGGTTCATCGAGAATGAGCATCTCCGGGCGATGGATCACCGCCACCGCCAGCGACAGGCGTTGACGGATCCCCAACGGCAGCGCGCCGGGCAACGCGTCTTCGACATCGGTCAGCGAAAAGCGCTGACTCATCTCTTGTACCCGCCCCGGGATTTCTGCTTCGGGGATATGGAACAACCGCGCGTGTAGCTCGAGGTTTTGCCGTACGGTCAGCTCGCTGTAGAGCGAAAACGCCTGCGACATATAGCCTACCCGGCGACGGGTATCGATATTCTTCGGGTCAACCGCTTGCCCAAACAGCCACGCCTCACCTTCACTTGCGGGTAGCAGCCCGGTGAGCATTTTCATGGTGGTGGATTTACCGCAGCCGTTGGAGCCGAGAAAACCGAAGATTTCCCCGCGCGGAATACGAAAGTTAACGTGGTCAACGGCCACGAACTTGCCGAAGCGCATGGTCAGATCTTTCGCCTCGATGGCAATCTCTTCCTGCTCAGCGTGATACGGCGGGATCACCACTGGCTTATGCGCCTGACGCTGGGCTTCGGGTAACAGCGCGATAAACGCCTGCTCCAGCGTGTCGGAGTTGGTTTTTTCGCGTAGCTGCTGCGCGCTCCCGGTGGCCAGCACCTCCCCGGCGTTCATCGCCACCAGCCAGTCAAAGCGCTCGGCTTCTTCCATGTAGGCGGTCGCAACCAGCACGCTCATGTTGGTCTGCCGCTGGCGAATGCTGTTAATCAGATCCCAGAACTGGGCGCGGGACAGCGGGTCGACCCCGGTGGTAGGTTCATCGAGAATTAACAGTTCCGGGTCATGGATCAACGCGCAGCACAGCCCCAGCTTTTGCTTCATCCCACCCGAGAGTTTCCCGGCCGGACGATCGCGAAACGGCGCCAGTCCGGTGCTGTTCAGCAGCTCGGTAATCCGCGCTTCGCGCTCCGCTTTGTCATGGCCAAACAGCCGGGCAAAGAAATCGACGTTCTCATACACCGACAGCGTGTGGTACAGGTTTTTCCCCAGCCCCTGCGGCATCCAGGCAATGCGCGGGCAGACATCCCGGCGATGTTTCGGGTCGCGCATATCGCCGCCCAGCACCATCACGTTACCGTGTTCAATGACACGCGCGCCGGAGATGAGCGACAGCAGGCTTGATTTTCCGACGCCATCCGGGCCAATCAGCCCCACCATACAGCGGGCGGGGATATCCAGCGTGATATTGTTCAGCGCTACCGTTTTCCCGTAATGCTGACTCACGCCGTCAAGGTGCGCCACGGGAGGAACGGGAACCAGCGCCAGATGCGTCATTGCGGCAACCTCACCATCAGGTCGTCAGGCCAGGCTCGATTTTCATCGATACGCACCCACGCCATGCCCGGCAGACCGGTTTTCACGTACTCGAGATGCTGCTGCAACAGCTCTGGCGGGATACGCGCTTTAACGCGGAACATCAGCTTCAGCCGCTCATCGCTGGTTTCGACCGTTTTCGGTGTGAACTGCGCGACGCTTGCCACAAAGCTGATGGTCGCCGGAACACGCAGATCCGGTGCGGCATCCAGCACCAGGCGCGCTTCGCCGCCAATCTTCAGTAAGCCAGCCTGTTCGGTAGGCAAGAAGAACGTCATGTAGACATCGCTGAGATCGACCATATTCAGGACGCGCCCACCCGCAGAAAGCACCTCACCCGGTTCAGCAACGCGGTACTGCACGCGACCATCGCGCGGGGCTTTCAGCTCACTGTCATCAATATCAGCCGCAATACGACGTTCGGTGGCCTGCGCGGCTTCTACGCGGGTTTGCGCCTGAATGATGCTGGTGCGAGCGGCTTCAATTGCGGCTTTTGCCGCTGAGACCTGCGCCTTTGCGGATTCCAGCGCGGCGCGTGCGCTTTCTGCCGCAGCCCGATCGTCATCCAGTTGTTGCTCAGACACGGCCCCACGCTGGGATAGCGAACGGGAACGCACGTGGCGTTTAGAAACCGACTGCAGCTCCGCCTCGCGCTGTTTTACTACCGACTGCGCGGCGCGCATTTCACTTTGCCGCTGTTCCAGCAGCGCTCGCGCCGCCGCCACCGCGCTTTCGGCCTCTTTGATTTGCGCGATCGCTTCCAGCCGCTGCTCCTGCAGCACGCGAGTATCCATTTTCGCCAACACCTCGCCCTGACGAACGAACTGCCCTTCCGACACAAGGATCGTGTCAATTCGCCCGGCAATCTTGGTAGCAATATCCACTTCGGTGGCTTCAATTCTGCCGTTGCTGGCTGCGAACCCCTCCGGTATTCCGGCAGGGCGGAGCATCCACCATGCTATCGCGGCCACCACGACCAGGATGCCCGCCCCCCACCACATCACATGAAGCTTAAACTTATCCATATTCGACCCGCCGTAATCCCTGTTATCAAACGATGCGTGTCACAAAGCCCACTGAATAGCTATTCAGCGGGAGATTCCATCCGGGATGAGAAGGAATAAGAAACCATGGCCAGAGAGCGGACAGGCGTTAAGGCAACCTGCGCCGCGCAGGAAGTGAATGACGAAAATGCTGTGAAATCGGGTAGTAATGTTGTCATCATCAGCGTTCCTGGCCGGAAATGAAACACGCATACTCATAACTGCTGTCTATTGAATACTAACACCTGGATTCAATATGTCTATTCGGTTGTAGTTTCCACTTCAGCCCTATCGCGCTCTGGCACAGGGAATATTTCGTATATCAACGATTGATAAACATTCACAACTATAAACATAATCAATAATTAGACATCGCTATAATAGTGGCTCATTTACCGATCTCGTTATGGCGAGGCTCCTGTACAAATACAAGTTACCGCCCTGCTGGTATCGAGAGAGGCCACTCAGGGAAATACAGGCATCCATCGAATCAAGGTGTTGCCAAGGTAACTTCTGACGATTTCACCATCGGGCAGATACGTTGTTCAGTGCTAAAACCAGGACGTAGGGATCCGCCTGCGCTAACCCTGTCTTGTTCGCCCCTATGAGAGATTTTTATAGGGAATTACACCATGTCATCTATGCCACTCTGCGCCGCCCATCATCCTATGCCGGATTTCAATGGCGATGCTATCGCGCAATATATGCGCACCGATTTTATTACCCTGCCGGATCATCTCAGCGTGAACGGCGCTCGTGAATACTTTGTCTCCCAGCTCACAACGGATGATATTCCAGGCCAGGTCTTTGTTGTAGCTGGAAAAGCGCTGCGCGGGGTGTTATCCATCAAGCGCTTATTGCAGGAAAAAGATACATCGTTGAACATCAACCATCTTACGGACAGTTGTTTATTTCATGTAAAGCCAGATGATGAACGGGCACAGGTCGTTGCCGAGTTAGCCGAACGCGAACTCGATCTGGTGGCTGTCGTTGAGAAAGGTGAGCTGGTCGGTTGTCTGATGGAAAAAGAGATCGCTCATCTACAGGAAGATGATGTTACCGAAGATGTTCAGCTTCAGGGGGCAACGTTGCCGCTGGAAAAACCCTACCTGGAGATTAGCCCGTGGACATTGTGGAAAAAACGTTCTGTCTGGCTCCTGCTACTTTTTGTCGCAGAAGCCTATACCAGCAGCGTTCTTCAACATTTTGAAGAGGCGCTGGAATCTGCTATTGCACTGGCCTTTTTTATTCCACTATTAATTGGTACTGGCGGCAACAGCGGTACGCAGATCACCTCAACGCTGGTACGTTCAATGGCGCTGGGAGAAGTGCGGCTGCGCGATATGGGTCGGGTGATCCGCAAAGAAGTTTCAACTTCGCTGCTGATCGCCCTGACGCTGGGTCTGGCGGGCTGCTTGCGCGCGTGGATGATGGGTATCGGAGTGGAAATCACGCTAATCGTCAGCCTGACGCTGGTTTGCATTACGTTGTGGAGCGCCGTGGTGTCATCAGTGATCCCCATGGTGCTCAAGCGTATCGGCATTGATCCCGCCGTGGTTTCCGCCCCGTTTATCGCCACGCTTATCGACGGTACTGGGTTGATTATCTACTTTAAAATCGCCCAGTATTTTCTTGGTCTGAACTAATGATAACGCCCGGCAGCCCAGGTTGTCGGGCACCACGGTCAGGCAGGTGTCAAATCCTGCGCGCATGCCCAGGCGCTCGACCACGCCCACTGGAAGTTATAGCCACCCAGCCAACCGGTGACGTCCATGACTTCGCCGATAAAGTAGAGTCCCGGCACTTTGCGAGCTTCCATCGTGCGCGATGACAGCTCGTTGGTATCGACGCCGCCCAACGTGACTTCAGCGGTACGATACCCTTCCGTACCGTTCGGCTGCACCCGCCACTCGGTCAGCGTCTCAACCAGCGTTTGCTGATCGCGCACATTAAGCTGCTTCAGCGAGACATCCGGGATTTGCCCTAACTGCTGTAAGCATTCCACCAGACGCTTTGGCAACTGCATTGCCAGGGTGTTCTTTAAGCTTTGATTAGGGTGTGCGCTACGTTGGTCATCGAGGAAGCTTGCGAGGTCAACATCCGGCAACAAATTAATGCTGACAAATTCACCTGGCTGCCAAAAACTGGAAATCTGCAGCACGGCCGGACCAGAAAGCCCGCGGTGCGTAAAGAGCAGGTTTTCACGAAATACGGTGCCGTCCTCGGCGGTGATAACGGAAGAAACGGATACGCCAGAGAGCACCTGAAGCTGCTCCAGTAGCGGCTTATGTAAGGTGAAAGGCACCAGACCTGCGCGCGTAGGCAAAACGTTCAGGCCGAACTGTTCCGCAATTTTATAACCAAACGGCGTCGCGCCCAGACCCGGCATAGAGAGACCACCGGAGGCAATAACCAGCTTTTTCGTGCCGACACTCATCCCATTCAATTCCAGGATAAAATTGTCACCATCTCGCTCAACGCTCAGGATTTCGCTACGTAACCGCATAGTTACGTTACCTTTTTCACACTCATCCACCAGCATATCGACTATTTGCTGGGCGGAATCATCGCAGAAAAGCTGGCCTAGCGTTTTTTCATGCCAGGCAATACCGTGCTTACCCACCAGATCGATAAAATCCCACTGTGTATAACGCGCCAGCGCCGATTTGCAAAAATGCGGGTTTTGGCTCAAATACGCAGCCGGCTCGACATAAAGGTTGGTAAAGTTGCAGCGGCCCCCGCCAGACATGAGAATCTTGCGCCCGGGCTTTTTACCATTATCAATTAGCAGTACGCGACTACCTGCTTGTCCTGCCTGCGCGGCACAAAACATACCCGCTGCGCCAGCGCCTATAATAACGGTATCAAACCTTTCCACGTTGCGATCCTCTCTAAAAAGCGGGAGTGAATTGTAAAGATTCCTCAGTGGTCGCACCAGCACCAAACTACCGATAAAGGGTATTTATCTGAAATATATAGGATAATTCTTTAGTGGTGTAAAACAAAGCAGGAGACAAATCAAAAAAACTCTATATTTCACTTTGCCCGCGCCGCCAAAGTCACTGATAATGCGCCGCGTTCATGTCCTCAAAATGGCGTAACGTCCTATGCTACATTTGTTTGCTGGCCTGGATTTACATACCGGGCTTTTACTATTGCTTGCTCTGGCTTTCGTGCTGTTCTACGAAGCAATCAATGGCTTCCATGATACAGCCAATGCTGTCGCAACTGTGATCTATACCCGTGCAATGCGTTCGCAATTGGCGGTGGTCATGGCTGCGGTGTTCAACTTCTTTGGTGTTTTGCTGGGCGGTCTCAGCGTGGCGTATGCCATCGTGCATATGTTACCAACGGATCTGCTGCTTAATATGGGATCGTCACATGGCCTCGCTATGGTGTTCTCCATGTTGCTGGCGGCAATTATCTGGAACCTGGGTACCTGGTACTTTGGTCTGCCTGCATCCAGCTCCCACACGCTGATTGGCGCCATTATCGGTATTGGTTTAACCAATGCGCTGATGAACGGCACCTCGGTGGTGGATGCACTTAACATCCCGAAAGTTATCGGTATTTTTGCCTCGCTTATCATCTCACCCATTGTCGGTCTGGTGGTTGCAGGTGGTCTTATTTTCATTCTGCGCCGCTACTGGAGTGGTACGAAAAAACGTGCCCGTATCCACCTGACGCCGGCAGAACGTGAAAAGAAAGACGGAAAGAAAAAGCCGCCGTTCTGGACGCGTATTGCACTGATCCTCTCCGCTATCGGCGTGGCGTTCTCCCACGGCGCGAACGATGGTCAGAAAGGCATTGGTCTGGTGATGCTAGTGCTGATTGGCGTAGCGCCAGCAGGTTTCGTGGTGAATATGAATGCTTCCGGTTACGAAATTACCCGTACCCGCGATGCAATCAATAACGTCGAAGTCTTCTTCCAGCAGCGCCCTGACCTGCTTAAACAGGCCACAGGCGTAGACCAGCTGATTCCGTCCCCGACGGACGCGGCACCAGCGACACCGACCGAGTTCCATTGCCACCCGGCGAATACCATCAACGCGCTGGAACGTGCGAAAGGTATGCTGGCGAACCTGGAAACCTACGACAAGTTAAGCGTCGAACAGCGTGGTCAGTTGCGCCGTATTATGCTGTGCATCTCTGATACCACCGATAAAGTGGTTAAGCTGCCTGGCGTAAGCGCTGACGATCAGCGTCTGCTGAAGAAACTGAAATCTGACATGCTGAGCACCATTGAGTACGCGCCTATCTGGATCATTATGGCCGTCGCACTGGCGCTGGGTATTGGTACGATGATTGGCTGGCGTCGCGTGGCAACCACTATCGGTGAGAAAATCGGTAAAAAAGGCATGACCTATGCCCAGGGGATGTCGGCGCAGATGACCGCCGCAGTCTCTATCGGTCTTGCCAGCTACACCGGTATGCCCGTTTCCACCACACACGTTCTCTCCTCTTCCGTTGCGGGAACGATGGTTGTTGATGGCGGCGGTTTGCAGCGTAAAACGGTGACCAGCATTCTGATGGCCTGGGTCTTCACCCTGCCAGCAGCAATTCTTCTTTCCGGCGGGCTGTACTGGCTCTCCCTGAAGCTTATCTAAGCGAATGCGCGGTAAAAAAGCGGGTCAGGAAACTGGCCCGCTTTTTTTGTATCTGTCGTTGGAATCAGTGCCAGATAATCAGCGCAACCATGCTGATTAGCACCAGGCCGCATAGCGCGCTGGTGAGAATGAACTGACCGCGAACCCGCTCACAGCGGCGAATAAATTCATCATCATGATGATCGCGGTAACGCTGAGCGTAGATATACCACACCAGACGCATCTGCTTGTTCGGTTGCCCATGCGAGGTAAAAAAGCCCCCTCCATCTACATACTGGTAAAGCAATGGATCGCAACCACGAAGTACCACTAGCAGTGCGCGTAGCGAAGAAAAATAGCGCGCCATATTAACAATGCAAACGACACATAAAGCCCAGAACAATGCAATGGTGCTTATCATACCCCCTCCCCGGCGACCCGCCCACGGAACTCCTTTCCGGGACTACCGCTCCCCGATACCCTGCCAAACCATTCAGTGAAGAGTACTGAAGAAACCGTTCGTATTAGTATCACGCATTCGAACGCCCCTCTAGATAGTGTAGGAGATTAGTTAATTTTTTTGCCAGAAGGTTAATCGCTATCAATGCAATTAACTAAAAAATTTGTTTAACTGCTTGGCAAGCAAGGCGGATTGACGGATTATTCTGGTCGCTATAATGTAAGGATAGTCCTTATATGGTACGTTTTTACGACTGGGCTAGCCCCGCGCACAAGGTTCGCAGGACGCGGATGACGCGGCGGCAGAGAAACGCCAGCAGGCTAGTCATCGACAACTTATGGAAGGAGTAACACTATGGCTTATAAACACATTCTTATCGCGGTTGATCTTTCTCCGGAAAGCAAAGTTCTGGTTGAAAAAGCGGTCTCTATGGCGCGGCCTTACAATGCTAAAGTTTCCCTTATCCACGTTGACGTAAACTATTCCGACCTGTACACCGGCCTTATCGACGTGAATCTGGGCGACATGCAGAAACGCATTTCTGAAGAAACCCACCACGCGTTAACCGAGCTGTCCACCAACGCAGGCTACCCTATCACCGAAACCCTGAGCGGTAGCGGCGACCTGGGTCAGGTTCTGGTTGATGCCATCAAAAAATACGACATGGACCTGGTCGTTTGTGGTCACCACCAGGATTTCTGGAGCAAACTGATGTCCTCCGCGCGCCAACTGATCAACACCGTCCACGTCGACATGTT
Source organism: Citrobacter sp. Cb041 (assembly GCF_030336655.1). Classification (NCBI taxonomy): domain Bacteria; kingdom Pseudomonadati; phylum Pseudomonadota; class Gammaproteobacteria; order Enterobacterales; family Enterobacteriaceae; genus Citrobacter; species Citrobacter sp. Cb041. Next base: position 291,998 of record NZ_JAOWDD010000036.1, on the reverse strand, counting down.
GATTGTTCCGCTGCGTGACGACGAAGAAGCATAAATGCTTGCCGCCGGGAAATAGCCCGGCCTGCTGCAAGTAGTTAAGCCTGTAAACGCCCGCCTGTGCGGGCGTTTTTGTTTTTATCATTCGGACACAATTAGTACATCAATCCAACAAACAAATCATAATTAGTGTGATCAACTAATTGGATCGAAAACCATCTCTATAATACTCTACTCTAGCGGCTAATAGCCGCAGTCTATAACAAAATAAGACTTTTTCGGCGCGTTTAAGCATACGCGTTCATACTTTTCGGGATGGCTTTGAAAGGCGATGGAATATGAATAAAACTGCACCTACGGGCTTGCTGCAGCAACCTCGTCCGTTCTTCATGATCTTCTTTGTAGAATTATGGGAACGATTTGGCTATTACGGCGTTCAGGGCATCCTGGCGGTATTCTTTGTTAAGCAGCTAGGATTTTCACAGGAACAGGCATTTGTCACCTTTGGTGCCTTTGCTGCGCTGGTCTACGGCCTGATCTCGATCGGCGGCTACGTCGGCGACCACCTGTTAGGCACCAAGCGCACGCTGGTTCTCGGTGCCATTGTGCTGGCAATCGGCTACTTCATGACCGGGATGTCGCTGCTCAAGCCCGATCTGATCTTTATTGCTTTGGGTACCATTGCCGTCGGTAACGGGCTGTTTAAAGCCAACCCGGCAAGCCTGTTGTCAAAATGCTATCCACCAAAAGACGCCCGTCTGGACGGTGCTTTCACCCTGTTTTATATGTCGATTAACATCGGTTCGTTGCTGTCGCTGTCGCTGGCGCCGGTGATTGCCGATAAGTTTGGCTACGCGGTGACCTACAACCTGTGCGGAGCCGGGCTTATCGTCGCGCTGCTGGTCTACTTTGCCTGCCGTGGGATGGTAAAAAATATCGGTTCTGAGCCAGACCATAAGCCGCTGAATTTCCGTAATCTGCTGTACGTGCTGGCCGGTACGGTAGTGATGGTATTTGTCTGCGCCTGGCTGATGCACAACGTGCAGATTGCCAACCTGGTGCTGATCGTCTTGTCGATTGCCGTGACTATCATCTTCTTCCGTCAGGCATTCAAACTGGATAAAACCGGGCGCAACAAGATGTTCGTGGCCTTCATCCTGATGCTGGAAGCGGTTGTGTTCTACGTGCTGTACGCGCAGATGCCGACATCGCTGAACTTCTTTGCTATCAATAACGTGCACCATGAAATTCTCGGTTTCGCCATTAACCCAGTGAGCTTCCAGGCGCTGAACCCGTTCTGGGTGGTGCTGGCAAGTCCGGTATTGGCCGCGATCTATACCCGTCTGGGAAACAAAGGCAAAGACCTGACTATGCCGATGAAATTTACGCTCGGTATGTTCCTGTGCTCGTTGGGCTTCCTGACGGCCGCAGCTGCCGGGATGTGGTTTGCGGATGCGCAGGGGCTGACATCGCCGTGGTTTATCGTGCTGGTATATCTGTTCCAGAGCCTGGGTGAACTGCTGATTAGTGCCCTGGGACTGGCGATGGTCGCCGCTCTCGTGCCGCAGCACCTGATGGGCTTTATTCTCGGGATGTGGTTCCTGACGCAAGCCGCCGCCTTCCTGATGGGCGGGTATGTCGCCACGTTTACTGCCGTACCGGAGAACATCACCGACCCGCTGCAAACTCTGCCGATCTACACCAACGTCTTCAGTAAGATAGGCCTGGTCACCCTAGCTGTCACGGTGGTGATGGCGATTATGGTGCCCTGGCTGAACCGAATGATTAATACGCCAGATAGCAGTAAATAAGCTTTTTTTAACATTAACCGCGAGTCACATCGCGGTTTTTTTTGCCTTTTAAGTCCTGCATTGTAAGAGCGTAGTTTATACAAACAGGTCATCATGCATGGACATGACCATGAACGATATTGCGTTGATTAAGACTTCGGTCTTATCACGCCAGCGGAAAGCGCTTCTCACCGAGGATGAGCACCGGGCATTTTCAATCGCTACCCTTTGCGCGCGTTAATCCACTCCTGAACTTCGACCACAAAAGTGTCCGGCGCTTTGCGGTACATTTTGCGCGCCAAATCCAGAATCGTATGCTGACCGAGCGCTTCTTCCATTCGCTGCTGAGCCATATCCATTACCGAGCGCACACCACAAATGCCTTCACAGGCCCACTCCGGCGGATGCTCCTCAAATACCGCCAGCCGCTGGCGAATTTCACGACACTCAAAGATGCGCTTATCGCCATCAATGGCATTCACCACGTCCAGCACCGTAATGTGTTCAGCAGGTTTAGCCAACTGGAAACCGCCGCCCTTTCCCTCAATGCTGCGCACCAGGCCCGCTTTCGACAAACGGGTGAAAATTTTCGCCAGGTAGTCGTACGGCACGCTTTGCAGCTCGGCAATTTCCCGCACGCTCATATCCCGCGCGTCGCCCTTGCTGTCGACCATACACATCAGGCTATGAATGCCGTACTCAACCCCGGAACTGTAAAATGCCATTCTCTTATCTCAGCCAAAATGAATCTGAGTTAATTGTAGCTTTTTCGTCTCATTCATTCCAGACAGCAGCACAACTCATATTTATATAAAAACTTTAATCATATATTTATCAAATAGATAATCAAACACCCTACGACATCAGGACAAAAAGGATCCTGAGCGCATTGCAATTCTTAACTACGACAAATAAAATCCGAGTAAATTATTCGTAGTCACCAGAGAGAACCCCCCAATGCGTAAACGAATTCTGATCGTGGGCGCCGGCTTTGCCGGTATGTGGGCAGCATTAAGCGCCGCACGACTGGCGGATAAACATCAGCAGGCCATTGATATTACAGTAATTGCACCACAGCCTGAGCTGCGTGTCCGCCCACGCTTTTATGAACGCGCCGTACAAACCCTGGTCGCCCCACTGCAACCCTTGTTTGACGTTACCGGCGTCAACTTCCTGCAAGGTCACGTCGAGCAGATCATCCCGGACTCTAAAGAGGTGAGCTGGAAAGATGCCAACGGAGAAATTCATCTGCGCCGATACGACCGCCTGGTACTCGCCAGCGGGAGTCACGTTAACCGCGACGCCGTTGTCGGTGCAGCCGAGCATGCGTTTGACCTCGACCAGCTCGAGAGCGCCACCGCACTGGAGCAGCACATTACAGACCTGGCATTACAGCCGGAAAGTGAGGCTCGCAATACGGTGGTGGTCTGTGGCGGCGGCTTTACCGGGATTGAGATGGCGCTGGAATTACCTGGTCGTCTGCGTGAGATTCTGGGTGCCGATGCTAAGACCAGAGTGGTCGTAGTTGAGCGCGGTGCTCAGCCTGCCGGGCGCTGGAGCCAGGAATTACGCGACGTGATAATCGAAGCCTCCGCTGAACTGGGCATCGAATGGTTGGTAAATGCAGAAGTAGAAAGCGTGTATGCTGGCGGCGTAACGCTGAAAGATGGGCAGGTTATTGCCTCTCAAACAGTTATCTGGACCGTCGGCGTGCAGGCCAATAGCCTGACAGCACAGATTAACGCCCCGCGCGATCGACAGAGTCGCCTGCATGTGAATGCCAATCTGCAGGTCTTAGGTCATGATGATATCTACGCCACTGGCGATGTGGCCTACGCCGCCACCGATAACAAAGGCAACCATGCGTTAATGACCTGCCAGCACGCTATTTTGTTGGGTAAATTTGCCGGTAATAACGCCGCTGCAAGCCTGCTAGGTGTAGAACCTTCACCGTACCGTCAGGAGATGTACGTCACCTGTCTGGATCTCGGCGCGTGGGGCGCGGTGTATACCGAAGGATGGGATCAGCAGGTCAAACTCACTCGCGCAGAAGCGAAGAAACTGAAAGTATCGATTGTCAGTGAACTGATTTATCCGCCGAAAGCGGAAAGAGCCGTCGCATTTGAGATGGCTGACCCATACGCACCGTTTGTCTAACCTCCAGTAAACATAGTCTTCCTGACGGACAATCACTCTGTCAGGAAGTCGCCAGTGCCATACAACCTCCCCAGCAATGCCCCATCAGTTATATACATGCTTCTTTATCAATTATTCCCCTCAATTTTAATCACGCATAAAGACGCATTAAAAAAGAAAACGCGCAAATAAACGCATTAATGAATCGATTAACAATCGTACACTCCAGAAATGCGATCCTTTACGCAAAACACCAGAAACCAAAGCAACCAACTGAATTAAAAGAATTTAAAATGTATCCTGTGATTAGCATCGCAAAAATCAACGATCTTCGTAGGCAATGCGTTTTTCTGCGCATAGATTATAAACACGCAAAAAACCGCATCAACATGTAAACAATATGCTGCGGGCATCGAATGTCAAATACCCAGGCAGCTGCTGTCAGTCAATCGTGAAAAATGGGAGAACGTAAATGGATCAAGCAACAAAGTGGTTGGATCTTTCCGGTAAAGTCGTGGTCGTGACGGGTGGCAGTATGGGCCTGGGTGAAAAAATGGTTGAGAATCTCTACGCCAACGGTGCAACCGTGGTTTATGCCGATTTATCACCCAATAAAAACTTCAGCCAGTTCGACGACATCATCTTTATCAAATGCGATGTGACCAAAAAAACAGAAGTTGAGCAGCTCACGGCCTCAGTGGTAAAGAGGTTTGGTCATATAGACGGTTTAGTCAACAATGCTGGTGTCAGCCGTCCACGCCTGTTAGTCGATGTATTTAAAGAAAAACCAGAATATGAACTGAGCGAAGATGATTTCGACTTTATGGTCAATGTTAACCAGAAAGCTGTTTTTCTGGTATCGCAGTCCATTGGGCGCCAGATGGTCGAACAAGAATCAGGCGTCATTATCAATATGACTTCTGAAGCTGGTGTTCAGGGTTCACGCGGGCAGAGCTGCTATTCCGCAACGAAAGCCGCCGTTAACGCCTTCACATTTTCATGGGCGAAAGAGTTGGGCCCCCACAATGTGCGCGTTGTTAGCGTTGAGCCAGCCATCAATGTACCAACGCCAATGAACAGCGAAGCCAATTTCCGGGCGCTGGCTTACACACGAGGAACTGATCCAAATCATGTTCATAAAGACTATAAAGGCATTATTCCTCTTGGTCGTCCGGGGAAACTTGAAGAGATTGCCGACCTGATCTCTTTCCTGGTTTCCGATCATTCTTCTTATATCACCGGGTCCGTAATCAATATTACCGGCGGTAAATCGCATCATTAATCACTCATCAATATAAGAATGGAGCCGACCATGGGGAACAGTCGAATTGCCAATAGCCCTGCGTTAGCAAAAATTAGAAAGTTTGGTGGAGTTATGAGCGGCATGGTTATGCCGAATCTGGGAGCGTTTGTGGGATGGGGGTTAATGGCCGCCATCTTTATCCCTAATGGCTGGTTCCCTAATGAAAAATTAGGTGAAATGGTTGGCCCAATCCTGAATTACCTTTTTCCATTACTGATTGGCTATACCGCAGGATATAACATCCACGGTCAACGTGGAGGGGTCATTGCTGCATTCGCGACAATGGGCGTTATTGTCGGGTCCGAAATCACGATGATCAGTGGGGCGATGGTCATGGGGCCACTCTCTTCCTGGCTGTTGAAGAAATTTGACCAAAAAGTGCAGGACAAAATTAAGCCGGGATTTGAAATGTTCGTCAATAATTTCAGTCTCGGAATTATTGGCCTGATATGCGCTATTTTCGCCTATATGACCGTTGGGCCGGTTATCCGCCTGCTGATTGTCATTATCACGTCAGGGGTAAACTGGTGTACCAGCAATAATTTACTCCCTTTACTGTCCGTGTTTATGGCGCCCGCTCAGGTTCTGTTCCTGAATAATGTGGTTAACCACGGCATTCTCGCACCAATTGGTTTCGCCCAGGTTCCCGAACTGGGTAAATCAATCATGTTCCTGGTGGATACCAATAATGGCCCACTGCTCGGAACATTAATGGCGATAGCCCTGTTTGGACGTGGACGCGCGAAGAAAACAGCACCGATGGCGATGTTTATTGCAGGTATAGCGGGGATCGGTGAAGTCTATTTTCCGTTTGTGCTGGCAAATCCATTACTGGTATTCGCCACAATGGGAGGACTTGCCGTCTCCTTATTCTTACAAGTCATCATGGAAGGCGGGTTGATCGGCGTTGCATCTCCAGGCAGTTTAATCGCTATCGCCATGATGACGCCGAAAAGCGCCATCGTTGCCAATCTGGTGTCCATCAGCGCAGGATTTATCGTGTCATGCGCGCTGGGCTGGTTAATACTTAAAATCAGCCCCGGTTCAGAAGATGATGATGAAAGCCCAGTGACTGTCGGCGGGCGTCAGGTTAAATCTGTGGCTGATTTTGTCCCGGGCTTATCCAATACCAGCGTAAAAAAGGTGCAACGTATATTAGTCGCATGTGATTCCGGGATGGGTTCTAGCGCAATGGGCGCTTCTGTTCTACGTAAACGACTACAAGAAGAAGGGCTCGGCTATATTAAGGTTATTAACGATTCAGCAAACCGAGTGGGTAGAGACTACGATATGGTAATTACTTTATCTGGGCTCCTTGAGCGCGCAAAATTAAGCTGTGAAAACACCGATACTGTGTTTATGACCGTTAATAACTTTATTAAGTTGAGTGATTATGACGAAACAGTTGCGTTTATAAAATCGCATAATCATGAAAACCATGAAGAGGTGCCAGCATGAGTGACATCTTTATCCCCGAGAACATTATTCTTAATGCACATGCCAACGATAAATTTGAAGCTATAACCCTTACTGGAAATATTCTGAGAATGAATGGCTATGTGACAGATAAATACGTTCAGAGAATGAAACTCAGAGAGGAGATTGTTTCAACTTATTTAGGCAATGGTTTAGCAATACCACATGGTACGGATGGTTCAGATTGCGAAATCATTAAGTCAGGCATTTCTTTAGTACAGTTTCCTGACGGTATAGACTTTGGTGATGGAAATACTGCCTATATAACCATAGGTATCGCGGGTAAAGAAGGCGAACATATGGACTTGTTAAATAAAATCGCCTTAATTTGCATTGAAGAAAAGAATGTTCAGGCATTACGAACCGCTAATTCCATAGAATATATTTTACAAGTGCTAAACATCTAAGATATACTCATTATTCTCTGAATAAAATGAGTCATTACGATGAAAGCGGCAAGACAAGATATTATTCTTCAAATACTTGAGAAAGAGAAAAAGATTGTTGTCAGTAAATTAAGTGAGCGTCTTAAGGTTTCTGAGGACACCATAAGACGCGACTTAAATGAGCTTGCGAATCAAGGAGTAATTCATCGTGTTCATAGTGGCGCAATACGCGTCGGGCCTGCCATCACTGAGTTTAATATCCGGCAGGATCTGAACACCAGTGAGAAAGTAAAGCTGGCAAAGAAAGCCGTACATTTAATTAAAGAAAATAGCGTCATTTTAATTGACGGAGGAACAACTAACTACGAACTCATAAAGCTAATACCCAAAGATTTAAAATGCACTGTTGTTTCTAATAACATCCCTATTCTGCATTTATTAAGTGATTACAAGAATGTAGAGGTTATAGGATTAGGGGGCAGGCTTTATAAAAACTCTTTGGTTTTAATTGGTGCTGAAACTATTCGTGAATTAAATGCTATTCGCCCGGATATATACTTTATGGGTGTTGCGCATGTTGACAGTGAAGTCGGTGTAACTATTCCCGATCTGGATGAGTGTTATACCAAACAAAAAATGGCTGAAGTCTCAAATGAAGTTGCCATTCTTGTAACCGAAGAAAAACTTGAGACCAGATCTAATTTCGTGGTGTCCTCACTCAAGGATATAAATCATATATTCACGAGCAAGGATATCTAATAATATGAGGAGTTATAATGAAACGCGTATTAATTATAGGCGCTGGCCGCCTTGGTAAAGGCTTTGTGGGCGAAACGTTTGACAATGCTGGCTGGGATATAACATTTCTGGATAAAGACCAAAGAGTTATTGATGAACTGAACCGTGAAAACAAATATACCGTTCAGGTTTTTCGTACTGATGACATCATTTTACACGAAATCACCAACTTTAATGCTTTTTTGACCGATGACAACTATTCTGTCATGAATGACTTTCTTGAGTCTTCTGTCATTATGTGTCCACTTTATCCAGAGGATTTTGCAGAATCCGCTCAGTATCTTGGCAAATGTTTTGAGCATCAATATCATATTGACCCAAACAAAAAAATGTCATTAATTTGCCTGACAAATAAAAATCATATTATTAAAGATATTGAAGGCTGGTACCGTGACGCAATCCCATCTGCTGAAGCGCGTCAATGGTTCGACACCCACGTAGCGATCCGCGACTCAATTGTCAGACGCTCCACCGATGCCAAAACGCACTACGCAACCCAGATAGACAGCACCGCCGTTGCCTCTTTGATCATTCAAACTCCTCTTTATAACGACATCAGTGGTGTGGAATGGCTAGAGCCACGCGAACATCTGGAAATGCTCAAAGACATCAAAGTATTTACCATTAATGGCCCTCACGCTACTACCGCCTGGTATGGACATCTGAAAGGTTACAAAACCATTCCTGATGCCTCAGCCGATCCTCAGGTTTCAGATTTGGCCAATGCGGTACACGATGTCACAATTACTGCGGTAATGACCGAATACCCACAAATCACGCGTGAAGCATTAAAAGATCTGGAGTACTTACCTAAAGCTAAAAACGAACTCCCGGATTCGATTCATCGTGTCGCCTATGATCCTATTCGGAAATTGGCTTATCAGGATCGCTTAATGGGTGTAGTGCAACTTTGTCTTAAACACGACCTCGATTACACCCCCCTCACAAAAGCGATCGCTTGCGGCCTTGCTTATTATGCCGAAGACGATCAAGCCTCTGTCAAACTGCAACAGAAAATGCAACGAATGGGATTGCTGACTACCGCTGCCGAAATCATTGGCTTACCTAAAAATCACCCTGTGACGCTTAATGTTGCACAGCAATATTTAGCGCTGGATGCTGAAAATTTAATTCCAACGACACAGTGTTAATTATGATGCCTGATGCCAATTGCAATGCTCGTTTCATCATAAAAAATGAGCATGGTCTACATGCTCGTCCAGGAGCAAACCTGGTTGCGACATTAAAACCCTTTAAATGTGAAGTTAAGATCGCAAATCTTGCAAGAAGTGATAAATACGTAAATGCAAAGAGTCTAATGGCTCTCATGTCCCTGGGTATAAAAAAAGGCCATGAAGTCAATATCGTATTCCTGGGTGAAGATGCCCAAATTGCATTACAAAAACTTAGCGCCGAAATCGAAAATGGTTTAGGTGAATAAGCTAATATCATTGGCGCTTATTTTTAAATAAGCGCCAACATCCGAAGATTTGGGAGCATTATGATGACCACCACCCATGATCGAGTTAAGTGGAAAGGCTATTCAGGAGTCCCCGCGTAAATATCAAACCGATGCCCTTTCGTAACTACCGCGTTCGGCGTGGCGATATCCGCCAGCGGCGGTGCGTAATCCGGGCGCTTCACTACCACACGTTTAGTGGCTAGCTGACGCGCAGGCTCCAGCAGCCCATCCGCATCCAGGTCCGGTCCCACCAACGACTGAAACACGCGCATCTCTTTTTTTACCAGCGCGCTTTTCTGCTTATGCGGAAACATCGGGTCGAGGTACACCACCTGCGGACGCGGGGTGATATCGGTTAACGCCGTCAGGCTTGAGGCGTGGATCAGTTGTAAACGTTCCTGCAGCCACGGACCGATTTCCGGGTCAGCATACCCTCGCGCCAGGCCATCATCCAACAGAGCCGCCACGACCGGGTTACGTTCCAGCATTCGCACGCGGCAGCCTACTGAGGCCAGCACAAACGCATCGCGCCCCAGCCCTGCAGTCGCATCAACCACATCCGGCAGGTAATCGCCTTTAATGCCAACCGCCTTCGCCACCGCTTCGCCGCGACCACCGCCAAATTTGCGCCGATGGGCCATCGCACCGCCAACGAAATCCACGAAGATACCGCCGAGTTTGGGCTCATCACGTTTACGCAGTTCCAGATGTTCGGGTGTCATCACCAGCGCCATCAGGTTATCTTCATCGTGCGTAAGATCCCAGCGGACGGCAAGAACAGATAAGGCGCCGTCTCCGGCGCCTGTTTCATCTACTAAGCAGATTTTCACGTGAATAATCAGCCTTTAATCCCGTAATGCTCCAGCATTGCATCCAGTTGCGGCTCACGGCCACGGAAGCGCTTGAACAGTTCCATCGGCTCTTCAGAACCACCACGGGTGAGAATGTTATCGAGGAACGATTGTCCGGTTTGACGGTTGAAAATCCCTTCATCTTCAAAGCGAGAGAATGCATCCGCCGCCAGCACGTCGGCCCACAGGTAGCTGTAGTAACCCGCCGCATAGCCACCAGCAAAAATGTGGCTGAAGGCATGCGGGAAGCGGCCCCACGTTGGGCCCGGCACCACGGCGACCTGCTTTTTAATTTCCGCCAGCGTTTCGAGGATTTTCGCCCCTTGCTGTGGGTTAAACTCCGCGTGCAGACGGAAATCAAACAGGCCAAACTCTAGTTGACGCAGAATAAACAGCGCCGCCTGATAGTTTTTCGCCGCCAGCATTTTATCCAGCAGCTCCTTGGGCAGCGGCTCACCGGTCTCAAAGTGACCAGAGATAAATGCCAGCGCTTCGGGCTCCCAGCACCAGTTCTCCATAAACTGGCTCGGCAGTTCGACCGCATCCCACGGCACGCCGTTGATACCTGAAACACCGGCGGTTTCGATACGGGTCAGCATATGGTGCAGACCGTGGCCGAACTCGTGGAACAGGGTGATCACTTCATCGTGGGTAAACAGCGCGGGTTTGCCGTTCACCGGGCGGTTAAAGTTACAGGTCAGGTAGGCAACAGGCTTTTGCAGCGTACCGTCGGCTTTACGCATCTGGCCGACGCAGTCGTCCATCCACGCCCCGCCACGTTTATGTTCACGGGCATACAGGTCAAGATAGAAACTGCCGCGCAGTTCGTTGTTTTCGTCATACAGTTCGAAGAAACGTACTTCCGGGTGCCAGACGTCAACATCAGTGCGCTCTTTAGCGGTAATGCCGTAAATACGTTTAACCACTTCAAACAGGCCGTTAACGGCTTTGTTTTCCGGGAAGTATGGACGCAGCTGCTCGTCGCTGATGCTATAGAGGTGCTGTTTTTGTTTCTCGCTGTAGTAAGCGATATCCCACGGCTGCAGCTCATCGACACCAAATTCTGCTTTCGCGAAGGCGCGCAGTTGAGCCAGCTCTTTCTCACCCTGAGGACGGGCACGTTTCGCCAGGTCGGTAAGGAAGTCGAGTACCTGCTGCGGGTTTTCCGCCATTTTGGTGGACAGAGATTTAAAAGCGTAGCTTTCAAAGCCCAGCAGCTGTGCCAGCTCGTGGCGCAGCGCGAGGATCTCTTCCATTATCGGGCTGTTGTCCCATTTACCAGCGTTTGGCCCCTGGTCAGACGCGCGAGTGGAGTAAGCGCGATACATCTCCTCACGCAGCCCCTGGTTATCACAGTAGGTCATCACCGGCAGGTAGCTTGGGATATCCAGCGTTAACAGGTAGCCTTCCTGCTGTTTAGCATCAGCCTGGGCTTTTGCAGCCGCCAGCGCGCTTTCCGGCATGCCGGAGAGTTCCGCTTCATCAGTCACCAGCTTAGTCCAGCCCATCGTGGCATCGAGGACGTTATTGCTGTAGAGATTGCCCAGCTCAGACAGGCGGGTGGCAATCTCACCATAGCGCAGCTGTTTTTCCTTCGGCAGACCAATACCAGAAAGCTCAAAATCGCGCAGCGCGTTATCGACCGCTTTTTTCTGTGCGGTGTTCAGGGTGGCGTAATGATCGCCGTCACGCAGGTCGCGGTACGCTTTGTACAGACCTTCATGTTGTCCAACCCAGGTGCTGTATTCAGACAGCAGCGGCAGCGTTTGTTCGTAGGCTTCGCGCAATTCCGGGCTGTTTTTCACCGAGTTCAGGTGGCTAACCGGAGAGAAAATACGCCCCAGCACATCGTCAACTTCCGCCAACGGCTGGCAAAGATTTTCCCAGGTGTACGGCGCGCCCTGCGCAACCACTCGCTCAACGTTTTCGCGGCAATTGTTCAGCGCCTTAGTCACGGCAGGCACGACGTGCTCAAGCTGAATTTTAGAAAACGGCGGCAGTTCGAAGGGGGTCAGCAATGGATTGGTCATTAGCGCGGTCCTGTTGAAAAGAGTGAATGAAGCGCGTATCCGGCGCTGTGCATATTAATTTGTACAATGGGGTTAAGTGTAGAGGATTTCAATGCCAGGCGTTGCGCTTTCGCGGCAGTGACGACTTTTCTGTATACTGTGGCGATACGCTTTATTTTCGCCCGATATTGCGCTGTTTTCGGGCCTACGTTTATAACCTGGAACACGTTTACCCATGCTGAGTTATCGCCACAGTTATCACGCTGGCAACCACGCCGACGTCCTTAAACACACCGTCCAGAGCCTGATCATCGAATCGCTTAAAGAGAAAGAAAAACCGTTTCTCTATCTGGATACCCATGCTGGCGCAGGCCGTTATCAGCTGAGCAGTGAGCATGCCGAACGTACCGGTGAATATCTGGAAGGGATCGCCCGTATCTGGCAGCAGGACGATTTGCCTTCCGAACTGGAACCCTACATTGGCGTGGTGAAGCACTTCAACCGTAGCGGCCAGTTGCGCTACTACCCCGGCTCTCCGTTAATTGCTCGCCAGCTGCTGCGAGAACAGGACAGCCTGCAATTAACGGAACTGCACCCGAGCGACTTTCCTTTGCTGCGCGGCGAATTCCAGAAAGATGAGCGCGCACGCGTGGCCAAAGCCGATGGTTATCAGCAGCTAAAAGCAAAATTACCGCCGGTTTCCCGTCGCGGGCTGATCCTTATCGATCCCCCCTACGAAATCAAAAGCGACTACCAGGCGGTGGTGACCGGTATTAACGAAGGCTATAAGCGTTTCGCAACCGGCACCTATGCGCTGTGGTATCCGGTAGTTCTGCGCCAGCAAATCAAACGCATGATCCACGACCTGGAAGATACCGGTATCCGCAAAATTCTCCAGATTGAGCTGGCGGTGCGCCCGGACAGCGATCAGCGCGGCATGACGGCGTCCGGCATGATTGTAATAAACCCGCCGTGGAAGCTGGAACAGCAGATGAACAGTGTCCTGCCGTGGTTGCACAGCAAACTGGTTCCGGCAGGAACCGGTCATACGTCGGTAAGCTGGATCGTGCCGGAGTAATCGCAGTCATCGGTGGAACCTTTTAATTTCAGGTATACAATCGCGAATATTTTGGCGGATGGCGTAACGCTTCTCCGCCCTACAATGAACATGAAGGAGCGGTCATGACCAAGCACTATGATTACATCGCTATTGGCGGCGGCAGCGGCGGTATTGCCTCCATTAACCGTGCAGCAATGTACGGCCAGAAATGCGCGCTGATTGAAGCCAAAGAGCTAGGCGGCACCTGCGTTAACGTTGGCTGCGTACCGAAAAAAGTGATGTGGCATGCCGCACAGGTCCGCGAAGCAATCCACATGTACGGGCCGGATTACGGTTTCGACACCACCATCAATAAGTTCGATTGGGATAAACTGATCGCCACGCGTACCGCTTATATTGATCGCATTCATACCTCGTACGACAACGTGCTGGGCAAAAATAATGTCGATGTGATTAAAGGCTTTGCCCGCTTTGTGGATGCCAAAACCATTGAAGTGAACGGTGAAACCATTACTGCCGATCATATTTTGATTGCTACCGGTGGTCGCCCGAGCCATCCAAGCATTCCGGGTGTGGAATACGGTATCGACTCCGACGGTTTCTTTGAGCTGCCCGCGCTGCCAAAACGCGTGGCCGTTGTTGGTGCAGGCTACATCGCCGTTGAACTGGCGGGCGTAATTAACGGTCTGGGTGCACAAACGCATCTGTTCGTGCGTAAACACGCGCCGCTGCGCAGCTTCGACCCAATGATCGTCGACACGCTGGTTGAGGTGATGAACGCCGAAGGCCCGACTCTGCATACTCACGCGATACCAAAAGCGGTCGTTAAAAACGCTGATGGCAGCCTGACCCTGCAACTGGAAGATGGTCGTAGCGAAACGGTAGATTGCCTGATTTGGGCGATCGGTCGTGAACCTGCCACCGACAACTTCAACCTGGCGGTTACTGGCGTGAAAACCAACGAAAAAGGCTACATCGTCGTTGATAAATTCCAGAACACCAGCGTGCCGGGTATTTATGCCGTCGGCGATAACACCGGGGCCGTTGAGCTGACGCCGGTTGCCGTTGCCGCGGGCCGCCGTCTGTCCGAGCGTCTGTTTAACAACAAGCCGGACGAGCATCTGGACTACAGCAACATCCCGACCGTGGTCTTCAGCCATCCGCCTATTGGTACCGTGGGCCTGACCGAGCAGCAGGCTCGCGAACAGCACGGCGATGATCAGGTGAAAGTGTATAAATCATCGTTTACCGCGATGTATACCGCTGTCACCACCCACCGTCAGCCGTGCCGCATGAAGCTGGTTTGCGTCGGTCCGGAAGAGAAGATTGTCGGTATTCATGGCATTGGTTTTGGGATGGATGAAATGCTGCAAGGCTTCGCGGTCGCTCTGAAAATGGGCGCAACCAAGAAAGACTTTGATAACACCGTTGCCATTCACCCAACGGCATCTGAAGAGTTCGTGACCATGCGTTAATCGCGCTTCAGGAATGTTAAAGGGCAAAGAGGGGTTAGCTCTTTGCCCTTAGTTACGTTTCCGCTATCAGTTCAGCAGTTGCAGCAGATAGCGGATCAGCTCCAGCAACGCGATTAACGCTCCCAGAACGATGATTGCTTTATCAATCACCCGTTTTCTCCATCAGATGGAGTGAGAATGCATCCGCTTACTCATCCATTGCCTGTCACGGCGCATGTCCCAGTGTTAGATGATGGAACTCTCACTCCGGCCAGAGCATCGGCCAACGGCACCACCCGTACAGCCGATCAGGACTTAGAAAGCGTTTAGCGCGCGTCCGGAATGAAAATGCTTCAGAGCTAACTGGATAAGTATACAGTTGTTTTAATCAAAACAACCAGCGTATTCTTGCAATACTACCGGTAAGGTAATACGATTGAAGCGTTAGATGATGGAACTCTCACTTCGGCCAGAACCACCAACTCGGGCTGAAGCGTAAAAAAACCGACGTGAAGTCGGTTTTTTTACGTCCGAATCTGGACCACAGAGAAATTATTTACCCTGCATATACGGTGTATATACCCCATTAAGGCTTTCGAGGAATGCCACGATATCGTCGATATCTTCCTGCGGCAGTTCTTTACCCACTTGATAACGCAGCATCAGTTTTACCGCACCGTCGAGCGTAGGCACATCACCGCGATGGAAATAAGGCGCAGTCAGCGCAACGTTACGCAATCCAGGGACTTTCTGACGCAGCTTGTCACGTAATTCATTGGTGACGTTCATGCGGCCAATATCTGCAGCAGTGACCTCGCCGAAATTAAAGTCCTTTTTCAGCCCCAATGGCTCAAATGAACGTCCGCCTAAAATAATACCGCCATGACAGGTCGCGCACTTATTATCTTTAAACAACTGATAGCCATGTTTTTGCTGAGCGGTTAAGGCCGCTTCATCACCACGCAGCCATTTATCAAACGGCGAATTTGGCGTAATCAGCGTTTTCTCAAACTCAGCAATCGCATCGGTAATATTATCCCCACTGAATCCCTGCGGATAAACGGCAATGAACTCTTGCTTAAGTTGCGGATCCTTGTCCAGTTTCTGGATAATTTCATCCCAGGATTTAGACGCCATTTCGATAGGGTTCAACGGTGGGCCACCGGCCTGCGCCTGCAGTGTTGGCGCACGGCCATCCCAGAATTGCTCAACGTTAAAGACCGAGTTAAATACCGTTGGCGCATTGATAGGGCCAACCGCGCCGCCTACACCGATTGACGTTTTCCGGCCATCCACGCCGCCCGCATTCAGGGCGTGACAGTGCGCGCAAGAAATCGTGCTGTCGCCGGAAATACGCGGGTCATGGTAAAGCGTAAAACCAAGCGCTACTTTGCGGGCATCGGTCGGGATGCTTTCCGGTATCGGCTGTACAGGTTCATTACGATGCTGCGTGGCAGTATCGTTACTGGCGTAGTACTGCTCACGCTGTTTCGCAATCCAGCCCAGGATCTCTGCTCGCTCCGTATCGCTTACTTTGCCAGCCCAGTGCAGTGCGGTATAACGCGTCGGCGGCATGGTCTCGTACTGCATCACCCACTCAATTTTATTCAGATCGCTTTGCGAAACGGGTTTATCCGCGACCAGCGCCGCACGAACGGCCTCCAGATTGAATGATTTGTATCCCAGTTGAATATCGTAATTCATCAACTGCTTAGCGACGGGAAAAGAAGAATAGAAAGGTAATTCAGCCGAAGGAGTGTGACAATAATCGCATCCTTTTTCACGTAAGAACCCTAGTACTTTATTATTTTCTTCCAGCGTAGAGGCCTGAACATCAGCCTGTTTACTCCGTTGATTATCGTGATACCACACATAACCGGATAATCCAAAATAACAAATCGCGACGCCAGCTATGGCAATCACGGTAAGACGGGTAATGATTTTCATTATTTTACCCTCACCGTTGTGAGTTATTGTGACCCAGAAAATTAGAATAATTAATAGACAGTCTTTGTCAGACCTGACCATCATAGGAAATGAGGGGATTACTATTTTGATAAGTATCAAGCAATTACATGGAGGAGAACTATCGATAGAATAGCCTGTGCCTATTATAGAGTTAAACGTTACCAGGTTGTGTTCACACCTCGTTGCAATCGAATGTTCTGAAAATGGAATATCCTCAGGTTGTGCAGAATTCGGAATTCTGCATTATTTTCATTGGGATAGATTTACTTTTTGGATATTGCGCAGCACTAAAATGTGATCGACCGCACGCTTTACTCACCAGATACCGAAGCGAATGTCTACGCTTAATTGACGAGCGGGCAATAGCCTTAATCTTTCAACGTCCATCGGAGGTCTTTCGCATTATGCTCAACCAGAAACTACCCCACGCCCCTTCTGAAGAAATGACGATCGACATCGATCTGCTTTATGAAATGGATCCGTGCGAGTTAAAGCTGGATGAAATGATTGAGGCGGAGCCTGAACCAGAGATGATTGAAGGGTTACCCGCCTCAGATGCGTTAACTCCCGCCGATCGTTACCTCGAGCTGTTCGAACACGTTCAGTCGTCGAAACTGTTTGCCGATAGCAAAACCTTCCCCGACTGTGCGCCGAAAATGGATCCGCTGGATATTTTGATCCGCTATCGCAAGGTTAAACGCCACCGCGACTTTGATCTGCGACGCTTCGTCGAGAACCACTTCTGGCTCCCGGAAACGCCCTCCAGTGAATATGTTTCTGACCCGGCAAATTCGCTGAAAGAGCATATCGATCAACTGTGGCCGGTGCTGACGCGCGAACCACAGGATCACATTCCCTGGTCCTCGCTGCTGGCGTTACCGCAGTCATATATTGTGCCCGGCGGGCGTTTTAGTGAAACCTACTACTGGGATTCCTACTTCACCATGCTGGGTCTGGCGGAGAGCGGTCGCGAAGATCTGCTGAAATGTATGGCGGATAACTTTGCCTGGATGATTGAAAACTATGGTCACATCCCGAACGGTAACCGTACTTACTACCTGAGTCGCTCGCAGCCGCCGGTCTTTGCGCTGATGGTCGAACTGTTTGAAGAGGATGGCGTACGCGGCGCGCGTCGTTACCTTGATCATCTAAAAATGGAGTACGCGTTCTGGATGGATGGCGCAGATTCCCTGGTACTCAACCAGGCCTACCGTCACGTGATCAGAATGTCGGACGGCTCCCTGCTCAACCGCTATTGGGACGATCGTGATACGCCGCGCGATGAGTCGTGGCTTGAAGACGTCGAAACCGCCAAGCATTCGGGTCGCCCACCCAATGAAGTGTATCGGGATTTGCGCGCGGGCGCGGCCTCCGGCTGGGATTACTCCTCGCGCTGGCTACGCGATGCAGGCCGTCTTGCCAGCATACGCACCACTCAGTTCATCCCTATTGACCTGAACGCGTTCCTCTACAAGCTGGAGAGCACTATCGCCAATATTTCCGCACTGAAAGGCGACAAAGACACTGAAGCGCAGTTTCGCCAGAAAGCCAATGACCGCCGCGATGCGGTGAATCGCTATCTCTGGGACGATGAAAACGGCTGCTATCGCGATTACGACTGGCGGCGCGAACAAATGGCCCTGTTCTCTGCCGCCAGTATTGTGCCGCTGTATGTCGGCATGGCAACGCATGAACAAGCCGACCGACTTGCCAATGCGGTCCGCAGTCGCCTGCTAACCCCCGGAGGAATTTTAGCCACGGAGCATGAAACGGGCGAGCAATGGGATAAACCCAACGGCTGGGCGCCGCTGCAGTGGATGGCGATCCAGGGTTTCAAACTTTACGGCGACGACCATCTCGGGGATGAAATCGCCCGTAACTGGTTGAAAACGGTGAATCTCTTTTATCAGGAACACCACAAGCTTATCGAAAAATACCACATCGCCGACGCCGCGCCGCGCGAAGGCGGCGGCGGAGAATATCCGTTGCAGGACGGCTTTGGCTGGACCAATGGCGTGGTACGCCGACTCATCGGTCTGTATGGCGAACCCTAGCAGCTGACGGTCTGAATTATCAGACCGTCAGTTAATCGCATCGTACAGTTCGGCGTGAATTTTCTGCCATTTCTTGTTCTCTGGGCTTGGCTGCGCGCGAACGCGTAGCTCGGCCTGTTCAAGGTCATACTGCTGACGCGCGACAACCGCCGGCACCGAGCAAAAACTTTGCAGATAGCTTTTATGCAGCGATGTGAGCGACGCCCCATTCGCCATCGCATGGCTGACCGTGGTCATAAACTGCCGACATGGCTTACTCTCACTCATCTGCGAAGGGTAACGCAGCAGCAGCCTCAACACCTCGGTATTGCCTGCCGAGAATGCCTGCTCCGTCCACGCCAGCTTCCAGTCCATCCCGCCCTGCAGGAAAAGTGACGTCACACGGGTGTCGTTGCGCTCGATAGCCGCGCGCATGTTAAAGGCATCCCAGGTGATGCCCATTCGGGTCACCGACTCCCGCGCACCAGGGGCATCACGCCGTGGCTCCTCCTGCACGATTTCAACGGATAGCCCGGAAGACGCTTGTGGCGCTGGCGAAGTGAATAACCAGAACGCGCCCAGCGAAATCACCAGCACCATCACGCCGACCGCTACCCACAACATGCCGGAAATCAGCTGGTCACGTTCTTCCGCCGTGCGCCTGGCCCGCTTCTCCGGCGGATCGATACTGTCTGCGATTTCCTGTTTATCGCCCCCTGCCTGCTCGTCTTTTTGCTTTGCGTTTTCCCAAAACTGGCGAACCGTCGCCTCATCGGACGCCAGATACGACGCAGGATTAATGCGCGTACGCCGTTCTTCAAATGCCCGCTGCACAGGGTGAGTAATCTGTCGGTACTGGCAATCCAGCAACAGCAGTTGTACTGAGGTTAGCGGCTGCTGCGCGATAACGCAGTTACGGGCCAGGCGGCAGTCATCCAGGAACATCCTCAGCGTGATACGTGGCTCAACAAACGACATGAGCACCGAGGTGTCGTTAAAAATCTCGCTAAAATGCCGAACGAATAACTTCTTATCGACAACCATCAGCGCCAGTTCGCTAAACATCATGCCGTCCAGCGCATCCCGACTTTCTCCCAGCTTTAACCAGCGACGCAGACGTTCACCGCCAAAGTGCTGTTTCAGGAAGCTGTTGAGCGGATGTTGATCCGGCCATACCCGCGCAATCAGGGATTTGAGGGTTAATTCTATTGCGCGAAGCTGACGCTGCGCCCGCATCTGCGCATCCGGCTCTGCACGTTCAATCTCGGTTGGATACTTCAGGAGGGGCTGTTGCTGGCGCAACTGTTCCAGAGAAGCGACAAAGCGCAGCGCAGAAATCAGCTGGTTTTCACTGACGTCCTGGCCATTTTCATATTGCGGCACGCTCTGCTGAAGATGGCGTAGCCGCAACGTGAACTGACTCAATTGCGCGTCATTCATCTGCAACCGCCTGGCGACAACGCCCCAACCTCCCAGATTCAATCGCGCCTGGTCAAGCTGCTCGAGAAACCAGCGTGGATCTTTACCCTCTGCGACGCGCACGCCAAGCATCAGCAAAATTTCTACCGAGGCCTGCCGGATTATCCCCAAACAATGTTCGAATGGTGTACATGTCGCCTGTAACGCGCTATTGGTCATTATCTTCCCTAAAAGGACCCAAAAAGTGCGGCCTCACAATGGTGTGTAGTTATCTTTTTTAAATGCAGCGCTGTGCCGCCACAGACTAAAACACATTCATATAGCAAATAAATATGTTTTACAGTGACTTCCACACAATCATTGAAAATTATTCTGGAGATAAGCCTGTGCCTGTACTGAAAACCTCGCGTTTGATCTGCCGCCCGCTCACACATGACGACTGGGCGTTTTTCTTAACGTTACAGCAGAACGCAGATGTGATGCGCTTTGTCGCTGACTCGCGTACCGAAGAGGAGATACGGACAGTCTTTGACTCCCGCTTGCCTGAATGGTCTCCCGGCAGTCCACACTGGCTGTGCCTGGTCCTGTGCGATAAGGCATCGGGCGTACCGCTTGGGGTAACCGGATATATTCAGGATAAAAATGAATGTGCCGAGGTCGGCTTTCTGCTCACTCCCGAGGCGCAGGGCAAAGGTTATGGCGCTGAATCCCTGCATGCCGTTTGCGAGTATGCGTTTACCGCCGGAGGACTACGCCGACTGACGGCCTGCGTCACCGCAGGAAACGATGCCTCACGGCGTCTACTGGAAAAAGTCGGGTTCATTCTCGAAGGCACGCTGCGAGAAAGCTACTGGCTACATCAAACCTGGCATGATGACTGGATTTTCGGCCTGTTAAAACAGGAATATCAGCCGCCCGCGCCATCAGGCGTTTTGCTGTAAAAAATGGCTGGATGGCGGCTGGCGTAACGGGGTGTGTTTCTTAAAATAGGTCTTTTTGTACAGAGATTATTATGCCGCTACATTCGACGCAGTTCACGCCCGCCTGTATCGCATTTATTAAGCAATGGCAGGGCCTGTCGCTGGAAAAGTATCAGGACAAAAAGGGGATCTGGGTCATTGGCTACGGGCACGAAATCACCGCAGATGAATCCTTTGATGCCCCAATTATGCTGATGCAAGCCGAAACATTGCTGCTCGCGGATATAAATATCTGCGAGGCATTCATCCATAAGGAAATGCCGCAAATACAAGATCGGTTTCAACAGGAAGCGTTAATTGCATGGATGCTCAGCGTGGGGATTAGCCGGTTTTGCAGTGCTGAATTCTGGCCGTGGGCTATTTCACAGCCAGAAACAGTCTGACTGTGAAATATTTTCCCATTATAGGGTGTCGTTTAGCATCATTGCCGCCTGCGTACGGTTTTTTACCTCCAGGCGCTGATACAGCGATTCAAGATGGGCTTTTACCGTTCCAGTGCTGATATTTAATAATCGACCAATTTGTTTATTAGATTCTCCGGCGGCCAGCATCGTCAGAATCTCCCGCTGACGCGCGCTGAGCAATCTGATATTTTGCCCGCCACATTCGGTCGCTGTGATGCAATCTCTGGGGATAAACATCATACCTATCGCGACGCTATTGAGTGCCAGCGTGAAGGTTTCCGCATCAGAATCGCGCGGAACAATGGCCAGCACGTTTAATTGCGTGACTTCCTGTAGCCATTTTTTACGGCAGTCCGTTGCGGTTACCAGCACTTTTACCTTCGCAAAGCGCGCTGCTATCTGTTGCAGCAAGCTACGGCAGAACTCAGCGTCAAAATCTCCATCCAGCATTACCAGTGCATCAGGATTGTCTTCCAGCGTCCGCCAAAGATCATCTGCCTGACTGACACCCTGAACATTCACTCCTGGAATACGCTCTTGCAAAATTACATTCATTCCATGAATAAATATTGACTGCCTGTCAAACATTATTAACTGCATTATTTATCTCCGTCTGAATAAGATATTAGCCTTAACACGCGGAAGGGTATTATCCGAGGGGCAAAATATGAAGTCACCATTTGGCGGAGGCCATTTTACCGATAGACGGAGAAGAAAGAAGCAGACGTTATAAATAGTTACAGCTGAAACCAAAGAATCACACAAAGGATCAAAATCGGGGTCAAATATTCAGAAATTCCTTAATGTTTGATGTTCAAACCTGGATTACTAATATTAATAATCCGGAGTTTATATTCTTAGCTAAAAATAAGGAACTCACGATAACAGACAAATATGTTACAAAACAAAATATCGCATTAAATGATCATTCGGGCATGAGAATGGGAAGGTGATCATGGTTTCTGATGCAACAAATCCACTCCCGAAGAAGAATGAACTCTTCAGAACGTTTATCCCCGATCTCTTTCAGCACCGCGATCGCGGTATCAGATTCCAAATAATACCGGCAAACGCCACCAGCTATATTTTGACTTCTGATGGCGCGCCAGTTTTCTATTGCTCAAAAAGTTAAGTAAGAGGCTGTCGATTACAGGAACATCCCGCCAGAGACTTCGATACGCTGTGCCGTCATCCAGGCCAGCTCATCGCTGAGCAACGCAGCAATGGCGTCGCCAATATCGTCCGGTAACCCAACACGCCCCAGCGCCGTCTGCGATGCAATGTAGGCATTCAATTGCGCATTATCCCGCACGTTTCCGCCGCTAAAATCCGTCTCGATTGCCCCAGGTGCAATAATATTCGCCGTAATGCCGCGCTCTCCCAGCTCCTTCGCCTGGTAACGGGTTAACACCTCCATCGCCCCTTTCATGGCAGCGTAAGCGCTGTAACCCGGTAGCGCAAAGCGCGACAATCCGGTCGAGACATTAAGAATGCGTCCGCCGTTGTTGATCAGCGCCAGCAGGTTCTGTGTCAGGAAAAAAGGTCCTTTAAAATGGATGTCCAAAAGCTGGTCAAATTGCGCCTCAGTGAACGCCGGATAAGGCGCGTTAATGCCAACTCCGGCATTGTTCAATAAATAATCAAAGGTGTCGCTTTGCCAGTGCGTTTGTAGGGTTTCCTGCACCTGTTTGACAAACTGAGGGAAAGTGGAAATATTTCCGACGTTCAACGGTAATGCTGCAGCTTTACCGCCAGATTGGCGAATTTCATCCACAACTTGCTGCGCTTCTTTTTCATTGCTGTTCCACGTCAGGATGACACCAATGCCTTTACTCGCCAGCTTTAGCGCCGCGTTTTTACCGAGTCCACGGCCGCCGCCGGTCACCAATGCGATACGTTGCGTCATAAGAAACCTCATTTCAGGTGTTGTGAAGATTGAGACAAAGCTTATTAGGTGGTAGAAAAACAATAAATACCGCTTACTGCGCATTACTGTTTCATTTAGAACAACAATAGGGCATGAGAATGGATAAAATTCACGCAATGCAGTTGTTCATCCGCGTCGCAGAACTGGAGAGCTTTTCGCGCGCGGCAGACACCCTCGGACTTCCTAAAGGTAGCGTATCGCGCCAGATCCAGGCCCTGGAAAATCATCTGGGCACACAGTTGTTGCACCGCACAACCCGCCGCGTTCAGCTCACGCAAGACGGCATGATCTATTACGAACGAGCGAAAGATTTGTTGAGCAATATCGATGAACTGGATGGGCTATTCCATCATGACCCGGCCAGCATCAGCGGCAAGCTGCGCGTCGATATGCCGGTTGGTGTGGCGAGAAATCTGGTGATGCCCCGCTTACCGGCCTTCTTGCATCAGTATCCGGGGCTTGAGCTCGAACTTAGCAGCAGCGACCGCCTGGTAGACTTGATCCGCGAAGGCTTCGACTGTGTGGTACGCGTGGGGACGCTGAAAGATTCAGGGCTGATTGCGCGCCCGCTGGGGAAACTCACGCAGATTAACTGCGCCAGCCCGCAATACCTCGCCCGCTTTGGTTATCCGGAAAGCCTGGAGGATTTAGCCTCGCATGCGGTGGTGCACTACTCAGTCAATTTGGGAACGCGTGCGCAAGGCTTTGAAGTGGCGACAGACAACGGTGCTAAATGGGTTAAAACCGGCGGCATGCTGACGGTGAACAGTACCGAAACGTATCATGCGGCATGTCTTGCCGGTCTGGGCATTATTCAGGTACCGCGCGTGGGCGTGCGTGATGCCCTGCGCGCCGGTACGCTGATTGAAGTATTGCCGCAATATCGCGCCGAACCATTACCGGTTTCATTGCTCTATCCGCATCGCCGTAACCTCTCCCGCCGCGTACATCTGTTTATGGAATGGCTGACCGGCGTGATGAAAGACTATGTGGACTGACAAGCTATACTGTCCTGAGAATGAACAGAACAAGGATTACTGCCCTGATGACGCAGGAAAAAGAGATTAAACGCCCCATTCAGGAACTTGAGCACGCACCAATCCCAAAAATTGAGACCCTGGAGCATAAAAATGCAGAAACCAACGGTAAGACCAACCAGGCGCTGAAAACCGCCCTGACCTTCGCCGATAAAATTCAACGCCAGCCCATGATTGCCCATCTGATTCGCGCCGCGGAGAGATTTAACGATCGTATGGGAAATCAGTTTGGCGCCGCCATTACCTACTTCTCGTTTCTGTCGATGATCCCTATCCTGATGGTGTCGTTTGCCGCCGCGGGTTTTATTCTCGCTTCGCACCCTACGCTGTTACAGGATATCTTCAGCAAAATCCTGCTCAACGTCAGCGATCCGACGCTCGCCTCCACGCTGAAAAACACCATCAATACCGCCGTTCAGCAACGCACCACCGTCGGTCTGGTGGGTCTTGCCATCGCGCTCTATTCCGGAATTAACTGGATGGGAAACCTGCGCGAAGCTATTCGTGCCCAGTCGCGGGATGTCTGGGAGCGGACCCCACAGGATCAGGAAAAAATTTGGGTCAAATATCTGCGTGATTTTGTCTCATTGATTGGCTTACTGATTGCGCTGATTGTTACGCTGTCCATTACCTCCATCGCCGGTTCCGCCCAGCAGATGATTATTTCTGCGCTGTATCTCGACGGCATCGAATGGCTGAAGCCCGCCTGGCGGCTGATCGGCCTGACCATCTCTATTTTCGCCAACTACTTGCTGTTCTTCTGGATTTTCTGGCGGCTACCGCGTCACCGACCGCGCAAAAAAGCGCTCATTCGCGGCACGTTTATCGCGGCACTGGGGTTTGAAGTCATCAAAATGATCATGACGTACACGCTGCCATCACTGGTGCAATCGCCGTCAGGCGCGGCGTTTGGTTCCGTACTTGGCCTGATGGCGTTCTTCTACTTCTTCGCCCGTCTGACTCTGTTTTGCGCTGCCTGGATTGCCACAGCAGAATACAAAGACGACCCGCGTATGCCGGGGAAAACCCACCGCTAATCTTTGTTAACTGCCGGATAACGCTGCGCTTATCCGGCCAACCCAATGCTTACGTCGAAATCCTGCGCATTATCAGAATTAAAATCCAGCCCGTAACTTTTGTTTAACCAAAAACCAGTTTTATCATCCAAGTTTTAAATTATGTGAAGCATTTCATGGAAGTGAAATCTCCAGCCTAAAAATTATCCCCTTTTTGCTCTATTTTTGACCGATCGCAAGGTTTGTTACAGATTGAAATGTCTCTTTTGCTGTGCGTAATATGACCTTTCGTTCGACCAAAAATAAGAAAATATTATGCAAGCAACAGCCACAACGCTCGACAACGAACAGGAACACACCCCGGTCAACTCGCGCAATAAAGTCGTCGTCGCCTCACTCATTGGCACTGCCATTGAGTTCTTCGACTTCTATATCTACGCCACCGCCGCGGTGATCGTGTTCCCCCATATCTTCTTCCCGCAGGGGGATCCGACCGCGGCAACGCTGCAGTCCCTTGCCACCTTTGCTATCGCCTTTGTGGCACGGCCTATCGGTTCTGCTGTGTTCGGGCATTTTGGCGATCGCGTAGGGCGTAAAGTCACGCTGGTTGCCTCACTGCTCACTATGGGGATCTCGACGGTTGTCATTGGCCTGCTGCCGGGCTATGAAACTATCGGTATTTTCGCCCCGCTGCTGCTGGCGCTGGCGCGTTTTGGTCAGGGTTTAGGACTGGGCGGTGAATGGGGCGGCGCGGCGTTACTGGCGACGGAAAACGCACCGCCGCGTAAACGCGCGCTGTACGGATCATTCCCGCAGTTGGGCGCACCTATCGGCTTCTTCTTCGCCAACGGCACTTTCCTGCTGCTCTCCTGGCTGCTGACCGACGAGCAGTTTATGAGCTGGGGCTGGCGCGTACCGTTCATCTTCTCTGCGGTGCTGGTGATTATCGGTCTGTACGTTCGCGTTTCGCTGCATGAATCCCCGGTCTTTGCCAAAGTGGCTGCGGCGAAAAAACAGGTGAAAATCCCGCTGGGTACCCTGCTGACAAAACATGTCCGCGTGACGATCCTCGGCACGTTCATCATGCTGGCGACCTATACGCTGTTCTATATCATGACCGTCTATTCCATGACGTTCAGCACCGCCGCGGCGCCTGTAGGGCTTGGCCTGCCGCGTAATGAAGTGTTGTGGATGCTGATGATGGCGGTTATTGGCTTTGGCGTCATGGTGCCGGTGGCGGGCCTGCTGGCCGATGCGTTTGGTCGTCGCAAGAGCATGCTCATCATCACCACGCTTATTATTCTGTTTGCGCTGTTTGCCTTTAAACCGCTGCTCGGCTCTGGCAATCCGGTGCTGGTGTTCGCCTTCCTGTTGCTTGGTTTGAGCCTGATGGGTTTGACATTTGGTCCGATGGGCGCGCTACTGCCGGAGCTGTTCCCGACCGAAGTGCGCTACACGGGGGCGTCGTTCTCGTACAACGTTTCGTCGATTCTTGGTGCTTCCGTTGCCCCTTACATTGCCGCATGGCTGCAGGCGAATTACGGCCTGGCGGCGGTCGGTACGTATCTGGCATCAATGGCGGCGTTAACGCTGATTGCGCTGCTGTTAACCCACGAAACCCGCCATCAGTCATTGTGATTTTTTGGCTGTAACCACCGTCTGCGGCCTACGTTGAGCATGAAATGTAGGCCGCAGAAGTGAAGCGTTAGCGCCATCCGACAACGGCAAAAATCACTTCTTCATTTGCGACAAAATGGTCCGGCATTGATTAGCGTCCCCTTCAGAAGGTGAAATCAGCGCCAGCAAGGCCGCCGCGGGCGTCACCAACGTTGCCAGCGCGGCAGCAACCGCACCGCGCGCAATCAGCGGCCCGGCCTTCACGCCGGCCTGCGGATTCTTAAAGGTGCCGCGAACATACAGCGGCGAACGCAGGGTAATAATACGAATGCCTTTGCTCTCCGGATCGATGGTTAAATCCAGTTGCTCCGACGCAAAACTCGCCGTACCAGTGACATTAATGACCGCGTTTTCCGTGTCGAAGGCAAAAATCTGCGGGCGGGCTACGCCGTTAACAATATCCAGATTCGCCGCCGCGCAGTTTACCCGTACCTCGTCATCACCAAATATCTGTCCAACAAGATAGTTGCCCAGATTCAAGCCAACAATTTCCATCAGATTCCGGCTGATCAAACCGTCGTTCATCAGCAGCTTCAGGTTGCCATTGCTGTTACCAAGCAGTGCCGCTACCGAGTTTCCGCTCCCGCTAAACCTGGCGTCACCGTTCATTTCACCGAGCGTTTTCTGCATCAGCTCCACATCCGGCATCAGCGCTTTTAGCTTCAGGCGGCGAGCCTGGATGTCCGCCTGCCCCCGCATCGGCTTTTTATCTCCTTCCAGATGGATGCTGGAGACAATGCTGCCTCCCGCGAGGCCAAATTTCAGCGGCTGCAGGCGCAGGTCGGCATTTTTCAGGATGATATGGGTGGAGAGATCGCTGATCGGCAGACTGCTGCCGTGCTCAATACGCCGTCCTTTGAAACGTACGTCAGCGTCCATCACGTTCCATTTGTCGGTTTCAAAACGGTCATACGGCAAGACCTTGTCCGCGGGCTGGACGCTCTTCTCACCTTTGCGCTGTTCAGATTGTTTGGCCCGCTCCGCCCCTTTGCCTGAATCCACACCGATCAGCGGCCCCAAATCAGCCAACCTCAGTTGGCGTGACTCAACATCCCCTTTCAGCATTGGGCGCGGCTTGCCGGTGGTATAGGCCAGCGTTCCGTGAATATCACTGTCGCCAATTCGGCCATTAAAATCGCGGTAATCAAAAACAGAGGATTTTTCCGGGTCAATTTTCGCGACCAGATGTCCGTCGGTTTCAAACGGCGGCGTATCCGGGAGCAGCACGCCGGTCAAATCGTACAAATCCCCTAGCGAATCTCCCGAGAATTTAAGCCGCAGATCCGCCCCGCCCATATTCATCGGATCGTTTATCGTACCCATAAACGCCACACGCGTATTACCCGAACGGAAATCAGCCTGAATCGGGAAAGGAGTTCCTTCACCGCGCAGCGCCAGCATTCCGCCTATTTTCCCGCTACCGCTTAGCGGTTCGCCGTTATATCGGCCTTGCGCTTTCAGACCAAACACGTAGTCCTCAATGTGGGCGTTGCTCTCTTTACTTTTTGCGCCAGTCACTTCGCTAAAGGGCAACGGCTTACCCAGCGGATCGACCAGGATCTCAATCTCTGACTTCGTCACCTTATCGTTAATGGCGATGCGCCCTTGGTCGAACAGAATGTTATCCAGCCGGAAGGACCAGGCTGATGGCGGCGCATTGGGATCGCGGTTTTCATCCCCTGCCAGGTTAAAGGTCCAGTTATTGTTTTTCTCCGACAGGCGGATAAGCCGCGCATCGGGTTTGACCAGCTTGATCCACGGGAGCCAGACGGTTTTTGTCAGCAATGCCAGTGGGGCGAGCGTGGCTTCAACGCGCGGGAGATGCACCATGGTGACGTCAGGAATGTCCGGCGGGTTGCCGAGGATGATATCCTCAGCATGAACATGCGGCCACGGAACCCAGCTACGCCAGCCGGTTTCCTGTTTTTGGCGTTCCCAAACCACGCCCAGGTCACCCCGTATGGCGAAGGGACGGTTGAGTTCTGTAGAGACTTTCTGGTTGATGGTCGGTTTGAGCCGGTTCCAGTCAAATGTCGCAATCACGATGATGAGTACGACGATCAACAACAAGAAAACCCCTATTACTGAAGTGGTTATTTTGCCTGTTCTCGTCATGTTTAACCTCCTTACTTTCTTCCTTGCCTGTCCTAAAGATAGTCCAGCAGAGGAAAAGGAGGCGCTCTACATCCTTATCAAAGCGACAGAATTACGTCTTCAAGGGTATCCAGAGGCACTGGACGAGAGAGAAAATAGCCTTGCGCAGCGAAAGCCGGTGAGTTTTGTACATCACGCCACTCTTCCAGCGTTTCAACGCCTTCGACAATCACACCGCGGCAATAGCGGTTCATCAGCTGTAACAGCAGCGTAAAGAGATTGCGGCCCTCCGGCGTCTGGCGCAGCATGACAAACAGATCCCGCGCCACTTTGATATAGTCGTAACTCACTTCGCTCAGAGCCGAGAAGTTTGCCATTCCGGTACCAAAATCATCCAGCCAGAGCGGGCCAAACTCGCACATTGAGGCGAACGACGACCCCTTCGGCAAGCGGATATGTTCCACCAGTTCAAAGCGCAGCCACGGCAAACATTCGATGATTTTCAGGATTTCGGGATCCTGGCGCATTGCAATCAGCGTTGGCCCGTCGACATTCACGGATGCCAGCAGATCGTTGGCTTTGAAAAACGCCCCTTTTTGTTCAAGCTGTACAAGCTGCTCTTTCACCACATCTACACGATGTCGTACGGCCACTTCGGCGAAATAGCGGTCTGGCGCGATACGTTGGGAGGGGTTTTCAGGATGGCTCACGACGGTCAGCAGCTCAACGGCCATCAGCCGCCCGTTGGTCTGATAAATCGGCTGGTAGGTGTAAGCACGCTCGCACTGCAGCCAATAGCGTCTCTCCTGCAAGTTTTCAATACTCGCATCGAGCGTAATTAGCTGCTGGGTAACCTGCTTTATCATCTGAGATGTCCTGTAAATAAGAGTGTGACTGACCGGACTCGTCAAAGGTTATCGGCGCTCAGGCGAAGAACTTTACGTTCAGCCCTACGCAAAATAGAAACTAAGCGGCAAAAAACGACGCAGAATACGTGCTGGCTCAAAAAAATAATGGAACGATGTTTTAATATAGTTGACCACTTAACACCCACAGCGCACACTAACGCTAATTTTTTTCAGAGCAGGTTACGACTATGTCCAGAAAGATTGCCGTGATTGGCGAATGCATGATTGAGCTGTCACAGAAAGGCGCTGACGTTCAGCGCGGATTCGGTGGCGACACGTTGAATACATCCGTTTATATCGCCCGTCAGGTCGATGCTGCGGCACTTTCCGTACACTATGTGACTGCGCTGGGTACCGACAGTTTTAGCCAACAAATGCTGGAATCCTGGCAGAGCGAAAATGTGGATACCTCATTAACCCAACGCATGGAAAACCGTCTGCCGGGCCTCTATTACATTGAAACCGATAGCACCGGCGAGCGCACCTTCTATTACTGGCGTAATGAAGCCGCCGCAAAATTCTGGCTTGAGAGCGAACAGTCCGCCGCTATTTGCGAAGAACTGGCGACATTTGACTATCTGTATCTGAGCGGAATCAGCCTGGCTATTTTAAGCCCGGCAAGTCGTGACAAGCTGCTGTCGCTGCTGCAAGAATGCCGCGCCAACGGTGGAAAGGTCATTTTTGACAATAACTACCGCCCACGTCTGTGGAGCAGTAAAGAAGAGACCCAGCAGGTGTATCAGCAAATGCTGGAATGCACCGATATCGCGTTTCTGACGCTGGATGATGAAGACGCGCTGTGGGGTGAAAAACCGGTTGCCGAGGTGATTGCCCGTACTCACGCGGCTGGCGTACAGGAAGTGGTTGTGAAACGCGGTGCAGACTCTTGCCTGGTTTCCATCGCAGGCGAAGAACTCATCGACGTCCCGGCCGTAAAACTATCGAAAGAGAAGGTTATCGATACAACCGCTGCGGGAGACTCCTTCAGCGCCGGGTATCTGGCGGTACGTCTGACCGGTGGCGATGCCGCTGATGCCGCAAAACGCGGCCACCTGACGGCAAGCACCGTTATTCAGCATCGCGGGGCGATTATTCCTCGCGACGCCATGCCGCAGTAATCTGGCGTTCTGGCAGGCCGGATTAGACGTTAACGTCGCGTCCGGCCTGCAGGTCACGATTCCCTTATTGCACCGGCGGGATGTCCGTCACTTCAGAATGTGATTCATCCGTTTCTACCGACGTTGCCGCGGCGGTAACCGGCGCCATAATGCTATCCCACGTCGCCTGCAGATCCTTCATATTGAATTCAGGCTCACCCTTCGGCTGCAACAGAATTAACGCCATATCTTGCGACAGTTGCTGACGCAGGTCCTGATTCAGCATCTCAACACTCAGGTTGTTCAGGAAGCTCTGACGTAAACGCTGATACTGTTCAGGCGCAATATCCACGACCTGGTTTTGCAGCGAGCGCAAACGCTGGCTGATCAAAATATCGGTATCGGTGCGACCATAGGTGGCAAACAGCTTCTGCAGTTCCAGATTCTTTTGCGCCACCAGCGCATTAAACTCTTCTTCCGGCAGCCCCTTATCGCGCACTTTGGCCAGCTCACGCGCAACCGTGCTGAGGTTCGCGTTCAGCTTACCGTTCGGTGATTCAACGTTAATGGCACATTGCGCGCGCAGGAACAGCACCCGACAGTCAAAGCCAAGGCCAATGTCTTTGGCATTGTTTTTGGTGAGCTCCTGCTGAATGTGCCAGAACAACGCTTCACGGGCTAAATCAGCGCGCCAGTAACGTAACAGCGCGGCAGATTCACGGATCGGCTGCCACGGCGTATCCCACATAATAGACAGGCGATCCTGACGTACCGCATCGGTCATTATGCTTACGGCCTCTGCACGCAGCGGAGAGAGCGTGGGTACCGGCGCAGGCGTTTCACGTTTACCTTTTAATTCGCCAAAGGTTTTATTGATTTGATCGGCCACGCTGCGCGCATCTACGTTACCGACGATAATCAGCGTCATCGCATCCGGGGTATACCATTTCTGGTAGAAGGACTGGATTTTCGTCGCATCAACAGGCGTTTTCAGCGGATCGGCAGGATCGTGACCCAGCAGCGTCGATCCCTTCAGACGATAGCGCCACCATCCCTCTTTGGTATCTGACGGCCAGGTTGCAACCATATCTTCGCTACTCAGCGCATGATTGACCGATTCAGGGGTGATGCTCAGATTACCGGAAATATTCGCCAGATAAGAAAGTGACTCTTTCAGCAGATCGTTGCGGCTGTTAGGCAGACTGAGGTTATACAGCGTGGAATCATAGGAAACGATAACGGGCGGCATGGGACGACTGGGATCGAACCCCTGCTGCCACAGAGAACGGGCTTGCGTAGCATCGAGGCCACCGCTTTGCGTCAGCGCGATACGCGGGATCGCATGGCTGAAACCACTCTGTTGTGTACTTTCGGTGAGTGAACCGGTATTGACCAGCAGGCGAACCTCAATACGGTCGCTGGGGCGCTGGGGAGTGGCTAAGACTTGCCACTGTAAACCATTTGCCAGCGTGCCCTGTTGCCACGCCGGGTCAGGCTGGAGCGCATCTGCCTGCACATAGCCGGCAGTGGCCATCATCAGCAAGCCGCCCGCTAAAAGTCGAATTTTTGTGCCCTGCATGTGAACCCCTGATCAACTATCCTGGAAATAAAAAGACAGTCCGCGAGAGGACTCTCTGAATATGACGTTAAAAACACTTCGTGTTAGACCGCAAGAACATAAAAATGTCACGGAGGAAGTGAAAAAATCCCGACGCCGCCGAATCGGCGGTTTCAGGCACAGGGGTTAATTATGCGCAAACGCCCGCAGTCCTGGAAGGGACTACGGGCATAAGTGGAGAGATTAAGAGGATATTTCGTGCGTTTTGCCATCCGGCGCACGATTATTCAGCACATCATCCAGCTTTTTATGGTCCAGTTCTTTCACCCATTTCGCTACTACAACAGTTGCCACACCGTTACCGACCAGGTTAGTCAGCGCACGGGCTTCAGACATAAAGCGGTCAATACCGAGAATCAGCGCCAGACCAGCAACCGGTAAATGGCCCACAGCGGAGATAGTCGCGGCCAGAACAATGAAGCCACTCCCGGTCACACCCGCAGCACCTTTTGAAGAGAGCAGGAGCACCACCAGCAGGGTTATCTGATGGAAGATATCCATATGGCTGTTGGTGGCCTGAGCGATAAACACCGCCGCCATCGTCAGATAGATTGATGTCCCATCAAGGTTAAACGAGTAGCCCGTGGGTATAACCAACCCGACAACCGACTTGCGACAGCCCAGTTTTTCCATCTTATCGAGCATACGCGGCAGCGCGGACTCGGAAGAAGAGGTGCCCAGAACGATCAGCAGTTCTTCACGGATATAGCGGATGAATTTGAAAATGCTGAAGCCGGTTGCGCGCGCAATCGAGCCCAACACCACAACCACAAACAGAATACAGGTGATGTAGAAACAGATGATCAACTGACCCAACTGCACCAGCGTCCCGACGCCATATTTACCGATGGTAAAGGCCATGGCACCGAAAGCACCGATCGGCGCCAGGCGCATGATCATGTTGATGATGCCAAAAATAACCTGCGAAAAGCTTTCAATCACGTTGAAAATCATCTGGCCTTTGCTACCTAAACGATGCAGCGCAAAACCAAACATAACCGCAAACAGCAATACCTGCAGGATGTTGCCACTGGCGAACGCGCCAATGACGCTACCCGGGATAATATCCATCAGGAAGCCTACGATCCCCTGGTCTTTTGCCTGTTCGGCGTAAATCGCAACCGCTTTGGCATCCAGCGTCGCCGGATCGACGTTCATACCGGCACCGGGTTGCACCACGTTGACGATGATAAGGCCGATGATCAGCGCAATCGTACTGACAATTTCAAAATAAAGCAGTGCAACCGCACCGGTGCGGCCTACGGCTTTCATACTTTCCATGCCTGCAATGCCGGTCACGACAGTACAGAAGATGACAGGTGCGATGACCATTTTGATGAGCTTCACGAAAGCATCACCAAGTGGCTTCATTTGGGCGCCTAATTCAGGGTAGTAATGGCCAAGGAGAATACCTATGGCAATTGCTGTCAGGACCTGAAAGTAAAGGCTTTTGAATATAGAGGTTTTCATAGGGTGTCCTTAAAGTAAAAACCACAGGCCTTGTAAGGTTTTGTTTAACCTGCGGCCTTAAAGTAACACCCACACAACATGACAGAAATGCGCCTGGATCATAATTGATACAGAAATGTTAAAAATTTTGAGCTGGCTCGCACAAGCGAGACCTTTTTTAACTTTTGTAATCAGCGTTTTTCGGCGTCAGATAACGTTCTTCGAAGATATTCGCCGGAACCGGCCGGGCAAACAGGAACCCTTGTGCCACTTCTACCCCCGCTTGTGATAACCATTCGCGTTGCGCTTCGGTTTCGACGCCCTCAGCGATCATCTGCAAATTGAGGCTATGCGCCAACTGAATGATGGCGGAGATCATGCTGCAATCTTCAGGGACGCCATCAACAAACATCTTATCAATTTTGAGTACATCCACCGGGAGCGACTTCATGTGCTGCAGCTGCCGCAGGCCCGCATAGCCCATACCAAAATCGTCCAGCGCGATACGCACGCCCGCGTTGCGCAGCGGGCGTAAAATAGCCACAGCGGCATTAGGATCATCAATGTGCCGGCTTTCGGTCACTTCCAGAATCAACGTCCCAGGCTTGATGCGATAGCGGTTTAGCAACTCCAGCAGATCCGACACCATACTCGGATGCATCAGCTGTAGCGCAGACAGGTTCACCGAGAGCGGCAGCATCAGGCCGCGTTCCTGCCAGGCTGACAGCTGGCGGCATGTCTCCTCCAGCACCCAGTAACCGACCGTCACCATCAGGCCACAGGACTCAATCCTGTCGATTAACCCTTCTGGCAACTCCCAGCTTCCGTCTGGCTGCTGCATTCGCAATAATGCTTCTGCGCTCAATACCTTACCGCTGGACATCTCCACCTGCGGCTGCATCCAGAGCGCAAACTGATGGTTATCCAGCGCGGTAAGAATATCGTTCTCTTCCGTCAAACGCTGTTGCGCCTCTTCCATCTGCAACGGGTCAAAGAACTGAATCCGGTTTTTACCCTTGTGACGCGACGTTAACACGGCTGAGAGTGCGCGGTGGTAAAGCTGTTCTGCGGTCAAATCGCCATTAAACATCGCCACCCCAATGTTACAGGTTGGACGGAGTTGAATGCCCTGAATCGGTAATCGCTCGTTAACGATAGTGAGTACTTGCTGACCTAGCGTAATAGCGTGCCAGGGTTCTTTCACACCATGTGCGATGATGGCAAAGTCATAGCCGCTCACCTGAGTAAGCACCATTCTGGGGGCCAATACTGACTTCAGCTTTTCAACCAGCGTAAGCAGCAGGATTTCCCGCTGGGTCTCGGATAACACACCCGCGGTATCACGCAGGGTTTCGCAGGTGACAATCATCAACGCCGTTGTCTGCTGGCGATTCACAGCCTGCTCCAGCAGCGCCATCAGAAACGACTTGTTGGGCAGCTCAGAAACCGGGAATCGCATTGAATGGTCGCTTTGCTCTTCACTGCGGCGCTGAATCAGTTGCTGATTGAGGTTATAGCTACGCACCAGCAGGCCAATCTCGTCGTCCTGATGCAGACGCGGCAATGCCAGCTGATAGCCAATCAGATCCTGCTGGGGAATGTCGTTCAGCTCACGCGCTATTTTACGTAATGGATGCAAAATCAATCTGTTAATACACCATGAGATGGCTACCGTGAGTATTAACGAGAGAAGTAAGTAAATAGTCACTAACGTGGAGAGCGTACTCATCACGAACTTGTACATACGGTACGAATCCGCCTGCAGCACCAGATACGCCAGCGGTTGCGGATTCGCTGAACGCTCAAGAGAATAGACCGGCAGCGAAATTTGTACCGGAAGTTCAAACAGGCGAGTCACCGTAACCGGAACCGGGCGTTCAGGAATAAAGCTCATCCGCAGCGCCTGAAACTGATTGGGAAGCACCACATCGGCGCGACTGACCACGCCTGCAGGTCGAATACTTCTTAAAATAGCTTCTGCTTCGGGAATATCCCCTTTCAGGATCGTGCCCGACAGAGGCTCACGGACGGAGCGAGCGATACTTTCCAGTTGCGTAGCCGTGTTGTAGCGATTCTGCTGGACCAGATGGAACAACAAAACGGTGCAAAAAATAAACACAAACACCATGACAACGGCCGCAACCATTGCCATCTGCTTAATTGTTAACGAGCGACTGACACGCAAACTGACTCTCCACGGATAGACGAAACTGCCGTCAGAGTATACCCGATCGTAGCGGTATTAAGAGAGGCGGTATCTGAAAACTTCCCAGCATGCATTATCCCGACAGGATAGGCACCTGGCGACGAGATTTATCCGCATTTAAGCCGAAAAAGGCCGCAAGGTTTCCCCCTGCGGCCTGGTTCGGGCGCATGTTGCCATCACGGCAGACAGACGCCCGCAAGGTGCATTACTTCCTGTTACGCAGCCAGCTCACAATCAGGCTGGCAATAATGCCAGCGATGATCGGAGCCGCTAAATCGTGCCAGAAGGCCACGCCTAACTGTGCGAGCGTCATATAGCCGCCTGTGTTGCAATGGCAACTGTTCGCGGCTATTCTTAACTTGTCTGGAGTCAAGTTAGCCCCCGTTTTGTTGCCAGGTTTATACCGAACAACGTGCGGGGGTTTTCTCTTTCCAGCAACCGATGCCGCCGGGGATCAAGCCCCCGCAACATTGCGCCTCACCGGGAATTACCGGCTTGCCGCTGATTCTACGGTAGCCCACTTGCCATATCACTGCGCAATACGCGGCTCTGCGTAGCGCCTCGCATTTCACCTGTTTTCTCACCATTACGCTGGAAAGATTCTTGCCAGTTGGCAACATTCCTGCCGCTCATCAATACAGAAAAAGACATATCTCATTGATATATATACATTCATTTTCTGGCACAGCGATTGCTATTTGACTGTGAGCTGTTCTGTTCCGAATCAAAGGAGATATCATGTCTGACTGTCGTACTTACGGATTCAACACCCAGATCGTTCACGCGGGGCAACAACCCGACCCTTCTACTGGCGCGCTCAGTACGCCTATTTTCCAGACTTCAACGTTTGTTTTTGACAGCGCCGAACAAGGTGCCGCCCGCTTTGCGCTCGAGGAGTCCGGGTACATTTACACCCGTTTGGGTAACCCCACCACCGATGCGCTGGAGAAAAAGCTGGCGGTACTGGAAAGAGGTGAAGCCGGGCTGGCAACCGCATCCGGTATTTCTGCCATCACCACCACGCTGCTGACGTTGTGCCAGCAGGGCGACCATATCGTTTCCGCCAGCGCGATTTACGGCTGCACCCACGCGTTTTTGTCGCACAGCATGCCGAAGTTTGGGATTAACGTCAGCTTCGTCGATGCGGCAAAGCCTGAAGAAATCCGCGCCGCCATGCGCCCGGAAACCAAAGTAGTGTATATCGAAACGCCCGCTAACCCGACGCTGTCGCTGGTCGACATTGAAACGGTAGCCGGTATCGCCCATCAACAAGGCGCATTGCTGGTGGTGGATAACACCTTTATGTCACCGTACTGCCAGCAACCTTTACAGTTAGGCGCGGATATTGTGGTGCACAGCGTCACTAAATATATCAACGGTCACGGAGACGTGATTGGCGGCATCATTGTTGGTAAGCAGGAGTTTATTGACCAGGCGCGGTTTGTTGGTCTGAAAGATATCACCGGCGGCTGCATGAGTCCTTTCAACGCGTGGTTGACGCTACGCGGCGTTAAAACACTGGGGATTCGTATGGAACGCCACTGTGAAAACGCATTGAAAATCGCCCGCTTCCTCGAGGGGCATCCATCCATTACCCGCGTTTATTATCCTGGCTTGTCTTCACACCCGCAGTATGAGCTGGGCCAGCGACAGATGAGCCTGCCAGGAGGAATTATCAGCTTCGAAATAGCCGGCGGCCTCGAGGCTGGCAGACGGATGATCAATTCTGTAGAATTGTGCCTCCTCGCGGTCAGTCTCGGTGATACCGAAACCCTCATTCAGCACCCAGCGTCTATGACACATTCGCCCGTTGCGCCAGAGGAACGGCTTAAAGCAGGTATTACCGACGGGCTTATCCGTCTTTCTGTGGGTCTTGAAGATCCAGAAGATATTATTAACGACCTTGAACACGCCATCAGAAAGGCAACATTCTGACCATTATGACCTGAACCGACGCCGATCGGTTCAGGTTGTTGAGAATCAAGGCACAACAGTCTGGTAATACGCGCAATCCTGTTTCGGGGAGAGCGCGTATTTTGGGCAGGGGGTTCTATGCAGGACGACACATTACAACTAAGCAACAATACAGCAACCACCGTACCATTCTCAAAGAAAATACCGTTTACGAAATACGACTTTGGCTGGGTATTACTGTGTATCGGTATGGCAATTGGTGCCGGAACGGTACTGATGCCAGTACAAATAGGCTTAACAGGCATTTGGGTATTTATCGTCGCCTTTATTATTGCCTATCCAGCAACCTATATTGTGCAGGATATTTATTTAAAAACATTATCAGAAAGTGAAACTTGTAATGACTATACCGATATTATCAGTCATTACCTGGGAAAAAACTGGGGTGTATTTCTTGGCGTCATCTATTTTTTGATGATTATTCACGGCATATTTATCTATTCCTTATCCGTGGTTTTTGACAGTGCCTCATATATCAAAACCTTCGGCTTAACCGATGCCGATCTTTCACAATCGATAATCTATAAAGTGGCCATTTTTGCCGTGCTGGTGGCCATTGCTTCCGGGGGAGAAAAGCTGCTGTTTAAAATCTCCGGCCCGATGGTGGTAGTTAAAGTGGGGATCATCATCGTGTTTGGTTTTGCGATGGTTCCGCACTGGAACTTCTCTAATATCAGCGCATTCCCTGAAGCATCGGTCTTCTTTCGCGACGTGCTGCTGACCATCCCGTTCTGCTTCTTCTCGGCGGTGTTTATTCAGGTGTTGAACCCAATGAACATCGCCTACCGCAAGCGGGTAGCGGACCGGGTTCTGGCCACCCGCATGGCAATACGCACGCATCGCATCAGTTACATTACGCTGATTGCGGTCATTCTGTTTTTCTCATTCTCTTTTACCTTTTCTATTAGTCATGAAGAGGCCGTTTCAGCCTTCGAACAAAATATTTCCGCACTGGCGCTGGCAGCGCAAGTCATTCCTGGGCAAATTATTCATATCACCTCAACGGTGCTAAATATCTTCGCCGTATTAACCGCATTCTTTGGTATTTATCTGGGGTTCCACGAGGCGATTAAGGGTATTATCCTTAATGTTCTGAGCCGTATTATTGATGTGGAGAAAATTAATCCCCTGGTGCTTACGCTGGGTATTTGCACCTTTATTGTTATCACCCTGGTGATCTGGGTGTCATTTCGTGTATCGGTACTGGTGTTCTTCCAGTTGGGTAGCCCACTTTACGGGATTGTGTCGTGTATTATTCCGTTTTTCCTGATCTATAAAGTAACGCAGCTGGAAAAACTACGCGGGCTGAAAACCTGGCTAATCCTGTTGTACGGGATCCTGCTGTGCCTGTCGCCATTATTGAAGCTGATTGACTAATCCGTTTACAGCGCCGTCAGTCACTGACGGCGCTTAACTCACGCTCTCCAGTTGATAGCTGCGAATTTTATTCAGTACCGTGGTATGTGACACCCCCAGCGCTTTAGCGATATGCCGCGACGACACATTCTCTTCCACCATCTGTTCAATAAGCTGGCGTTCAGCACACAAAACCTGTTCTTTAAAAGGACGCTCTGTCGGCGTCAGCTCAACAGCAGGCAAATTCACCATCCCTAATTCTTCCCGCGTAATGACATCAGATTCCGCCATCAGCATCAGGCGAATGATGGTATTTTCCAGTTCACGAACGTTTCCCGGCCAGGTGTGATGATGCAGGGCATCAAAGCAGGCTTTATCCAGAATGATCCGTCGCTGGAATTCCTTCGCATATTTCTGCACAAAGTGGCGAATCAATAGGCTGATATCCTGCGGGCGCTCCCGCAGGGGCGGAATGGTCAGTGAAAGTACATTGATGCGGTAATAGAGATCGGCACGCAGCAGACGTTGTTCCACCATCTCTTCCAGATTGGCGTTGGTTGCCACAATAATGCGCACATTGACCGGAATAATTTGCGCCCCGCCAACGCGACGGATCCCGCCATCCTGAAGTACGCGCAGTAATTTAGCCTGTAAGCTCAGCGACATTTCACCAAATTCATCGAGAAAAAGGGTGCCTTTATCGGCCATTTCAAACAGCCCTTTTTTGCCTTTACAATCTGCACCGCTAAAAGCTCCTTTCTCATAGCCAAAGAATTCACTCTCCATCAACGACTCAGGTAGCGCAGAGCAGTTGACCGGAATAAACGGATAAAAACGTCGCTGCCCGGAATTATGGATAGCCCGGGCCAGCAGTTCTTTGCCAGTACCCGTATCGCCGCGGATCAAAACGGTATATTTGCTGTCGGCAATTTTTATCGCCTTTTCGATAAGCGAGTGCATGCTCTGGCTGCTACAAATAATGTCAGAGAAATAGCGCGGGCGTTCCGGCTCAGGCGTTGACAGTTCGCTTATCTCTTCACACAGGTAAGCGACGTTAATAATATCGGCGCGCCGGCCTAAACAGGATTGCACGCAGGAAATATCCTGTAACTGGCGGCACCAGGATTTAATCAGGATCCGTCCAGGCGTGACTTTCATGGAGATGATATTGATATCGCAGCAGGAAAATTCCTTCAGGACATCCTCAACCATCGACAGACGATCAATTGTTTTAATATCCCAGCGTATCGTGACCACATTTGCTCCTGACAGTTAGCAACTGCGAAATAGATATTTCTGTGACGAGAGGAAATCTGACTACATTTTAGACGCTGTGGAATAATGTTCTGCCAGAGGACTCACATTGTGGACGTAAAAACAAAATATAAAAAAACCGGAGCACAAGGCTCCGGTTATCAGGTCATAACCCACGTTTATTGCTGTGGATTTTCATCCTGGTCAACAGCGAAACAGGCCACGAGTTGTCCACCGTAATCCTTCAGCTGCGGCTGAAGCTGGGTACACGGACCAAAACGCCGACGGCAGCGGGCATTGAACGCACAGCCCGGCGGTGGATTCAGCGGGCTTGGCAGCTCACCGGTCAGCTTGATACGCTCGCGGCGATCGTCCGGGTTCAGGCGTGGCGTCGCGGATAGCAGCGCCTGCGTATACGGATGACGCGGATTATTGAAGATCTGATCCTTCGTTCCTTTTTCCACGCAACGGCCTAAATACATCACCATCACCTCATCGGCAATGTGCTCTACCACCGACAGGTCGTGCGAGATAAAGACGTATGACAGCCCCAGTTCCTGCTGCAAATCCATCATCAGGTTCAGCACCTGCGCACGAACAGAAACGTCCAGCGCCGAGACAGGTTCGTCGGCAATCACCACGTCTGGATCAAGCATCAGCCCGCGAGCGATGGCAATACGCTGACGCTGACCGCCGGAGAACATGTGCGGATAGCGGTCGTAGTGCTCGGTTTTCAGCCCCACTTTCGCCATCATCGCCAGCGCTTTTTCACGACGCTCCTCTTTGCTTAGCGTGGAGTTGATCAGCAGCGGCTCTTCCAGAATCTGCCCTACTTTCTTGCGCGGGTTCAGGGAACCGTACGGGTTCTGGAACACAATCTGGATTTTCTGCCGGCGCAGCTTCTGCGCCTGCGGGTCGTGCTTAAGCAGATCCTGCCCCTGGTAATACAGCTCGCCGCCGGTCGGGACTTCAATCATCGTCAGCAGGCGACCAAGGGTGGATTTCCCACAGCCCGACTCGCCTACCACCGCCAGCGTTTTGCCGCGTTCCAGGGTAAAGGAGACGCCGTCCAGCGCTTTCACCAGGCGTTCCGGGGCGAACATCCCCTTCTTCACCGGGTAGTGTTTTTTCAGGTCAATTGCCTGCAACAGTGGCTGTGGCAAAGCGGCCTTTTGCGTACTCATAGCCCAGGCCTCCCGGCATCATCAAGTGGGTAGTGGCATTTCGACTGACGCCCGCCTTCCAGCAGGTTCAGTTCAGGTTCTTCAGCGCGGCATTTGTCGGTCGCATAGGGGCAGCGCGGGTTCAGTAAACAACCGGTCGGGCGGTCATATTTACCTGGCACCACGCCCGGCAACGAAGCCAGACGCGCTTTATCCTGTGCGAACTCCGGCAACGCGCGCAGCAACGCCTGGGTATACGGATGACGCGGCGCGCGGAAAATATCCTGTGCGGCCCCGGCTTCCACTACCTGCCCGGCGTACATCACAATGATCTTGTGCGCCGCTTCAGCCACCAGCGCCAGGTCGTGCGTGATTAAGACCAGCGCCATGTTCTCTTTTTGCTGCAATTCCAGCAGTAGCTCGATGATCTGCGCCTGAATGGTCACATCCAGCGCCGTTGTCGGTTCGTCGGCAATCAACAGCTTTGGACGACAGGCAATCGCCATCGCGATCATCACGCGCTGGCTCATCCCACCAGACAACTGGTGCGGATAGACATCCAGACGCGAGGCCGGATCGGGGATCCCCACCAGCGTCAGCAGGTCAATCGCCCGCTGAATACGCGTTTTTTTGTTGCCGCCCTGGTGCACCTTAATGGCTTCCATAATCTGGTAGCCGACGGTGTAGCACGGGTTAAGGCTGGTCATCGGGTCCTGGAAGATCATCGCCACTTCCGCGCCCACTAACTGGCGACGCTCTTTCTCAGAGATGCGCTTCAGGTCACGACCATTAAACTCCAGATTTTCGGCCATAACGCGACCTGGGTAGTCAATCAGTCCCATGATCGCCAGCGAGCTGACGGACTTACCAGAACCGGATTCCCCTACAATGCCAACCACTTCACCCTGGTTCACGCTGTAACTAATGCGGTCTACGGCACGGAATTCGGACCCCACATCGCCGAAGTGCACCGATAATTTATCTACATTTAATAACGCCATCTCGAACCTCTTACTGCTTCAGTTTGGGATCGAGCGCGTCACGCAGACCGTCACCCATCAGGTTAAATGCCAGCACCGTCAGCAGGATTGCCAGCCCCGGGAAGGTCACGACCCACCAGGCGCTTTGGGCAAATTGCAACACGTCAGAGAGCATGGTGCCCCATTCCGGCGTAGGCGGCTGTGCGCCCATCCCCAGGAAGCCGAGGGCAGCCATATCGAGAATGGCGTTAGAGAAACCAAGCGACGCCTGAACAATCAGCGGCGCAAGGCAGTTAGGAAGAATATTGACGAACATCTGGCGCATCGCACCGGCTCCGGCCACGCGGGATGCGGTAACGTAGTCGCGGTTAACCTCCACCAGGACGGCGGCGCGCGTCAAACGCACATAGTGCGGCAATGCCACGAACGTCAGCGCCAGCGCGGCGTTGCCAATCGAGGGCCCAAATACCGCCACCAGCACCAGCGCCAGTAACAGGCTCGGCAGTGCCAGCATGATATCGACCACACGCATGATGACGTTATCGACAATCCCGCCAAAGTAACCGGCAATCAGCCCGAGAATCACGCCCATCAGCAGGGAGAGCACCACCACCAGACAGCCGACCAACAGAGACAAACGCGCACCGTACATCAGGCGGGACAACACATCGCGGCCCACATCATCAGTACCAAACAGATGCGCCATGGTACCGCCTTCCTGCCACGCAGGAGGAGCCAGCAGCGTATCGCGGAACTGCTCTGCCGGGTTGTACGGCGCGAGGACGTTGGCAAAGACCGCAATCAGGATCATCACGACAACGTACACCAGCCCAACAACCGCACCTTTGTTGCGTTTAAAATAGTGCCAGAACTCCTGCAGCGGGGTCATGGGCACCGGTGCAGCAATAACTTTATTTTCAGTAACCTGTGACATGATGGCCCCTTACTTCCTATGCCGAATACGCGGGTTCACCACGCCGTACAGCAGGTCTACCAGCAGGTTGACGAGGATAATCATCGTCGCGACCAGCAGTACCCCGCCCTGTACCACTGGATAATCACGGCGTTGTAGCGCATCGATCAACCAGCGTCCCAGTCCCGGCCACGAGAAAATAGTCTCGGTCAGGATCGCCCCAGCCAATAACGTACCGACCTGCAGGCCGATAACGGTCACAACGGGCAGCATCGCGTTACGCAGAGCGTGAATGATGATGACGCGCATACGGGTCAGGCCTTTGGCGCGTGCGGTACGAATGTAATCTTCACCCAGTACTTCCAGCATTGATGAACGAGTCATACGCACAATTACCGCCAGAGGAATGGTGCCAAGCACCATTGCCGGCAGGATCAT
This sequence comes from Citrobacter sp. Cb041, assembly GCF_030336655.1. Lineage (NCBI taxonomy): Bacteria > Pseudomonadati > Pseudomonadota > Gammaproteobacteria > Enterobacterales > Enterobacteriaceae > Citrobacter > Citrobacter sp. Cb041. The sequence goes on along the minus strand of NZ_JAOWDD010000036.1, from coordinate 247,386 downwards.
ATGCGCCAGCGCATCGATAAAGTTGCCCTCTTCACCCCAAATGGCGGTGTCAATCAGCATAAAACCGGTCAGGGGATTGGAATCATCAAGGAACACCATGTCGCTCACCCGACCGGAAACCGGCGTCAGGTTCCACTGCACGGAAACCAGCATGATCAGCATCATGCCCCACCAGAAAATCGGCATGGAGTAACCGGTCAGCGCCAGGCCAACGGCAGTGTGATCGAAAATGGAGCCGCGCTTAACGGCAGCAAGTACTCCCACCGGAATACCCACCGCAACGGCGAAAATCATCGCGCAGACGCCAAGTTCCAGCGTTGCTTTAAAGCGAGGAACGAACTCTTCCCACACCGGTAATCGGCTTTTCAGCGAGATACCTAAATCACCATGCATAACCCCCCAGATATAATGGAGGTACTGCTGCCACATCGGTTTATCCAGACCGAGTTCAGCCAACAGTTGAGCATGACGCTCAGGGGAAATTCCACGCTCACCCGCCATGATCATTACCGGATCGCCGGGGATCATATGAACGAAAGCAAAGGTGAGAAGAGTGATACCGATAAACGTGGGGATGACGAGTCCCAAACGTCGGAGAATGAACTGCAACATAACCCGGATTCTCTCTAATGACGCACGGCCTGGAACCGTGAATCTGTATTGCTCACAAATCTTATCTCCCCCTCCAGCGAGAGGGAGATAAAGCATTACTGTCAGGTGGCGCTACGGTGACCCGACTTAACGGTCCGTAGCACTGCCTGGCTTGCTTTTAATTATTCGACAGAGACGTTTTCGAAGTGATGTTTGCCTAATGGATCAACCACATAGCCTTTCACTTCTTTACGCACTGGTTCATACACGGTGGAGTGAGCAACAATCAGAGCCGGGGCCTGATCGTGCATAACAACCTGAGCTTGCTTGTACAGTTCAATACGTTTGTTGTGATCGTCGGTCGCACGCGCCGGCTGGATCAGATCTTCAAACGGCTTGTAGCACCAGCGAGAGTAGTTGGAACCGTCTTTCGCTGCCGCACAGCTGAACAGGGTGGCGAAGAAGTTGTCCGGATCCCCATTGTCACCGGTCCAACCCATCATCACCGCCTGATGCTCACCCGCTTTGGCGCGTTTCAGATATTCACCCCACTCGTAGGTCACAATCTTGGCCTGAACGCCAATTTTCGCCCAGTCAGCCTGAACCATTTCCGCCATACGGCGGGCGTTCGGGTTGTAAGGACGCTGTACCGGCATGGCCCACAGCTCAACGGTGAAGCCTTTATCCTGACCCGCTTCCTTCAGCAGCGCTTTAGCCTTTTCAGGATCGTAGGTGTAGTCTTTAACGTCGTCGTTATAGCCCCACATGGTCGGTGGGATCAGGTTTTTCGCGGCAACGCCAGCGCCCTGATATACCGCTTTAATGATGGCTTCTTTGTTCACCGCGTAGGTCAGCGCCTGACGGACTTTCACGTCATCAAACGGTTTCTTCTCGGTATTGAAAGAAAGGTAGCCAACGTTCAGACCGGCCTGCTCCATCAGGTTAATGTTTTTATCCTGCTTCATGCGCGCGATATCTGCCGGGTTCGGGTACGGCATCACCTGGCACTCGTTCTTCTGCAGTTTGGCGTAACGCACGGAAGCGTCAGGCGTAATGGAGAAGACCAGACGGTCAATCTGTGGCTTGGTGCCCCAGTAACCTTCGAATGCTTTATACAGAATACGGGAGTCTTTCTGGTACTGCTGCAGCTGGAACGGACCGGTCCCAATTGGGTTCAGATCCACTTTCTCCGGGGAACCGGCTTTCAGCATGTTGTCTGCATATTCTTTGGAAAGAATAGAAGCGAAGTCCATCGCCAGATCAGCCAGGAAAGGCGCTTCCGGGCGAGTCAGCACGAACTGAACGGTTTTATCGTCCACTTTTTTCACTTCGGAGATCAGATCTGGCAGGCCCATCCCTTCGAAGTATTCATAGCTACCGCCAGAGACTTTGTGGTACGGGTTCTGGGCATTTTTCTGACGATCGAAAGAGAACACCACGTCATCGGCGTTTAAATCGCGCGTCGGTTTGAAATCTTTGTTGTCCTGCCACTTCACGCCCTGGCGCAGGTGGAAGGTATAGGTTTTACCGTCTTCGCTGATTTCCCACTTCTCAGCAAGGCCCGGGATCACTTCAGTTGTACCGGTTTTGAACTCGACCAGGCGGTTATAGATCGGTACGGAGCTGGCATCATAGGTCGTGCCAGAGGTGAAAAGCTGTGGGTTAAAGCCTTCAGGAGATCCTTCTGAACAATAAACCAGAGTTTTAGCCTGTACGCTTGCGGCGCAGGTCATAGCCACCAGGCTCAGACCAAGCTTCAGCATCCCTGACTTCTTCAAGGAAATACTCATTCTTCTGCTCCAAATGTGATGTTTGTTGTTTTACCCTTTGCAGTGGGTTTGCACCGCCTGGCCTTTTTTGTTTTTTACCCGGCCGGGTCGGCGTTAAGAGGATAGGGATTCCGTTCACATAAGCGACTGAGTTGCAGTGCGGATTCTCCATGAAATGCCCCTCATGCCCTACAATCTGTCAACAGAATGTGAAAACGTCAATACAGGTAACCGTGATTTACACCAACGGTGAGAATTCGCAAACAAAGATTAAAAAAAGTGCAGAAGGACATTTTCAGCAGGGAAATTTGTGCTACGCGCACTATGCCAGAATAAACATCTTAATATTTCGCAACATTTGGTGATTAACATTTATGCAAATTATTAAAACTTTCTAAATTAATGCTGCATATCTGAGCGATTAATGCCATGAACGCTAAAGCGCACAGCGGAAAATGCCAGGTTCAGCCATAAGTAGCGCAAAAAAAGTTTCAAGCAAATATAAAAAAAGGCAATGGAATATGTCACAGAATCGTTAACAGTCAGTGGGAAGTGGTGCACAATTTTTGCAGATAAAAGGAAGGTCAATTTTGGTCGGTGATAGAGGATTACTCGCCACTGACGTGGCTCGCCCTACGGGCCGTTGCTAACGCAACGTTCTCTCGCTGCGCTCGAGTCGAACCTCTTCCCCCGGAGGTTCTCATCCTCGTGGGTTTCAAATGCAAAAAACCCTGCTCGTTGAGCAGGGTTTTGAATTTGGTCGGTGATAGAGGATTCGAACCTCCGACCCCTTCGTCCCGAACGAAGTGCGCTACCAGGCTGCGCCAATCACCGAATGCGGGGCGCATCTTACTGCTCAGCCGCGCCCCCGTCAATCCCTTAGTATCAAAATGCCATTTGATCGGCGAGAAAGTCAGCAGCCCAATTACTGAGCCGTAACCTTCTTCGCGTCCGGGATACGGCACCAGTTGTTATTCTCGTTAATACCGCCATTTGGCGAGGTATAACCGAGGCAACCCAAAATAGTGTCGTACAGTTCCACATGACGACGCGGCACCTTCATATCCGCTTCTTGCTTCAGGTGTGCAAACGCCTTCGCATGGTCTGGGTCTTCCAGATATTTGTCTGACATCCACACCAGCATTGGAACGCGGAACTGCTCTGGCGGAGCCATTTTACGCGGCGTACCGTGCAGATGCTCACGCTCGTTAATCGACTCACCGTGATCGGCGGCGTAGAACACTATCGCTTTCTTATCCCGCAGTTGATCAAACACTTTGGTAATAAAGTGATCAACATAGGTTACCGAGTTATCAAAAGAGTTAATCATCTCGGCTTTCGAGCAACCGCTATCCACATTGACACACTCCGGCTTCCACTGCGCATATTCGCGGGTGTAGCGCTGCGTGTAGTTAAAATGCGAACCTTTGGTATGCAGAATAATCAGACGTTTGCCATCATCATCCGTCGGTTGCAGAGACTGCTGCATTTCGGTAATCAACAGCATATCGTCAACGTTCTTGCCACGGTTACGCGGCTCTGCGCCAATCTGCTCTCGGTAAGCGATGTTCTCCGCCATGGTATTGCTGTAGAACCACATCTCGCTTTGCATCGCGTAGAGGTCTGTCTTGAACCCTAACTGACCGAGCACGGAAAAGACGTTTTGTTCTTTCAGGGTACGCTGCGGGTTTTCTTCCGCCCCACCTTCACGCACAAACATACAGCGCAGCGAAAGTTTGGTCGCCGTGTCACAGGAATATCCACGGAACGCGGCCAGGTTTTTCTCCTGGGCGAGCCTTGGCGTGGTATTTCGCTCATAGCCAAAAATCCCCATATGGTCCCAGCGGGTGGTTTCGCCGATAATAAAGACCACATAGGTGTCGTCGAGGTTCTTGGGCTCAACATAGGTAAATTTCTTCGCCGGGTTCATCAGCGATTTGTTGTCTGAGGATTCATCCACCTGTGCCCAGGCGTACAAACCCAGCGCAGAGAGCCAGTTTGACGGCAAGTAAGAGTTCGCCACAACCCCGCCATAGCTGGGTAAATCGATACCTGTTTCTCGCTCTACGCTTCTCTGTTGCATGCTCAGCAGGCGAATCGGCGCCCATACCATCAGGCCGGCCAGTAAAACTACCGCTACGCTACGCCACCTCATGCCCGGCGTACGAATTTGTCTCATCAACGTGTAGCGGCAGCGGTTACTCCAAATCAGCACCAAGGGAATAATACTGACCGAAACCAGCCACACGATGAAATGCCAGCCGACGACTTCTTTCGATAAATCAATATCAGTGGTCATTACGGAGGCGATAATACCGTAACCAATTACCACGTTCAGGAAGGTCATATAATAACTGGCGCCGGCAGAACACAGCACCAAACAGGTTGCCAGGACACGCCAGGCGCGGCGGCCAAACAAAGAGAGAAGGCGTAGTAAAAAGAAGGTCACCAGCACAGTGCCGGCCAATTCAACAACCGCGGAGAGTCCTTTCCAGACGGTAAAATCGTGCGCATATCCGCTAAAGCGACGGAAAAATACAGCACAGTTCATAAACAAACCGATATAGATTGCCAGCAAGAAACTGAGTTTCTGCTGCGTCATCGACTTAATGTATCTCATGCAAACAAACCCTGGAAATCGGGATAAAAAACCCTGAGCAGCGATCAATCAGACCTGACAGAGGAAAAATGCGACAACAGCAGAAGTGAAATGTCTACGGGCGCGGGTAAGTAGACCACAGGAGGGAGCAAAAGTGCTTATAGAGAATGAAAATGGCGCATAAATTTTTGTAAATATATGCGCCAGGTATTAATCATACTACTAATAGATTTAGGCGTGCGCCTCGGTATAGACGCTACGTTGTGGCTGACGAATAGTGGTAGAAAGCGCCAGCGAAATGATTAACAGCGCAAAGATAACGCAGAAGGTCACATAGAACCCGCCAAACAGCGAGGCGATAATGGAACCGCAAATGCTACCGATACCGAAGCCCAGGTAAATAACACCGTAGTTTTTAGCCAGGTTATTCAGACCGAAGAACTCGCTGACCAGTGACGGGAATACGGTGATGGTGCCGCCAAAGTTAAATGCGACACAGGCAATTGCCATAAAGAAGGTTACGTCATTCAGCGGCGCGAACAACAGTGCAGCCATACCGACCAGCGAAACGACCTGACCAATGGTGATCACGCGAATACGGGAGATTTTATCGGACAGAATCCCCAGCACCAGACGACCCGACAGGTTCGCGATAGAAATGACGGTAACCGCATTCGCCGCCGTCGCCACATCCATATGCGCCAGGCTTTGTGCGATATCTTTCGCCACGCCAATGACGTACAGACCGCTCATACACGCCGTCAGGAACATGACTGCCAGCATCCAGTACTGCGGTTTGCGCATGGACTGCGCCAGGGTGTAGTCGTTCTCAACCACGCCATTCTTCGCTTTCACTTCCTGATTCGGCGCATCTTTCATCAGCGTGGAGCCAAAGACGATCATCACCAGTACGATCGCGCCCCAAATCATGAAGGTTTTTTCCAGGCCCACGGTGCTCAGCAGTTGGCTGTCGATAAATTTAAAACCGAGGCTGCCAAGGCCATAAGAACCGATGGCAAAGGCGGAAATCAGCCCTTTACGCTCAGGGAACCATTTTACGCAGTTGGAAAGCGTTAACAGGTAACCTGCGCCATCCGCCAGACCAACCAGCACACCAGCGCTCAGCCACAGCATAATCAGGCTGTTGGAATGGGCGGTTAAGAAGAAACCGACGCCGAGTAAAATACCGGAGGCCATGGTGACGCGTTTCACGCCAAAACGTTCCTGCAGCTTGCCGGCAACGGAAGAGGAAATCGCCAGCCCGAGGCTCAGCAGGCCAAAAGAAAATGCCACCTGACTGACCGGCGCATCGAGCTTAGAAGAGAGCGCGCCATTAAACAGGCTCCAGGTATAAACAGAACCTAAAGCAAATTGGGTAATAATCGTGCCGATCAGTGTTAGCCAGCGAGTACGCTGATAGTCAGAAGTTTTCATGGCAGTCTTCCTGCATAAGCAAAATGGGAAATTCTCTGCCAACAACCATACCGAAGCGCTTTTATGGCCAGGAGAAAACGGCATGAAATGCCGCCAGGACGGAATGAAATGCCTGGAATGCGGAATGAATGACGAGACAAAAAGTCGGGTTACTGAATTTTATCGTAAGAGTTAGTACACGCTATCGCTGAGGGGCGTGTGATTGCTGCTCTCAATATGTAACGGAGATGTTTAGCTGATGATTTTTTGCGTTAAAATTTGGCACTCACTCCCATGGTGTACATATAGTCGCTGTTATTGGCGCTATTTTCCGCCTGCGAAAGCGCCGCGTAAGCCGCCATGTGCCGGTTCAACAGCATATCTGCGCCAACGGTAACATCCAGCCAGTTACCGTCTTGACCCGCCGCCGTCATGCGACTGAGGCCCGACTGCGCTTTCCAGATATTCTCGCCAAACTGCTGGTTATAGCTGATTTGCGCCCACGGTCGCACATCACCGAACTGAGAATTGACTCGCCAGCCTAACGTGCTGACGCTGGCATGCCACAGCGGATCGTTCTGCGTTACCGACGTCACGCTATCGCCAAATTCGTTGTAAGTAGACGTGGTCGAACCGTCATAATGCAGCGCGGCCACCGGACCGGTCATCACCTGCCTTGAAAGCGGAAAGTTCCAGCCCATACTCATGCCGCTGGTCGCATCCATAGGCGTTTCATCCGCCAGATTCACCACGGGACCCGCCACGTTTTGAGTGGAGCGAATACGTTCTTCCAGAATGTCGTTATAACGTGGTTGGTGATCGCTGTCCCATGTATAACGTTCAGCCGTATGCCCTGACATCGCATCAACGATATATTCTTGTTGCCAGCCATATGCTGTATTGATGAACAGCGCACAAACTACGACGCTCGCCAGAGTTAACCTTTGGCGACCACTACTGTTTCTTATAATCATCAACGCGACTCCAGAAAAGAGCCGAATTCGGCGATATTATTGTCATTGTGTGAAGGATATCGGGCCCATCAGGCCCTGTATTAAATATTGTCTTTTTAGCTGGCGCGTCAAGGCGGGCCGAATGAAATTTTTACGCCAGTAAAAACAGCGAGGAAGAATATGCAGCGTTGCGGATGGGTCAGCCAGGACCCACTTTACATTGCCTACCACGACAAGGAATGGGGCGTCCCCGAAACAGATGGCAACAAGCTGTTCGAAATGATCTGTCTGGAAGGCCAACAGGCCGGTTTATCATGGATCACCGTGCTAAAGAAACGAGAAAATTATCGCCACGCCTTCCACTATTTTGACCCGGAAAAAGTGGCGGCCATGACCGAAGAAGATGTGGAAAGACTGGTACTGGATGCCGGCATTATTCGCCATCGAGGAAAAATTCAGGCCATTATCGGCAACGCTCGCGCCTTTCTGACCATGGCGCAAAACGGAGAATCGTTTAGCGAGTTCGTCTGGTCATTTGTTGATAACCAACCGCAACTGACCCGCGCCGCCAACCTGAGTGATATCCCCACCTCTACACCGGCGTCAGATGCACTGTCTAAAGCGTTAAAAAAACGCGGATTTAAGTTTGTCGGCACCACCATCTGTTACTCCTTTATGCAGGCATGCGGCCTGGTCAACGACCATGTCACCAGCTGTATCTGTTACCCGGGAGAACAACATGATTCGTGAATCAAAGGCTGACGATCTACCGTCGATTCTGGCGCTGTGGATGGAAAGCACGATCCATGCCCATCCGTTTATCGAAGAACGCTACTGGCGCGAAAGTGAATCCATCGTGCGGGATGTTTACCTGCCAGCCGCACAAACCTGGGTATGGGAAGAAGAAGGGGTGCTCAAAGGCTTTGCCAGCGTCATTGACGACCGTTTTCTCGGCGCGCTGTTCGTCGCGCCTGCCGCCATCAGAAGCGGGATCGGCAAAGCGCTGGTGCAGCATGTGCAGCAGCGCTTTTCGTTACTCAGCCTCGAGGTCTACCAGAAGAATCAATCAGCGGTGAACTTCTACCATGCGCTGGGTTTTCGCATTGAAGATGGCGCATGGCAGGAAGAGACTCACCATCCCACGTGGATTATGGGTTGGCAGGCGGATCAAACGCCGTAAGCGTCAACGTTGGTCCGCTGTATTTTTCGAGCCACGCCAGCGCAGTGTTGCCCGCGCAGCCATTCCCCAGCTTCGAGCTGGGGAGATCTTTGGTCAGCACGTTGACGGCGCCATTTTTACAAATACCGTTGGCGGCGAGATCCAAATCAGGCCAGGCGCCCTCATGAATACAGATGACACCGGGTTTAATTCCCGTCGTCACGACCGCTCCCGCCAGAACGTGCCCACGCTGGTTCCACACCCTGACCGTGTCGCCATCCGCAATACCGCGCGCTTTGGCATCCTGCGGATGAATCGTGACGGGCTCACGATCCGCTACCGCATATTGTTCGCGCAACGCGCTGTAATTTAGCTGACTGTGCAAACGGTGCGCCGGATGGGCGGAAAGCAGCTGTAACTGGCCCGGCTCGGCGTTACCGAACCACTCATCCGGCTCCAGCCACATCGGATGCCCCGCACAGTCCGCGTAACCGTAACCGGCAATCCTCGCGGAGTAGATTTCAATTTTACCGCTGTCCGTTTTCAGCGGATGCGCCTGTGGGTTGCGGCGAAAATCCGCGAAACGGATAAACTCCGCGCTGTCGGCGTTTTCTGGCATTTCGATCAGCGCATTCCGCTGCCAAAACTCGGTGAATGGCGGCAACGTCACCTGCTGGCTAGCCCCACGCTGCCCGGCAATGTTGTAAAAAGTCTCCAGCCATTCCAGCTCGCTTTTGCCTTCGGTAAATCGCTCATACCCGCCCTTCTCCCAGCGTTCACTCAGCTCGGCAAAGACATCAAAATCATTTCGCGCTTCATCCTGCGGCGATACAACCTGCTTCATCGGCACCAGATGCTGGTTGCTGTAATCGCCGGTCATGGTCAAATCATTACGCTCAAAAGACGTCGTCGCCGGTAGCACGATATCGGCATGCTTCGCTGCGGCTGTCCAGAAACACTCCGAGATAACCACCAGCTCCGGTTTTTGCCAGGCGCGGATCAGGCGGTTGGTGTCCTGATGATGGGTGAAGTTGGCGCCGCCTGCCCACCACAGCATACGGATGTCCGGGAAATGGCGGTCCATACCGTTGTGCTGATAAAAACCACCGGGGTTCTCCAGCGCTTCAACAATTCGCGCCACCGGGATTTTATCTACCGCGTCGGTGCCGTTTTTAACGCTGCCCTGCATTGAAGCCAGCACCGCAGCACGGCGCGTTGGGTTGCCGCCGTTGGCAAAATGGTACGACAGCCCAAAGCCGCCGCCAGGCGTCCCGATTTGCCCGAGCATGGCAGCCAGCGTGACAATCATCCAGTGTTTCTGCTCGCCATACTGCTGGCGTTGCATACCCCACCCCGCCATCAGCATGGTGGTGTTTTGGTGAAATATCGCCGCAAGTTCACGTATTTTCGCCGCCGGAACACCACAAATTCCCGCAGCCCATTCTGCCGTTTTTGCAACATCGTCAGATTTGCCCAGCAGATAGTCGGCAAAACGGTCATATCCGGTCGTACAACGGGCAAGAAAGTCCGCGTCGTGCCAGCCGTTTTCCACCAGCGTATGCGCGATACCCAGCATCAGCGCCACGTCGGTCCCCATATGCGGAGCGATCCATTCCATCTTCTCGCCAAAGAAATCGACGCTTTCCGATCGCATCGGATCGATACAGATCAACCGCTTCCCGCTGCCACGCAGTGCTTCAAAGTAAGCGAGGCCCTGCTCGTCGGAGGCGTTCCAGGCAATTTTCAGGGTATTCAGCGGATTGGCGCTCCATAACACCACCACTTCGCTATTCTCCAGCACCACCGGCCAACTGGTCTGCTGCTGGTAAACTTCGTTACCGCCCACCACGTACGGCATGATGGCCTGCGCAGCGCCCGTCGAGTAATCCCCCAGATGCCCGGTATAACCACCCGCCAGCGCCATATAACGCTGTAACAGGGTTGCGGCTTTGTGTAACACGCCGTTGGAACGCCAGCCGTAGGAACCGGCAAAAATCGAGGCCGGCCCGTAGCTGTCACGGATGCGTTTATGCTGCGTATGGATAAGATTCAGCGCGTCGTCCCAACTGACACGAACAAATTCATCTTGCCCGCGCACCCCCTGCGGATCCTCCGGCGAGGCGAGAAAGCCTTTACGCACCATGGGAAAACGTACCCGCGTTTTACTGTGTACCTGGTCGCGCACCACGGTTTGCAAAGAGTTGGGATGGGCGGTGGGCAGCGCGCCGCGAGAGGAGAAAACCGTCTCGCCATCGGTTTCGACGAGAATAGGTCCCCAGTGGGCGGCGGTTAGCACCGAGTAATGTGCGGGTGAATTAGCCAAGATGGCGCTCCTGAATGCGATGTGACGGCTTATTTATTATGCCGTTCAATGTTACTTACAAATTTCAGAGTGTTCCCTGGAATTTTCTTCATGTTCACACGTCATAATCAACCGCCACGGTCGCTGTGGCAAAGAAGAAAAAGTCATTAAGGAATTAAGATGAAGAAACGTGTTTTTGTTATTGCTGCCATCGTGAGCGGCGCCCTGGCGGTTTCTGGCTGCACAACAAACCCTTACACCGGCGAACGCGAAGCGGGTAAATCCGGCATTGGCGCGGGTATTGGCTCTCTGGTCGGCGCGGGTATTGGCGCACTCTCTTCTTCGAAGAAAGATCGCGGCAAAGGCGCGCTGATTGGTGCGGCGGCTGGCGCGGCCGTTGGCGGCGGTGTCGGCTATTACATGGACGTGCAGGAAGCAAAACTGCGCGACAAAATGCAAGGGACGGGCGTCAGCGTGACGCGCAGTGGCGATAACATTATCCTGAATATGCCAAATAACGTCACCTTCGACAGCAACAGCAGCAACCTGAAACCTGCGGGTGCCAACACCCTGACCGGCGTGGCAATGGTACTGAAAGAGTACAATAAAACCGCCGTCAACGTGCTCGGCTTCACCGACAGCACCGGCAGTCAGGATCTGAATATGCGCCTGTCGCAGCAGCGCGCGGACTCCGTGGCCAGCGCCTTAATCACTCAAGGCGTCGCCGCTAACCGTATCCGCACTCAGGGTATGGGCCCGGCAAATCCGATCGCCAGCAACAGCACGGCGGAAGGTAAAGCGCAAAACCGCCGCGTAGAGATCACCTTAAGCCCGCTCCAGTAACGTTTTGTGCCGGATAATGGCAGCGTCTTATCCGGCATGAAGCACTTGCCATCGTTGATTTTCGCGTTAAGGTGTTGTCACCAAATTTAGGGAAATCAGCGATGAGCAAATCAACACGGGCAACCATCAGCGATGTGGCGAAAGCCGCAAAAACCGGCAAGACCAGCATTTCACGCTACCTCAACGGTGAAAAGCACCTGCTTTCCGACGCGCTACTGGCCCGCATTGAACAAGCCATTGCCGATCTCGACTACCGTCCCAGCCTGATGGCAAGAGGCCTGAAACACGGTCGTACCCGTCTGATTGGTCTGATCATCGCCGATATTACTAATCCCTACTCCGTCAACGTGTTAAGCGGGATTGAAGCCGCCTGTCGCGATAAGGGCTTTACCCCGCTGGTGTGTAACACCAACAACGAAGTGGATCAGGAGCTGCATTATCTCGACCTGCTGCGCAGCTACCAGGTCGAAGGGATTGTGGTCAACGCCGTTGGAATGCGCGAAGAGGGGCTGAACCGCCTGCAACAGTCTGCGCTGCCGATGGTTCTGATTGACCGTAAAATTCCCGATTTTGCCTGTGATATGGTCGGGCTGGATAACACCCAGGCGGCAACGGTTGCCACTGAACATCTGGTCGAGCAAGGTTTTGAAGCCATCCTGTTCCTCAGCGAACCGCTGGGCATGGTGAATACCCGCCGCGAACGCCTGAGCGCTTTTCGCGCCACGCTCGCACAGTACCCCGGCGTTATCGCGCAAAATGCCGAAGTCCCGCTAACGGACAATACGCAACTGGATGACACGCTGCGCCAGTTTCACCAGCAGCATCGGGGGATGCGCAAAGCCGTTATCTCTGCCAACGGCGCTCTCACGCTGCAGGTTGCCCGCGCCCTGAAGCGCATTGGCCTTAACTGGGGCAGCGATATCGGCCTGCTCGGTTTTGACGAACTGGAATGGGCGGAGCTGGCGGGCGTCGGTATCACCACGTTGAAACAACCCACATGGCAGATTGGCTACACCGCCGTTGAGCAGGTTGTACGCCGAATTGATGGCGGCTCTGCTGCCATTCAGGAACAGGTATTCTCCGGCGAGCTGATCGTGCGCGGCTCAACCGCCCGTTAAATTTCCTTCGTGATGGTGATCATAAATTCGACATCATGAGCTTTTCTTTGGAACCGGTTCCATCTAGCGTTATAACAAGAATGCTAGTCTGGAGTTTCCATGAAAAGAAAAATTATGGTGGTTACCGCCGCCTACGGCTACGACCAGGTGCGGGCAGCAGGCGGGCAAACGGCAATGTTGCCCATCATTGCCGAAGCCGGTGCTGACGGCGTCGAAATCCGCCGCGAGTTATTAACCGACGCCGAGCTGAAAACGCTGTCCACAATGGCCTCTGCAATCGAACTCTTCGGCCTGCTGGCCTGTTATTCAGCGCCTGAACCGTTATTCCTTGAGGATGGGAACCTGAATCCCCGACTTCCGCAGCTCCTCGAAGAAGCGCAGGCCCTACAGGCGCTGTGGTTAAAAGTCTCTCTCGGTCATTTTTCCCATACCGAACAGTTCGACGATTTACGTGAATGGCTGGACAACAGCGGCATGGAGCTGGTTGTGGAAAACGATCAGACCGCCTGCGGACGCCTGCAGCCGATGCAACGCTTTAATGAAGCCTGTCAGACGCAAAACCTGCCGATATCTCTGACTTTCGATATGGGCAACTGGCTGTGGGTTGGCGACTCCCCGGAACAGGCCGCGCAGAACCTGGCGCCAACCGTCGGATATATCCATGTCAAAGCCGCAGTTACGCATCGCGATAGCTACCGTGCCGTACCGCCTGATGAAGCAGATTCACGCTGGCTGGCGCTGTTAAAAACGCTGCCCAACGATGTTCCGCGCGGTATTGAGTTCCCCCTGGAAGGGCAGGATTTGACGGCGGTTACCCGCCACTACGTCGAGCAGTTACGCGAGGAGTAACACATGAAAAATTCACTGGATGCGGTCACTATTGGTGAAGCGATGGCGATGTTTGTCGCCACGCAAACCGGCGAACTGACGGATGTAGAACAGTTTATCAAGCGCGTTGCAGGCGCTGAACTCAACGTGGCGACCGGTCTTGCTCGTCTGGGCCTGAAGGTCGGCTGGGTGAGCCGCGTAGGCAATGACAGTTTTGGTCGTTTTATCGTTAAGTCGCTGGAAAAAGAAGGGATTGATGCGCAGGGAGTTACCCAGGACGGGCGTTACGCTACCGGCTTTCAGCTTAAATCTAAGGTCGAAAATGGAACCGATCCCATTGTGGAGTATTTCCGCAAAGGGTCCGCCGCCAGCCACCTCAGCGTTGAGGATTATCACGAGGACTATTTCGCCAGCGCGCGCCACTTGCACCTGAGCGGCGTGGCGGCAGCGCTTTCTGCCAGCGCCTATGAACTACTGGCGCACACCGCCCGCACACTGAAAGCCCAGGGGAAGACCATCTCGTTCGACCCAAATTTGCGTCCGGTGCTGTGGAAAAGCGAAGCCGAGATGGTGGAAAAACTGAACCGGCTGGCATTCCAGGCTGACTGGGTTTTACCTGGATTAAAAGAGGGGATGATTTTAACCGGCCAACAGACGCCTGAAGCCATCGCCGACTTTTATCTGCGTCACGGAGTGAAGGCCGTGATAATCAAAACCGGGGCTGATGGCGCCTGGTACAAAACAGCCAGCGGTGAACAAGGTTGCGTTGCACCGGTAAAAGTCGACAACGTGGTCGATACGGTCGGCGCAGGCGATGGCTTTGCCGTGGGCGTTATCAGCGCCCTGCTGGAAGGCCGTTCGCTGCATCAGGCGGTGACCCGCGGCAATAAAATCGGCGCACTGGCCATTCAGGTTCAGGGCGACAGCGAAGGATTACCCACACGTGAACAATTAGGGGAATAAACTCCCGGCCAACTCTGTCTCTGTACCCTACATACAGAGGCGGCGTATCAGCATAACCAGAGGGCAGTCTATGAATAGCTCAACTAATGCAGCAAAACGCTGGTGGTACATTATGCCAATCGTGTTTATCACGTATAGCCTGGCGTACCTTGACCGTGCGAACTTCAGCTTCGCCTCCGCCGCCGGTATCAACGAGGACCTCGGCATTACCAAAGGGATCTCTTCCCTGCTGGGCGCTCTGTTTTTCCTCGGCTATTTCTTCTTTCAGATCCCTGGCGCGATTTACGCAGAACGGCGCAGCGTACGAAAACTGATTTTTGTCTGTCTGATCCTCTGGGGCGCATGCGCGTCGTTAACCGGTATGGTCAGCAATATTCCAATGCTTGCCGCCATCCGCTTTATTCTTGGCGTCGTTGAAGCCGCGGTGATGCCCGCAATGCTGATTTATATCAGCAACTGGTTTACGAAATCCGAGCGCTCGCGCGCTAACACTTTCCTGATCCTCGGTAACCCGGTTACCGTCCTGTGGATGTCTGTGGTTTCCGGTTATCTGATCCAGGCGCTGGGCTGGCGGGAAATGTTTATCATCGAGGGCTTCCCGGCCATCATCTGGGCGTTCTGCTGGTGGGTATTGGTAAAAGACAAACCGTCTCAGGTCGGCTGGCTGTCAGAATCTGAAAAAGCCGCCCTTCAGGCGCAACTGGAAAAAGAGCAGCAAGGCATCAAAGCCGTGCGTAACTATAGCGAGGCCTTCCGCTCACGTAACGTCATCCTGCTGTGCATGCAGTATTTCGCCTGGAGTATTGGCGTCTATGGTTTTGTCCTGTGGCTACCGTCGATTATCCGCAACGGCGGCGCAAATCTGGGCATGGTAGAGGTTGGCTGGCTGTCATCCGTACCTTATCTGGCGGCGACGGCGGCGATGATCCTTGTCTCCTGGGCCTCCGATAAGCTGCAAAACCGTAAACTGTTTGTCTGGCCGCTGTTATTGATAGCCGCTTTCGCTTTTATCGGCTCCTGGGCCGTGGGTGCAGACCACTTCTGGATTTCTTACACGCTGTTAGTTATTGCGGGTGCGGCAATGTACGCCCCATATGGCCCCTTCTTCGCCATCATCCCGGAAATGCTGCCGCGCAACGTCGCCGGGGGTGCAATGGCGCTGATTAACAGCATGGGCGCGCTAGGCTCATTCTTTGGTTCATGGTTTGTCGGCTACCTCAATGGCGCAACCGGCAGCCCATCCGCCTCGTACATTTTTATGGGGGTAGCGCTTTTTGTCTCAGTATGGCTAACTTTAATTGTTAAGCCTGCTAATAATCAGCAATTACCTATTGGCGCACGCCACGCTTAAATTTTAACTTACGGAGATTCGCATGAAGCCGTCCATTATTCTCTATAAAGCGTTACCTGACGATTTACTGCATCGCCTGGAAG
This sequence comes from Citrobacter sp. Cb041, assembly GCF_030336655.1. Classification (NCBI taxonomy): domain Bacteria; kingdom Pseudomonadati; phylum Pseudomonadota; class Gammaproteobacteria; order Enterobacterales; family Enterobacteriaceae; genus Citrobacter; species Citrobacter sp. Cb041. Next base: position 231,414 of record NZ_JAOWDD010000036.1, on the reverse strand, counting down.
AGCATTTTACTGTGACTCATGTGCCTAACCTGCGCCCGGAAACGGTCGCACAGCACGCCGAGGCTTTTGCCAACGCGGAAGGTCTGCTGGGTTCCAGTGAAGCCGTCAATACCGCCCTGCTGGAGAGGATGCCCAGGCTTCGTGCGACATCCACGATTTCCGTAGGCTATGACAACTTCGACGTCGATGCCCTCAACGCGCGTAAGGTGCTGTTGATGCACACGCCAACCGTGCTGACGGAAACTGTCGCCGATACGGTAATGGCGCTGGTGTTAAGCACCGCTCGCCGCGTGGTAGAAGTTGCTGAACGGGTGAAAATTGGCGAGTGGACCAAAAGTATCGGGCCGGACTGGTTTGGTACGGATGTACACCACAAAACGCTGGGGATTGTCGGCATGGGCCGTATTGGTCTGGCGCTGGCGCAACGCGCGCATTTTGGTTTTAGCATGCCGATTCTTTATAACGCGCGCCGTCATCACCAGGAGGCGGAAGAACGCTTCAACGCGCGTTACTGCGACCTCGATACGCTGTTGCAGGAGTCCGATTTTGTCTGCCTGATCCTGCCGTTAACCGCAGAAACGCATCATCTGTTTAGTACAGAACAGTTTGCCAAAATGAAGTCCTCCGCCATTTTCATTAACGCCGGGCGTGGGCCGGTGGTCGATGAAAAAGCGCTGATTGCCGCCCTGCAAAGCGGGGAAATTCATGCCGCAGGCCTGGATGTGTTTGAGCAGGAGCCATTACCGGCAGACTCACCGTTATTAGCGTTGCCAAACGTGGTAGCCGTACCGCACATAGGTTCAGCGACGCATGAAACGCGCTATAACATGGCGGCCTGTGCGGTGGATAACTTAATCGATGCGCTGCAAGGACGCGTTGAGAAGAATTGCGTGAACCCGCAGGTCGCGCCATAAACAAAAGGCCGGGTAGCGCTTACGCTTACCCGGCCTTTTATGTATTACAGCGCCTTCATTACTGAGCGGCATTCACCGCAGCAGTCCAGGCCTGATTAAATGCCTGATGCTGAGAGGCCAACGGGCCAATCAGCGTGTTGTACTGACTTGCCTGCTGTGAAGTTGGGAACTGGATACCGTTAGCGACAAAGCTCACCTGCGTATCCTGCTGTGCCACAAAATCACCGACCTGCACTAACTGCTGCGTGAAGATTTGCGCGGCAGGGATCAGCGGCTGTAGCGCCTCTGAAGGTACAGTGACGACTTTATTGTAGACCTGGTCAAAGACCGGCTTCAGATCCTCGCCCTGCTTCAGCGCGCCATGCGCAGCATCTGCCTGCAGTTTCGCATTCTGCAACTGTTGCCCTAATACGCCCAACGCACCATTTGCCTGACGCAGCGGTTCACGCTGAGTCACATAATCCTGAGGAACACGAATCGCATTTACGCTATCAACCACCGGGCGCAGACCGGAGTCCATTGCCTGATTAACCTGCTGCGAATAGCCATACAGAATCGCGTAATCGGACACAAACGGGCCAAACTGTTTTTTCTGATCGGCGGTCAGCGTTGGTAAACGCTCTCCGCTACGCATTGCAGTATTCTGCAGAAAATCGATAAACGCTTTGCGTTGATCGCCTTCTTTATCAAAACACCCACTCAGGCCAACTACCATTAAGAGCGCCAAAACAGGCGCAAACCAGCGAGAGCAGGACTTACCTGTCGCCATTTTAATACTCCTTTCACCCAAAAATGCGCACAACGACACCCGCGTGCCTGACGTTGACAAGGATAGTCCAGGTCAGCCCCGCAAGATACCCTTTCCGCGTAATCTTGTGGGGGAAAATAACCGCTCCCGCCACCCATCGTTTTGCTAAACAATGCGCCATTTACCACACGACGTCATATTTTAGTCATCTTTACAATCGGGATCGATCGTTCGCAGATCACGACCTTTATCAGTTCGTTAGCCTGCAAAAGATTGTCGACCCCGATCCGCTGAAACGAATCCATCACACAAACCTAAAATCCGGCTTCATTTTTTCCGACTACTCTTAATGAGCTTCGATGAAATTCACGATCCCGCTGTGTGATTTGTAGGAGTTCTCAATGGAATACAAAGATCCTATGTTTGAACTGCTGAGCAGTCTGGAGCAGATTGTTTTTAAAGATGTATCGCAGACGGTTACTCTGACGCAAAAAACCAACCCTTTCACCGAATTTGAACAGCTACGACGAGGGACAGGTTTAAAAACAGATGATTTTGCCCGGGTGATGGGCGTGACGGTCGCGACGGTTCATGAATGGGAGTCTAAACGCGTAAAGCCTTCCAATACCGAATTGAAGTTAATGCGCCTGATTCAGGCAGACCCAAGATTAAGTAAGCAACTGATGGATTGAACTATTTTTTAATTTTACTTATGAACGGTCCTGTAAAAGGGCCGTTCCCTTAAGGGGGTTATCCACAAAAAAGAAAATAGTAGTTGCATCCACATGCGTAAAATGAGTTAATGCCCTCAACGGTTTGACGTACAGACCATTACAGCAGTTAGTAAGGCAAGTCCCTTCAAGAGTTATCGTTGATACCCTTCGTAGTGAGCATTTCCTTTACTGTTAAAAAATCTGTAAAGCACGCCATATCGCCGAAAGGCACACTTATTTTTTAAAAGGTAATACACTATGTCCGGTAAAATGACTGGTATCGTAAAATGGTTCAACGCTGACAAAGGTTTCGGCTTCATCACTCCTGACGATGGCTCTAAAGACGTGTTCGTACACTTCTCTGCTATCCAGAACGATGGCTACAAATCTCTGGACGAAGGTCAGAAAGTTTCCTTCACCATCGAAAGCGGCGCTAAAGGCCCGGCAGCTGGCAACGTAACCAGCCTGTAAGCTTAAAAAGCTCAAAATTCTGAATCCCTGCCAAACGGCGGGGATTTTTTTTATCTGTACTTCGCAAGACTCCCCGCCCAAACGCTTCTTTGCATTACTTTACCCGTCCTCCCTTTGACCTTTCCCTAAGGGCAAGCTTTATAGTGAGCCAGTCTGTATTCCACAATATTCACAAGGAATTGAAGCTATGTCGAAATCCTCACTGCTGCTGGTTTTAGGTTTGCTCACAACCGGTAGCGCGTTCGCAGCAACTCCGGAAGCTGCTTTTCTGGCGGAACACGGGCTCAGCGGTAAATCCGTCGAGCAAATCGTCGAGACCATTGACCAGTCGCCACAGAACCGCCCGCTGCCGTACTCAGCATCAATCACCAGTACCGAACTGAAGCTCTCTTCGGGCGATCAGATTTATACCCTACCGCTCGGTGACAAGTTCTATCTGTCATTTGCCCCTTATGAATGGCAAACACATCCTTGCTTCAACCACAGCCTTTCTGGCTGCCAGGGCGAAATGCCGGAGAAGGCATTCAATGTCAAAGTGACGGATAACAAGGGTAAGGTGGTGGTACAAAAAGTGATGAAGAGTGGTCGAAATGGCTTCGTCGGGGTATGGCTACCGCGCAATATGGCAGGCACAATCGCGGTAAGTTACAACGGTAAAACGGCGGAGTATCCCATCAAGACGATGGAAGACAGCCAGACCTGTCTGACAAAATTACAGCTGCGCTAACTACATACAAAAAAGCCGGATGGCACAATGCTTATCCGGCTTTTCTAAGTCAGCTCAGGAGCGTTACTGCAGCAGAGAAATATCCGCTACGCGCAGGAACAGTTCGCGCAGTTTTGCGAGCATAGACAGACGGTTAATACGCAGATCTTTATCTTCCACGTTGACCATCACTTTCTCGAAGAACGCATCAACCGGTTCACGCAGTTCCGCCAACTCAACCAGCGCTTCCTGGTAACGACCAGCTGCAAAGACAGGCTCCAGCTTATCGCGCAGCACCACAACCTGCAGCGCCAGCGCAATTTCTTCCGGCTCTTTCAGCGTTGCCGAATTTACGCGGTCATTCAGCGTCTCTTCAGACTTCGCCAGGATGTTCGATACACGCTTGTTCGCTGCAGCCAGCGCGGACGCGGCCTCCAGCGTACGGAAGTGCGAAACCGCCTTCATACGTGCGTCGAAATCAGCCGGACGAGTCGGACGACGCGCCAGTACTGCCTGAATGGTATCGACGGTGTAACCTTCATCCTGATACCAGGCGCGGAAGCGACCAAGCATAAAGTCGATCACATCATCCACCACGTTGGCGTTAGTCAGCTTGTCGCCATACAGACGAACCGCTTCTTCGGTCAACGTTTGTAGATCCAGATTCAGGTTCTTCTCAACGATGATACGCAGTACGCCCAGCGCGGCACGACGCAGCGCAAACGGGTCTTTGTCGCCTTTTGGATGCTGACCGATACCGAAGATACCCGCCAGGGTGTCCATCTTATCGGCAATCGCCACGGCACAGGCAACCGGGTTAGACGGCAGGTCATCACCGGCAAAACGCGGCTGATACTGCTCGTTCAGCGCCACAGCGACATCTTCCGCTTCACCATCGTGACGCGCGTAGTGCATGCCCATCACGCCCTGAGTATCGGTGAACTCGAAGACCATGTTGGTCATCAGGTCACACTTGGACAGCAGGCCAGCACGCGTTGCGTGGTTAACGTCAGCGCCAATCTGACCAGCAATCCAGCCCGCCAGCGCCTGGATACGGTCAGTCTTGTCGCGCAGCGTACCCAGTTGCTGTTGGAACAGCACGGTTTGCAGACGCGGCAGATGGTCTTCCAGACGTTTTTTACGGTCAGTATTGAAGAAGAATTCGGCATCCGCCAGACGCGGACGAACCACCTTCTCGTTACCGGAGATGATTTGCTGCGGGTCTTTGGATTCGATGTTGGCAACGAAGATAAAATTCGGCAGCAGTTTGCCGTCGTTCGCGTATACCGGGAAGTACTTCTGGTCACCTTTCATGGTGTGTACCAGCGCTTCGGACGGAACAGCGAGGAATTTCTCTTCGAACTTCGCGGTCAGCACGACCGGCCATTCCACCAGCGAGGTGACTTCTTCCAGCAGGCTTTCACTCAGATCGGCGTTGCCGCCAATTTTACGCGCCGCGTCTTCGGCATCGGCTTTGATTTTGGCTTTACGCTCAGCGTAATCCGCAATCACTTTGCCGCGCTCACGCAGAATTTCTGGGTACTGATCGGCATTATCGATGGTGAACTCCGGCTCGCCCATAAAGCGATGCCCGCGGATCACACGATCGGACTGAATACCCAGAATAGTTGCCGGAATAACTTTATCGCCCAGCAGCAACGTCACGGTGTGAACCGGACGCACGAAGTGAACGTCAGACGCGCCCCAGCGCATCAGTTTCGGGATCGGCAGCTTCGCCAGTGAGGTGGCGATCATGTTCGGCAGCAACGCTTCAGCGCTTTCGCCTTTCACATGCGCGCGATACAGCAGCCACTCGCCTTTGTCGGTGGTCAGACGCTCAGCCTGATCAACCGTGATGCCACAGCCACGCGCCCAACCTTCGGCCGCTTTGCTCGGTTTACCTTCGGCGTCAAACGCCTGGGCGATAGCCGGGCCGCGTTTTTCTACTTCACGGTCGGGTTGTGCTTCAGCCAGGGCAGCGACTTTCAACGCCAGACGACGCGGCGCGGCGAACCACTCCACGTTGCCGTGCGCGATGCCAGCATTATCCAGCTCCGCGGTAAAGTTCGCAGCAAAGGACTCAGCCAGGCTGCGCAGTGCTTTTGGTGGCAGCTCTTCAGTGCCGATTTCCACCAGAAAAGTTTTCTCAGACATGGCCGCCTCTTATTTGTCTTTGTTGCACATCGGGAAGCCAAGGGCTTCACGGGAAGCGTAGTAAGCTTCTGCCACTGCTTTGGTCAGGGTGCGAATACGCAGGATATAGCGCTGACGCTCGGTGACTGAGATGGCTTTACGCGCATCCAGCAGGTTGAAGCTATGGGCGGCTTTCAGAATACGTTCATACGCAGGCAGCGGCAGCGGATTTTCCAGCGCCAGCAACTGCTGCGCTTCTTTCTCGTACTGCTCGAAGCAGGTGAACAGGAAGTCCACGTCGGCGTATTCGAAGTTGTAGGTGGATTGCTCCACTTCGTTCTGATGGAACACGTCGCCGTAAGTGGTTTTACCCAGCGGGCCGTCGCTCCAGACCAGGTCGTAAACGCTGTCTACGCCCTGAATGTACATGGCCAGACGTTCCAGACCGTAGGTAATTTCCCCGGTCACTGGTTTACATTCCAGACCACCAACCTGCTGGAAGTAGGTGAACTGCGTGACTTCCATACCGTTCAGCCACACTTCCCAACCCAGACCCCAGGCACCCAGCGTTGGGTTTTCCCAGTTATCTTCTACGAAACGGATATCGTGAATGGTCGGGTCCATACCCAGCTCTTTCAGAGAACCCAGGTACAGCTCCTGAATGTTGTCCGGAGACGGCTTAATCACTACCTGGAACTGATAGTAGTGCTGTAAGCGGTTCGGGTTTTCGCCATAGCGGCCGTCGGTCGGACGACGAGAAGGCTGCACATAAGCAGTCGCCATCGGTTCCGGCCCCAGCGCCCGCAGGCAGGTCATTGGGTGAGATGTCCCCGCGCCGACTTCCATGTCCAATGGTTGAACGATGGTGCAGCCCTGGCGAGCCCAGTAATCCTGTAAGGTCAGGATCAAGCCCTGGAAGGTCCTGGTATCAAACTTTTGCATATTATTTCGTGCTGGATACGTGTGGATTTAAAGGAAGCGGTCAGTATACCCGCTGGCTGCAAGATATACAGTACGAAACGGGAAAAAGGGGGAACTTAGCGCATGGAAAGGTGTAAAAACTGCCCGTCTGCATCAAAAGAGCAGACAAAACTCTCTTTACGGAAGGTAGAACCACGCATCTCATAGCTGCCCTGAAATTGTTCCAGACCGGAGATATCAATTTTCTGCACACCAGTGTTGTAGATTTGTGCCGCCTCATTTTTACACAGTGACTCCATATCCAGCGAACGTGTTGCACTGACTTTGATCTTTTGCGCCTTCTGCGCGGGTGCAGGCGACTGGGTGTCGGCGCACGCAACCAGTAAAAGGGTAACGATCGCGGAAAAGAAATACTTCATCATCATTTTATTACCGCCTGGTTTGCTGGTCAGTCTTATTATTAAGTGTCTGGAAACGGATGCTATTTTGAGAATCTCATCAGACCATCTCAAGCTTTAGCGTAAGAACTCGGATTTTTCCAGTGAGCTACGCTCGCAAAATTTCGGTCAGACTTTTTTTAATGGATACAGAGGAACTGATGCAGCCCAAAATATTCTGGATTGATAACCTGCGCGGGATAGCCTGTCTCATGGTTGTGATGATCCACACCACGACCTGGTACATCACCAATGCGCAAAGCGTCAGCCCATTGAATTGGGATCTGGCCAATGTGCTCAATTCAGCTTCTCGCGTCAGCGTCCCGTTGTTCTTTATGATTTCGGGCTATCTGTTTTTTGGCGAGCGCAGCGCCAAACCGCGCCATTTCATGCGCATTGCGCTCTGCATCCTGTTTTACAGCAGCGTGGCGCTGGCCTACATCCTGCTGTTTACCTCGATCAACGCTGAGCTGTCGCTGAAAAACCTGCTGCAAAAGCCGGTGTTCTATCACCTGTGGTTTTTCTTCGCGATCGCCGTAATCTACCTGGTTTCCCCGCTGATACAGGTAAAAAATATCAGCGGCAAGATGCTGCTGGCGCTTATGGTGGTGATTGGGGTGATTGCCAATCCCAATACCGTCTCACAAAAAATTGGCGGTTTTGAGTGGCTTCCCATCAACCTGTACATCAGTGGCGACACGTTCTACTACATCGTGTACGGTATGCTAGGCCGAGCGATTGGTATGATGGATACGCACAAGCGCGCACTTACCTGGCTCTGTGCGGCGTTGTTTATCACCGCAGTGTTTATTATTTCTCGAGGCACGTTGCATGAACTGCGTTGGCGAGGCAATTTTGCCGATACCTGGTATCTCTATTGCGGCCCGGCGGTGTTTATTTGTGCCGCCTCCCTCCTGACGCTGGTCAAAAATACGCTCAGTACGCGCACTCTGCCGGTACTGGGCCTTATTTCCCGCCACTCCCTGGGCATTTATGGCTTTCATGCGCTGATCATTCACGCGCTACGCACCAACGGTGTAGAACTCAAAAACTGGCCGCCGCTGGATATGCTATGGATTTTTAGCGCCACGCTGGCGGGAAGTTTACTGTTGTCTGTAATGTTGCAGCGCATCGATACGCGCAGACTGGTGAGCTAACAATAAAAGCCCTCGATCGGTAACCATCGAGGGCATACGATCACTCCGTAAAATCGTCTGCGACTGCCAGCGTTTCTTTTGGATGCTCAAAGCCACTATCACGGATATTTTTCTGCACCGCAACGGTACCAAACAGGCTTAAAAAGAAGGCCAGGCCGTAAAACCCTTTCTCGTTTAGCAGCAGCGTGGCATTCCACAAACCGATAACCAACAACGCAACCGCAATAATAAACGCGGCAAGACAGGTTATGTAGTAAATCGGCGTTGTCGGGATCCCCTCATATTTATCCCGTACCGTCTTTTGATACGACGCAGCAGAAAACAAACCAAGCACCAAAACAGCAAAGTAATACCCCTTTTCGTTCAACTGCATATCGGCATTCCACAACCCCAGCAGATAAACCACAATGCCGCCGAGAAGCGCGACCCATGACACAATACTAAATGCCGGTGAATAAGTTGATGTCCTGTTTTCCATTTAGAGGTCCTGTCCTTTAGATAAATATTCTGCTGAACGCATGAGTAAAACTTGCCCCAGTAAACATACGATGAATGCCACCGGGAACAGCCCCTTTTCGAGGGGGGATAATGGGACATTCAATACGCCCACCAACAGCACCCCTACCGTGATGAGCGCCACCATCTGACATACAGAGGCGAAGTGTTCATCGTTCTGATTGAGATTATCTGCACGCTGATAAACGTACGTCACAAACATTCCCGTCATCAGCACGGCAAAAAAATAGCCTTTGCTACTCAATAACGGGCATGCCCGCCATAAGCCAATAACGTAAATAAATGCACCAGAGAAGAATAATATCCATGGCAACAGCCTTGTCGTCTTCATTGGGACCTCCTTATCCATCATGGATACAATATGAATAACCCGCTAAAGACAACACAGAAAAGGTCACTACGCCGGACTTTCAGAATAAATTCATGCGCGCTAATTATTAATTAGATTGAAATATATATTTGATAAATCCCCTCTGTTTACCAGAGGGGATTTAGGGTCAGGACATCAGCGGGTGTAATTGCTGATAGATTTGGCGGAAGGTTTCCCGACGCTGTTGGTAAAGGGCATGGCGCTCGACATCAGGATAATGCGCCTGCTCCAGCGTAAGCTGAGGTAGAAGGTCTGATAATGGCTGCTGCGGATTAATGGCAATTTGCGCCAGACGCGCCGCACCGAGAGCAGGGCCGACATCGCCGCCGGTACGGTAATCCAACTGCAATCCGCTGATGTCAGACAGCATCTGACGCCAGTATTCGCTGCGCGCCCCGCCGCCAATCAGCGTAATGCTGGAGGGCTGCACGCCGCAGGCGTGTACCACGTCCATACCCTCAGCCAATGCAAAACCAACGCCTTCCAGCACCGCCTGTGCCAGCTCCGCCGGACCATGCTGATGCGTCAGACCGAAAAATACGCCCTTCGCCTGCGGGTTGTTGTGCGGCGTACGTTCACCGGACAGATAGGGTAAAAACCAGACCGGCTCAGCGTGTTCATCCGCCTGTTGCGCTGCGGCAATCAACGCAGGAACGCTCGCCAGTCCGGTTAATTTTGCCGCCCAGTCCAGGCAGGATGCCGCACTTAACATCACGGACATCAGGTGCCATCGTTCAGGCAATGCATGGCAAAAGCTATGGACCGCGCTTTCCGGTTTGCTGAGAAAGCCGTCGCTGACCGCAAAATAGACCCCGGAAGTACCCAGCGATAGCATCGCCTGACCGGCATTCATCATGCCCACGCCAACCGCCCCCGCTGCGTTATCCCCACCTCCGGCGACCACCGCAACCTCCTGCATTCCCCAGGCCCTGGCGACTGCTGGCAACAATGTTCCGGTAATCTCACTGCCTTCATAGAGCGCAGGCATATGCGCACGAGTCAGCTTACAGGCTTCCAGCATGACATCACTCCAGTCACGCTTCGCAACATCCAGCCACAGGGTACCAGCCGCATCAGACATATCGCTGGCGAAATCGCCGGTCATACGCAGGCGCAGGTAGTCTTTCGGCAGCAGGACTTTATCAACCCGGCTAAAAATCTCCGGTTCGTGGCGCTGTACCCACAGCAGCTTTGGCGCGGTAAAGCCAGGCATCATCAGGTTGCCGGTGATGGCACGAGACTGCGGAACCAGGCTCTCCAGCATGACGCACTCTTCGGCGCAGCGACCATCGTTCCACAGGATAGCCGGGCGCAATACCTTCTGTTGTTCATCCAGTAGCGTCGCGCCGTGCATCTGTCCGGCAATCCCCAACGCTTTCACCTCGCGAAGTGAATGCTGCCGACCCAGGGCTTTCACAGCGCGATCCGTTGCCAGCCACCACTGCTCAGGGTCTTGTTCTGACCATAACGGGTGCGGACGCGAGACGGTGAGTTTCTCCGTTTGCGAAGCGACCACATCGCCCTGCTCGTTGAGCAGAATGGCCTTTACGCCTGATGTGCCAAGATCTATCCCGATATACATAGGGCATCGTTCCTTAAAGAAAGGCCCGGTCGCGCGAGCTGACCGGGCTTACGGACATGCTCAGAGACCCGTTATTTGTCGAACAAATAATGGTTCACCAGATTTTCCAGCAATTCCTGATGACCGCTCTGGTGCACTGGCGCCAGGTTGTGTTGTTCAGCGTACTGCGCAATTTCCGTCAGCGTCATCTGCCCTTTCAGAATTTGCTGGCCCAGCTCACCATTCCAACCGGCATAACGTTTAGCCACGCGCTGATCCAGACCACCGTCTTCAATCATACGCGCCGCAATTTTCAGCGACAGCGCCATGGTATCCATCGCACCAATATGACCATAGAACAGATCGTATTTATCGGTACTCTGACGACGAACCTTGGCATCGAAGTTCAGGCCACCGGTGGTGAAGCCGCCGGCTTTCAGGATTTCGTACATCACCAACGCATTCTCTTCTACGCTGTTCGGGAACTGGTCAGTATCCCAGCCCAGTTGCGCGTCCCCACGGTTGGCATCGACAGAGCCAAACAGACCCAGTGCGATAGCGGTGGCGATTTCGTGATGGAACGAGTGACCCGCCAGCGTGGCGTGGTTGGCTTCGATATTCAGTTTGATCTCTTTTTCCAGACCGAACTGCTTGAGGAATCCGTATACGGTCGCCGCATCGTAATCGTACTGGTGCTTGGTCGGTTCCTGCGGCTTCGGCTCGATAAGCAAAGTGCCCTGGAAACCGGTTTTGTGTTTGTGTTCCACGACCAGTTGCATGAAGCGACCAATTTGCTCACGTTCCTGCCGCAGATCGGTATTCAGCAGCGTTTCATAGCCTTCACGACCGCCCCACAGAACGTAGTTTTCACCGCCTAATTTATGCGTGGCATCCATAGCCGTAACCACCTGCGTGGCGGCCCAGCTGAACACTTCTGGATCCGGGTTCGTGGCCGCGCCCGCGCCGTAACGTGGGTTGGTGAAGCAGTTTGCCGTTCCCCACAGCAGCTTCACGCCGCTCTGCTCCTGTTTTGCCGCCAGTACATCAACCATCTGCGCAAAATTGTTTTTGTACTCTTTCAGCGACGCGCCTTCCGGCGAGACATCCACGTCATGGAAGCAGTAGTAGGGCACGTTCAGTTTGTGGAAAAACTCGAACGCCACGTCCGCCTTGCGCTTCGCTAATTCCAGCGCTTCACCGGGCTGCTGCCACGGACGATCGAAGGCACCCATACCGAACATATCCGCACCGTTCCAGCAGAAGGTATGCCAGTAGCAGGCAGCAAAACGCAGATGATCTTCCATGCGCTTGCCCAACACGATTTCGTCTGGGTTGTAATGACGAAATGCGAGCGGGTTGGTGGACTGAGTTCCTTCAAAACGTACACGATCGAGTTGGTCAAAATAAGCCGGCATAATAAGCTCCATAATCAGGTAATACGGCAAGTAAACTGCGATATGGCTATACTGGAATTTCCTGATTTATTGCTCAATTACGTTATTTCACACCGCAATTAAGAGAATACCCAAACGTGCGCTGGCTCCCAAAAAAACGCGCTGAAAAAAGAAATAAAAAGGCGATCACGATCGAAGGTTAGCCATTAAACAAAAAACCGTAATGCGCAGATAAAAAATGACAATTGTCATCCCGCTAGCAGTATGTAAATTTTGCGTAGCCTCAGGCAATCAGGAAATTTGTCACGCTTCATCAAGCAGTCGTACCTGCGGTTTTGCTAGTATCGACAGGCCCACGTTAACCTTTCCAGGACAGGTTCTTATGTTTGATAAACGTCACCGCATCACTCTGTTATTTAATGCCAATAAAGCCTATGACCGCCAGGTGGTAGAAGGAGTGGGTGAATATTTACAGGCATCGCAATCCGAGTGGGATATATTCATTGAGGAAGATTTCCGCGCCCGTATCGATAATATTAAAGACTGGTTGGGCGATGGCGTTATTGCTGATTATGACGATGATGATATTGCGCAATTACTTGTCGATGTCGATGTTCCGATCATCGGCGTTGGGGGTTCCTACCATCTGCAGCAAGATTATCCATCAGTACATTACATTGCCACCGACAACCACGCGCTGGTAGAAAGCGCTTTCCTGCATCTGAAAGAGAAAGGGATTAACCGCTTTGCGTTTTACGGCCTGCCTTCCTCAAGCGGTAAACGCTGGGCCGCAGAACGTGAATATGCGTTTTGCCAGTTGGTTGCCAAAGAGAAGTACCGCGGCGTCGTCTATCAGGGGCTGGAAACCGCACCGGAGAACTGGCAGCACGCGCAAAATAGGCTGGCGGACTGGCTGCAAACTCTGCCGCCGCAAACCGGCATTATCGCGGTCACCGACGCGCGGGCACGACACGTCCTGCAAGTCTGTGAACACCTGCATATTCCCGTACCGGAAAAACTGTGCGTGATAGGGATAGACAACGAAGAATTGACCCGTTACCTGTCACGGGTAGCGCTGTCATCCGTGGCTCAGGGAGCCAGACAGATGGGATATCAGGCCGCAAAACTCCTGCATCGTATGCTGGCGAATGAAGAACTGCCGCTGCAACGCATTCTGGTTCCACCGGTGCGTGTTGTAGAACGTCGTTCAACCGATTACCGCTCCTTGACCGATCCAGCGGTAATTCAGGCGATGCACTTTATTCGTAATCATGCCTGTAAAGGCATTAAGGTTGAACAAGTGTTGGACTCAGTAGGGATTTCACGTTCGAATCTGGAGAAGCGCTTTAAAGAAGAGGTCGGAGAGACCATTCACGCCGTGATTCATGCCGAAAAGCTGGAAAAGGCGCGCAGCCTGTTGATTTCTACCACGCTTTCAATCAACGAAATTTCACAGATGTGCGGCTACCCATCTCTGCAGTATTTCTATTCGGTATTTAAGAAAGAGTACGACACGACGCCAAAAGAGTATCGCGATGTGAACAGTGAAGTGTTGCTATAAGGATGATAGCCGGAGGGCGAAGTCGCCATCCGGCACTCGAAATTACATATGCGCGGCGATTAAACGCTGGTTGTCCTGATACATTGCGAACAGATAGTTGTTATAACTCTGTCCCTTAGTGGAATAACCCTTCAGCTTATGGATCATCGCGGTGGCGGTGACTTCCTGATCGGCTTTACGCAACTGCGCACGTGACTTACGGAAGGAAGAGTAGGCCGGATGCGTATTCAAATTAATGACGTAAGCATTCACCGACTCTTTCACTGATTCAAACTGTGAGTAGCCTTTCACCTTACCCGGTGCATTGTTACAACGACCCTTGCCACATTTCATGCCAAACAGGTTGTTGTTGCTACGCGCCAGCTTCGACGTACCCCAGCCGCTTTCTGCCGCAGCCATGGTTGCCACCATACTGGTCGGGATAATGTCTACACGTTCAAGCAGCGTATTCCACGGAATTTTACGCGTGTTACCAGACCAGTTCACCTTGTAGCGCTTCGCGATGTCTTTCATACGCGTACGCTCAGTCGGTGACCAGCGGTTCTGGTACTGTTTTGAAATCAGCCAGTTACGGTCCGCCGTAATGGCAGCATTTTGACTGGTAATATAAGGCATAACCGTCCGGAGAAACGCTTTTTTCCTTGGTGTTCCGGAAGGGTATTTTCGCAAATCAGGAAGTGAACTACTCTTTGCACTATTGCGAGAATACTCTTGTTTACTGCTAACCTGTTTATTACTTGCCTTGGTTATCTGGGGCTTGTGACTCGTTGTCGCCGTGTGTGTCTTTGCCAGCACCTCACCCGAAAATGCAACGGTGAGTAACATAAGAATCATTGCCCCATATCGTCGAATGGGAGTCAATATCATTAGGTCTCCTGGTCGGATTTATACATTCCAACACCTTATATTTTTCACAAAAATGAGAGATGAATCTCAAATCATATCAAAAATAGCCGTCAAGAGCACCCACAGGAATAGTCCAATTCTGAAACTATGTCACGTATTAACGGTTCTGGGTGCCATTAATTCGAAGAAAATGTGGAGGTTATCGCAAAATCAGTTCATTTTTTGCGCGCGATCGCTCACCCTCCCTTCTCCTCCTGGCGGAATCAACTCAAAGGAGGAGTTTCCGGCCTGATTTCACTGGCAAACTGGCGAAAATCGCAGCATCAAGGACAGCACTATGAAACTTGCCGCCGTTGCGCTGGCGCTAATGCCCGGCATTGCCATCGCCTCATCATGGACGTCTCAAGGACTTCCCACCTTCGAAGCGGAAGGTACGGGAAAATTCGTCAGCCATGCAGCGTTGACGAAGGGTACCCGTCCTTTAACCCTAAATTTTGACCAACAGTGCTGGCAGCCTGCTGATGCGATAAAACTCAACCAGATGCTGTCGCTAAAACCTTGTGAAGGCACGCCGCCACAGTGGCGTTTATTCAAAGACGGCGATTACACGCTGGAAATCGATACCCGCTCCGGTACGCCAACGCTGATGCTGTTGGTAAAAAGTGCTAAGGACACCGTCACCACCCAGATTCGCCAATGCCCGAAATGGGACGGTTCACCATTAACGCTGGACGTGAGCCAGACCTTCCCGGAAGGTGCCGTGGTGCGTGATTTCTACAGCCAGCAAACGGCAACGGTAAAAAACGGGTCGATTACCCTACAACCCGCCGCAACAAGTAACGGGCTGTTGCTACTGGAACGGGCAGAAACCGATGCCCCCGCCGCTTTCGACTGGCATAACGCCACGGTGTATTTCGTCCTGACGGACCGCTTTGTGAATGGCGATCCGAGTAACGATCACAGCTATGGGCGTCGCAACGACGGCATGCAGGAAATTGGCACGTTCCACGGTGGCGATTTGCGCGGGCTCGCCAGCAAACTCGACTACCTGCAACAGTTAGGCGTCAACGCCCTGTGGATCAGCGCGCCGTTTGAGCAAATCCACGGCTGGGTCGGAGGTGGCGCCAAAGGGGACTTCCCCCACTACGCTTACCACGGCTACTACACCCAGGACTGGACCACGCTTGACGCCAATATGGGAAACGAAGCGGACCTGCGCGCGCTGGTTGATGGCGCACACCAGCGCGGCATCCGTGTCTTGTTTGATGTGGTGATGAACCATACCGGCTACGCCACGCTGGCGGATATGCAGGAGTATCAGTTTGGGGCACTGTACCTATCGGGCGATGAACTGAAAAAAACGCTCGGGGAACGCTGGACGGACTGGCAGCCAGCCGCCGGGCAAAGCTGGCACAGTTTCAATGATTACATCAACTTTAGCGATAAAGCTGGCTGGGAAAAATGGTGGGGGAAAAACTGGATCCGCACCGATATTGGCGATTACGACAATCCTGGCTTTGACGACCTGACGATGTCGCTGGCCTTCCTGCCCGATCTGAAAACCGAATCCACCACGCCTTCCGGGCTGCCAAACTTTTATCAGCACAAGCCGGATACGCACGCCAAAGCCATCGCCGGTTACACGCCCCGGGATTATCTGACGCACTGGCTCAGTCAGTGGGTGCGTGATTATGGGATTGACGGCTTTCGGGTCGACACCGCTAAACACGTCGAGCTTCCCGCCTGGCAGCAGCTAAAAACACAAGCCAGCGCGGCGCTGGTCGAATGGAAGAAAGCCAATCCGGAAAAAGCGCTGGATGATAACCCCTTCTGGATGACTGGCGAGGCCTGGGGTCACGGTGTGATGCAAAGCGACTATTACCGTCACGGCTTCGATGCGATGATCAATTTCGACTACCAGGAGCAGGCGGCAAAGGCCGTCGATTGTCTGGCAAATATGGACCCCACCTGGCAGCAGATGGCGGATAAATTGCAGGACTTCAACGTCCTGAGCTATCTCTCCTCGCACGATACACGTCTGTTCCGCGAAGGTGGAGACAACGCCGCCGAGCTATTGCTGCTGGCACCTGGCGCGGTTCAACTCTTTTATGGCGACGAGTCGGCCCGCCCCTTTGGCCCAACCGGCTCAGACCCATTACAGGGTACGCGCTCAGAGATGAACTGGCAGGATGTGACCGGGAAATCTGCCGCCAGCGTCGCACACTGGCAGCGAATCAGTCAGTTCAGGGCCAGACATCCCGCCATTGGCGCCGGTAAACAAATCACGCTGCCGCTGAAGCAGGGATACGGATTTATTCGTGAGCATGGCGACGATAAGGTGATGGTGGTGTGGGCCGGTCAGCCCTGATCTCGGCAGGCTTCTCGCTGTGCACGCAGCGGGAAGCCTTACTCAACATTAAAAACCAGCCAAATAAAAATCAGTAGCACAAAATCTCAATCCGGCCTGATACCCCTGATTTGCACCCTGCCATGGGTAGCGCTATGGTTAGCCACTTTACTACTCAGTTCGACAGACCACCTGCTATGACATTCTCACTTTTTGGCGACAAATTTACCCGCCATTCAGGCATCACACGCCTGATGGAGGACCTTAACGACGGTTTACGCACCCCAGGCGCCATCATGCTCGGTGGCGGCAATCCGGCGCAAATTCCAGAGATGCAAAATTACTTTCAGTCTCTGCTGGCAGATATGCTGGAAAACGGCAAAGCCACTGATGCGCTTTGCAATTACGATGGTCCACAAGGTAAAACCGAGCTGCTGACTGAGCTGGCGAAACTGCTACGTGAGAAGCAGGGTTGGGATATCGAGCCACAAAATATTGCACTGACAAATGGCAGTCAGAGCGCATTTTTCTACTTATTCAATCTGTTCGCCGGACGCCGCGCCGATGGAACAACGCAAAAAGTGTTGTTCCCGTTAGCTCCGGAATACATTGGCTATGCCGATTCCGGGCTGGAAGAGGATCTTTTTGTCTCCGCGCGTCCAAACATCGAACTGTTACCAGAAGGTCAGTTTAAGTATCACGTTGATTTTGAACACCTGCACATCGGTGAAGAGACGGGCATGATCTGCGTGTCACGTCCGACAAACCCGACAGGCAACGTGATCACCGATGAAGAGCTGATGAAGCTGGACCGGCTGGCCAACCAGCATGGGATCCCGCTGGTGATTGATAACGCCTATGGCGTACCGTTCCCCGGCATCATCTTTAGCGAAGCGCGTCCGCTGTGGAACCCCAACATTGTGCTGTGCATGAGCCTTTCCAAGCTGGGTCTGCCAGGCTCCCGCTGCGGCATCATTATCGCGAATGAAAAAATCATCACCGCCATCACCAACATGAACGGCATTATCAGTCTCGCGCCTGGCGGAATGGGTCCGGCAATCATGTGCGAAATGATTAAACGCAACGACCTTCTGCGCCTGTCCGAGACGGTGATCAAGCCGTTTTATTATCAGCGCGTTCAGGAGACGATTGCGATCATTCGCCGCTATTTATCTGAAGATCGGTGCATTATTCATAAACCGGAGGGCGCGATTTTCCTGTGGTTATGGTTCAAAGATTTGCCTATCAGCACCGAACTGTTGTATCAGCGTCTGAAAGCGCGCGGCGTGCTGATGGTTCCTGGTGACTACTTCTTCCCTGGTCTGGATAAACCCTGGCCGCATACGCATCAGTGTATGCGGATGAACTACGTGCCAGAACCAGAGAAAATAGAAGCTGGAGTGAAGATTCTGGCTGAAGAGATCGAACGCGCCTGGCAGGAAGGCTAACGCAAGTCCCGACCTAACCACAGGTCGGGACTCACATTACTGTGGTAGTGAACCCAGGCGCTGGCGCTGAATACTGACGGCATCTATACACTGCAACGCGCTGGTCGGACAGGCTTCGACACACGCGGGTCCCGCATCACGGTGCCAGCATAAATCGCACTTTATCGCCTGCACCCGTGACGAGCGGGCGACGATATTCATTGCCCCAAACGGGCAGGCCAGCATACAACTTTTACAGCCAATACAACGCGTCTGTTCAACGAAGATATGCCCATGTTCACGACGAATTGCGTGCGTCGGGCAGACATTTGCACAGGGAGCGTCCTCGCATTGATGGCAGGCGACTGCCGTCGTAAAGGCGTCGTCTTTGATCACGCGGATGCGCGGGGTAAACGCAGTGGAAGAGACCGACGCGCAGTCCTGGTTTTGCTGGTGCGCGACGACGCAGGCAACTTCACAGGTACGACACCCAATACATTTTGCCGCATCCGCCATAATAAACTCGTTCATTGCACCCTCCGTCTGCGTGAAAACCACAGAGTGCCAGAGAGGTTGCCCCTGACGCCTTGATCGGACAGGGGAAACGGTTAAATATTGTCAGGTGCCTGAACAACTATGGCGATCCGCCTAATCGCGAACAGTAAAACCCAGCTCATTGGAAATGGCCGGATGACGATGCTTCGGGTCTTATCCGGTCTATCACATTGAAAAGATTGCCCTCCTCCCTGAGGACAAACGGGTGAGAATCAGAAACGCCAGGTCAGACCGGACATAAAGGTAAAGCTGTCATCACGGTCAACCATCGGGCTATTTTTAATATCATCTGGCAGCGCACTATAGTTGGCGCTGGCCAGCAGCGTCAGATTGCTGGTCAATGCGTATTTAGCGTACAGGCCAACATACGGTGTCCAGCTATCGCCAGGGGAGTAGCTTGATAACCCACTACGGCGGGATTCATTGCCAGAGATGCCGTAGTAATATTCGTTGAAGTTTTCGTCATAGTAGAGCACGCCAATCGCCGGCGTCAGCGTCAGCTTGCCCATCGGCATTTGGCGAAACAGAGACATTTCCCCAACCCAACCGTTGCTGTTGTCCAGCACATCCGCTGCTGCGGAGACTTTCACGCTGCCCCATTTCTCATGGTGATACCATGCAGCACCCGCCATCGCGGTTGCGTCACGCTTGTTCAGTTGCTTCATCGCTTGATCGTCGTTATCACCCGGATCAAACTCAAGCGGCATGTACGAGGCAGTAATGCTAAATTCATTACTTTCATTTTTTGAAAGAATATAACCTAACGTTGTTTGCCTAAAATAAAATGATTCACTTTCATAACTGACAAGCGGTACTGCGTGAACGTTATCATTATATCCACGATAAGGAGATTCGTTATATACAGCGCCGCCGCCAATAGAAAATTCTGCGGCAGTTGCGCTCGCCATAAATGAAAAGGCGAATAGCGCCACAATATTGCGTTTAATTAACATGCCCACATTCCATTTTAAAATAAGATACAAAACGCGTGCATAATAATGCTTACAATTTCATCGGTGCAAGATTCATATTTATATAGTAATATATACAAACATATATATATTGGGTTTGGCGATGAACAAATTACAACTCAAACACCGGGAACTGAAGATTATTTCGGTAATTGCTGCCAGTGAAAACATCAGTCATGCCGCTACGGTTCTCGGCATCGCACAAGCCAACGTTAGTAAGTATCTTGCTGATTTTGAATCCAAAGTTGGACTAAAGGTATTTGATCGCACCACTCGACAGCTCACCCTCACACCGTTTGGTACAGCGCTGCTTCCTTACATCAATGACATGTTGGACAGAAACGATCAGCTCAATAATTTCATTGCTGATTATAAGCACGAAAAACGTGGCCGGGTAACCGTATATGCACCGACGGGCATAATTGCTTATTTATCGCAACATGTGATCGCAAAAATTCAGGATATCGGTGGAATTAGTCTCTCACTTAAAACATGTAACCTGGAACGAAAGGCATTTTTTGAAGGTGTCGACTTTCCTGAAGATTGTGATATTTTAATCACCTATGCACATCCTAAAGATGAATCTCTGGTTGCCAGTTTCATTACTAAATATGCGGTGACGGCTTTTGCCAGCCCTGAGTATATCAAAGCACATCCTATTAGTAGCCCTGATGAACTGGAAAAACATTCCTGTATCCTGATTGATTCCATGATGATAGATGAGGCTAATATCTGGCGTTTCACTTCTGCCGGAGGCAAGGAGATGCACGATTATCGGGTGACCGGAAATTATGTCTGCGACAATACACAGTCTGCACTGGCGCTGGCACGTAACCATCTGGGCATTGTTTTTGCGCCAAATGCGAGTATCCAAAAAGATATTGAATCCGGGTCGCTGGTTCCATGTTTCTCAGAACAACATGAATGGTGGCTGGATTTGGTGGTGATTTTCCGCAAACGTGAATATCAGCCATGGCGGGTACAGTTTATTCTTGATGAGATGTTGGCAGAGCTCCGCCAGCAACTTACTCAGGCGCTGGAACAGCAGCCTGAGTAAGCGAAATTAGGGACCAGGTTCAAAATGGTAAGCAAAATAGCCTGCGCCTAGTGATCGAGATACAGATAATGCACCCAACTGGTCATACGCAGCAGAACCTTACGCATCACTGACACATGGGTGAAGTGATCAGAATAAACCGCGACCTGCGCATAAATCCCATCAGGCAGAGCGTTCACATCCACATTATCATTCAGCTCAATCGTGGCGATCACCCCTTCCGATCCGGGCGTAGAATTTAAGGATTGCAGCGCCCCATTCGACTGGTATGTTCCCCCCGGTACGGCCGGACTGATGGCAGCCAGTTTGCCGCTGAAAACCTTACCCGGCAGGGCGTTAAACACCACTTCAGCTTCATCGCCTGGCTCCAATCGCAGCAACGAGTTTTGCCGGAACTGGGCGATAATTTGCCGTTTTTGATCCGGAATAAACACCATCACCGGACGCATAGGCAGCGCGGCGGCATAGGTTCCCGGTCGCATCAGCACCTGCGTAACGTAACCATCGCTGGGCGCACGAACCACTGT
Source organism: Citrobacter sp. Cb041 (assembly GCF_030336655.1). NCBI lineage: Bacteria > Pseudomonadati > Pseudomonadota > Gammaproteobacteria > Enterobacterales > Enterobacteriaceae > Citrobacter > Citrobacter sp. Cb041. The sequence goes on along the minus strand of NZ_JAOWDD010000036.1, from coordinate 210,082 downwards.
CTGGTCCAGGTTGAACTCCGCTTCGGCTAACTGCGCTTTCAGGCTGGCAATTTGCGAATTCTCACCCTGCACCAGGCTGTCTAACTGACTCTGGATTTGCTGTTGTTCCGCAACGGAGGATTTCACCGCTGCTTCCTGCGCCAGATAATTTTGCCGCGCCGCATCGATATCGCGTTCAGAAAAAGGATTGACCTTCGCCTGACTCCCCTGCGCATAGCGCTGGTAATCTTTAGCTAGCTTGTCACGGGTAGCCTTTACCCGCTGCGTGTTGGCTTGCATTTCGTCTAACTGCGCCACCAGCACCTGCTCTTTATGTTGTGCGGTGACAATATCAGCTTTCAGGCGATCCACTCGTGCCTGATAACGTCCCGGATTAAGTTTAAACAGCACCTCACCTTTTTTGATCAGCGTATTCTTCTTATCCGTCACTTCCGTCACGACCCCCGTGACCTGCGGTACTACGGGAATAGAAATTACCGCCTTTTGCGCCTTAAATGTATACGGATGGTTATAATTCATCAGTAATATAAGCCCGCAAACAATGAATATACCGCCCAATGCTGCAGTGGGTACTGTCCATTTATTGGCAGGAATTTTAAAAATCTTAAATATTGACCATGCGCACGCCACATAGGTCAGAACGATCAATAAATCCATCGATATTACTCCGCCGGAGAGGTCTTCGCCTCACCCAGTTTCTTTTCCAGATCGGCAACCCTGGCCTGCAACTGGATCAGGGAAGAATCCGCGCTTTGCATGCCCCACCCGCGTTCCGGGCGATAAAGCGTTGCCCAGATCCATAAAAAGGGCCACATGACATGTAAGGTAAACAAACTCACCCAGCCCGCGACATGTATTGCGTCAGCATGAGGATGGTTACGTTTCTTTGCAATGAGATAGGGAATATCATGCAGAATAATAATCCCGTAAAAAATGACCAGGAATACAAAAATAAGCACTCCTAATGCAAAATAATTAAGGAACATATTTGCCTCAGGGATTTAAATTGAAAATTCGGCTGCAATTTGATTTACACAATAGAGTTGATAATAGTAGTGGAATGACCAGATTGGATGCAATCGTCTTATTTATATAACGATATATGGGTTTATATATAACTGCAGAATAAAGATATGCCCGGCGCAAAACCGGGCAATAAGTGATGAGAAATTAAAATAGTCCCAGCGGTTTATCTGAGTAGCTCACCAGCAGACATTTGGTTTGCTGATAATGCTCGAGCATCATCTTATGCGTCTCGCGCCCGATGCCTGACTGCTTATAGCCACCGAATGCCGCATGGGCCGGGTAAGCATGGTAACAGTTGGTCCAAACACGCCCCGCCTGAATCCCACGGCCCATCTTGTACGCCAGATTTCCATTACGGCTCCAGACACCAGCGCCAAGCCCATATTGGGTGTCATTGGCGATTTCCAGCGCCTCTTCCATGGTTTTAAAGGTCGTGACGGCCAGCACGGGCCCGAAGATCTCTTCCTGGAAAACCCGCATGTTGTTCTTGCCAAACAGAATGGTTGGTTCGAGGTAATAACCTTCTTTTAAGTCACCATCCAGTTGCTTGCGCCGCCCACCGGTGAGAACGTCGGCCCCTTCTTTCTTACCAATATCGATGTAATTCAAAATGGTTTCCAGTTGACCATGCGAGACCTGCGCACCCATTTGCGTCACGCTGTCTAACGGGTTGCCGCTGCGAATACTCTCCACCCGGCGAATAGCTCTTTCCATAAAACGTTCGTAAATAGATTCCTGTACTAACGCACGGCTCGGACAGGTACACACTTCACCCTGATTGAAGGCAAACAGCGCGAAACCTTCCAGCGCTTTGTCAAAAAACGCATCTTCTTCATCCATCACATCAGCGAAGAAGATATTGGGCGATTTCCCACCCAGCTCCAGCGTGACGGGAATAATGTTCTGCGTAGCGTATTGCATGATCTGCTGCCCAACTTCCGTTGAGCCGGTAAACGCCACTTTCGCAATGCGTTTAGACGTCGCCAGATACTCACCGATTTCCCCACCCGCACCGTTTACCACGTTTACCACGCCTGGCGGGAGCAGATCGCCGATGACTTCCATCAGCAACAGCACGGACAGCGGCGTGAGGCGCGCGGGTTTAAGCACGACGCAGTTACCCGCCGCCAGCGCGGGCGCCATCTTCCAGCTGGCCATCAGCAGCGGGAAGTTCCACGGGATAATTTGCCCTACCACGCCAAGAGGTTCATGGAAGTGATAAGCCACGGTCTCGCTATCAACCTCGCTTATACCCCCTTCCTGCGCACGAATACAGGAAGCGAAATAGCGGAAATGGTCAATCGCCAGCGGAACATCTGCCGCGCTGGTTTCGCGGATGGGTTTACCGTTATCCCAGGTTTCTGCCGTCGCCAGCAGTTCCAGGTTTTGCTCCATACGATCGGCGATTTTGAACAGTATCGCCGCCCTGTCCTGCACGGATGTCTGTGCCCACTTGTCTTTTACTTTGTGCGCGGCATCCAGTGCCAGATCGATATCCTTTTTGCCGGAAGAGGCCACTTCGCACAATAATTGCCCGGTTACCGGCGTCAGGTTTTGGTAATACTCGCCGTCCACCGGGGCAACCCAGTCACCGCCGATAAAGTTATCGTATCGGGCTTTTAACTTCAGAGGGTAACCATACTCGCCGGGATAAATACGCGTTGAAGGGGGGTTATTGGTCATGACCGTCTCCTTGCTGTAGGGGTACTACAAGGGTAGACGGGGCTGGCGAATTATTCGCCAGCCATTTACTGCTTTACGACAGGTATCACGAATTACATGGCAGCGCGATAAATCGCCATGATTTCTTCATGAGTCGCCTGAATCGGGTTAGTGAAACCGCAGGCATCTTTCAGGGCATTGGTCGCCAGTACGGCAATATCCTCTTCCTTTACGTTCAACTCACGCAGACCGGCCGGGATATTCACTTTCTGCGCCAGTTCGCGGATCGCCGCGATGCAGGCTTCCGCCCCTTGCTCTGCACTCAAGCCAGCAACGTCCACGCCCATTGCCGCAGCGCAATCACGCAGGCGAGCGGCAGCCACTTTGCTATTGAAGACCTGCACATGCGGCAGCAGCACTGCGTTACATACACCGTGCGGCAGATCGTAGAAGCCGCCCAACTGGTGCGCCATTGCGTGCACATAACCAAGAGAAGCGTTGTTAAAGGCCATGCCCGCGAGGAACTGCGCGTAAGCCATGGCTTCGCGCGCCTGAGCATTGCTGCCATCTGCAACGGCGACCGGCAGGTTTTCCGCAATCATGGTGACCGCTTTCAACGCGCACGCATCGGTAATCGGCGTTGCAGCAATAGACACGTAGGCTTCAATGGCGTGGGTCAGCGCATCCATACCGGTTGCCGCTGTCAGGGACTTCGGCATGCCGACCATCAGCGAGGAGTCATTAACGGACAGCAGCGGCGTAACGTGCTTATCCACAATCGCCATTTTAATGTGGCGTACTTCATCGGTAATGATGCAGAAACGGGTCATTTCAGATGCCGTGCCCGCGGTGGTGTTAATGGCGATCATCGGCAGCTGTGGTTTTGCAGAACGGTCCACACCTTCGTAATCGCGAATATCGCCGCCGTTAGCCGCCACCAGCGCAATGCCCTTCGCACAATCGTGCGGAGAACCGCCGCCGAGGGAAATAACGCTATCACATTCATTTTCTTTCAGTATGTGCAGGCCAGCAGCGACGTTACTGGTCGTGGGATTAGGATGCGTACCGTCGAAAATTACACTGAAAATATCACGTTCCTGTAATGCTTTTTGAATCTCGCCAGCCATACCTAATTTTGTCAGCATGGCATCCGTGACAATCAGCGTACGACGAAAACCATATTCCGCCATTGTATTCATTGCGTCTTTTAATGAATCAGCGCCAATTACATTCACGGAAGGAATAAAAAATGTTGAAGCAGCCATTGTACGATCCTTAATTACTCTAAAGAGTCAGGAAGCATACGAGTGAAATATCCAACAAAATATGATCGTGGTTGTTATTTTAATAACACCCACAATTAAAAAGCACATTAGGTTCATAATCTAATGTGCTTATTTCAATCAATATTTATTTTGTATTAATTCATTTAATTCCTGAATTAATTGTTTCATTACTTTTCGGGAAACAACAAAGCATCGCGTAATAAATGATCATTTCCCCGGCGACGCGTAAAACCAATGCGGTCAAAATATTCCAGAATCTGGATAGCCAATTTGCGTCCAACGTTAAGCCTGTCGCGGAAATCGGCAGCACAGGTCGATCCTTTCTCCTGATCCAGTTCGCGGATCATATTGGCAAAGGCCACAATCCGATCGTTACGGTAATAGCGATCTTTGACGATCGCGGTGATGATGCCTTGCTGCGCTGCTTGTCGTAACGCCACACGCATCATCTGCTCATCTGTGCCCGTCTGTTTTGCCAAATCGCGCACCCACCACGGCTCATCGCCAAAAAGCGGTTCTGCTTTTTGCCAGATAGCCTGCTGCTCTTCGTTGAAACCGGCCTTATGATCCGGCAAATGCAGCCAGCCATGATGGCTATGGATGGCGCCGCTCTCACGCATCTTTTCAATCAGCAGCAGGACCAACGCTTCGTCTTCCATCGGCAAAGCCATACGGCGCAGGCGTTCTCGCCCAGGTCCTGGTTCATCACGGTGCTGCTCGTGGTACGTTGCCAGCGTATCAAGGACTTTCCGCTGCCAGCGCGCTGCAACGGCAGCATTCAACAGACTGTATCCCGCCTGAATAAAGCCATGCAGCTCAATCAACGGACGCATACCGTTGCCGTTGAGCTGACGCGCCCAGGCGAAGTCAGGAATATTCACCGCCCCGCGCGTCAGATGTAGCGCCAGAGCTTCGCCGTCACTCTGTACCTTCTCCAGCGCTGCCAGCCACTGCAAATATTCCGGCTTACGCTTCCCGCGACGCGGCGGATTGAGCGTTACCACACGCGCGCCAGCCAGTGTCGTGCGGGCCGAAATATCGCGTAGCACCAGACGGTCGTTATCGGCGAGCCAGAGCGGTGTATCAAACACCAGTTCCGCCAGCGTCCCTTCAAGCAGCGAGATTCTCCCGGTGACGTGGCTGGCCGCGTGGTGAATATGCAGCGGTTGCCACTGCATCAGCGGCGCGGCATGCTCTAAAGAGACGATCACGCGGGTAAACGCCTCTGGCGGTGCATCGGAGAGCAGCCAGTCGCCGCGGTTAAGCTCTTCTTTTTGTGCATCACCAGCAATATTCAGCGCAATACGTTGCCCCGCCTGCGCGCGATCGGTGGCCTGATTTTGCGCATGCAAGCTACGTACGCGCATCGGTTTGTTGACGCCCGTGAGCCACAGCGTGTCACCAATAGTCACCTCTCCGCTAAGCGCCGTCCCGGTCACCACCAGACCCGCGCCTTTGACCGTAAAGGCACGGTCAATCGCCAGGCGAAAGCTGCAATCGCGGGCATGCTCGCGCGACGTTAATTGCTGTAAATGATCGCGCAGTTCTTCGATTCCACGACCTTCACTGGCCGCCGTCACGAACAGAACCGCATCGGCGAATCCATAGTTTTCAAGCGCAGTATGCACCTCAGTACGTACCGCGTTGATGCGATCGTCATCCACGCGATCGGCTTTCGTGAGCGCCACGGTGATCTGCGGGTTGCCCGTCAGTTGCAGAATTTGCAAATGCTCACGCGTTTGCGCCATCACGCCGTCATCACACGCCACCACCAGCAGCGCATGGTCGATCCCGCCGACACCCGCCAGCATGTTGGACAAAAACTTTTCGTGTCCGGGAACATCGATAAATCCCAGAATCCTTCCGTCCGGCTGCGGCCAGTAGGCATAACCGAGATCGATGGTCATGCCGCGCTTTTTTTCTTCCGGCAAACGGTCGGCATTCACGCCGGTAATCGCCTGTAATAACGTTGTTTTTCCGTGGTCAACGTGTCCGGCGGTTGCAATAATCATTTCAGCATCATCTCCATAAACCGGGTCTCGTCCTCAAGGCAGCGCAGATCCAGCCATAAGCGACCATCATAAATTCGCCCAATGATCGGCACAGGCAGCGCACGCCAACGGGCGGCCAGTGCTTCGAGGCGGCTACCGCGCCCGTCATGTGGCGTAAAGGTTAATGCCGCGCTGGGCAGCCTATCAACAGGTAGCGAACCGCTGCCTATCTGCGATAAACAAGGCATAACGTTCAGGGCGAATTCGTCGCCGTAATGATCAGCAAGCCGTGCCTGTAATTGTTGTGCCTGCGCGTGGACAGCCTCCTGCGAGCGGGTGAGCTGGCGTAACGTCGGCAACTTCGCTGCCAGCGCTTCCGGGTGCAGGTAGAGCCGCAGCGTCGCTTCCAGCGCAGCCAGCGTCATTTTATCAGCCCGTAATGCACGTTTCAGCGGATGGCTCTGTAAGCGCGCGATCATCTCTTTTTTACCGACAATAATCCCTGCCTGCGGCCCTCCCAGTAATTTATCGCCAGAGAAGCTCACCAGGCTGACGCCAGCGGCAATCAGCTGTTGCGGCATCGGCTCCTGCGGTAATCCATACTGGCTGAGATCGACCAGCGAGCCGCTGCCGAGATCCGCCACTACCGGAACATCCAGCTCCTTGCCAATAGTGGCCAGCTCTGCCTCATCCACCGACTTCGTAAAGCCTTCGATGCTGTAATTACTGGTATGCACTTTCATCAGCAGACCGGTGTTTTCATTTACCGCCTGACGATAATCTTTCGTGTGGGTCCGGTTAGTGGTACCCACTTCGCGCAGAATACATCCGGCCTGACACATCACGTCCGGAATACGAAACGCGCCGCCAATTTCTACCAGTTCTCCGCGTGAAACGACCACCTCTTTGCCGTTAGCCGTGGCCGCCAGCATCAGCAAAACCGCTGCCGCATTGTTATTGACGATACAGGCGTCTTCCGCCCCCGTCAGACGGCAGAGTAAATCCGCCAGGGCCCGATCCCGATGTCCACGCCCGGCATCATCCAGGCTGTATTCCAGCGTCACCGGCGTGCGCATCGCCTGCACCACCGCCTCGATCGCTTCTTCGGCCTGCGATGCGCGCCCAAGATTGGTATGCAGCACCGTTCCGGTCAGGTTAATCACCGGACGCAGCGCACTTTGCGATTCTCGTTCCAGCCGGGCGCAGGCCTCTTGCGCCCAGTCCTCACACCATGCCGGGAGCGCGTGCGTGTCGCGAATAGCTTCTCTGGCTTCGTCGAGCATGTGACGCAGCAGGTCAACCACCCGGGTATGACCGTGAGACTCACGTAAAGCTGGGAAGGCGCTATCGCGCAATAAACGATCGATAGCAGGAAGCTGGCTGTAGAGTGAACGCATGTCGGTTGTCATGAAAGGGCCTGGCTGTTGGTGGCCCTCTCCACCGTGGAGAGGGATATCGATATAGGAAGGATTGTACCGTGACTTTGCTCAGGCGAGTATAATGTGTATCAAGCCTTTGGCGGTTCCGTACGGGCAAAACTTTCGCGTTGAAAGAGCGTTTCCACCAGTTTGACCAGACGCGGGCGATCAACACACCAGCCGGGCGCAACCCGACGGAAATTGAGATAACCGACGGCACAGGCAATCGCAATGGTTGCCAGGTTAACCGTATCCGTTTTCAGCGTCCCCTCCGCCAGATAACCTTCCAGCATATCCAGACTACGGGTAATCTTTTCTCGCTGGCGTAACAGTTCGGTTTCTGACTGCTGTGCGACGGGGCGAGCCTGTTCGCGTACCGAGACTAAACCGGCATCCATAATGCCATCGGCCAGCGCTTCCAACTGGCGTACCTTCAGCGCCGCCATTGGTTCACGCGGCAGCATCGCTGGCGCAATATCCAGCAGTTCTATGTATTCCGCGATGATCGGAGAGTCAAACCAGTACTCGCCCTCATCGGTAACCAATGCGGGCACTTTTCCTAACGGGTTATAGCGTGCCACGCCGCTATCTGCGTTATAGGGGAGTTCATTCACAAATTCGAAAGTGATGCCCTTTTCCAGTAACAGAATAGAAATTTTACGCACAAAAGGGCTGGTATAGCTGCCAATGAGTTTCATGCCGGGTCCTTTTTGCCAACAAAAATATCAGTATGGCTCAGGTCAGTGCAAATGGCAGGTGATGACGGTCTCAATGATCCAAATAAAGGTAATGCATCCAACTGGTCATGCGCAGCAGCACTTTACGCATCACTGAAACGTGAGCGAAATGGTCGGAATAGACCGCCACCTGGGCATAGATACCGTCCGGCAGCGCATCCACATCGGCATTGGGAGCCAGCTCAATCGTGGCCAGCACGCCATCGGTACCCGGCACCACCGTTAAGGACTGTAATGCTCCCTGCGCCTGATAAGAACCGCCCGGAACAACCGGCAGAATGCTGGTGAGCTTGCCGGAGAATACCTGGCCTGGCAGCGCGTTGAAGACCACTTCCGCTTCATCACCCGGTTTAAGACGCAGCAAGGAATTCTGGCGGAATTGCGCCACGATTTGCCGTTTTTGTTCCGGAATAAATACCATCACCGGGCGCAGAGGCAGCGCGGCGGCATAGGTCCCGGGCCGGATAAGCACCTGCGTTACATAACCGTTGCTGGGCGCACGTACGATAGTCTGCTCAAGATTGTATTTGGCTTCAGCGAGCTGGGCGCGCAGAGACGCAACCTGAGATTGCTCTCCATTGACCATACTGTCTAACTGGCTCTGAATCTGCGTCTGTTCGGCAACGGAGCCTTTGACCAGCGCATCCTGCGCCAGGTAGTTTTGCCGGGCATTGTCGATGTCGCTTTCAGAGAATGGATTAACCTTCGCCTGACTACCCTTCAAATAGCGTTGATAATCTTTATACAGGCGATCTCGTTCAGCGGAAACGCGGGTGGTATTGGCTACGGCTTCAGACAGCTGCGCTTTCATATTGTCGATGTTGTGCGTAGCGGTCACCAGGTCGGCCTGCAGCCTGTCGACCCGCGCCTGATAACGAACGGGATCGAGTTTAAATAACACCTCGCCTTTTTTAATCAGCTGATTATTTTTATCTGTCACTTCACTAACAATTCCGGTGACCTGTGGGGTAACAGGAATTGAAATAACCGCCTTTTGCGCCGTAAAGGTATACGGGTGGTTATAGTTCATTAATAAAATGAGTCCCGCCACAATAAACACCCCACCTAACGCGGCGGTAGCAAGCGTCCATTGATTTACCGGAATACGGAATATTTTAAAAATGGCCCAGGCGAATGCCACATAGGTCAGGACAATCAACAAGTCCATGATCAAATCTCCGGAAAGGTGGAGTTATCGTTTTTTTTCTCCCCATCCAGTCTATTTTCCAACTGGGTGATGCGCGCGGCCAGCGCGGCAATTTCAGGGTCAGGTTCCTTCCCGGACGGCGTGATGTGGGACTGCATTCCCCAGCCTCGTTCTGGCTGATAGAGCGTGGCCCAGATCCACAGGAAGGGCCAAATAACATGCAGCGTAAATAAGCTCACCCAACCCGCCGTATGGATGGCATCGGCATGGGGATGGTTGCGCTTCTTAGCCATGTTATAGGGAATATCATGGATGGCGATGATTCCGTAAAACAGAACCAGAAAAACGAAGATCAGCACACCTAACGCGAAATAGTTTAGAAACATACCCGCCTCGTATTCACGCTAATCAGAGCTTTCAATTGCAGGCAGCCGAAAGGAGTCATGGCTGGTAATTTGAACATAATTGCAGTTAGTCATTTCCGCCATACCACCAGGGTATAAATTTGCAGGTTGATGGCTTGCGGGGTAGTTGCAAGAAATAGGTGATGAAACAGAATCCGCTCCAGATCACACCAGGAGAAATCCAGACAAATATTTATTGCGAAGTAGATCACAAATACCCAACAAACAGCCAAAGCAAAAACGTGAACAACTTCACACTTAACGCCCATTTTTAGCCAACTCTTGACCTGTGATGTTTTTTTGTACCGATATTTTGTGATGAAAATCACATTAACTAACGCCACACACCCTATATTTACGTGACAAACGTCACACAAAAAGCCGTCGACTGGACAGTTGAACGATTCAGTGCCAGATTTCGCAGTATCTACAGGGTCCGGCTACCTCCTGCCGCTACATTAACAAACCTCGGGCTTTAAGCCTGCGCGACAGCAAACATAAGAAGGGGTGTTTTTATGTCATCCGATATTAAGATCAAAGTGCAAAGCTTTGGTCGATTCCTCAGTAACATGGTGATGCCAAATATCGGCGCGTTTATCGCGTGGGGTATTATCACCGCATTATTCATTCCGACAGGGTGGTTGCCGAACGAAACGCTGGCGAAGCTTGTCGGCCCAATGATCACCTATCTGCTGCCGCTGCTGATCGGTTATACCGGTGGCAAGCTGGTTGGCGGCGAGCGTGGCGGCGTGGTGGGTGCTATCACCACCATGGGCGTTATCGTCGGTGCCGATATGCCAATGTTCCTCGGCGCGATGATCGCAGGTCCGCTGGGCGGCTGGGCTATCAAACATTTCGACAACTGGGTAGACGGTAAGATCAAGTCCGGTTTTGAGATGCTGGTGAATAACTTCTCCGCAGGCATCATCGGGATGATCCTCGCCATTCTGGCATTCCTTGGTATTGGCCCATTGGTTGAAGCACTGTCCAAAATCCTGGCGGCAGGCGTTAACTTCATGGTTGTCCATGACATGCTGCCGCTGGCGTCTATCTTCGTTGAACCGGCGAAAATCCTGTTCCTCAACAACGCCATCAACCACGGTATTTTCTCACCGCTGGGTATTCAGCAGTCCCATGAGATGGGCAAATCCATCTTCTTCCTGATTGAAGCTAACCCGGGTCCGGGTATGGGCGTTCTGCTGGCATACATGTTCTTCGGTCGCGGCAGTGCTAAGCAGTCCGCAGGCGGCGCGGCTATCATCCACTTCCTGGGTGGTATCCACGAAATTTACTTCCCGTACGTGCTGATGAACCCGCGTCTGATCCTGGCCGTTATCCTCGGCGGTATGACTGGCGTATTTACCCTGACTATCCTGAACGGCGGCCTGGTTTCTCCGGCTTCTCCGGGTTCTATCCTGGCCGTGCTGGCAATGACGCCGAAGGGGGCTTACTTCGCGAACATCGCTGCTATCTGTGCCGCAATGGCTGTCTCCTTTGTCGTCTCAGCCATTCTGCTGAAAACCAGCAAAGTGAAAGAAGATGATGACATTGATGCCGCAACTCGTCGTATGCACGACATGAAAGCGGAATCCAAAGGTGCATCTCCGCTGGCGGCTGGCGACGTGACTAACGACCTGAGCCATGTGCGTAAAATCATCGTTGCCTGCGATGCGGGTATGGGCTCCAGCGCCATGGGTGCGGGCGTACTGCGCAAGAAAGTGCAGGATGCCGGTCTGTCTCAGATTTCCGTCACCAACAGCGCGATTAACAATCTGCCGCCGGATGTCGATCTGGTCATTACCCACCGTGACCTGACCGAACGTGCGATGCGCCAGGTGCCTCAGGCGCAGCACATTTCGCTGACCAACTTCCTCGACAGCGCCCTGTACTCCAGCCTGACCGAACGTCTGGTTGCTGCACAGCGCCACAACGTGAACGAAGAGAAAGTCCGCGATCACCTGAAAGACAGCTTCGAAGAGGGTGATACCCACCTGTTCAAACTGGGTGCGGAGAATATCTTCCTCGGCCGTAAAGCCACTAACAAAGAAGAAGCGATTCGCTTTGCCGGTGAGCAACTGGTGAAAGGCGGCTACGTTGAGCCAGAATACGTCGAGGCGATGCTGGACCGCGAAAAACTGACCCCGACTTACCTCGGTGAGTCCATCGCAGTGCCGCACGGTACGGTTGAAGCCAAAGACCGCGTGCTGAAAACCGGCGTGGTGTTCTGCCAGTACCCGGAAGGCGTGCGCTTCGGTGAAGAAGAAGACGACATTGCCCGCCTGGTCATTGGTATCGCCGCACGTAACAATGAACATATCCAGGTGATCACCAGCCTGACCAACGCTCTGGATGACGAATCCGTGATCGAACGTCTGGCCCATACCACCAGCGTGGATGAAGTTCTGGAACTGCTGGCAGGTAAAAAAGCTTAACCATTAAGTATCTCCAAAATAGTTCGAGCTGCAGAAAGGCGGCAACGCAGCGAATCCCCAGGAGCGTACATAAGTACGTGACTGGGGTGAGCGAGGAGAGCCAACGCATCTGCAGTTCGAAATATGAAGGCGATATCCTCTCCCTTGTGGAGAGGGTTAGGTTGAGGGAAACGCCTCACCCCAGCCCTCTTGGGTAAAAACATTAATGAAGGTTAATACTATGAAAGCATTACATTTTGGCGCAGGTAATATCGGTCGTGGCTTTATCGGCAAACTGCTGGCGGACGCGGGGATACAACTGACGTTCGCGGATGTAAACCAGGTCGTGCTCGATGCCCTGAATGCCCGTCATAGCTATCAGGTTCATGTGGTGGGTGAAAACGAGCAGGTTGATACCGTTTCCGGCGTCAACGCCGTGAGCAGCATCGGCGATGATGTTGTCGACCTGATTGCCCACGTAGATTTAGTCACTACCGCCGTCGGTCCGGTCGTGCTTGAGCGTATCGCTCCGGCCATCGCCAAAGGGCTGGTTAAACGCAAGGCGCAGGGCATCGCCACTCCGCTGAATATTATCGCCTGTGAAAACATGGTGCGCGGAACCACCCAGTTGAAAGGCCACGTTATGAACGCGCTGGCAGATGAAGACAAATCCTGGGTTGAAGAACATGTTGGCTTCGTCGATTCCGCCGTGGACCGCATTGTTCCCCCTTCGGCTTCTGCGACCAACGATCCGCTGGAAGTCACCGTCGAAACCTTCAGTGAGTGGATTGTCGACAAAACACAGTTCAAAGGCGAACTGCCTGACATCCCGGGAATGGAATTAACTGATAACCTGATGGCATTTGTCGAACGTAAACTCTTCACGCTGAACACCGGGCATGCTATAACCGCGTACCTCGGAAAATTGACCGGTCATCAGACCATCCGTGACGCGATTCTCGACGAGAAAATCCGTGCAGTGGTAAAAGGTGCGATGGAAGAGAGCGGCGCGGTACTGATCAAACGCTATGGCTTTGATGCAGCAAAACATGCGGCATACATTCAGAAAATCCTCGGTCGCTTTGAAAACCCGTATCTGAAAGATGACGTTGAGCGCGTGGGTCGTCAGCCGCTGCGTAAACTGAGCGCGGGCGATCGTCTGATTAAACCGCTGCTGGGCACGCTGGAGTATGGCCTGCCGCACGCGAATCTGGTCACCGGTATTGCTGCAGCGATGCACTATCGCAGTGAAGAAGATCCGCAGGCCCAGGAACTGGCCGCGCTGATTGACGAAAAAGGTCCACAGGCCGCGCTGGCACAGGTTTCCGGTCTGGATGCCAACAGTGATGTGGTGGCGGAGGCGGTTAACGCATATAACGCAACCAAATGATAGAGAATGTGGCGCAGGTCAGCCTGCGCCCAAATGACAGATTGTCAGATATGCAGGCAATAATGGAACAAACGCAGGCCTTTGAAAATCGTGTGCTTGAGCGTCTGAATGCTGGCAAAACCGTACGCAGCTTCCTCATCACCGCCGTAGAACTGCTCACCGAAGCGGTGAATATCCTTGTGCTTCAGGTATTTCGCAAAGACGACTATGCGGTAAAATATGCCGTAGAACCCCTGCTCGACGGCGACGGTCCGCTGGGCGATCTTTCCGTTCGTCTGAAGCTAATTTACGGTCTGGGCGTACTCAGCCGGCCGGAGTATGAAGATGCGGAGCTTCTGATGGCGCTGCGGGAAGAGTTAAACCATGACGGTAATGAATACGCGTTCACCGACGACGAAATTCTTGGCCCGTTTGGCGAACTCCACTGCGTGACGGCACTCCCGCCGCCACCGCAGTTTGATACCTCAGACTCAGGTTTGCACGCAATGCAGATTCAGCGCTACCAGCAGATGGTACGCTCCACGATGGTACTTTCCCTGACCGAGCTGATTTCTAAAATCAGCTTAAAAAAAGCCTTTCAAAAATAAGACCCTGCAGGCTTACTTCTCTTCCTGCTGCGGTCGATACAGCTGCCGATAATACGCCAGACGTTGCAGATACAGCTGCGCATTCTCCTGCGGTATTTCAGTAGGGACAACGTTGCGCGGTGGTGTTTTATTCAGATATTCGCGAAAAGCCTGGCTTGAAGCCATAAAATCGACCGTCTTATCAATAAGGGCCGAAACGTTCTCACCTATTTTCGCCATAATCTTCCCTCCTCCATGTATTAACCGCGCTCAGCCTGCGCGGTTGCTCATTTAAGTTTAGGATCGGTTGGGCGATTATATTGAGGAAAACGTGCTTCACTATGAACCCGTCAATAAAAAGCACCACGGCCGACCTTATCACTTAAAATTCCTTATTAATCAAAATAGTAGTATTTTCATTAGCTGAATAATACTTGCAACATTTGATTATTTATCTTCGATTAGTTGTGAATAATCCCGCTCTGCGCGCATACTATAGGATATTCATCCTATTTTTATCAGAAGCTATCCTATGAAAGAAGTCGAAAAAAACGAAATTAAACGCCTAAGCGATCGTCTGGACGCTATCCGCCACCAGCAGGCAGACCTGTCCCTGGTTGAAGCCGCCGACAAATATGCCGAGCTGGAGCAAGAGAAAGAAACGCTGGAAACCGAGATCGCGCGTCTGCGTGACGTCCACGGCCAGAAGCTGAGCAAAGAAGCGCAAAAGCTGGCGAAACTTCCTTTCCGTCGTGCTATCACCAAAAAAGAACAGGCCGACATGGGCAAGCTGAAGAAGAGCGTGCGCGGCCTGATCGTCGTTCACCCGATGACCGAGCTTGGCCGTGAAATGGGCCTGAAAGAGATGACGGGCTTCGCGAAGAGCGAGTTCTGATCTCCCACCGGGCAACATTCGCTTGCCCGGTCCTTCCCTTCCCCTAGCAATTGGCCCTACCAATTTCAGCCAGATCCTACCAGCACCTCACATTTCATTAAAATGTGCGTACAATACCGTTGCCAATAAATAACATTTGATTAACCATTCATTGTCATTACCCCTACACAACAATATTGGCAGGGCCACTTTTACACATAATGTGACCAGGAGATGAGCACAGACTCATTCCATTATGTCGGCGGCCCCCAGGAGACCTGCAATGAATCTCTGGCAACAGAACTACGACCCGGCCGGTAACATCTGGCTTTCCAGTCTGATCGCATCGCTCCCTATCCTGTTCTTTTTCTTCGCCCTGATTAAGCTCAAGCTGAAAGGCTATATTGCGGCGTCATGGACGGTGGTGATCGCTCTGACGGTCGCCCTGCTGTTTTACAAAATGCCGGTCGATCACGCTCTGGCTTCCGTGGTATACGGCTTCTTCTATGGTTTGTGGCCAATTGCCTGGATCATTATCGCCGCGGTATTCGTCTATAAAATCTCGGTGAAAACCGGGCAGTTCGACATCATCCGCTCCTCAATACTCTCGATTACCCCGGACCAACGTCTGCAAATGCTGATTGTCGGTTTCTCCTTTGGCGCATTCCTCGAAGGGGCGGCAGGATTTGGCGCTCCGGTAGCGATTACCGCCGCACTGCTGGTTGGTCTGGGCTTTAATCCTCTGTACGCGGCAGGTTTGTGTCTGATCGTAAACACCGCTCCGGTCGCTTTTGGCGCAATGGGTATTCCGATTCTGGTTGCCGGTCAGGTTACCGGGCTGGATAGCTTCGAGATTGGTCAGATGGTGGGCCGTCAGTTACCGTTCCTGACCATTATCGTGTTGTTCTGGATTATGGCGATTATGGATGGCTGGCGTGGCGTAAAAGAGACCTGGCCTGCGGTGATGGTCGCTGGCGGCTCGTTTGCTATCGCGCAGTACCTCAGCTCTAACTTTATCGGGCCGGAACTGCCGGACATTATCTCGTCTCTGGTTTCGCTGGTCTGCCTGACGCTGTTCCTGAAACGCTGGCAGCCGGTACGCATCTTCCGCTTTGGCGATATGGGCGCTTCACAGGTCGATCAGACGCTGGCTCGCACCCACTATACCGCTGGACAGGTGGTCCGCGCCTGGTCTCCGTTCCTGTTCCTGACCGCCACCGTCACGCTGTGGAGCGTACCGCCGTTTAAAGCGCTGTTTGCGCCAGGCGGCGCGATGTACCACTGGGTGGTCAATATTCCGGTTCCGTACCTCGATAAGCTGGTTGCCCGTATGCCGCCGGTCGTACACGAAGCCACAGCCTACGCGGCGGTATATAAATTTGACTGGTTCTCCGCAACCGGTACCGCGATTTTGTTTGCCGCCCTGCTGTCTATCGTCTGGTTGAAGATGAAGCCGTCCGCAGCGCTGCAGACTTTTGGCAGCACGCTGAAAGATCTGGCATTACCTATTTACTCCATCGGAATGGTGCTGGCATTCGCGTTTATCTCAAACTACTCCGGGCTTTCATCAACCCTGGCGTTGGCCCTGGCACACACCGGCAGCGCGTTTACCTTCTTCTCACCGTTCCTCGGCTGGCTGGGGGTATTTTTGACCGGGTCCGACACCTCATCAAACGCACTGTTTGCCGCCCTGCAGGCTACGGCTGCTCAGCAAATCGGCGTTTCGGATGTTCTGATGGTGGCGGCAAATACCACTGGCGGCGTGACCGGCAAGATGATCTCGCCGCAATCTATCGCTATCGCCTGTGCGGCAGTGGGATTAGTGGGGAAAGAGTCTGACCTGTTCCGCTTTACCGTGAAACACAGCCTGATTTTCACCTGCATGGTGGGTGTGATTACCACGCTGCAGGCCTATGTCTTAACCTGGATGATTCCATGATAGTGATGCCCAGACGCCTGTCAGACGAAGTCGCATCTCGTGTGCGGGCGCTGATTGAAGAACAACAGCTGGAGGCGGGCATGAAGTTGCCCGCTGAGCGCCAACTGGCCGTACAGCTCGGCGTATCGCGTAACTCGCTGCGCGAGGCGTTAGCAAAGCTGGTCAGTGAAGGCGTACTGATTAGCCGTCGTGGCGGCGGGACGTTTATCCGCTGGCAGCATGAGGCCTGGTCTGAACAAAACATCGTTCAGCCGCTGAAAACCCTGCTGGCGGACGATCCTGATTACAGTTTCGATATTCTGGAGGCCCGCCACGCCATCGAAGCCAGTACCGCCTGGCACGCTGCCATGCGGGCCACCGCCGCGGATAAAGAGAAAATCAGGCTCTGTTTCGAGGCCACGCAAAGCGAAGATCCGGATCTCGCCTCGCAGGCTGACGTTCGTTTTCATCTCGCCATTGCGGAAGCCTCACACAACGTGGTGCTGTTGCAGACCATGCGCGGTTTCTTCGACGTCCTGCAGTCTTCGGTAAAACAGAGCCGCCAACGTATGTACCTGGTACCGCCCGTATTTTCTCAACTGACGGCGCAGCATCAGGCCGTGCTGGACGCCATTGTTGCCGGGGATGCCGACGGGGCGCGTAAGGCCATGATGGCGCACCTCAGTTTTGTCCACACCACAATTAAACGATTTGATGAAGATCAGGCCCGGCAGGCGCGTATTACTCGCCTGCCCGGTGATCCTGGTGAGAATAGCAGGGAGAACAACACATGATTATTTCAGCAGCCAGCGACTATCGCGCCGCAGCCCAGCGCATCCTGCCCCCCTTCTTGTTCCACTATATTGACGGCGGGGCGTATGCCGAGCACACCTTGCGCCGTAACGTGGCAGACCTGTCAGAGGTGGCGCTGCGCCAGCGCGTACTGAAGAATATGTCCGACCTGAGCCTGGAAACCAAGCTGTTCAACGAAACACTCTCCATGCCGGTAGCCCTCGCGCCTGTCGGCTTGTGCGGCATGTACGCACGCCGGGGCGAGGTTCAGGCCGCCGCCGCCGCTGATGCCAAAGGCATTCCGTTTACGCTTTCCACAGTGTCCGTATGTCCGATTGAAGAAGTCGCCCCGACCATCAAGCGTCCAATGTGGTTCCAGCTGTATGTTCTGCGCGATCGCGGTTTTATGCGTAACGCACTGGAGCGCGCCAAAGCGGCGGGTTGCTCCACGCTGGTCTTTACCGTCGATATGCCAACGCCTGGCGCACGCTACCGTGATGCCCATTCCGGTATGAGCGGCCCAAATGCGGCACTGCGTCGCTACTGGCAAGCAGTCACTCATCCACAGTGGGCATGGGACGTTGGTCTGAACGGTCGCCCGCATGATTTAGGCAATATTTCGACTTATCTGGGCAAACCCACTGGCCTTGAAGATTACATCGGCTGGCTGGCGAATAACTTCGATCCGTCGATTTCCTGGAAAGACCTCGAGTGGATCCGCGAATTCTGGGATGGTCCGATGGTGATCAAAGGGATCCTCGATCCTGAAGATGCCCGCGACGCCGTACGCTTTGGCGCAGATGGCATCGTTGTCTCTAACCACGGTGGCCGTCAGTTAGATGGCGTGCTGTCTTCAGCTCGTGCGCTGCCCGCCATTGCCGATGCGGTGAAAGGCGATATCACCATTCTGGCTGATAGCGGGATCCGCAATGGTCTGGACGTTGTACGCATGATAGCGCTGGGCGCGGATAGCGTGCTGCTGGGGCGTGCTTATCTGTACGCGCTGGCGACCCACGGCCAGGCCGGTGTGGCTAATCTGCTGAACCTGATCGAGAAAGAGATGAAGGTGGCGATGACCCTGACCGGTGCGAAGTCGATTAGCGAAATCAGCCGTGATTCGCTGGTACAGGAACTGGGTAAGAGCCTGCCTGCCGCGCTGGCACCTCTGGTCCAGGGTAGCGCAGCGTAACAACATCCCCGTAAACCCCATTTTCTGAATGGTCGGTCTGTTTTCAGCCCGACCATTTTTTATCCAAAAATAACGACTGGTTAACATTTACAACCAATATATTTGACAACTTTTTATCCACCTGCCAAATGTATAGACAAGCTAATACAACAGCATTTTATACATATAACAACCATCATAACGGGCGAGGGTGACATGGCTTATTCCGGAAAAGTGAATATCCAGCAGGCGATAGATGACAGTGCTTTTTCGCGTTTCCACTGGGTCATTATTGTCCTGGGTTTTCTGGTTTTAGCCATTGACGGCTTCGATACGGCGGCGATGGGCTATATTGCCCCCACGCTTTCAGCCGACTGGAGCATCAAGAAACAAGATCTTGGACCGGTGTTAAGCGCCGCGCTATTGGGCCTCTCATTTGGTGCCCTGCTGGCCGGACCGATTTCTGATCGTATGGGTCGTAAGCGCGTCCTGGTCTTTTCCTGTCTGTTCTTTGGCCTCGCCAGTCTGGGAACCGCCTATGCCCAGACGCTGAATATGCTCACGTTTTGGCGCTTTCTCACCGGTCTTGGGCTTGGCGCGGCAATGCCCAATGCCATCACCCTGGTGTCAGAATTCGCCCCGAAACGCTGTCGTTCAATGGCGATTAACACCATGTACTGTGGCTTTCCGTTAGGGGCGGCGGGCGGCGGCGTGATCTCCTCCTGGCTGATCCCCAACTACGGCTGGCACAGTGTTCTGCTTGCTGGTGCGATCGCCCCGCTGGTCCTCACCGCACTGTTGGTGCTGTTCCTGCCAGAGTCGGTTAAGTATCTGGTTCACCGCGGTAAAGGGGTTGCACAGATTAAACGCATTGCTCAACGCTTTATGTCGGGAAGTCTGGAACAGGTTACCCAGTTTTATCTGGATGAAGACCGTATCACGGTCAAAAAAAGCAGCGTGGCACAGTTATTTAGTATGCCCTGGCTGCCGGGTACGCTGATGCTCTGGATGACCTACTTTATGGGGCTGGTTATCTATTACGTGCTGCTGAGCTGGATGCCAACGCTGATGCTGGGAATGGGCTATCCGCTGGCCGAATCCGCCTGGCTGACATCGCTGTTTACCTTTGGCGGTACGGCGGGGATCCTGCTGGCCGGTTGGTTAATGGACCGCTGGGAAGCCCATAAAGTGGTGTCACTTGGCTTTATTCTGACGATGCTGTTTGCCCTCGCTCTCGGGTTTGAACATAACCACATCATCTTGTTCGGCGCACTGATCTTCCTGATGGGGATTACCATGAACGGCGCGCAGTCCGGGCTGCAGACGCTGGCCGCCACGTTTTATCCAACCCACTGCCGTGCGACGGGCATTGCCTGGATGCAGGGCGTGGGCCGCTTCGGCGGCGTAGCCGGTACGATGATGAGCGCCCAACTGCTTTCCCTGCAATGGCAGGCAGACAGTATCTTAATGTTCCTCAGCCTTCCGGCCCTGGTCGCTGCTGCCGCGACAATTTACAAGCTGCAACGCTATAAACCGCAGACGCTGACCGTCGCATAGTACCCGCTCTTTCTGCTATTCTGCCCCACGTTATCAAGGGGGCAGTATGCTTAACATCGTTTTATTCGAACCAGAAATCCCGCCAAATACCGGCAATATTATCCGTCTTTGCGCCAACACCGGCTTTCGTCTGCATATTATAGAGCCAATGGGCTTTACCTGGGACGACAAGCGCCTGCGTCGCGCGGGGCTGGATTACCATGAATTTACCGCCGTGCTGCGCCACTCTGATTACGCCGCCTTCGTCGCCGCAGAACATCCGCAGCGCCTGTTTGCTCTGACCACCAAAGGTACGCCAGCGCATAGCGCGGTATGCTATCAGGACGGGGATTATCTGATGTTTGGTCCGGAAACACGCGGTCTGCCAGCCAGCATCCTTGACGCGCTGCCGGCCGAACAAAAAATTCGTATTCCGATGATGCCAGACAGTCGCAGCATGAACCTGTCAAATGCGGTGTCAGTGGTGGTGTATGAGGCCTGGCGCCAGCTAGGGTATCCGGGCGCGGTACTGCGTAGCTGATGATTGTTGGATGGCGGCTAGCGCCTGATCCGACCTACATTAATTTGATGGAATTCATTTCGAGCGTTATCGGCGCAGACAGATTGAACACGGACTGCGCGCAGTCACCGGAGCGTACACGCAGCCCAGGTTCAATCTGCCAAGTAAGATAGCTCGAAATCAGATACCATCTCCATACTCAAAAGTATGATGTATCCCGTTGAAATGCTGATCCATATCCATGGACGGCTTATCGCTGTCAGGCTTACCGACGATGCGAGCCGGAACGCCTGCTGCAGTGGTATGCGGGGGTACCGGCTGTAAAACGACGGAACCTGCGCCAATCTTCGCGCCGCGCCCGACTTCAATGTTACCGAGAATTTTTGCTCCCGCGCCAATCATCACGCCTTCACGAATTTTCGGATGGCGGTCACCGCCGGCTTTACCGGTCCCGCCCAGCGTGACGGATTGCAAAATAGAGACGTCGTTTTCAATCACGGCAGTTTCACCGACCACAATACCTGTGGCGTGATCGAGCATAATCCCACGGCCAATTTTTGCCGCCGGGTGAATGTCTACCTGGAAGCTAACGGACACCTGATTTTGCAGGAAGATCGCCAGCGCCTGACGTCCCTGATGCCACAGCCAGTGACCGATACGGTAGGCCTGAAGCGCATGAAAGCCCTTCAGATACAGAAGTGGGGTGGAATATTTATCGACAGCCGGATCACGCGTGCGTACCGCCTGAATATCACAGGCCGCTGAGGCAATCATTTCAGGATCGGCCGCGTAGGCCTCTTCCACGACTTCGCGAATGGCAATGGCGGGCATGATCGGGGAAGCGAGTTTATTCGCCAGCATATAGCTCAGCGCACTACCGAGGTTTTCATGCTTGAGCAGCGTTGCGTGATAAAAACTGGCCAGCATTGGCTCACATTCCGCCAGTGCCCGGGCTTCCGCTTTAATGTTTTTCCAGACGATATCCAGTTCTTCACACGGCATTGCGTACTCCAGAAGGTAGCAAAACGACCGACCCGTTCTTCGCGGGTCGGGTCGTTATATTCAACGGTTCCTTACAGCTAGTGGCGACTCAGCTCGTCCCTGCGTGCACGGCCTAATAACGTCAATGCTGCCTCGCGCGCGTTTTTTCCGCAATACAATACTTGATAAATTTCCTCGGTTATTGGCATCTCAACACCAAAACGGTGCGCCAATTCACGAACTTCTTTCGTATTGCGGTAGCCTTCAACCACCTGACCAATCTTGTCCTGCGCCCCCTGCACGTCCATCCCCTGGCCGAGCATCATGCCAAAACGACGGTTACGCGACTGGTTGTCGGTACAGGTCAGCACCAGATCGCCTAAACCCGCCATCCCCATAAAGGTGGCAGGATCGGCACCCAACGCCGCGCCAAGGCGAGACATTTCGGTCAGTCCACGGGTGATCAATGCGGTTCGCGCATTCGCGCCGAAACCGATGCCGTCAGACATCCCCGCGCCAATCGCAATGACGTTTTTCACCGCGCCGCCAAGCTGCACGCCAATGAAATCCGGATTGCTGTAAACGCGGAAGCTCTTGCCACAGTGCAGCAACTGCTGGAGATCGTCAGCAAAGGTGTCGTCCGTCGAGGCCAGAGAAATCGCCGTCGGCATGCCCGCCGCCAGCTCTTTGGCGAACGTCGGACCGGAGATAACCGCCAGTGGAATAGAATTCCCCAGCGCTTCACGCGCGACGTCCTGCAGCAGGCGTCCTGTTTCCGCTTCCAGACCCTTTGTCGCCCAGACCAGACGAGCGTCAGGACGCATCAGCGGTTTGATGTTGCGCAGCACTTCGCCAAAGACGTGGCTCGGCACCACCACCAGAATATTACGACTGGCGGCCAGCGCAGTGGCTAAATCACTTTCCAGGCGCAGCGTTTCGGGAAAAGGCACATCAGGGAGGAACGCGACGTTGCAGCGATCGTGCTCGAGGGTCGCGATATGTTTCGGATCATGGCCCCACAGGACAACCTGATGGCCATTTCTTGCCAGGGTGATGGCAAGAGCGGTGCCGTACGAGCCGGCACCAATCACAGTCATTGAAGCATTACTTTGGTTCATCAGGCATCCTGATGTTCTTCAGTACCTTCGCCAGCCTGCTGCTGTAAATAGTTCATGAACAGCGCATCAAAGTTGACCGGCGCAAGGTTCAGTTGCGGGAATGTACCGCGTGAAACCAGGCTGGTGATGCATTCGCGGGCATACGGGAACAGAATGTTCGGGCAGTATGCACCAAGGCAATGCGCCATCTGAGTCCCTTCAATACCACTGATGGAGAAAATACCGCCCTGCTGAACTTCACACAGGAACGCAGTTTCTTCACCCAGAGAAGCCGTTACGGTGACACGCAGCACTACTTCATACACATCATCTGCCAGTTGGGTAGATGCGGTATCAAGATCCAGTTTAACCTCTGGCTGCCAATCTTTCTGGAAAACATGTGGTGCATTTGGCGCTTCGAAAGACACATCCTTGGTATAAATACGTTGGATCTGGAAAGCCATTTCAGTGTTATTTTGTTCTGACATGTTGAGAAAACCCTTTAGTGTTGTCCTTTAAATACTTCGGTACGCCTTAACGCAGCAGTGGATCCAGTCCACCACGTGCATCCAACGCATACAAGTCGTCACAACCACCAATGTGCTGTGCATCAATAAAAATCTGCGGAACCGTTGTACGGCCACTGCGCTTGATCATCTCTTCACGCTTCACGGCATCGCCGTCAATCGGAAGTTCCTGGAAACTCACACCCTTGCTGTTCAACAGCGCCTTTGCGCGATGGCAAAACGGGCAGGTCGCTTTGGTATAGATCTCAATATTGGCCATGACTTATCTCCAGTGTTCTTTTACCCTGCGGCATGAAAGAAGACGGGTAAATTACTTGCCGCGAACCAGTGGCAGATTCTCGCCACTCCAGCCCGCTACGCCGTCTTTCAGTACAGATACCTGCTCAAAACCGGCTTTAATCAGCGCAGTTGCTGAATCCTGGCACTGCATACCAGAGCCATCAACCACAATAACAGGTTTGTTTTTGTGTTTTTCCAGCTCGCCAAAATTGTTGGCTTTGATTTCGCTCGGCAGCAGGTTAGTGGAGCCCGCGATATGGCCTTTGCGGAAGTCGTCGCGCTGACGTAAATCCACAATCACCGCATCTTCTTTGTTGATAAGACGAGTGGCTTCTCCGCGCGTAATTACCTTCACTTTCGAAGTCAGGCTCTTAAACGTGGTAAATAATACAGCCGCCAGTAACGCAATCCAGGCGATACTCAATACAGGGTGGCGACTAACAAATTGCATAATTTCTTGCATGGGGGGTAACAACTCCCGACTTAGTGATTAAAAAACCAGGAAAGGAGTATACCTGCGCGTTGGCGCAAATACAGCCAGAGCGTGCATTGGATTGCATTTTTGCGGGGCGCTACGGAAAAAAAAACGTAAATCCGCGCCCTCTGCGACACGCTCTGGTCGATTATTTGATCTTCTGGGGCTATTTTATCGATTCAGCTGTAGTAAAATTACGCAATTATTTTTGTCTATTGAGTGTGAGGTTGTCGCAATGTCGGTTTCTAAAAAACCTATGGTACTGGTGATTCTGGATGGCTATGGCTATCGTGAAGACAGCCAGGATAACGCCATCTTTAATGCCAAAACCCCGGTAATGGATGCTCTGTGGGCAAAACGTCCGCATACCCTGATTGATGCCTCTGGCCTGGAAGTCGGCCTGCCCGATCGCCAGATGGGCAACTCCGAAGTGGGTCACGTCAACCTGGGCGCGGGCCGCATCGTGTATCAGGACCTGACCCGTCTGGATGTTGAAATTAAAGAACGGACTTTCTTCGCTAACCCAGTGCTGACCGATGCGGTCGACCAGGCAAAAAATAGCGGCAAAGCGGTTCACATCATGGGCCTGCTCTCTGCTGGCGGCGTTCACAGCCACGAAGATCACATCATGGCGATGGTAGAAATGGCAGCTGAACGCGGTGCTGAGAAAATCTATCTGCACGCTTTCCTTGATGGCCGTGATACCCCGCCGCGCAGCGCTGAACATTCGCTGCAGAAATTCGAAGAGAAATTTGCCGCGCTGGGCAAAGGCCGCGTAGCGTCCATCATCGGTCGTTACTACGCCATGGACCGCGACAACCGTTGGGATCGCGTTGAACAGGCTTATGACCTGATGACGCTGGCAAAAGGCGAGTTCCAGTTCGCTACGGCTGTTGAAGGCCTGCAGGCTGCTTATGCCCGCGACGAAAACGACGAATTCGTGAAAGCGACCGTGATCCGTGCTGAAGGCCAGGCTGAAGCCGCCATGGAAGACGGCGATACGCTGATTTTCATGAACTTCCGTGCTGACCGTGCGCGTGAAATCACCCGTGCGTTTGTTAACGCTGACTTCGACGGCTTCACCCGTAAGAAAGTCGTTAACCTCAACTTTGTGATGCTGACCGAATACGCAGCCGATATCAAAACTGCTGTTGCTTACCCACCAGCGTCTCTGGCCAACACCCTTGGCGAGTGGATGGCGAAGAATGACAAAACGCAGCTGCGTATTTCCGAAACTGAAAAATATGCCCACGTGACTTTCTTCTTTAACGGCGGCGTAGAAGAGCCGTTCAAAGGCGAAGATCGCATCCTGATCAATTCGCCGAAAGTCGCGACCTACGATCTGCAGCCGGAAATGAGCTCTGCTGAGCTGACCGAGAAGCTGGTTGCTGCGATTCAGAGCGGAAAATACGACACCATCATTTGTAACTACCCGAACGGCGACATGGTTGGTCACACCGGGGTGATGGAAGCTGCGGTTAAAGCGGTTGAAGCGCTGGATCACTGCGTTGAGCAGGTGACTAAAGCGGTTGAATCCGTTGGCGGCCAACTGCTGATCACCGCGGACCACGGTAACGCAGAGCAAATGCGCGATCCGTCCACCGGTCAGGCGCATACAGCACACACCAACCTGCCCGTTCCGCTGATTTATGTCGGTGGTAAAAACGTCAAAGCAGTTGAAGGCGGCAAACTTTCTGATATCGCCCCGACGATGCTGACGCTGATGGGTATGGAAATCCCGCAAGAGATGACTGGTAAGCCGCTGTTCATCGTGGAATAATCCCTCCCCATGAGGGGAAAGGCGATTAATACCATCACTTGGGCCGTGAAACTGCAAAAGCTTTCAGTCAGGCCCTTGTTCTACGCCAGCGCGCTTAGCGCTGGCGTATTGCTGTGCGCCTTTTCCGCCCACGCGGACGAGCGCGATCAGCTCAAATCTATTCAGGCTGATATCGCGGCAAAAGAACGCGCGGTACGCCAACAACAACAACAACGCTCCACTCTCCTCGCTCAACTTAAAGCTCAGGAACAGGCCATCGCCGTTGCCGCCAGGCAACTACGCGAAACGCAAAACTCGCTGGCGCAGCTGAATGCGCAAATTACAGAGATGAATGCCGCCCTCGCGAAGCTGGAAAAACAGCGAGCTGCGCAAGAGCGTAGCCTGGCAGCCCAACTTGACGCAGCGTTTCGCCAGGGCGAACACACCGGTATTCAGCTCATTCTGAGCGGGGAAGAGAGCCAGCGCGGGCAACGCCTGCAGGCCTATTTCGGCTATCTGAACCAGGCGCGGCAGGAAACCATCGCGCAGTTGAAACAAACCCGCGAAGAAGTCGACTCGCAAAAAGCCGAGCTGGAAGATAAGCAGAGCGAACAGCAGACGTTGCTGTACGAACAGCGCGCTCAGCAGGCTAAGCTGGAGCAGGCGCGTAATGAACGCAAGAAGACGCTCTCGGGTCTGGAGTCATCGATTCAGCAGGGTCAGCAGCAACTGGGCGAAATGCGCGCCAACGAATCACGCCTGCGCAACAGCATTGCTCGCGCCGAAGCCGCAGCCAAAGCACGCGCGGAACGTGAAGCTCGCGAGGCGCAGGCCGTACGTGACAAACAGAAGGATGCGTCACGGAAAGGCTCAACCTACAAGCCAACCGAAAGCGAAAAATCACTGATGTCCCGTACCGGCGGTTTAGGTTCCCCACGCGGCCAGGCATTCTGGCCCGTTCGTGGTCCAACGCTACATCGTTATGGCGAACAGTTGCAAGGTGAGCTACGTTGGAAGGGGATGGTTATTGGCGCATCCGAAGGCACCGAAGTTAAAGCCATTGCCGATGGTCGCGTCATTCTGGCGGACTGGTTGCAGGGCTACGGTCTGGTGGTCGTCGTTGAGCACGGTAAAGGCGATATGAGCCTGTACGGTTATAACCAGAGCGCGCTGGTCAGCGTCGGTACGCAGGTTCGCGCCGGGCAGCCTATTGCACTTGTGGGTAGCAGCGGCGGACAGGGCAGGCCGGCACTCTATTTCGAAATTCGTCGCCAGGGTCAGGCGGTCAATCCACAGCCGTGGTTGGGAAGATAAGTTTTGCCTCAATTTCGTCGTCTATTATTCTCTCTCGCCAGCGTGCTGGCCTTCGCAACACCTGTTTTTGCTGGCAAACTTGCCATCGTTATTGATGATTTCGGCTATCGTCCACACACCGAAAATCAGGTTCTGGCGATGCCTTCCACCCTCTCCGTTGCCGTTCTGCCTAATGCCCCACACGCGCGTGAAATGGCGATTAAAGCGCATAACAGCGGGCATGAAGTGTTAATCCATCTGCCGATGGCGCCGCTGAGCAAACAGCCGTTAGAGAAAGATACTTTGCGCCCGGAAATGAGCAGCGAAGAGATTGAGCGGATTATTCGCGACGCGGTAAGCAAAGTACCGAATGCGGTCGGGCTGAACAACCATATGGGCAGCGCGATGACCTCCAGCCTGTTCGGCATGCAGAAGGTGATGCAGGCGCTGGAACGCTACGATCTCTACTTCCTGGACAGTATGACCATCGGCAACAGTCAGGCAATGCGCGCAGCATCAGGAACCGGCGTGAAGGTTATCAAACGCAAAGTATTCCTGGATGACACGCAAAACGAAGCCGATATTCGCCGTCAGTTTAATCGTGCCGTTGAGCTTGCGCGCCGCAACGGTTCAGCAATTGCCATTGGGCATCCTCACCCTTCGACGGTTCGCGTCCTGCAGCAAATGCTTTATAACCTGCCTGCGGACATTACGCTGGTTCGCCCAAGCAGCCTGCTCAATGAACCACAGGTAGATACCTCCAGACCAAACCTTACACCGCCGAAGAATGGTAAACCTGATGCGCCACGTAATCCTTTCCGCGGGGTGAGATTATGCAAACCGAAGCAGCCGTTAGAGCCGGTTTACGCCAGCCGCTTCTTCAGCGTGCTCGGTGAAAGCATCACCCAAAGCACGCTGGTGCAGTATATGCGCCTGCAATGGCAGGGCTGGGGGAATACATCCTCACCCAGCGCTATGAACGCTAACGTAAATTAAGCGTTTTACGGGCAATACGAGAAGGCGAGGATGTTTTATCGCGCCATTTCCAGAGACGGAATGACCATAGCAGCGCCTGGTACAAAACTTTGGCGCTGCGTACGTTAGTAATCATGCGTTTATACATACCAGAGACAAAAATCTCTGCAATCATGCGTTGACGAATATGGACATCCGGCTCTTTGCGTACTGCGTGGCAAACGCGTAATGCTTCATAGGTTATTTGCTGATGAAATTCCGGATAAATAGTAATTCGACCCGCATATTCACGATTCAACTTATCCAATAACCGTGTAATTTTAATATAGTGGCGTTGGTAATTGAGATTTTTTAAGCCTTGTCTTTTAAGACGGCTAACTGATTGATCGTGTAAGAAGTATTTATACAATGATTGCTCGGTATATCGCACACGTTTGGCGTTAAACATAAACTCCGTCGTCCATACAATATCCTGATGATGCAACCCTGGAATAAACGCTATCTTGTTTTTCTCGATAACATCTCTGCGATAAACCCCCATCCAGACCACATGCGTCCAACGGCGTGAAGCCAATGCCATACGTAACCAGTCGGGGCCGGTCAATACACCCGTAGACCGCAGACGGTCCGTCGGTATTGATTGCCAGGTGTCCCCCGTTTCGAAAATGCACCAATCAGAATTGCACTGTGCCAGATCGAGGTCATCCTGAAGCGCCATGGTCATCAGGGTTTCATACATATTGGGATAAACCAGGTCATCGGCATCGACAAATGCAACATAATCCCCTTTGGCCACTGCCAGACCACGATTACGCGCGACAGATGCCCCGGCGTTAGCCTGATGTAACAACCGGACATGGGAATAGTTATCAGCATAATGTCTTGCAATATCAACAGAGTTATCCGTTGAACCGTCATCCACAATAATGATCTCTATCGCAGCCCATGTCTGTGCGATCAAAGATTCCATGCAACCCCGAAAACTATCACCCGCGTTATACAACGGAATAATAACACTCAACATATTTGTGCGGTTTCTCATCAGATAACCCAAGTTTGTCAGTACACTGATGACTTTTACTACAGTTTCATTAAGGAATTATTAAGGTTAGAACATTTAATTTTCAGAAGCGGCGCAGCGAAAGCAACCAGTATGGGAAAATGCCATGCGGCGCCTGAGTTCAGCGGCCTGTGATAGCTCAGATCGTCTACATATTGAGGGACACAACCTGTATACTATACCCCTGTAAATTAACGCGCGATGTACACTGATATTGAGGAAAGTGATGGCCATCAGTAAGACACATGAAAAAGGTTATACGGTCTATTGCAAAGAGACCAAAACAGACCTTAAGTCACTGATGAATAAGTATATAAACAAAGAAATCAGTGGCAAACCGTTGAGCAGTGGTAACGCCATGCGCAGTGTAGAACTGGTCGAGTACAACTCACAAAAATTTATCATCAAAAACGACCGTGAAGTTGATCCTCGATTTGAGAAAAAAATGCAGAATTTTATCTCCGGCCCCTTTTATTCCAGGCTCATCAAGAAGCTGGACACACTCTCCCCGGAAATGCGCGCCTGTACAGCGGATCTCTACTATGCCGCTGAAAAAGTACGCCTTCGTCAGTGTCATGATGTTTATATTATTCATGAATATGTTGAAGGCACTCCTTTAAAAGAAATTAACCATAAGAATGCCGATGAAGTGAAGCAGTGCGTTCTGCGCCTTCACAAAGCCGGGTTGGCATCTAATGATATCCATCCTGGAAATTTCATTCGTACGCCAGGCGGTGAATTAAGAATAATTGACTTATCCTGTAAGGGAAATATGAAGATTTGCCAGGCTAATGATATTTTAGCTTTGCAGCGAAAATATCATATTAACATCAAAGGAAAAGGATTAATCTATAAGCTCATCTGGCTCAAAGAAGCGATAAGATCTTTATCCAGAAAGCTTCGTGGCAAATAGTATTTATTCTTTATACGGCCAGAATAAAGAATCTGGCCGTTGGTAGCATTTAATACAAGTCGAGCATTCAATCCCAGCTCAGGATCACTTTCCCTGACTGGCCCGAACGCATCGCGTCAAAGCCCTGCTGGAATTCATCAATGGAGAATCGATGGGTGATGATCGGCGACAAATCCAGACCAGACTGAATCAATGCGGCCATCTTGTACCAGGTCTCAAACATCTCACGACCGTAGATACCTTTAATAAACAATCCTTTAAAGATAACTTTAGTCCAGTCGATGGACATGTCTGATGGTGGAATACCCAGCATAGCAATACGGCCACCGTGGTTCATGGTGTCCAGCATGGCGCGAAACGCTGGCGGCGCGCCGGACATCTCCAGACCGACATCAAACCCTTCGGTCATGCCCAGTTCAGCCATCACGTCGGTCAGACTCTCTTTCGACACGTTGACCGCGCGAGTGATGCCCATTTTACGCGCCAGTTCAAGGCGATACTCATTAACATCGGTAATCACCACGTGGCGTGCGCCAACGTGCCTGGCAACCGCTGCCGCCATAATACCGATTGGACCCGCGCCGGAAACCAGCACATCTTCCCCAACCAGATCGAACGACAGCGCCGTATGCACCGCATTACCGAACGGATCGAAGATAGACGCCAGGTCGTCAGAGATGTTGTCCGGAATTTTAAACGCGTTAAATGCCGGGATCACCAGGTACTCTGCAAAGCAGCCAGGACGGTTTACGCCAACACCGGTCGTATTGCGGCACAGGTGAGTACGTCCACCGCGGCAGTTACGGCAATGCCCGCAGGTGATATGACCTTCGCCTGAAACGCGATCGCCGATTTTAAAGCCTTTAACTTCTTGGCCGATGCCAACAACTTCGCCGACATATTCATGTCCAACGACCATCGGTACCGGGATGGTTTTTTGCGACCATTCATCCCAGTTATAAATGTGAACGTCAGTCCCGCAGATGGCTGTTTTACGGATTTTAATCAGCAAATCGTTATGGCCGACTTCCGGTTCAGGAACGTCGGTCATCCAAATGCCCTCTTCCGCTTTCAGTTTGGATAACGCTTTCATTTCACATCCTCAGGCAATAACGCCCAGTTGTTTACCAATGCGTGTGAACGCCTCAACAGCACGCGTAATCTGCTCAGGGGTATGCGCCGCAGACATCTGGGTACGAATACGCGCCTGACCTTTTGGAACCACCGGATAGAAGAATCCAGTAACGTAAATCCCCTCTTTTTGCAGCTTGCGGGCGAACTCTTGCGCCACTACCGCATCCCCCAACATGACCGGGATAATTGCGTGATCCGCTCCCGCTAACGTAAAGCCTGCGGCAGACATTTGCTCGCGGAACTGACGTGCGTTCGCCCACAGGCGATCGCGCAGCTCGCTGCCTGCTTCGACCATCTCCAGCACTTTAATGGAGGCAGAAACAATTGCAGGAGCCAATGAGTTGGAGAACAGATACGGACGGGAACGCTGACGCAGCCACTCAACAACCTCTTTGCGCGCTGCGGTATAACCGCCAGATGCGCCGCCGAGCGCTTTACCCAGCGTACCAGTGATGATGTCCACACGCCCCATCACGTCACAGTATTCATGTGAGCCACGACCATTTTCGCCGACAAAGCCGACAGCATGGGAATCATCAACCATGACCAGCGCGTCGTATTTATCCGCCAGGTCACAAACGCCTTTCAGGTTAGCTATCACACCATCCATAGAGAACACGCCATCGGTGGCGATCAGGATATGACGGGCTCCCGCTTCACGCGCTTCTTTCAAACGAGCTTCCAGTTCGACCATGTCGTTGTTGGCGTAACGGAAACGCTTTGCTTTACACAAGCGAACACCGTCAATGATAGAAGCGTGGTTGAGCGCATCTGAGATAATCGCATCTTCTGCGCCCAGCAGCGTTTCAAACAGGCCGCCGTTGGCGTCAAAGCAGGAAGAGTAAAGGATGGCATCTTCCATACCGAGGAATGCCGCCAGTTTTTGCTCCAGTTGCTTATGGCTGTCCTGGGTACCGCAAATAAAGCGGACCGAAGCCATACCAAATCCGTGAGAATCCATACCTGCTTTTGCAGCTGCAATCAGTTCCGGGTGGTTAGCCAGCCCCAGATAGTTGTTCGCACAAAAGTTAATAACGTGGCTTCCGTCCGCCACGGTGATATCCGCCTGCTGGGCAGACGTAATAATGCGCTCTTCTTTAAACAATCCTTCCGCACGTGCGGTTTCGAGATCGTTCGTTAACTGTTTGTAAAAATCCCCACGCATTTCAATTCTCCAGACTGGGCAAATTTCAGCACATATTACCCAAAGCTATACGCTGATACGAGATGACGCATCATCACTTCTTCAAAATGAAGCATAAATCACGTATACCCACATGGCTAATCAGTGATGCCGTCGTATGGATTCATTGGACGCACTGAATCGCAACCAATTGAATTGGATGGATTTTATAAAAAATCATAAAAAAACAACAGCAATAGCAGAAGAATGCCTTTGCAGCATTCTATCTGGTTAGGTAACCCTTCAATCTCATTCAAGCCACTACTTTCGAGTGAGAAAAATTCGCAATGCCTGGAGTTTTGCACCTAAAGCGGTTCGCCGATAAACACGGAACAGATCGAACCATTTGCTACGACCAAGGTAATTAAGCATTAATAGATCAGGGCGCTTGTAATAACACATGACAAAAATACCCTGATCATCATCAACAATATTATTTCTGAGAGTCTCTTTTTGACACTCAGTGACTAATGAGTAAAACTCTTTCCATTTCTCTGGTGAACCAACAATAGCGCCGCCGATAATATAGGTATGATTTCCGATCATAAAATCAAAAACCTGTTTTCTGGATGATATAACCAGACCCTTTTTAATCGTGAAGAGATGCATTTTATTACGGTCAAAAGGGAAGTCCCATACTTTTAATCCGCGAGTAACCTGCGGTTTACGGCAATATCCGAAGTCTACCCAAGCAACCATCGGAGTATTAACTAACCCTGCATTTATGGCCTTCACTACAAAATATGCTTTTAAATTATTGATCAACACATATTCTGGAGACCAGTACTCAGGGTTACCTAGCTGTCGAGTCTCTAATTTATTCTTAAAGGTATCATCCTGCTGGATTTGTCTTATTTTATTATTAATATGCTTAAATTTTTTACCTAAATCTATGGTTATAATTTTTGTGGGCTTACCTTTGCGTATTTCCGCAACTCTGTCTTCAAACTCAGACGAGGTAAAAATAACCATATCATTTTCTAAAGCGGCTAACCGTTTGAAGTAGTCAAAATAGACATCAGAAGATCGGGAAAGTTTTTCACGGAAGCCTTTATTAACAGTCCACTCCCCCCTACCGATATCAAAATATGCTGTCACAATAGTGGTAGACGATTTCATAACCATTTTCAAACCATTAATAAAAAAAATATTATATCACATAGTTTTTGTTTTTGTACATATAATATACATAGATGGATATAAAAAAACTAAGTACATTTAAGATTAATTTAATAGACTTAATAACCATTAAATAAGCATTCTTATACTGGTGTTTATAGGCCTTCTACCGACCCACCATCTTACTTAAGAGGCTGAAGGGATGTCGATGTGATGGTATGATTACAGACATTAGTGTCTGAGATTGTCTCTGACTCCAAAATTCGAAGGTTACATTTATGATCATCGTTACCGGCGGCGCGGGCTTTATCGGCAGCAACATCGTCAAGTCATTGAATGATAAAGGCATCACCGACATCCTGGTGGTGGACAACCTGAAAGATGGCACCAAGTTTGTTAACCTGGTGGATCTGAATATTGCTGACTACATGGACAAGGAAGACTTCCTGATCCAGATTATGGCCGGAGAAGATTTCGGCGATATCGAAGCGATTTTCCACGAAGGCGCATGCTCCTCCACTACCGAGTGGGACGGCAAGTATATGATGGACAACAACTATCAATACTCCAAAGAGCTGCTGCACTATTGCCTGGAGCGTGAAATTCCGTTCCTGTATGCGTCCTCTGCCGCCACCTACGGCGGTCGCACTTCTGATTTCATCGAATCCCGTGAATATGAGAAACCGCTGAACGTTTACGGCTACTCAAAATTCCTGTTCGACGAGTACGTTCGTCAGATCCTGCCAGAAGCCAATTCTCAGATTGTTGGCTTCCGCTATTTCAACGTCTACGGACCGCGTGAAGGCCATAAAGGCAGCATGGCAAGCGTCGCTTTCCACCTCAACACCCAGCTCAACAATGGCGAAACACCAAAACTGTTCGAAGGCAGTGAAAACTTCAAGCGTGATTTCGTTTACGTAGGCGATGTGGCTGCGGTGAACCTGTGGTTCCTGGAAAACGGGGTTTCCGGCATCTTTAACCTTGGTACCGGTCGTGCGGAATCTTTCCAGGCCGTTGCCGATGCAACGCTTGCGTACCACAAAAAAGGCAGCATTGAGTACATCCCATTCCCGGAAAAACTGAAAGGTCGCTACCAGGCGTTTACCCAAGCCGATCTGACTAATCTGCGCGCTGCGGGCTATGACAAGCCTTTTAAAACCGTTGCTGAAGGTGTAACGGAATATATGGCCTGGCTGAACCGCGACGCGTAAGTATGAAAATTTTGGTGGTAGGCCCGTCCTGGGTGGGCGACATGATGATGTCGCAAAGTCTCTATCGCACGCTTAAGGCGCGCTATCCCCAGGCGATAATCGACGTGATGGCACCTGCATGGTGCCGTCCGTTATTATCGCGCATGCCTGAAGTTAACGAAGCTATCGCCATGCCGCTTGGACACGGCGCGCTGGAGATCGGTGAGCGGCGTAAACTCGGTCATAGCCTGCGTGAAAAACGCTATGACCGCGCCTATGTGCTGCCTAACTCGTTTAAATCCGCGCTGGTACCGTTCTTTGCTGGCATTCCCCATCGTACCGGTTGGCGTGGTGAAATGCGCTACGGCCTGCTAAACGATGCGCGCGTGCTGGATAAAGATGCCTGGCCGCTGATGGTCGAACGCTATGTAGCCCTGGCCTATGATAAAGGCGTAATGCTGTCAGCTAAAGATTTGCCGCAGCCTCTGCTATGGCCGCAGTTGCAGGTAAGCGAAGGTGAAAAGTCCCTGACCTGTCGCCAGTTTTCCCTTTCTGCCGAACGCCCCATCATCGGCTTTTGCCCTGGAGCGGAATTTGGTCCAGCGAAACGCTGGCCACATTACCACTACGCAGATCTGGCGAAGCAGCTGATCGATGAAGGCCATCAGATTGTGCTTTTTGGCTCTGCAAAAGACCATGAAGCCGGAAATGAGATCCTGGCGACGCTGAGCGTTGATCAGCAGCCCTGGTGCCGTAATCTGGCAGGCGAAACACAGCTGGAGCAGGCCGTCATTCTGCTCGCCGCCTGCAAAGCGGTGGTCACCAACGACTCTGGATTAATGCACGTTGCCGCAGCGTTGAATCGACCTCTGGTAGCGTTGTATGGCCCCAGCAGCCCGGATTTTACTCCGCCGCTTTCACACAAGGCGCGCGTAATTCGCTTGATTACGGGCTATCACAAAGTACGCAAGGGAGATGCAGCAGAAGGCTATCATCAGAGCCTGATTGACATCACACCCCAGCGCGTGCTGGAAGAACTTAACGACCTGTTGTTACAAGAGGAAGCCTGACGGATGCGGGTACTGATCGTTAAAACATCGTCTATGGGCGATGTACTGCATACGTTACCGGCATTAACCGATGCGCAGCAGGTCATGCCGGATATTCAATTTGATTGGGTAGTGGAAGAAGGCTTCGCGCAGATCCCATCCTGGCATGCAGCCGTTGACCGGATTATTCCAGTGGCGATCCGCCGCTGGCGTAAAGCCTGGTTTTCAGCGCCGATTAAAGCCGAGCGTAAAGCCTTTCGCGATGCGGTGCGTTTACATCAGTATGACGCGATAATTGATGCGCAGGGTCTGGTAAAAAGCGCGGCGTTGGTTACGCGTCTGGCACGTGGCATCAAGCATGGTATGGACTGGAGCACGGCGCGCGAACCATTGGCGAGCCTGTTTTATAATCGCAAACATCACATTGCCAAACAGCAGCACGCGGTAGAACGTACGCGTGAATTGTTCGCCAAAAGTCTGGGATATTCCAGGCCCCAGTCGCAGGGTGATTACGCTATCGCTCAGCATTTTCTGAAAGAAAGTAATGCTGATGCGGACCAGTATGCCGTATTTCTGCATGCCACAACGCGTGATGATAAGCACTGGCCAGAAGCCAACTGGCGGGAGCTAATTGGCCTGTTAAATAACGCTGGCATACGTATTAAACTGCCATGGGGTGCTCCTCACGAAGAAGCACGAGCCCGTAGGCTGGCAAATGGTTTTTCTTATGTTGATGTTCTTCCACGGATGACTTTGGGAGAGGTCGCTCGCGTACTGGCGGGGGCAAAATTTGTGGTGTCGGTTGATACAGGCCTGAGTCATTTAACCGCTGCGCTGGATCGCCCAAATATTACGTTGTACGGTCCAACGGACCCAGGATTGATTGGTGGGTATGGGAAGAATCAAGTGGCATGTCGCTCAGAAAGTGAAAACCTTTCAGACTTGCGTTCTTCGACCGTATTAGAATCAATTAATTGCAATTTTTTTAATAATTGTCTGTAAGTGTCGGAGAAATGATGGCTTTAACAAAGTTTTTTTTAGATGAGAAAAAAAACTGGAAGATAAACTGGAATAGAGGACTTATATTTCTGTTTGTCGCCACCTATTTCTTAGGTGGTATTACTCGTTATAAACATTTGATTGTCATCCTGATGACTATCACAACGATAGTTTATTTATGTAAGAATCCTCGACATTATATTCCTATTTTTAAAACATTTGTTTTTGCAAGTGTATCATTTCTTGTAATCGCTACCTTCGTCTCTTTAGTGTTCACTCCTGAACTAAAAGCTAGCCTGAAAGAGATAAACAACTCAGTTGTTGAAAATGTCTTATTATGCACTATTGCGATCCCTGTATTACTAAGAGAAGAAAGCAAAGAAACCATTTCAAAGTTGATATTCTTCTCGTTCCTTACAGCTCTTAGTTTGCGATGCCTTTCAGAATTTGTCCTTTATTATCAGGACTATAAGCAAGGAATCATGCCTTTTACTAATTACCAACATCGCGGAATTTCAGATGCAATGGTGTTTTTATTCCCAGTGCTTCTGAATCTATGGCTCATTAAATCAGCGAAATACCGTATATTATTCCTGTTGTTAGGGGCGATATACACCTTTTTAATTCTTGGAACATTGTCCCGTGGCGCATGGTTATCTGTATTTATTATTGCTCTTACATGGATAATCA
This sequence comes from Citrobacter sp. Cb041, assembly GCF_030336655.1. Lineage (NCBI taxonomy): Bacteria > Pseudomonadati > Pseudomonadota > Gammaproteobacteria > Enterobacterales > Enterobacteriaceae > Citrobacter > Citrobacter sp. Cb041. The sequence continues at coordinate 172,513 of NZ_JAOWDD010000036.1, read as the reverse complement.
TGTACAAACAATGGCGATTGCTTACTGTAGGAATCCTCGTAGCCATTGTTGCTCTGACAGCTATATTTTCATACAAAGATATGTCAGAAAACCTGACCGTTAAATTACAGCAAACTGACAGCTCATACCGCTATACTAACGGTACGCAAGGAAGTGCGTTTGACCTAATCTTAGAAAACCCAGTTATTGGTTATGGTTTTGGTAATAACGCTTATAAAATTGTATACAACAAGCGTGTTGTTGATTATCCAAACTGGACATTCCGCGAGTCAATTGGACCACACAACCTTATTCTCTTTGTATGGTTTGGTACAGGATTACTTGGACTTGTGGGTTTAATACTGGTGTACACTAGCATTGTGAGGGAATGTGTTACGCATGCTTTTAGGGAGAATTACTATTCCCCATACAATGCTTATATAATAATTTTACTTTCATTTGTCGGTTATTTTATTATACGTGGCAACGTTGAGCAGATTGAGTTAGATCTGTTGGGTATTTTTGCAGGTTTTCTGTTAGCGCTGAAGAATAAATAAAATAGTAAAAAAGGCTACTTTATGTAGCCTTTTTATCACTCGAACCAGTTACAAATAACCTCTTCAAACCGTTGTGTAACCGCAGACCAACTATAGTTTCCAAAGACATATTGCTGACCTCGTTGGGCGGTATCCGCTAAACAACTTTCCGCCATTACCCTGGTAATATCCTGAGCAATAGTTTCTGCAGTCATCGGCTCTGTAAGGTGATAGCCTGTAATTTTATCTTTAACAAACTCAACCATGCCGCCTCGAGTACTGACTAATACAGGTCTTCCAGCGCCCATAGCCTCAATAGCCACCATACAAAATGGCTCCTGAAATTGAGAAGGAATCACAACTATATCTGCCAGTGGATAGTAATAGTGCATTTTCTCGGGTGAGATACTACCTAACATAATACAATGTGGTTTGAGGCGCTCAGCTATTTCCCGAACTTCACGCTGATAATCACCTTTATCGTTCTTATTTACTTCCATGTGATCACCAACGACCACAAGCTTCAGATTTTTATTCTCATGCAGCAACTTTTCAAAAGCCTGCAGAAGCAAGAGAACACCTTTATCAGGTACTATGCGTCCAGCAAAAAATACCACCTTGCTTTCAGGGGAAATATTTAATTTATTTTTTGATATTGATTCATATGACGATTGATAGATATCCAGGTCAATACCATTAGGCACAATAACAATATCAGCTTCAGGAAGATAAGATTGATAATAGTTCTTCAAAAACAAACTTGGTACGATCATCTTAACTTTTTTATCAAGCAACTTAGGTTCAAACGCATTATGCATATGAATCACAACTTTAGCCTGAGGAGCTTGCGAACGAATTTGTCGATATAGCTTCATACTGTTATGGACAACAATCACACTTTGATCGGTTATCTCAAATTTTTCGGCAACTTTCAGTATGCGCTTTGAATAAGGTAACGGATCCAGCCGAGTCCACTTTTGGAAAATACGCTTATATACTGAGCTAAATCCAATACGATGAATACTGCATCTTTCGTTTACGTAAGAATAATCAGAATATCCTTCATTCTTTATACAGACAATACGATTAGGGAATTTAGTTCTCTGGGCAACCTGATACATCCAGGTCTCAACTGCTGCGGCACCACGTGGTGGAATAGAATAAATAGGTGTTACAGTAAATATGATTTTATCAATCATAAAGATCACCATTACATTGTTTTATATTTAATTGCTGCGATCAGGCCTGGAATTATTTTATTTTGATAAAGAAGGTGTTTATATTCTTCTCTATATTCGTGCTTTTGTTTTGCAACTTGATAAGGCTGATTCTTCCATGGTGAATTCTCATATACTGTGCGGAAAAATTGTGCTGAGGAATAGTCAGCCCACTCGTGCCATGGTTTTGTTACACCAGTATAATGAATAAATACTGTCTCTTCATTAATCACTGATTTATAGTAATTTTTATTTTTAATCTCAAACTCAGACTTCAATGAATAAATTGAGTTATATTTCCTCGGTAGTAATACCGCATGATGCAAAAACATGATATTTAAAATATCCTGATCAGGATATTTTACTCTGGAAACTATACTTTCATCTAACAATAGTTCGAAGAATTTCTTTGTCAAATTAGAGTTAAGCCATTGCTGCAAGTTTATATACATGACACCCGAGTTAAAGTAGTTGCCTTTAAACTCAGGATTATGTAGACGCTCTGCACTTTTATCCTGCATTGAATCAACATCTACTACAACCGCACCATATTCCCCATCAAATTTCAGTGCGGCAAGATCCTCTAAAGAGCCTTTACACGTAATATCAGCATCAAGATATAGCAGTCGATCTAATCGTTCAGAAAAATAATCAAATGAAAGCAAGCGATAGTATATTGACACTGGCCATATATTTGTTTTAGGTAGTGACACCAACGGTTCAGAATCAATATGATATAGCTTAATAACTGTTTTATACTGTTCTGCTAATTGTGTCAATAGTACAATATATTCTTGGTCTAAATAATCCGCAATAATATGAAAAGTAAAATTAATATTATTCTGTTTATTATTTTCAAGGATTGATGCAATAGAAATTGCCGCGCCAGTTTGGTAATTTTTATCGATTCCCCATGAGATATTAAAAGTGTCACGATCATCACATGGTGTAACACGTCTGTCTAACTCAATAATATCTTTGAAGTTAGTTAATCTTTTGAAGTCCAATTTAATTACCTTTAATTATTTCAGCTATATTTTCCAGCGGCTAAGATATGCATTGCTGTTGATTATTTTAACAATGTACTTAGCCAGCAGTTAACCTTTCAACTTGGTCAGATAATAATTAAAGTAGTTACACAGTCCCTGAACGTATAACCCTTGTTTAAATTTATGCTTTGCACAATATCTGAATTGATTGCTATTGGTCGGTTTGAGAAGCGCTACTGAATGCCAGGGCGAGGCCTCTTTCGCAACTAAAAAACTCTTCGATACCGGATAGTTGGACCACTCATGCCAGGGTTTTGTCGGTCCCACATAATGAATGAAGACAGTTTCATTATTCACAGGATTGACTACTTCATCTTTCAGTTCATAATTAATGCTAAAGCGTGTATTGTATTTACCATTGATAAAAGTTACTTTTCCGGCTAACAACACATTAAGGACATCTTGATCAAGATGAGTTATTCTTTCCACCCATTCTGGAACTCGCAACATTTCGATGGCTCGGGAAGAGATATTATTACTGTGCCATGCGTTGATGTTGATAAGTAAGAATCCAGCATTAAAGTATCCGGCGATTAATTCTGGAGTGGCCAGCGTTACAGAACGATTATGCCACCATTCGGAATCTCTTTCCGTTACAACGACAGCGATCTCATCTGCGGAAAACTTATAATCGACCAGTTCTCGTACACTACCCTGGCAAGCAATATCGGCATCCAGGTATAATAATTTATCTATTTTATTATAGAAATAATCTGCAATAACAAAACGGAAGTATGTTGCATAAGTCCAGTTTTTTGTACTAGGTAAGTCTTTTAATTTATTGCAATCAATTAGGTAAACTTTGATACAGGATTGATATTGTTTAGCAAGATCGGCGAATCTGGCTTTATCACTCTCATCGAAATAATCAGTAAATATATGAAATGTGAAATCGATTTTTTTATTCGACAATAATACAGAGGCTATTGATACACCGCAGCCAAATAAAAAATTCCTGTCAATACCATAACCGATATTAAAACAGTCTGCAGAAGCATTTTCCCGAAAATCGTACTCAAAAACAGAAAGGATAACTTCTTTATCGCTAAATTGAGACATTTGACTCTTACCAATTTTTGAGAAATAGACCATGTTCTCACATGATGCATTTCAAATAGTTCAGGATAAATTAATCATAGAGATTTACGGATTGTTCTTTCGCGTATTTTATTAGCTTTAACCTGAGCTTCCTTGAACAAATCAGCCTCCTGACTTAGGATGCTTTTCAACGGCAACTCGCAATAGATGCGTAGAAATCTATAAATATCACGCTGGGTTAATCCAATGTTCATGGAAGAAAAATAGAGACCGATCAAGTCCTTATCGCGCCAGCGTTGGGGAACAGTCGACCGAATCTGAGCACGGTGCAAATCAATCACTGAAATCTTGAGATCGTCCTCACGCCCTGAAAAAGGCAGATGTAATAAAAAGTGGCAAATATAGCAATCGCGATGATTGATACCTCCAGCATGCATCTTACGCACCATGGTGGCAACACGATCAATAATTATACGCTTCACTTTCACATCGGGAGAATTTGTGGCCCAATCAGCACAGTAATCTTCTAAGCTGATAGTTGGTGTGAGATCCTCAGTAATAATAAACGAGGTTTTAGTCAGTGGATTCAACCCTTTCTCACCAAATCCCACGCCTGTCATTGTATCCACACCTAACTGACTCAGGCGATGAATGGCATTCCATTCTCTATCAGCACCTAATACTGGCATGCGTAATGAAAGTAGGTTTTTAACAATCTCTTTCAGAGAAGTGCCTCTGTGCCATTTTAAAAAATAGCTTTTACCCGTTAGTTCAAATCGTAGAGTACGGCGAGTCTCCAGTTCTCTGAATACTTCACCTTGTAAATTTTTAACTTCTTCAAATGCATCTTTCCCGCGCCATAGTGTGGCTAACGGTTCTTTTAATTCAACCATCTAAACCACCCGTAATCATATCCGCAGCTTTCTCCGGTAGGCTGTATAAATCTTGCGTATCCGCATAGTGTCGTGCATTTGCCCTCCATTCCGAACACAATGAAGGCTCTACCAGCGCTTTACGTAAGGCTTCATTCAGCGTTTCTTGCCGGAATGGTTCTGTAATTGCCATACCACAATTAGCATCAACAATATAATGCGCGTAACCGCATACGGCTGTGGTCAACACCGGCAGCCCGGCAGTGATTGCTTCTAGTAAAACAATACCTGCCGCCTCCTGATAAGCTGGATGCATCAATATATCAGCCGCAGCCATTAATTCTGCAACATCATTACGGCCAGAGTAGAAATGGACATTACTGCGTACGCCAAGTTTTTCCGCCAGCGCCTCAAATTTTCTCGGTCTGTCTTGTCCAACAACATACAGTAGCGTATTAGTCCGAAGCGTTTCTGGTAACGAGGCCACTGCACGTATTGAACGATCCACACCTTTACGAGTGAAATCAGAGCCTACCTGCAATAATAGATTTTGTTGCTCTGTTATACCGTTTTTCTGGCGATAAACTTCACGGCTATTCGGAATCTGCTGGCTATACTTCCTGTCCGGATAAATCCCTGGAGGAAGAATATGAAATCGTTGAGCTTCTGTCTGATAGTGCTTCTGAAAATCAGCAATCTGCTTATCAGTTAGCATCAATAGCTGCGTCGGTTTACCCTGCTCAAACGTCGCGCGTTCAAACGCTGCATAGTGCCGATATCGTGAAGTTAACCGATAGAGGAAACCTTTTTCTTGTGCCACTTTCTCGGCATAGCAAACGTCAGCAGCATAGTAGAGATCCAGCCCTGGCATTTTATTAAAACCAACAACCCGATCGACAGGGTGCTGAAGTAAATGTGCCTGGACCCAGGAATAATACTCCGCATTGCGACCATGGTTTGTCCGGGACTTGACCGGTACAAGAACCAATTCAAAAACGTCAGGACACTCACCTTCCCAGGACTGCGTATAGACACGAACATGGTGACCACGTGCCGCTACAGTTTGCGCAATGCGCATAAAATCACGCTGTAACCCACCGAATGGGAAGTATTTATACAAACAGAAAGCAACAATCATACGGGACTCCCCGCTTGTGGCGGCACAAGTCTACCCGGTAATAATTTATCGATAGCAGCAATAACATCGTCAGCGGGTATCACCGAAAGATACATTTCATTGCGATCGCGCTGTTCGCGTGGAGGCATCGGACGGTAATCACCAGCCCAAAATTGAATCATCTGCTTTGACCATGGTCGCCAAAAATTATGATCCGTTGCGCCAAACAGGCATATCAATGGTGTATCAACCGCAGCAGCAATGTGTCCCGGAGCAGAGTCCACCCCAATAAACAACTGCGCATGATCGATGACCGCTCCTAGCTCGGGGAAGCTCATCTTTCCCGCCAGCGCAGTAACGGGCCTTTCTTTGCAACCTTGTGCAATTTCATTCACGCAAGCCAGATCGTCTTCGCCTGGGCCAGAGGTCATAACTACCTCCAAACCACGCTGGTGTAAGGCGTCAATTACCTGTGAAAACTTTTCGTTATTCCAGCACTTGAAGCGTTGGCGTGCCGTTGGTTGAATTACAACGTATTCATCACCAACTCCAGCCCGATTTAATTCTGTGCGCATACGTTCCCAGCTATCCTCCGGATAGCTCATTGTTGTATGCGTAACAGTCGATTTAAGTTTCAACGGGGCCAGCACAGACAGATTGCTTTCCACCACATTTTCACCGCTAAGCGGAGCCAGACATGTAAAACTATTTTTCCAAAAAGAAGATTGCCGATGTGCATAATCTTGAGAGATTTTGATTGGCGCGTTCAGTAGCCGCATCAGTATCGCAACCATCCACTGATCGGTAAGGTTTACAACTAAATCATACCCATTTGCGCGCAACGTTCCGATCAGGTGCAGAAAATTAGTTATTTTATCAGTTACTTTTGTCTTTTTATTTTTAATACCATAAAGGGCATTAATTTCTGGGTTTTCCGACAAAATTGGGATGGTATCCTGATAGAGAAGCACGTCGATTTTCGCATCAGGATAGTTCTGCTTTAGCGTACTAATGACCGGAGTTGTTAACAACATATCTCCGTGAAAACGCATTTTTATGACCAGAATTCTATTAATTGGCTTATCCACAAGCGGCTCTTTTATCGTGAGTGTCCGGTAAAGTTAAGCAGAAAAAAGCACGCTACCGCCCCAGGCTCAACAGCTACCTGATTACTGATATCGCACTGATTTTTTACGCGCTAGTGTATCACTTCTTTCGCCATGTTCCGACTCGAATAATTCTTGCACAGCCAATGATTTTAAAACATATAAATCAATGAATTAAGATGTTCAGACCTTTTGATTTTTAGCCATCTATCTCGACTAAACCGGAAAATATCAACAGAAAACGTAAAGATGCAAAAGATGCTGGTACCCTGGACATCCCCCGCGAGGGACGCTATTTAATTTAAAAATAGGAAAAGTATTGGTAAAGCCACAGCTAAATACATAGAATCCCCAGCACATTCATAAGTCAGCTACCATTATGCTCGAATTGCTTTACACCGCCCTTTTCTACCTTATTCAGCCTTTGATCTGGGTACGGCTTTGGGTGCGCGGACGTAAGGCTCCGGCCTACCGTAAACGCTGGGGTGAACGCTACGGCTTTTACCGCCGTCCGCTAAAACCAGGCGGCATCATGCTTCATTCGGTTTCCGTGGGCGAAACGCTGGCAGCTATCCCATTAGTCCGCGCTCTGCGACATCGTTACCCCGACTTGCCGATCACGGTCACCACCATGACACCAACCGGTTCCGAGCGCGTACAATCCGCTTTTGGCCCTGACGTTCAGCATATTTATCTGCCGTACGACTTACCGGATGCCCTAAACCGTTTCCTGAATAAAGTTGACCCCAAGCTGGTGTTAATTATGGAAACCGAGCTGTGGCCGAATCTGATCGCGGCACTGCATAAGCGCCATATTCCGCTGGTCATTGCCAATGCACGTCTTTCCGCTCGCTCAGCTGCTGGCTACGCTAAATTAGGTAAATTTGTTGGCAGGCTACTGCGCCGAATTACGTTGATTGCCGCCCAGAACGAAGAAGATGGCGCTCGTTTTATCACGCTTGGTGCCAGAAGCAATCAGGTCACCGTTACCGGTAGCCTGAAGTTTGATATTTCCGTCACGCCGCAGCTGGCCGCAAAAGCGATTACATTGCGTCGTCAATGGGCACCTCACCGCCCGGTATGGATTGCAACCAGCACGCACGACGGCGAAGAAAGCATTATCATTGCCGCCCATCAGGCGTTATTAAACCAGTTCCCTAATCTTTTACTGATTCTGGTACCCAGACATCCTGAACGGTTCCCGGATGCCATTAACCTCGTACGCCAAGCTGGGCTAAGCTATACGACACGTTCTTCGGGCGAAGTTCCGTCATCAGGAACCCAGGTCGTAATCGGCGACACCATGGGCGAGTTGATGTTGCTTTACGGCATTGCTGACCTTGCTTTTGTTGGCGGTTCGCTGGTTGAACGCGGTGGACACAACCCACTGGAAGCCGCGGCGCACGCCATTCCGGTACTGATGGGGCCACATACTTTTAATTTTAAAGATATTTGCGCCCGCCTCGAACAGGCAAGCGGATTGATCACCGTCACCGACGCAACTACGCTGGTGAAAGAGGTCTCTTCTTTACTGACCGATGCAGATTATCGTAATTTTTATGGCCGTCACGCAGTTGAAGTTCTGTATCAAAATCAGGGCGCGCTTCAGCGTCTGCTGCAGCTGCTGGAACCTTATCTGCCACCCAAAACGCATTGAGGCAAGTCATGCAAAAACGGGCGATTTATCCAGGAACCTTTGATCCCATTACTAACGGCCACCTCGATATCGTGACACGAGCGACAAGCATGTTCGATCACGTAATCCTGGCAATTGCCGCAAGTCCCAGTAAAAAACCGATGTTTACTCTGGAAGAGCGCGTTGAGCTGGCACAGCAGGCAACGGCGCATCTCGGTAATGTGGAGGTTCTGGGATTCAGCGATCTGATGGCAAACTTTGCCCGCGATAATCAGGCTAACATTCTGATCCGTGGCCTGCGTGCGGTAGCCGATTTTGAGTATGAAATGCAGCTGGCCCATATGAACCGTCATCTGATGCCACAACTGGAAAGCGTCTTTCTGATGCCGTCTAAAGAGTGGTCATTTATCTCATCGTCACTGGTGAAAGAAGTTGCCCGCCACCAGGGTGACGTAGCGCACTTTCTGCCGGAAAACGTTCATCAGGCATTATTGAGTAAACTGAAGTAATGCGTCTGGCCGGATGAGGCATACGCTACGTCCGGCCGATAATGGTGTTATTTCTGACAGCGACGGCAATAAAACGTTGTGCGCTGAGCGTGTTTTGTCGCAATGATTGGCGCGCCGCATACGCGACAGGGTTCACCTTCTCTCCCATAGACCTGCAGCTCCTGGGCAAAATAACCCGGCTTACCGTCACTTTGCAGAAAGTCCTTCAGCGTGGTCCCGCCCTGCTCGATAGAACGCAGCAAAACTGCCTTGATAACGCGCACCAGCAGTTCGCACTCATCCTGCGACAAAGATGACGCCAGACGGTCAGGATGGATACCAGCCGCAAACAGCGACTCGCTGGCATAGATGTTTCCCACCCCCACGACCAGCTTGTTATCCATCAGCCAGGGTTTAATCGCAGTTTTCTTCTTCGCACATTTCTGCTGCAGATAACCAGCATTGAAATCGTCGCTCAGCGGCTCAGGGCCAAGATGGGCGAGGACATTATGCCCATCCAGCTCTTTAGTCCACAGCCAGGCGCCAAAACGACGCGGATCGGTATAGCGCAGGACTTTGCCGTTACTCATCACTAAGTCGACGTGGTCATGTTTTTCTGCCGGAAGCTCTTCAGAAAGGATACGCAAACTACCCGACATCCCCAGGTGAATGATTACCCAGCCATCTGATAGCTCCAGCAGCAGGTATTTCGCGCGCCGCTGTACGCTCAGGACAGGTTTATCACTCAGACGATAGATTTCCTCTGATACAGGCCAACGCAAACGACCGTTACGCACAGTTGCGTGCATAATCGTTGCCCCCACCAGATGCGGCTCAATACCGCGGCGGCTGGTTTCGACTTCAGGTAATTCAGGCATAGTATCTCCGGCGGTGTATCAGGTCTCATTAATATGGGGACGGCCAGAAAACAAAAAACCCCGCCGAGGCAGGGTTTTTCTTTACATCAAAGCGGAAATTATTTGATTTTCGCTTCTTTGTATAAAACGTGCTGACGAACAACTGGATCGAACTTTTTCAGCTCCAGTTTTTCCGGCTTAGTACGTTTGTTCTTCGTGGTGGTATAGAAGTGACCAGTACCAGCAGAAGAAACCAGCTTGATTTTCTCACGAATACCTTTAGCCATGATTTATTTCCTCTTAGTACTTAGTACTTTTCGCCACGGGCACGCAGTTCAGACAGAACTGTTTCGATGCCTTTCTTATCAATAACACGCATACCTTTAGCAGATACACGCAGGGTGACAAAACGCTTCTCGCTCTCAACCCAAAAACGGTGAGAGTGCAGGTTAGGCAGGAAACGGCGTTTAGTCGCGTTCAGTGCGTGGGAACGGTTGTTACCGGTCACCGGACGCTTGCCAGTAACTTGGCAGACTCGGGACATGTCTATTCTCCAAAAATCAAATTAGCTCGAGCTTCGTATGGGGTATTGGCGCCTCGTCAGGCTTCTCAGCCCGGTTATCGCAGTTCAATACACTAAATCTTTCATCGTTGCCTCGTCATTGGACGCAACAAGAATGATTTTGCGTATTTGCGAACTCTCGATTGCCAGGCCCAAATGCCAAACCCGAGATTCTCAAAGGTGGCGTAGTATACGCTGAGTCAGCGATGTGCTCAAGTCCCGAACAGACAAAGATCCCGATGGATCGCGTAAAGTGCGTTAAATCCAACCGCGTTCCGCAAAAGAAACGTACTCTCCGCGCCCAATGACCAGATGATCAAGCACCCGGATATCCATGAACTGACAGCATTTCACAACACGCTCGGTGATGAGTTTATCTGCTTTGCTCGGCTCTGCACACCCCGAAGGGTGATTATGTGCAAGGATCACCGCAGAAGCATTCATTTTTATCGCTTCGCGGACAATTTCTCGCGGATGCACTTCAACGTGGCTTAGCGTTCCAGAAAAAAGTTTACGGTGTTTAATCACGCGATGTTGAGAATCCATAAAGATCACATAGAAGATCTCGCGTTCCTCTTGCGAAAGCTGGCTTTGCAGAAATTCACGCGCCATTTCCGGGCTAAGTATCGCACGCTCCTCTATCACCTGTACGTTGTAGTAGCGCCTTGCCAGCTCCACTATTCCCTTCAACTGTGCGTACTTCGCGATACCGATGCCCTGAACATAGCTGAAATCCATGTAATCAGCAGACAACAGACCATACAACGAATCAAAATGCTGAAGCATCTCTTTCGCCAGAGTAAGCACATCTTTACCCAGTATCCCGGTGCGTAGAAAAAGAGCGAGTAGCTCTACGTCGGTCAGCGAACTGGCCCCCTGCGCCAACAGCTTTTCCCGAGGCATTATACGTCCTGTATTTTCCATGCTTTACCCCTCCTTTCGCGTCCGCATAATGGCATAACGCCAGCGGCGAATCGACGCTCTGTTTTCACTTCTTCGTAGAGCCTCGCAAACTGGAGCGCGGGCAAAAGCACGACACATTGCGGATTGTGATAAAATATCCGCCTTCTGGTGAAACCCAACAGGAAAGATCATGATGAGCCTGGCCGGTAAAAAAATCGTACTTGGCGTCAGTGGCGGGATTGCTGCGTACAAAACCCCTGAGCTGGTGCGTCGTTTACGGGAACGCGGCGCAGACGTCCGCGTGGCGATGACCGAAGCAGCAAAAGCGTTTATTACTCCTCTGAGCTTACAGGCGGTTTCGGGCTATCCCGTTTCCGACAGCCTGCTTGACCCCGCAGCCGAAGCCGCGATGGGCCATATTGAACTGGGGAAATGGGCCGATTTGGTTATACTGGCCCCAGCGACGGCAGATCTGATTGCCCGCGTTGCCGCAGGTATGGCCAACGATCTGGTGTCTACGATCTGTCTGGCAACGCCAGCGCCTGTTGCCGTGCTGCCGGCTATGAACCAGCAGATGTACCGCGCCGCCGCTACCCAACACAATCTGGGCATTCTTGCCTCGCGCGGTTTGCTCATTTGGGGTCCTGACAGCGGTAGTCAGGCATGTGGTGATGTCGGTCCTGGACGTATGCTGGATCCGTTAACAATTGTGGATATGGCGGCAGAACATTTTTCACCTGTCAAAGATCTGCAACATCTCAACATCATGATTACAGCAGGCCCGACGCGTGAACCGCTTGATCCCGTGCGTTATATTTCCAACCACAGCTCCGGGAAAATGGGATTTGCTATCGCGGCCGCTGCCGCAAAACGCGGGGCAAACGTCACGCTGGTATCAGGTCCGGTTTCGTTACCTACACCGCCTTTTGTCCAGCGCATTGATGTGATGACCGCGCTGGAAATGGAAGCCGCCGTGCAATCTGCGGTGCAACAACAGCATATTTTTATCGGCTGCGCCGCAGTCGCTGATTATCGCGCTGAAACTGTCGCCAGTGAAAAAATCAAAAAACAGGCAACGCAGGGTGATGAATTAACAGTAAAAATGGTCAAAAACCCGGACATCATCGCTGGTGTTGCCGCACTGGATGCTAATCGTCCTTTTGTCGTTGGGTTTGCCGCCGAAACAAATAATGTGGAAGAATATGCCCGGCAAAAACGCATCCGCAAAAACCTTGATGTGATCTGTGCGAACGACGTTTCGCTGTCTACTCAAGGATTTAACAGCGACAGCAACGCATTACACCTTTTTTGGCAGGATGGAGATAAAGTCTTACCGCTTGAGCGCAAAGAACTCCTGGGCCAATTATTACTCGACGAGATCGTGACCCGTTATGATGAAAAAAATCGACGTTAAGATTCTGGACCCGCGCGTAGGGCAACAATTTCCGCTCCCGACGTACGCCACTTCTGGTTCTGCCGGACTTGACCTGCGTGCCTGTCTTGATGACGCCGTAGAACTGGCGCCTGGCGCAACAACGCTGGTGCCAACCGGGTTAGCTATCCACATTGCCGATCCTTCTCTTGCGGCAGTGATGCTCCCGCGCTCCGGGCTGGGCCATAAGCACGGGATCGTACTGGGCAATCTGGTCGGTTTGATTGATTCCGACTACCAGGGCCAGCTGATGGTTTCAATCTGGAACCGTGGTCAGGACAACTTTACTATTGAACCGGGCGAACGTATCGCGCAGATGGTATTTGTACCGGTCGTCCAGGCTGAATTGAATTTGGTGGAAGAGTTTGAAGCCACCGATCGTGGCGAAGGTGGCTTCGGCCATTCCGGGCGCAAGTAACCCGCAGAAAAGCATCTCACAGCGTAATAACGCAATAACACACCGCAAACACCAGTTTGCGGTCGCTGTGTGGATGCCTGCCTGGCAAGAGCTTATTTTCAGGGGTATTTTGTAACATGGTAGAAAAGCAAACTGCGAAAAGGAATCGTCGCGAAGAAATACTTCAGTCTCTGGCACTGATGCTTGAGTCCAGCGATGGTAGCCAACGCATCACGACAGCTAAACTGGCGGCCTCTGTGGGCGTTTCCGAAGCGGCCTTGTATCGCCATTTTCCCAGCAAGACCCGCATGTTCGATAGCCTGATTGAGTTTATCGAAGATAGTCTGATTACCCGTATCAATCTGATTTTGAAAGATGAAAAAGACACTAACGCGCGATTGCGTCTGATCGTACTGCTGATTTTAGGGTTCGGTGAACGTAATCCTGGCCTGACGCGAATTCTGACCGGACACGCGTTGATGTTCGAGCAAGACCGTCTGCAAGGCCGTATTAACCAGCTTTTTGAGCGAATTGAGGCGCAGTTACGCCAGGTTCTGCGAGAAAAAAGAATGCGTGAAGGTGAAGGCTACACCGTGGATGAAACGCTGCTGGCCAGCCAGTTACTGGCTTTCTGCGAAGGTATGCTGTCCCGGTTTGTACGTAGCGAATTTAAATACCGCCCAACGGATGATTTCGACATCCGCTGGCCGTTGGTTGCCGCTCAATTGCAGTAACACCGTTGTTGGATGGCGACCTCGCCTATTTTGCCTACGAACTCCGCGGTGCGTAGGCTGGATAAGCGCAGCGCCATCCGGCAGTTCTTATACGCCGTATGCTTCGCGATACGCCCGTACTGCGGCCAGGTGTTCTGCCATTTCTGGTTTTTCTTCCAGATACGCAATCAGATCTTTCAGGGTAATGATAGAAATCACCTTGCAGCCATAATCGCGTTCCACTTCCTGAATCGCTGAAATCTCGCCGCGACCGCGTTCCTGACGATCGAGAGAAATCAGTACCCCCGCCAGCGTAGCGCCGTTAGCCTGAATAATTTCCATCGACTCACGAATAGCCGTACCTGCAGTGATAACATCATCCACCAGCATTACACGCCCCTCAAGTGCGCTACCTACCAGATTACCGCCTTCACCGTGGGTCTTCGCCTCTTTACGGTTGAAGCAGTACGGCAAATCTTTATCGTGGTGTTCCGCCAGCGCAACAGCCGTGGTGGTCGCAATCGGGATACCTTTGTAGGCCGGACCAAACAGCAAATCGAACTCAATACCGGAATCCATCAGCGCTTCGGCATAAAAACGGCCTAACAGTGCCAGGCAGCGCCCGGTATTAAACAGCCCGGCGTTGAAGAAATAGGGGCTTTTACGCCCGGATTTCAGCGTAAACTCGCCAAACTTTAGTACCTGCTTGCTAAGCGCAAACTCAATAAACTGGCGCTGATACGGTTTCATGGATTCGCTCCTCATCTCACTTTATTACAGACAAAAAAAAGGCGACTCATCAGTCGCCTTTAAAATCAATTTTCTAACGCCGCCTTCTGCGTCGTTACAATGGATTCGATTCCCCCTCGGGCTAACGCCAGTAGGGTGAGAAGTTCTTCATGGCTGAACGGCTCGCCTTCTGCCGTGCCCTGCACCTCTATAATGCGGCCGTCTTCAGTCATCACCACGTTCATGTCGGTTTCTGCGGCAGAGTCCTCAACGTATTCGAGGTCACAGAGCGCTTCACCGTTCACAATGCCCACGGAAACCGCGGCGACCATCCCTTTCATCGGGTTAGTTTTCAGTTTACCGCTCGCTACCAGCTTGTTCAGCGCATCAGCCAACGCCACACATGCGCCGGTAATTGATGCAGTGCGCGTACCACCATCTGCCTGAATAACATCGCAGTCCAGCGTAATAGTGAATTCACCGAGCGTCTTCAGATCAACGGCGGCGCGCAGCGCACGAGCTATCAGACGCTGGATTTCCATGGTACGACCGCCCTGCTTACCTTTCGCCGCTTCACGGGCGTTACGGGTGTGCGTGGCGCGTGGCAGCATGCCATATTCTGCGGTGATCCAGCCCTGGCCCTGACCTTTCAGAAAACGCGGTACACCTTCATCAATAGAGGCGGTACACAGCACTTTGGTATCACCAAATTCGACCAGCACGGAGCCTTCAGCGTGTTTTGTATAATTACGGGTCAGGGTGACGGGACGCACCTGGTTGGCACTACGACCTGCTGGACGCATGATAAAATCTCCGGCTTGAAACGAATGTGGCTGCGCATTATACGGACTTCCGACTGTTATTCCTATCCTGACAAGACGTGGATGGCTATAATCCTCCCATCTCATCTTTAAAAACAGGAACGTCTATGATCCGCAGCATGACCGCCTACGCCCGGCGTGAAATCAAGGGTGAATGGGGTAGCGCTACCTGGGAAATGCGCTCGGTAAACCAGCGTTATCTGGAAACTTATTTTCGCCTGCCGGAACAGTTCCGTAGTCTTGAACCCGTTGTTCGCGAACGCATACGCACGCGTCTGACGCGCGGTAAAGTCGAGTGTACGCTGCGTTTTGAGCCTGATGCCAGCGCCCAGGGCGAGCTGATTCTAAATGAAAAGCTCGCTAAACAGCTCGTTAGCGCTGCTAACTGGGTCAAAATGCAGAGTGATGAAGGTGAAATTAACCCAGTTGATATCCTGCGCTGGCCAGGCGTAATGGCTGCCCAGGAGCAAGATCTGGACGCCATTGCCGCTGAAATCCTCGCCGCGCTTGACGGTACGCTGGATGACTTCATCGTCGCGCGTGAAACCGAAGGTCAGGCGCTGAAAGCGCTGATCGAGCAGCGTCTGGAAGGCGTCAGCACTGAAGTCGCTAAAGTGCGTGCACATATGCCGGAAATTCTGCAATGGCAGCGTGAGCGTCTGGTAGCCAAACTGGAAGACGCCCAGGTGCAACTGGAGAATAACCGCCTTGAGCAAGAACTGGTGCTGATGGCGCAGCGCATCGATGTAGCAGAAGAGTTAGATCGTCTGGAAGCCCACGTCAAAGAAACCTACAACATTCTGAAGAAAAAAGAGGCTGTTGGCCGTCGTCTGGACTTCATGATGCAGGAATTCAACCGTGAGTCGAACACTCTTGCATCCAAGTCTATCAATGCCGAGGTGACTAATTCCGCAATTGAACTGAAGGTATTGATCGAGCAAATGCGCGAGCAAATTCAGAATATCGAGTAATTTTGCGTACCATGCCTATGCTATCGTAACGTACTAGATAGCCTGCTCAATGCAGGCTATCCGTACCGCCAGTAAGTGCTGATTGATATAAAATTGAATACTTATTTATCTGGCATATATTTGTCGTTATAAATACTCTTCAGAATATCAACCCGAACAGCATTACTGCTGTTCATATTCACGACTGTCAGTACTTCATCGGATCCCCTGAGACGCCAGCACTCTGCCTCAACATCGCATTTTACCTGTTTTTCATAGCCCGCCATTGAGAGATATTTACTAATCCTCCCCGTATCCCTGGTATCATGGAACGTCACACTCCATACATCAGCCTTAGGACCAGAAATATTCGTATAATTAAAGTCATACACTTGGGATATTCTCGGCATTTTTTTTAAAACTTGGGGAGTGTAAAAATCATATTTGGCTTTATTAAACTCTGTATATTGTGCGTTACCTGCAAGTCTCATTTTAATATTAGGCCAGAAATAAGAGCTGCATATAGCTATTACCATCAGCACTATTATGACTGCCTGTTTCATATGTTTCCCTGTTTTACGAGTTAACGACCGTTCCATCTCTGGAAACTATTTTAACGTTACCAGAACTAAAATCGCCGTAAGGTATCACTGTTCTCATGAATGCTCGCCTTGGTGCATATCCGAGAGTAACTTTCTGACATAATCTCCTCGGGCATGTCCCATATCTATCCAACCCAAAACTTCGGTGTATATTATCCCGCTTCTTAAATTTCCAGCCTCTCTGCCATCCTGAATTTCTTCTCTTACGCTCATACCTGGCACTCCAACGCACTAAATGCGGAAGATTTTGCTGTAAATGCACCCATCCACATAGAAGCGATAGCTGAGGAAGTCATTTTTCAGAATAGAAGCCGCTGAATATCAGACTTTACTCAGAATAACTTCCCCAATGACATCTGGAGTGAAGTGGTTCTAAGAAATATCATTTTTGCAGCGCACCAAAGCACATACCACACCTACTAATCTCTCGCTGCAACATTCAAGGTATGACTGAAATACGAACCGGAGTGTCAATTTGTCCAGTGGTCGAGGGTGATAGTTTGGGTGAAATATGATACGTAGCCCACCCATAAACGACGGGGCTACGTGTTTTTCCCAACACTTCGGTTGTGACCCATCCAGTTCGAATTATATTTTCTCATCATTTATTGTCACCATTCATAAAGTAAAGCGCATGCCATAACGCATTTACAGCAAAATCACATTAGCTGTAGTTATTAAAATTGCTTCACCTTAGAAAATCTCAATCGTGACAATGCGCACAAATCGTTAACCTTAGCCCCAGCAAATCAGGGGGAATACATGCTGTTACACGTTTTATATTTAATTGGTATTACTGCCGAAGCCATGACCGGTGCGCTTGCGGCTGGGCGTCGTCGTATGGATACATTTGGCGTCATTATCATTGCCACCGCGACGGCCATTGGCGGCGGCTCGGTACGCGACATTCTTCTCGGCCACTATCCGCTCGGCTGGGTAAAGCACCCTGAATACGTCATTATCGTGGCGACCGCTGCGGTACTCACCACCATTATTGCCCCCGTCATGCCCTATCTGCGTAAAATATTCCTCGTCCTGGATGCGCTGGGCCTGGTGGTCTTTTCTATTATTGGTGCCCAGGTGGCGCTGGATATGGGTCATGGACCGATTATTGCCGTGGTCGCTGCGGTCACTACCGGGGTCTTTGGTGGTGTATTACGTGACATGTTCTGCAAACGCATCCCGTTAGTATTCCAGAAAGAACTGTATGCCGGCGTTTCATTTGCCGCTGCTGTGCTGTATATCGTGCTGCAACATTATGTCTCCAGCCACGATGTGGTGGTGATCTCTACCCTGCTCTTCGGCTTTACCGCCCGATTACTGGCCCTGCGCCTGAAGTTGGGGCTGCCGGTATTTTACTATCGCCATGAAGGCCATTAAGGCATAAAGCCCGTGATCCGCTGAGCAGCTAACCAGTTGCTCAGCGCTATGATCTCTTTATCCTCCAGCCATTGAATAACCTGTCGTGCCCGTCGCTCCCCCATGAAAGGAAGCTGCCGCCAGCTTTGTTCACTGCGCTCCCGTAACTGCTGCCACGAACCATCCCGACTGGCATTCAACGTTGCCTGTGTTAACGGTATTCCCATGGCAATCACCCAGCGCGTAAATGGAAGATGGCGTGACAGATTGAACTGATGCCACAGCTTCCCCCCTTTGTTCACGCCAAATGTGGACTGTAGCTGCTCCTGCGTTAATCCAAGCCAGGAAAAGATATGTTCAAAGCGATACGTCTGATGTAGCTCCCGCCATCCCGCCTCGCCCATACCCTCCAGCCCTAACACATCTTTGGCCCCCAGCCAGACGAGCCTGGCAACAAACTGTTCCTGACACTCCGCTGTGGCATAAAAACAAGTTAGTGAATTGAAGCGCCCCTCAGGTGGTGCTGGCTTATTACGCTGGATGCTGCGCCAGACCACCTCATCTATACGGGGGATCCCCTGTCCGGCCAGACTTATCAGAATCTGATCGCCAGGCGCAATATCCCATTCATTCCAGCGCCGGACTGAGCCAATATTGACGCGCTGCACCCGCTTATCATCCAGCATGACGGGGACCAGCAATGCAACCACCGCAATTTTCCCGCTTTTGCCAACGGAAAACTGAATACCCGTCACCTCAGATACCCTGGCCACGGGAGGATATTTCCACGCTGCCAGCCAGTCTCCCTGTCCGGGTAGCCAGTATTGCGCCCGCGGTTCTTTTCCCGTTCGCACCACCACACCATCCGTCACAAAAGGTAACGCTGAAGTCCACCACCTGGCACGCGCCTGCTCGACGTCATCCACACTCTTCACGGCCTGAGTATATCGTTGCGTGAAACTGAACCCGGCAGCAGTGAGTTGCTCAAGTCTTTCCGACATGGCAACTGGACCATCAGGCCAGGCCCAGATAAAAATAGCCAGCGAACGTAACATTTCCGGGTTGCTCTGGCGCATCATCATTCCAGCAACCTTTGAGCGGGCGTTCATTCCCCCTCTCTGCTGCTGAATATGCCCTTGTTGCTGCAAAAATATCTCCCCCTGCAACGTACTGTTAGAGAGCTGCCCGCTGGTAGTACGTGGAACGGAGGGGATCTGAAGAACCTTTTGCGTCCAGTCTTCGCCTTTCAGACCGTTACCACGGCTAATCGCCCGTATCAGATTGCCATTGCGATAGACCAGCGTGACCGCCACGCCATCCACCTTCGGCTGCACCCAGAGATCGCTACGAGCATGCATCCATTGTTGTAGCGCTTGCTTATCGGCAAGTTTTCGAACTCCCGTGTGGGGAACGGTGTGCGAGACGGTTCCACTTATTGGGGGCGCAGATAGATCTGGTGGGGCTTCATCGCTAAAACAGCGCTGCCACTGGATGAGCTGCGCATTGAGCTGGTCATAAACGGCGTCGTCTACGACACTTTCCCCTTGTTTCCAGTAACTGTCATTCCACTGTGTTATCTGCTGCTGTAGTCGTGAAATTTCCTCTTGTGCCCTGGCAGGCGACCAGACGGGGCATACCGCCCATGAGGGTTGATACCACATTAGCAAAACCAGCCCTATGCATTTCCATAATCCCATGCTATCTCCGCTGAACAGTACGTTTCCCGGCAGGTATAACGCGAATTGAAATGGAAACAGAGAGGCAAAAAATCATCCTGCGAGCAACGTTCCTGACATTTGCACGAATTGCTGCAAATCGCGGATAAAACAGGAAACTGGTACGCAAAGCGCAATAAACATGCGCAAAAAGTGTGACAAGGGCTACGTCACATAGCGGCTACGTGTATAATAAGCCCGTATGTAGGCTCTCTTTCGACAATCACATACATTAAGATACTCATGGCTCAAGGCACGCTTTATATTGTTTCTGCCCCCAGTGGCGCGGGTAAATCCAGCCTGATTCAGGCTTTATTAAAGACCCAACCGTTGTATGACACCCAGGTTTCTGTTTCGCACACCACGCGCGCACCGCGCCCGGGGGAAGTGCACGGTGAACACTATTTTTTTGTGAACCATGACGAATTCAGAACCATGATTGGCAGAGACGCGTTCCTGGAACACGCTGAGGTTTTCGGTAATTACTACGGCACCTCGCGTGAGACCATTGAGCAAGTATTAGCATCCGGCGTAGACGTCTTTTTAGATATCGACTGGCAAGGTGCGCAGCAAATTCGTCAAAAAATGCCGCATGCGCGCAGTATTTTTATTTTGCCGCCATCTAAGATTGAGCTGGATCGCCGTCTTCGTGGCCGCGGTCAGGATAGCGAAGACGTGATCGCAAAACGTATGGCGCAAGCTGTTGCAGAAATGAGCCATTACGCCGAATATGATTATCTTATTGTGAATGATGATTTCGATACCGCCCTGGGCGATTTGAAAACTATCATTCGCGCCGAACGTCTGCGCATGAGCCGCCAAAAGCAGCGTCATGACGCTTTAATCAGCAAACTGTTGGCAGACTGAACCCACATTCAGTATCATGCCCAGTCATTTCTTCACCTGTGGAGCATTTTAAGTATGGCACGCGTAACTGTTCAGGACGCTGTAGAGAAAATTGGTAACCGTTTTGACCTGGTACTGGTCGCCGCGCGTCGCGCTCGTCAGATGCAGGTAGGCGGAAAGGATCCGCTCGTACCGGAAGAAAACGATAAAACTACCGTTATCGCGCTGCGCGAAATCGAAGAAGGTCTGATCAACAACCAGATCCTCGACGTGCGTGAGCGCCAGGAACAGCAAGAGCAGGAAGCCGCTGAATTACAAGCCGTTACCGCTATTGCTGAAGGTCGTCGTTAATCACAAAGCGGGTCGCCCTTGTATCTGTTTGAAAGCCTGAATCAACTGATTCAAAACTACCTGCCGGAAGACCAGATTAAGCGTCTTCGGCAGGCGTATCTCGTTGCACGTGACGCTCACGAGGGCCAGACACGTTCAAGCGGTGAACCCTATATCACGCACCCGGTAGCGGTAGCCTGCATTCTGGCCGAGATGAAACTCGACTATGAAACGCTGATGGCTGCGCTGCTGCATGACGTGATTGAAGATACCCCTGCCACCTACCAGGACATGGAACAGCTTTTTGGTAAAAGCGTTGCTGAACTGGTAGAAGGGGTGTCGAAACTTGATAAGCTTAAGTTTCGCGATAAGAAAGAGGCGCAAGCTGAAAACTTTCGCAAGATGATTATGGCGATGGTGCAGGATATCCGCGTCATTCTCATCAAACTCGCTGACCGTACCCACAACATGCGCACACTGGGCTCATTACGCCCGGACAAGCGTCGCCGCATCGCCCGTGAAACCCTCGAAATCTATAGTCCGCTGGCACACCGTTTAGGTATTCATCACATTAAAACCGAGCTGGAAGAGCTGGGTTTTGAAGCGCTGTACCCGAACCGCTATCGCGTGATTAAAGAAGTGGTTAAAGCCGCTCGTGGCAACCGCAAAGAGATGATCCAAAAAATCCTCTCGGAAATCGAAGGGCGTTTGCAAGAGGCAGGTATTCCGTGTCGCGTAAGTGGCCGCGAGAAGCACCTGTACTCTATTTACTGCAAAATGGTGCTCAAAGAGCAGCGTTTTCACTCCATCATGGATATCTACGCTTTTCGCGTTATCGTTCATGATTCCGATACCTGTTATCGCGTACTCGGCCAGATGCACAGCCTGTACAAACCTCGTCCTGGTCGCGTGAAAGACTATATCGCCATTCCGAAAGCGAACGGATATCAGTCTTTGCACACCTCAATGATCGGCCCTCACGGCGTCCCGGTTGAAGTACAGATTCGTACCGAAGACATGGACCAGATGGCAGAGATGGGTGTAGCAGCGCACTGGGCTTACAAAGAGCACGGCGGCGAAAGCAGCACCACCGCACAAATCCGCGCTCAACGCTGGATGCAAAGCCTGCTGGAACTGCAGCAGAGCGCCGGTAGCTCGTTTGAATTTATTGAAAGCGTCAAATCTGATCTCTTCCCGGATGAGATTTATGTTTTCACACCGGAAGGGCGCATTGTCGAACTGCCTGCCGGTGCAACGCCTGTCGACTTCGCCTACGCCGTGCATACCGATATCGGTCACGCCTGCGTCGGCGCACGCGTCGACAGACAACCTTACCCGCTTTCGCAGCCGCTCTTTAGCGGCCAGACCGTTGAGATTATTACCGCTCCGGGCGCCCGTCCGAATGCAGCGTGGCTCAACTTCGTCGTCAGTTCGAAAGCGCGCGCCAAAATTCGCCAACTGCTGAAAAACCTCAAGCGCGATGATTCCGTCAGTCTGGGTCGTCGACTGCTCAACCATGCCTTAGGCGGTAGCCGTAAACTGGCTGAGATCCCGCCAGAGAGCATCCAGCGTGAGCTTGAGCGCATGAAGCTCGCCACGCTTGACGATCTGCTCGCGGAAATCGGTCTGGGTAACGCCATGAGCGTGGTGGTAGCGAAAAACCTCCAGCAGGGCGAAGCAACGGCAAACGTGCCAGCGCAATCAGGCCACGGTCATCTGCCGATCAAAGGCGCAGATGGCGTGCTGATCACCTTCGCGAAATGCTGTCGTCCGATTCCTGGCGATCCAATCATTGCCCACGTCAGTCCGGGTAAAGGTCTGGTGATTCACCATGAATCCTGCCGTAACATTCGTGGCTATCAAAAAGAGCCAGAGAAGTTTATGGCGGTGGAATGGGATAAAGAGACAGAGCAGGAGTTCATCACCGAGATTAAGGTGGATATGTTTAACCACCAGGGTGCTCTGGCGAACCTGACGGCGGCAATCAACACGACTACCTCCAACATTCAAAGTCTGAATACGGAAGAGAAAGATGGCCGCGTCTATAGCGCCTTTATTCGCCTGACCGCTCGCGATCGCGTGCACCTGGCGAATATCATGCGCAAAATCCGCGTCATGCCGGACGTGATAAAAGTCACCCGTAACCGTAACTAGAACACGTTTTATGAATACTCAACGTTATGCACGTATTTGCGAGATGCTCGCACGTCGTCAGCCCGATCTGACCGTCTGCATGGAGCAGGTCCACAAACCTCATAACGTTTCTGCAATCATTCGTACTGCAGACGCGGTCGGCGTGCATGAAGTCCACGCCGTCTGGCCTGGTAGCCGTATGCGCACCATGGCCTCTTCTGCCGCAGGCAGCAACAGTTGGGTACAGGTGAAGACTCACCGCACTATTGGCGATGCGGTCACACATTTAAAAAGCCAGGGTATGCAGGTTCTGGCAACACATCTGTCAGATAAAGCCGTGGATTTTCGCGAGATTGATTACACGCGCCCCACCTGCATCCTGATGGGCCAGGAGAAAACCGGCATCACTCAGGAAGCGTTGGATCTGGCGGATCAGGACATCATCATTCCCATGACTGGCATGGTGCAATCGCTGAACGTTTCGGTCGCCTCCGCGCTGATTCTGTACGAAGCACAGCGCCAGCGGCAAAACGCCGGCATGTACCGACGAGAAAACAGCATGCTGGCGCAAGATGAGCAGCAGCGTTTGCTGTTTGAAGGCGGTTATCCGGTGCTGGCGAATGTCGCTAAGCGCAAAGGTCTTCCCTACCCCCACGTAAACACGCAGGGCGAAATTGAAGCCGATGCAACGTGGTGGGCCACTATGCAATCTGCGAGATAAACGCGATGAAAGGCCGTTTACTGGATGCCATCCCACTCAATTCTCTGACCGGCGTTGGCGCAGCGCAAAGCAGTAAACTGGCGAAAATTGGCCTGCACACCGTGCAGGACCTTCTGCTCCACCTCCCTCTGCGTTACGAAGACCGCACGCACCTGTACCCGATTGGCGAACTGCTGCCGGGCGTTTACGCCACCGTAGAAGGCGAAGTGCTGAACTGCAATATCACCTTCGGCGGACGCCGGATGATGACCTGTCAGATCAGTGATGGCTCCGGCATTCTCACCATGCGCTTTTTCAACTTCAGCGCCGCAATGAAAAACAGTCTCGCCACCGGTCGCCGGGTGCTGGCCTATGGCGAAGCCAAACGCGGAAAATACGGCGCAGAGATGATCCACCCGGAGTATCGCGTGCAGGGCGATCTCAGCACGCCGGAATTGCAGGAAACGCTCACACCGGTGTATCCAACCACCGAAGGCGTGAAGCAGGCCACGCTGCGCAAACTGACCGATCAAGCGCTGGACCTGCTCGATACCTGCGCCATTGCCGAACTGCTGCCGCCAGAGCTGTTGCAGGGCATGATGAGCCTGCCGGAAGCTCTGCGCACATTGCACCGTCCACCGCCGTCACTGCAGTTGAGCGATCTGGAAACCGGTCAGCATCCAGCACAGCGACGTCTGATACTGGAAGAATTGCTGGCGCATAACCTCAGCATGCTGGCACTACGCGCCGGGGCGCAACATTTCCACGCCCAGCCGCTGCTCGCAAACAACGCGCTGAAAGATAAGCTGCTGGCGGCTCTACCGTTTAGACCCACCGGCGCCCAGGCCCGCGTTACCGCTGAGATCGAACGCGATATGGCACTGGATGTCCCCATGATGCGTCTGGTACAGGGCGATGTCGGCTCAGGTAAAACGCTGGTTGCGGCGCTGGCCGCCCTACGTGCCATCGCACATGGTAAGCAAGTTGCGCTGATGGCCCCCACCGAACTATTGGCTGAACAGCACGCCAATAACTTCCGCAACTGGTTCGCGCCACTGGGCATTGAAGTTGGCTGGCTGGCAGGTAAACAGAAAGGCAAAGCGCGCCTGGCACAGCAGGAAGCTATCGCCAGCGGTGAGGTGCAGATGATTGTCGGCACGCACGCAATTTTCCAGGAACAGGTGCAGTTCAACGGACTGGCACTGGTTATCATCGACGAACAGCACCGTTTTGGCGTACATCAGCGCCTGGCGCTGTGGGAGAAAGGTCAGCAGCAGGGTTTCCATCCACACCAGCTAATCATGACCGCCACCCCAATCCCGCGCACGCTGGCGATGACCGCCTATGCCGATCTCGACACATCGGTCATTGACGAACTCCCTCCGGGGCGTACACCGGTCACCACGGTGGCGATTCCGGATACCCGCCGCAGCGATATTATTGACCGCGTGCGCAACGCTTGTACCCATGAAGGGCGTCAGGCGTACTGGGTCTGTACGCTGATTGAGGAGTCTGATTTGTTAGAAGCTCAGGCCGCTGAAGCCACGTGGGAAGAGCTTAAACTGGTGCTGCCAGAGCTGAATATTGGCCTGGTACACGGCCGTATGAAGCCCGCAGAGAAGCAGTCGGTAATGGCGGCGTTTAAGCAGGGCGAATTGCAGCTGCTGGTTGCCACCACGGTGATTGAAGTGGGCGTAGACGTACCTAACGCCAGCCTGATGATTATTGAAAACCCGGAGCGCTTGGGCCTGGCGCAGTTGCACCAGCTACGTGGTCGCGTAGGTCGTGGCGCGGTGGCCTCCCACTGCGTCCTGCTCTACAAATCGCCGCTGTCAAAAACCGCGCAAAAACGTCTGCAGGTTCTGCGAGACAGCAACGACGGATTCGTGATCGCGCAAAAAGACTTGGAGATCCGCGGGCCCGGCGAGCTGTTGGGTACGCGCCAGACCGGAACGGCAGAATTCAAAGTTGCAGATTTGCTGCGCGATCAGGCGATTATCCCGGAAGTTCAGCGCATTGCCCGTCATATTCACGAACGTTACCCGCAACAAGCTGTGGCGCTGATTGAACGCTGGATGCCGGAAACCGAGCGCTACTCCAACGCATAGTAGATTCATAGCAGCGGCGGATGTGACTCCGCCGCACAGACATTATTGCGCAAAAATCGGCAGCAGCAGATACAGCTTAATCACCAGCGCATTGACGATATCGATAAAGAACGCCCCCACCATCGGCACCACCAGAAACGCCATATGGGATGGTCCAAAACGTTCTGTAATTGCCTGCATGTTGGCAATCGCCGTGGGTGTCGCACCGAGGCCAAAACCGCAGTGTCCGGCTGCCAGCACGGCGGCATCGTAGTTCTTACCCATCATGCGCCAGGTGACGAATATCGCGTACAGCGCCATGAAAATGGTCTGCACAACCAGGATTGCCAGCATCGGCAGGGCCAGAGAAGCCAGCTCCCACAGCTTCAGACTCATTAGCGCCATCGCCAGGAACAGCGACAGGCTAACGTTACCCAACACCGAAACCGCGCGCTCGAATACCCGATAAAAACCCATTAACGCCAGGCCGTTACTGAGGATCACCCCAACAAACAGCACGCAGACGAAAGTCGGCAGTTCCAGCACCGTTCCGACCAACATTTGTGCAACGATTTTACCCACCGTCAGACAGATAGCGATCAGCGCAATGGTTTCAATCAGCACCAGCGAAGTGATTATGCGTCCAACATCTGGCTTTTCAAATGCGGTAGGCACAGCCTGATCGTCCGGCATGCCGTCTGGCGTGGTAGAGTGTTTGACCAGATAGCGGGCCACCGGGCCGCCAATCAATCCGCCCAGCACCAGGCCAAACGTTGCGCAAGCCATCGCCACTTCAGTCGCATTAGCGAAACCATAGCGCTCAATAAACAGTTTGCTCCATGCAGCCCCGGTTCCATGCCCGCCAGAGAGGGTTATCGAACCGGCGATCAGACCCATCAGCGGATCCAGACCCAGCAGAGTCGCCATACCAATACCGATGGCGTTTTGCATCAGCAGCAGGCCAACAACCACAATCAGAAAGATACCCACCACGCGGCCACCCGCGCGCAGGCTGGCGATATTGGCGTTCAGGCCGATAGTGGCGAAGAATGCCAGCATCAGCGGATCGCGCAGGGTCATATCGAAGTTCACTTCCCAACCCATGCTTTTTTTCAGCACCAGCAGCGCAATCGCCACCAGCAATCCGCCAGCTACCGGTTCGGGAATGGTGTATTTTTTCAGGAAGGAAACAGACTGGACGAGCTTACGTCCCAGCAGCAACACAAGGGTTGCCGCAACCAGCGTTGATAACGTATCGAGATAAAACATTTACAACTCCATTAGTGCGTTTAGCACAATCACGCACGATGCATTCCAGACCGATTTTTAGCTCTTATTGAGTTTTCGGTGTGGATTTTAAGCAGAAAATCATGAAAAGTTATATAAAAATGTTTGTTTATCCGTTTTAAATATTAAGAACACCTGGTAGCAAACGTTTGCATTTCCGCCATGGTCAGATAAAATCACCGCTTTTCCACCATGGGATTGCCTCTGATGTCCGTTAACGCCGTAGAGTCAACAAATGCGCAACCGGTTGCGCAGACTCACAACAGTGAACTGATTTACCGTCTTGAAGATCGCCCCCCGCTAGCCCAGACCCTGTTTGCCGCCTGTCAGCACCTGCTGGCCATGTTCGTCGCGGTAATCACCCCAGCGCTGTTAATTTGCCAAGCGCTCGGTTTACCGGCTCAGGATACTCAACACATTATCAGTATGTCGCTGTTCGCATCCGGCGTGGCTTCTATCATTCAGATCAAAGCCTGGGGGCCGGTCGGCTCAGGGCTATTATCCATTCAGGGCACCAGCTTTAACTTTGTTGCGCCACTGATTATGGGCGGTACAGCGCTAAAAACCGGTGGTGCTGATGTCCCAACCATGATGGCGGCGCTGTTCGGTACACTGATGCTGGCAAGCTGCACTGAGATGGTTATCTCACGCGTACTGCATCTGGCGCGTCGTATCATTACCCCGCTGGTCTCAGGCGTGGTGGTGATGATTATCGGCCTGTCGCTGATTCAGGTGGGGCTGACGTCGATTGGCGGCGGCTATGCTGCAATGAGCGACAACACCTTTGGCGCACCAAAGAATTTACTGCTGGCTGGCGTCGTGCTGGCGCTGATTATCCTGCTTAACCGCCAGCGCAACCCGTACCTGCGCGTTGCGTCACTGGTGATTGCGATGGCGGCAGGTTACCTGTTGGCGTGGTTTATGGATATGCTGCCGCAAAATACCGCGCCGGTAAGTCAGGACCTGCTGATGGTGCCAACGCCGTTGTATTATGGCCTGGGTATCGACTGGAGCTTACTGCTGCCGCTGATGCTGGTGTTTATGATTACCTCGCTGGAAACCATCGGTGATATTACGGCCACCTCCGATGTCTCCGAGCAGCCCGTTTCTGGTCCGCTGTATATGAAACGCCTGAAAGGCGGCGTACTGGCGAACGGTCTGAACTCGTTTGTTTCAGCCGTATTCAACACCTTCCCGAACTCCTGTTTTGGACAAAACAACGGGGTTATTCAGTTAACAGGTGTTGCCAGCCGCTACGTTGGTTTTGTGGTTGCGCTGATGCTGATCGCGTTGGGCCTGTTCCCGGCGGTCAGCGGTTTTGTACAGCATATTCCTGAGCCAGTACTCGGCGGTGCTACGCTGGTGATGTTCGGTACTATCGCGGCATCCGGCGTGCGTATCGTATCCCGCGAACCGCTGAACCGCCGCGCAATTCTGATTATCGCGCTGTCGCTGGCCGTCGGCCTCGGCGTTTCCCAGCAGCCGCTGATCCTGCAGTTCGCTCCGGACTGGGTGAAAAACCTGCTCTCTTCCGGCATTGCCGCAGGCGGTATTACCGCTATCGTTCTGAATCTGGTGTTCCCACCAGAGAAGCAATAAGCAAAATGCGGCGTTGATTCTGAATCAACGCCGCTGTAACGCTCTTTCACCATTCCCGCCTTGAGCATTGCGCCTAAATCGTGCATAACTTGACTATGTGCACTTCGCGGGATGGAAGACCATGAAATTTATTGGAAAGCTGCTTCTTTACGTGCTGATCGCCCTTGCAGTGGCGATCCTCGGCTTATATTTTCTACTGCAAACCCGCTGGGGCGCAGAGCACGTCAGCGCCTGGGTTTCGCAGAACAGCAGCTACCATCTGGCATTT
This sequence comes from Citrobacter sp. Cb041, assembly GCF_030336655.1. NCBI lineage: Bacteria > Pseudomonadati > Pseudomonadota > Gammaproteobacteria > Enterobacterales > Enterobacteriaceae > Citrobacter > Citrobacter sp. Cb041. The sequence continues at coordinate 143,185 of NZ_JAOWDD010000036.1, read as the reverse complement.
GATGCCATCGATCACCGGTTTTCTTCTCCTTCCCATATTCTGCTGGAAAACGTCACCTTTGGCCGGGATGGTCAGCCCGCAACGCTGGTCGCCAAAACGGTCGATATTGGACTGAGCAGCCGCCAAATCACCGACCCGCTGCACGTAGACACCATCCTTTTGCAAAACGGCACGCTGAATCTTTCCCAGCAAACTGCGCCGCTGCCGTTCCAGGCCGATCGCCTGCAATTGCATGATATGGCGCTTAATAGTCCCGGTAGCGAGTGGACCCTGAGCGCGCAGCGCGTTAACGGCGGAGTCATTCCCTGGAGTCCTGAGGCGGGTAAAATTCTCGGGAGTAAAGCGCAAATTCGGCTCAGCGCCAGTTCGTTGACGCTGAACGACGTCCCCACGACCAACGTATTGATTGAAGGCAGTATTGACCACGACCGTGTGACGCTGAGCAATATTGGCGCAGACGTGGCGCGTGGGGCATTAACCGGCGTGGCGCAACGCAATGCCGACGGTAGTTGGGTAGTGGAGAATCTACGTCTGAACGATATTCGGCTGCAAAGCGACAAATCGCTGGCCGAGTTTTTTGCTCCGTTAAGCACTATTCCTTCCCTGCAAATTGGTCGTCTGGAAGTAACAGATGCCCGTCTGCAAGGCCCTGACTGGGCGGTGACGGATCTCGATCTGAGCTTGCGCAACATGACCTTCAGCAAGGACGACTGGCAAACTCAGGAAGGAAAACTGTCGATGAACGCCAGCGAGTTTATCTACGGCTCTCTGCACTTTTTCGATCCGATTATGAATGCCGAGTTCTCGCCGCAGGGCATAGCGCTGCGTCAGTTCACCACCCGCTGGGAAGGGGGAATGGTCAGAACATCCGGAAACTGGCAGCGCAACAACAAAGCGCTGGTCCTCGATGATGCCGCCATTGCCGGTCTGGAGTACACGCTGCCGGAAAACTGGAAACAGCTGTGGATGAAACCTCTACCAGCCTGGCTAGCCAGCCTGACGCTGAAGAAATTCAGCGCCAGCCGTAATCTGGTGATTGATATCGACCCGAGCTTCCCATGGCAGCTCACCGCGCTGGACGGCTACGGTGCTAACCTCGGGCTGGTGCAGAACAATCAGTGGGGGATCTGGAGCGGGAGCGCTAACCTCAACGCCGCTGCCGGCACCTTTAACCGCACCGACGTGCGTCGTCCTTCGCTGGCGCTGACGGCGAACAGCAGCACCATCAATATCAGCGAACTAAGCGCCTATACGGAAAAAGGGTTGCTGGAGGCCACTGCCAGTATTTCACAGTTGCCTCAGCGTCAAACTCAGGTCAGCCTGAACGGGCGCGGCGTGCCAATGACGATTCTGCAGCAGTGGGGATGGCCCGCACTGCCGCTTTCCGGTGACGGTAACATCCAGCTTACCGCCAGCGGCAATATTCAAGCCGATGCGCCACTCAAGCCAACGGTCAGCGGCAAGTTGCATGCGGTGAACGTGGAGAAACAGCAGGTAACGCAAACCATGCAGGCGGGCGTGGTATCCGGTAGTGAAGTTACCGCCCCACCCGCTGCGCAGTAAAATCTGACGGCCCGGCGGCGCTTTGCCTGCCGGGTCGCCGTTTATCGCTGTAAGCGCGCATATTCACTGCACAACAGCCACTTCACCGGCTCGTCCTCTTCTATCGCCGGGAAGCGACCGCCTGGCTCAAGGAAGTGATTGTCATGCAGGTCGTCATTGACCATCGAGATCTCCCAGCCCAGCACGAACGCTTTCTCCGCCCAAAAGCGATGATACAACCGCGGCGGCAGGCATACCCCCTGCCCCGGTTTCAATACCAGCGTCTCGCCAGCGTCAACGGAACGCCGCTGACCATCGACGCTAACCTCAACAATACGCCGGGCATCATACCCGTCATCAGGCGTAGCCCACGCCAACTGCATACATAAATCACCGCCGCCGCGGTTAACGATATCTTCCATTTTATGGCGATGAAAATGCCATGGCGTCTGCTGATCCTGCTGAATCTGCAGCATCTTTTCGGCGTACGGTTTGGGGTAGCTGGCTGACCCTAACTGACCATTGCGCAACGTCAGTAACGTCAGCCCCGTTTGCGCAAAATCTCCGCGCCCAAAGTCGGTTATATCCCAGCCCAGTTGGAGATCGAGCACTTCACGCCACAGAGTGTGATCCTGTTGCCGCCAGGCGTCAGCCGTAAAATACGCAAAGTCAGGCAGGCAAACCCGAAAAGTCTCGGCGATGGCATGCGCTTTATCGACGGCATAATTAATGTGTGAACGCTTCATTCCACTTTTCCTTGTTGCGAAAAAGGCGGGTCACCCCGCCTGTATGCGGTTAGTAAAGTGACGCTTTGCCGGTTGAGCCGAACAGTTTCATTTTGTGACGGATCACATCCCGCGCGGCGCTAATGGCTTCCGGGTAAATAATGTTCGGGTCCCACCAGGTTTCTTTCGCCAGGATTTCGCGGACTTTCTGGAAGTAAGCGTATTTCATATCGCTGGAAATGTTGATTTTGCCAACGCCCAGCGTAACGGATTCGGCAATTTCCGCATCCGGGTTCGCGGAACCTCCGTGCAGCACCAGCGGAATGTCCACTCGCCCGGCGATGTCACGCAGGATGTTCATTTGCAGCTCTGGCTGCATCCCTTTCGGGTAGATGCCGTGTGCAGTTCCAATCGCCACCGCCAGCGTATCCGCGCCGGTACGGGCGATAAAATCCTGTGCCTGATCAGGATCGGTATAAGTGACCTTCGATACACCGCCTTCCACTGACGTCCCGGTTTGACCAATCGTACCCAGTTCCCCTTCCACCGAAACGCCTACCGCATGCGCCAGCTTGACCACTTCACGGGTCAGCGCCACGTTCTCTTCATACGGCAACAGCGAGCCATCAATCATCACCGAGGTAAACCCACACTGAATCGCCCGCAGGACATGCTCGACCGAAGCGCCGTGGTCCAGATGCAGAGTAAAGGGAACCGGGCTGCGCAGAGTGATATCACGGACGTAGCTAAAAAACGCATCGCCTACAAAATCATGTTCGCTGGGGTGAATGGAGATAATCGCCGGGGTATTGGTTGCTTCCGCTTCTTCCACTACTGCACGTACAAAGCAGCTGTCCGCCACGTTGAATGCGCCGATGGCGAAACCGTGCTGACGGGTAGGTTGCAGTAATTCTTTCATCGAAACTAACATGTTAATTCTCCAGTTTCAGGGTGTAGAAAGCCCTGCCAGTGCGTCGTCGCAGAGGCATAGAAGGCGTTACAGAAAACGAATCAGGCTTTGTCGATAGCGCCGCTGGCCTGCAGGTACGGAATAATGGCTTCCTCGCAGGCCTGCTCCATCAGGGCCAGGGCATCAACGAGTTCACCGGATGTGTCGCGACACAGGGTATGCAGTAGTGCAGCCTTTCCGGCTTCGAAAACCGCCGCGCCAACGTTTATCTTGGCGACGCCAAACGTCGGGCAGCGCTGTAGCTGGTCAAACGGCGTCCCGCTGCCGCCATGCAGCGCCAGCGGCACCGTTGATAAACGGGCAATTTCCTCCAGTCGCTGGAAATCAATGGCGGGTATGACACCGGGCGCGTACATGCCATGTGCCGTGCCGACCGAGACCGCCAGTAAATCGATACCGGTCTGTTGGATAAAGGGCTCCACATCGGCGGCCTGGGTCATCAAATCAGCGTTAGCTGCGTGATCATAGCGCGGGGCGTCGGCCAGATGCCCCAGCTCACCTTCCACGCACAGAGAAACGCTGGTCGCGAGCTCAACCACCGCCCGGGTCTGGCGAATGTTCTCCTCCAGCGCAAAGGCAGAGGCGTCGATCATTAACCCGCTGAATCCGGCGCGAAAAGCCTGGCGAATGCGCACTGGGTCCTTTCCATGATCCAGCGCCAGCGCGACCGGTACCGACGCTTCCTCTGCCAGCGTTTTGACGACCGCCACCGCTATCGGTGCAGGAAAATGGCCCAGATGTCCCTGATACAGATTCAGAATGATGGGCGCACGGTGTTTCTCAGCCACCCGCACCGCCGCACGGGCGCTTTCCAGGTTCATACAGTTGATGGCCAGCAGCGCGTACTGCTCGCGCCAGGCTTTCGTCACCATGCTTTTCATATCGGCAAACATACGGCCTCCGGTTATTCCAGGGTGAAGGTGATCTCTTCGTCTTTCAGCTTTTGATCGCTAAGTTCATCAAACTCTTCGTCACGTTCGGTCACCGGCTTCTTCCACAACGACAGCATGACGCCGCAAATCACCGTGCCGATCCCCAGCGCCAGGCAAAACAGTAGCGGATGCGTAAAGAGCGGGACCACGAACATGCCGCCGTGCGGTACCGGGCTTTCGACGCCCCACACCATAATCAGACCGCCCGCTATCGCCGAGGCCACTACGCAGGACCCCACCACGCGCAGCAGGTCGCGCGCCGCAATGGGAATGACCCCTTCGGTAATCATGCAGATCCCCATCGGGAATGCCGCTTTCAGCGCCTCGCGCTCCGCACGGGTGTACTTGTGACGCGTCAGCAAAAAGGAGAGCGTAATGCCGAACGGAGGGATTATCGAACCGACAAACTTCACCGCTTCCGGACCGTACACGCCGCTGACCAACATGCCGTCAGCAAATAGCGACATGGTTTTATTCACCGGTCCGCCAAAGTCGAATGTCGCCATTGCGCCAAGGATGGCCCCCATTAAAAAGCGTGACCCGCCCTGCATGGACTCCAGCAGATGAATCAACGCGTCCTGCAGCCAGGCTATCGGTTTGCCAATGAGCGTCATCATCAACAGGCCGCCAATGACGGTACTCAGTACCGGCAGCACCATGATGGGCATTAACCCCTGCATCGACTGCGGCAAACGGATATAGCGCTTGAGCAGCAGGACGGTATAACCGACCAGAAAACCGCCCAGCATCCCGCCGATAAAACCGGTATGAATTTCACCGCAGACAAAGCCGACAATCAGACCCGGTGCGAATCCGGGGCGGTCAGCAATAGAGTACGCAATCGCCGCGCTAATCAGCGGTACGATTAACCCCATCCCCCAGCCGCCAATCTGGTTGAGCATCCAGGGTATGGTTCCTGTTTTTTCACCCACGTTAGTGCCGCCAAGTATTTGCCCGAGAGCAATACAGATCCCGGCGGCAACAATTAACGGGATCATCCACGAAATCCCCGTTAATAAATGTCTTTTTATTTCCTGAGATAGCGGAATTTTATTTTCACTCATGTGAAATCCCTCCAGAATGGGGATCGCTACTGGTTATTATTAACTAATGATTTTTCGACCTTTTCAAGAAACTGAATGGGCGACTTTATGACAATTTCGGTTTTCACTCGCACAATACGTTTATTTAAAAATCGCTCCTCCCCTTTTATTTTTACATCCACAGCGAGAATCACGACATCAGCAGCAGAAATGTCCTCTGTCAGCAGTTCGTTTTCCGTGCCGATAGTCCCCTGGGTTTCTACTCTTATATTATGACCAAGCGCTTTAGCACCTTTAATTAACTTCTCACGGGCAATATAGGTGTGCGCAATACCCGCCGTACAGGCGGCAACACAAACAATATTCATAACATGCTCCACGTTTTATTTAGCAGACATTGGATTCAGCATATTGGCTAAAAAGCTCAATAATTTTCTGTGGACTGCTTTCGACTAACAGTTGTTCAATAATGTCGTCATCCGCCAACGCGCCAGCAACCTGCGAAAGCAGACGAATATGGGTAGTGTTTTGATCTTCAAGGCGTACGGCAAACAGAATGATGCAGCGCACGTTGCTGCCGTCCAGGGTTTCCCAGGGAATATCCTGGCGGGTACGCCCAATCGCCAGCGTGGTATTGACCACCGCCGAGGATTTCCCGTGCGGAATCGCAATATGATTTTCGAAGCCGGTCGAGCCTTCTGATTCACGCTGCCAGACATCCTGAATAAACGTTTCCCGGCAACTAATTGCCCCATCTTTTTGCAGAATATCCGTCAGTTCCTCAATAACCTCCGTTTTGTTTGTGGCCTTCATGTCCAAAATAACGCGATTTGTATTGAGTATTTTCGTGATGTCCATAAATCATACCTCATGGAGTTCATGACATTAATTTTCAACGACCAGCGACGTCGCCCGATGTAATTTTTCCGTAATAACCGTTTCTGTTACCCGCTTAATATCCGCATCATTGAAGAAGGCGGTGACATACACGACCGGCATGGCAACGGCAGGTAAATTGATCGTCGATACCACCAGTTCAATATCGTCCGTCAGGACGGAGGGCAAGCTGCCTGCCGACACCACGCCGACGATGGTCCAGTCCGGAAAGGCGCGCAGAATGCGGCTTTTGAGTAAGTGAGAGGTGCCGATACCGGTTGAGCAAACCAGCAGCACACGTTTACGCGCTATCTGACGCTCCATCGCGGCCTGAAAATGCACGGTTAAATATCCCACCTCATCATCCGACACAGCCCGCTCGCCCCAGCCGCTAAACACCCGATTCACCGCGCACTGAGTCAGACGCCAGACGTCCTGCAACTCGCCTTTAATGTCCTCCAGCAGCGGATTACGAATGCGGATCTGGTAGTTCAGGCGGTTAATCAGCGGCTTAATATGGATCAGCAATCCGTCATACAGCGCAGTGTCCTGGCTAAGATCGCAGTCAACCATTTCGGCGAAGGTGGCAATCAGCCGATGGGTAATCAAGCGTGCTTCGTCGCTGGAGTGCATATGGCCAATCACGCTCACATCGTTATGCTCTTCAATCACCATACCGGAGGAGATAATATATTGATAAATAAACCAGACTTCGTCTTCCGGCAGCGGGTGGGCAATGCGTTTTTCAATATGCTGAATCATGCGACTGGCAATGGAAAAGATGTTCTCATCACATGACGTGATGCTTTCTTCTTTTCTCGGTAGCGCATTGCCCCGCGTAATGCGGTACATCATGATCAGAATATGAGTAAAGATATTGACGTAATAAGGCTCGCCCAGCGACCAGCACAGATCGTTCTCCATTTCCTGCAACAGCGTCTGGACAAATAAAACGTCTTCTTCGCCAAAGTAATGCACTAACGCTTTATAACTGCCCGGATCAAGTCGTGAATAAATCACGCTTCCAGGTTCATTATGGTTAATCACACCGTTAATCAGCGACGCCATCGCCTGGCGCACCCCGCTCTCGCTGCCTTCAATGTGTGTGCCGCTCTGGCTGCGAATCAGCGACAGGCCCAGCGGGGTAATCCACGATTCAATCACTTTCAGATCGTTAACAATCGATGCACTACTAATAAAATAACGTTCGGATAATTTATTGATCGATGTTTCATGCGGCGTTTCACTTAATAATTGCGAGGCTATCTTAACCCGCCGTGAATTATTCATCATGCCGTCAGCATCATCACCCTCCGACCCTAATAACTGATCCAGATATAAAAGGTCAGTAATGTTATCGGCACTTAATATCACGCCCGCACCGGCACGTTTATCGATGGATATTTTCCATTCCGATAACCATTGTTCCAGTAACCGCAGATCGCGCTGGACGGTTTTCTCTGAAACAGATAAATACTCGGCAATTTTTAGCAGCGTAACATATTCCTTCCGGGACAGAAGAAACTTTAATAATCTGTTTTGTCGCGAGGTAATCATTTGCATTATTTACCCTTATTACATACCAGATTAAATATCTATACCCGTCATACTTCAAGCTGCATGTGCGTTGGCTTTCCTCGCTCACTCCTGTCACGTACTTATGTACGCTCAGGGGACTCGCTACGTCGCCGCCTTCCTGCAACTCGAATTATTTAGGTAATAAAGAAGCATTTATGCTCCACGTGTAATCCGTGATGATAAATATAAGAGGACTACGATGCGCCAACAATACTAAATCGTGTCCTGTATTCCGGACAGAAATAAGACAAAAAGAGGAAATAGTGAGATATTTACGGCGCAGATCACATTTTTCGCGGGAATTAGAGTGATAGCGCTCGCAAATATGGTGAGGTAAAAATTTAAGTCGGGATGTTTTTGATTTTCAGATCTGGAACGCTGCTCGCGGCGTGGGCCGGATAAGACGCATCCGGCACCACGTTCAGATTCGCTTACAGGGTTATCGTCAGCACATCTTCATCCGGCGTGACAACCGTTCCCCACTCGCTGCCCGCAGATGAACCACCCTTCACACCGCTAACCTGTGGAATATTACGCAGGCACAGCGTCCAGTTACGCGCATCTCCACTACCTTGCACGATGATGGTATTACCCGTGCGCACCGCCTTCAGCGTGAAGATAACCGAGCCGTCAGCAGCCGGAACTTCACAGAGTGCTTCCCGCCCCTCCTGCAGATGGAACAGCTGGAACGCGGTTCCTTCATGCCAGGCGTAGTCCGGCTTCTGGTTATTGCTGCCCAGCGCCAGCAGGGTATTGTCACGCACATAAACCGGCAGACTCAGGAAGTCATGCTGCTGCTTATGCCAGCGGCTGCCGGCCACCTCATCATTACGCCACAGATGCGTCCAGCGTCCTTCCGGCAGATAGAACTGCACATCGCCCGCCTCGCTAAACACCGGCGCGACCATCACGCTATCGCCCAGCATGTACTGGCGGTCGAGATAATCACACGCCGGATCGTCCGGGAACTCCAGCATCATCGCGCGCATCATCGGGGTGCCCTGCGCATTAGCGCGCGCTGCTTCACGATACAGGTACGGCATCATGCGGCATTTCTGCTCGGTGAAGTAGCGCACCACATCGCAGGATTCGTCATCGTACGCCCATGGCACACGGTAGGATTTACTGCCATGCAGGCGGCTGTGGCTGGAGAGCAGCCCAAACGCACACCAGCGCTTGTAGACGTGCGCCGGAGCGGTATTCTCAAAGCCGCCGATATCATGGCTCCAGAAGCCAAAGCCGGACAGGCCAATAGACAAGCCACCGCGCAGGCTTTCCGCCATCGATTCATAGTTGGCGTAGCAGTCGCCGCCCCAGTGCACCGGAAACTGCTGTGCGCCCACGGAGGCCGAACGGGCGAACAGCACCGCCTCTTCCTCACCGACGGTTTCTTTCAGCACGTTCCACACCAGTTCGTTGTAGATGTACGCATAATGGTTGTGCATTTTCTGCGGATCGGCACCGTCAAACCACTGCACATCCGTGGGGATGCGTTCGCCAAAGTCAGTTTTGAAGCAGTCTACGCCGATATCCACCAGACCTTTCAGCTTGTTGGCATACCACTCGCAGGCTTGTGGATTAGTGAAGTCATAAATCGCCAGGCCCGGCTGCCATTTATCCCATTGCCACAGGGAACCGTCCGGGCGCTTGAGCAGATACCCTTTCGCTTTCAGTTCATTGAACAGCGGGGATTTCTGACCGATGTAGGGGTTTATCCATACGCACACCTTCAACCCTTTCTCTTTCAGGCGGCGGATCATACCTTCCGGGTCCGGGAAGGTCACCGGGTCCCACTCAAAGTCGCACCACTGGAAGGCCTTCATCCAGAAACAGTCGAAGTGAAAGACGTGCAGCGGCAGATTGCGCTCGGCCATGCCGTCGATAAAGCTGTTCACCGTCGCTTCGTCGTAATTGGTGGTGAATGACGTGGTTAGCCACAGACCGAACGACCAGGCTGGCGGCAGCGCCGGACGGCCGGTAAAGCGGGTATAGCGATCCAGCACCGCCTTCGGCGTTGGGCCGTCGATGACGAAATATTCCAGATACTCGCTTTCAACGCTGAACTGCACTTTCGACACTTTCTCAGAGCCGATTTCAAACGACACGCACTGCGGATGGTTCACCAGCACGCCGTAGCCGCGGTTGGTGAGATAAAACGGGATGTTTTTGTAAGACTGCTCGGTACTGGTGCCCCCATCGCGGTTCCAGGTTTCCACCGTCTGGCCGTTACGTACCAACGCGGTAAAACGCTCCCCCAGCCCGTACACCGTTTCCCCCACGCCCAAATCCAGACGCTCAAACATATAGTTACGCCCGCTGTGGGTATCCTGCACGTAACCGCTATTCTTTAGCTGACTGCCGGTAATACGTTCACCATTACGCAGGAAATCCAGCGACCAGAACTCACCTTTGGTCACCCGAACGCTCAGATTGCCGCTCTTCAGTTCGGCAAATTCAGCGGTGTTTCGCATCTCAACATTGACGTCCTGCAACACATTCAACGGGTAATGTGGGCCGGTATCCAGCGCGCCCTGGAAGTGCTCCATACGTACGCCCACCACCCCTTCCTGCGGCGAGAAAAAGCGTAAGGTGAAGAGTGGGGTATCCAGTTGCCAGGTACGTTCACGCACGTCGCGCGGCGCAACGTAGACAATCATCTCATTACCCTGCTGTTCAACGTCGAACACCTGAATTGGGTGTATTAAATTCAGGCCAGGTTGGGTCAGCCAGTTTCCATCGCTAATTTTCATCGTCAGTTCCTTAGTTCTGTAATTCTTTCGTCGTGAAATCCTGCTGGTTGCGGCGCGCGCCCTGAGCCAACTGACTCATAATTTCCGTCAGATACGGCGTTTTCAGGGTATAGAAACGTTTGGCAATCACGGCACTCAGCAGGTAACAAATCGCCGGGACAATGGTGAACAGGGCGATGATGATGCTAATGGTGGCGCTGTTCTGGGTTTTCGCGGCGGCGTCGTAGCCACCGCCCGCCAGCATCCAGCCGATCAGCGCCCCGCCGAGCGCCAGACCCAGCTTGAGCACGAACAACGTGCCCGCAAAGCTGATCCCCGTCAGGCGTTTACCGTTGCACCATTCGCCGTAATCAACGGTGTCGGACATCATTACCCACTGGATTGGCGTAACGAGCTGGTGCAGTACACCAATGACAAAAATAAAGATAAACATGGTGATGCTGGCGTGCATCGGCACAAAGAACATCGCCAGGCTCGCCACCGCCAGCGCAGCGTTGGTCCACCAGAAGACGCTGACTTTGCATTTCCAGTCGGTCAGCGGTTTTGCCAGCGCAGAGCCGATCAGGTTGCCGACGCAATAGGCGGTGAGAAAGGCGACAAACACCTCCGGCTTACCCAAAATCCAGGTGACGTAATACATCATCGCCCCGCCACGAACGCAGACGGCCAGAATATTGAGGATGGTCAGCAGGCCGACGATGCGCCATTGGTCGTTTTGCCAGATGTCGCGCAGGTCTTCACGCATAGAGGTGGTGCTCGGCGGCGCTTCCACGCGTTCTTTGGTAGTGAAGAAGCAGAACGCCAGCATCAGGAACGCCACCACGGAGAGCACCGCAATCCCACCTTGAAAGCCGAACGCTTTATCCTCGCCACCAATCAGATTCACCAGCGGCATCATCAGCACGGTGGAGAGCATGCCGCCCGCCGTCGCCAGCACAAAGCGCCATGATTGCAGAGAGATACGCTGCGTAGGGTCATTAGTGATCACGCCGCCCAGCGCACAGTAGGGAATATTGACCACGGTATAAAGCAGGGTCAGCAGCGTGTAGGTGATTGCGGCATAAATCATTTTGCCGTTCAGGCTGAGATCCGGCGTGCTGTAGGCCAGCACGCAAACCAGACCAAACGGAAGTGCGCCAAACAGCACCCACGGACGGAATTTCCCCCAGCGCGAACGGGTACGGTCGGCCAGCAGCCCCATGCAAGGGTCTGAGATGGCATCCAGCGCGCGGGCCAGTAAGAACATGGTGCCAACAAATCCGGCTGGGATACCAAAAATATCGGTATAGAAGAACATCATATATAACATGACGTTATCGAAGATAATGTGGCTAGCCGCATCGCCCATTCCGTAGCCAATCTTCTCTTTAACAGACAGAATTTCACTTTTCATTACGCATCCTTGTTAGCACTTTCACACGCCCTGATACCGGTTACAGTTCTTGTAAACCATCCCTGTGAGCGCGGGTATTCCGATATCTCGTTATCAAATTACGATTCTTGTTTTCTGTGATCAGCGTAGCGTCTAAAAATGTGTCTAAGTGTAAGTAATGGATTTTGCGGGGATTTATTTGAAACTGGTCATGGTATAGAGAAACGGAAGTTAAAAAAGTGAGTGAGGGGGTGTGGAAACGTTTGGAAGTAGCTATAATGCGCCCCGCCTCCATGTAGCAATCGAGGCGCGGAAGATCGTCATCTCCGGTGAGGTGGCTGGACTTCAAATCCAGTTGGGGACGCCAGCGTTCCCGGGCAGGTTCGACTCCTGTGATCTTCCGCCAAAATGCCTCTCCTGAGCTCCCTCGAAGTCAACAAAACCCCTGTAATACCTGATAAAAAAAGAGAAATAACCCTAGTATCTGCGTCGGTAGAGGATGTACGTAACGGTGATAATAGTCTGATTTGCAAAGGCGCAGTGGAAGAGATGCTGATGGTGACAAGGTGGTCGCGCTGAATGAAACCGTCGTGAGTTACTGCTGGCGAAAACGAAAGATTACAACGCGCAAGGATTCCGGGTGTTGCTGGTGGCGACCCGCAAACTGGATGATTCAGCGCTGCACCTGCCACTCAGCACGGGTGATGAACAGGGGCATAGGTACACGGCATGGTTTAAAAGTTGTACTGGCAACCCTCATTTCTCTTTCGCTCTTTGCCACCACGGCACTGGCGAATCCAGGCAATGGGAACGGCAATGGTAATAGTGGCAACCATGGCAATAATAGTGATAATCACGGAAATAAAGGGAATGCGCAGAAAGGCAATGCGGGTCAGAAAAATAACGCATCATCCGATCACCGTAAAAAATATGGCAAACCGGATCATGTCGATTCTGATATCAGTTTTTCGGCTGCCCGACATTTGGCGGTGAATTATGGCCTGACGGGGTGTGGCTCCTTACCACCAGGCATTGCGAAAAAAACGGTTCCGGCATCGATGTTGGGGCAACGGCCTTATTATCCTGGCTATGAATGGAAAATAGTAAGGAATGATTTCGTTCTTATTGCACTGAGTACCTCAGTAGTGACCGCAATTATCAATGGCGTGTTTGATTAATTGATTAACAAGCTGGGGAATTTCCCCAGCTTTTATTATGCTATCTCAATAATAAGTAAACGTCACCGGTAAACTGGCTGTGTAATTACCTGCCGGTATGTTCCCTGTATGTGGAGACACTCTGGCCAATAAGGAGCCATCAAATTGCTTTTGGCTCACAAGAAACGGTGCTTTACTCAGCTCGATCGGCTTCCCGAATTCTACGGCTCCTCCACCTTTCTTCCATGACAAGGTGATATCAACCTTATTATTTGACGTGCTGAGTTTCGAATTACTGCCCCCTGCCAGAGTAACTTCAAATTTGGTGATATCACTGGCACAGTCAATCACAATGGGAACTTCAACGTTACTATCACCTAATAAGGCACCTGAAGTTGTGATTAGCGGAAGTTGCACGGTTTCAGGCAGGCCAAGCCCTTTATTGATTTGGCACTGAGGATTAGTGACCTGCATTGCAATGGGGAGACTTACGCTTGCCTTTTGTGCGGCCTGGTTATTAAACGCCGTTAATGTGCTTAACAGTCCCGCCAGCAATGGGAAAAAAAGACATCTCCTGTCAATCATAGGTCACCTCGACAGTCAGACTGGTGGAAATATTCCCTGCCTGGAGCGTTTCACCCGGAATTTGTTTAGGCAACAGCTGAAACTGACCAAGCGTTTCATTTTTGTTACTTGATGCAGTTGGGAGCGCAAAAGGCTTATTTAATTCTAGCGACTTAAAATCTGTGCCGGCTGGATCTTTCCATGACAACGCAAGCCCAACGCCGGATAACCCCGTATTCATCAGGTTAGTGCTGCTCTTGGAAACGCCAGCAGCAGGCGAGAATTTTAGTGAGATCCCGGTTGCGGGCCAACTGCAAGCAATATTCAAATCAACTGTCTGTGGTGTAGTTGCGTTGTTTTCAAGTTGGCTAAAGCTGATTTGTTGAAAGTTCAGGTTTGCCGGAGAGAGTGACAATGCGCACGTGTTTAAGGCTAACTCGGCGTTTATCGTCACTCTCCTCTGCACTGATTTCGACGCAGATGCGTTGTGAAATGGAAAAATTATCAAAAAAAAGATTAACCATTTGTGCATAATTAATCCAGCCTATCGGTATATTAGCGAAACATTCAGGTAGGTAGAAACCTTACCGGCGGGAAATGGGGTTGAAGGCTTGACGTAGATTCTGAATGTCGCAGTAGCATCAAGATCTTTTTTGGACGGCTCATATATTTTATAATTCGCATTAAGGGGGACGGTATGAAAATCTCCATACACCCTGGTCATTTGGAAGTTCAGCTTCCGTCCATCACTATCACTGGCACTAAACATACCATTTGCCGCATCAACTACATTCTCCGGGTCGAATCGAACATATAATCCATTTATCAGTGCTTTATTTTTACACGAATAATAGACTTTTAACTCTTTATATAAAGAGTTACTATTGACATTACTTGGTGTTAATTTACCAAAATCTAAATTTTCTGTAGAAAGTGACATTGCGCAGGTCGCAGTATCTTTAAAAATAAAAGGAATCGATCCCCCTAACTTAGAACTTACATTAACCGCCGTGCTGTATACTAGTGTATTTCCTTGCGAAAGCGGCTGGATATTAACCGTATATTGCCCGGTTTGCTTATTTTGTATCCAATATTGATCATTTACGACAATACTGGCTTTCCCCAAGACAGTGCCTGAGGGCCAGTTGTATCTATTATTATCCCCCCATGGCTTAGATTGAACATTGTTGGAGATAATATTATTGCCTTCACAGCGCATCCCCTCCAGTTTCCATTCAATACCTGGATAGGGTGTCGTTATGGTGGTAGAGTTTTTACAAGTTCCACTGGTTAGATTCATGCGCATTTCACTCACCGATCGTCCAGCACCATCAGTATAATCCGGATCACAAGTCATTTTACCTTGTAGGATTACTCGCATTATTAACAATGGATCATCATTTGCTGATGTATAACCATACCTCCAGTAACTTTTATCACTGGGATCTGTATCAAAAAGTATGGAACCTCCACTACAGTTAGCTGCTTTGGAAGGTAAGGAAGATAGTGATAATAAAGCGATAAAAAGAGTAAATATGAATTTACACATAATAAAAACCTTACACGAATCAGGATTTGTTTAATTTATACTCTTTGTCAACGCCATAATCATCAAATGCTACAATACTGAGGCTGTTACTGGAAATTAACTTACCCAGCGAAATTTTTTCACCTGGAGCAAAAACAGACAGTTTATCTTTAATATCATCGCTAACTTTAATGGGCGTTCCGTTTTGTTTAACACTGATGATTGCAAAATAATAAGGGGTGTCGTTCCAGAGAACGGTATTGTCCTCACTGCTTATCATTTTAATATTCTGTTCGGCGTTTTCCCTTTTCTCTTTCAGGGCATCAGGCCGATAAAACATTTTGACCTGAGTATGTAGCGCAATGGATAATGCATTCACGCCGTCTTTTGGTGCTTTGGGTATCTCTTGGATGTTGATCCAGAAAAGCGATTCTTTATCTTTTGGTAGCGCATCATTAATTTTCAGGATACGCAGGATCTGTTTGTGCTGATCGGCCACTTTAAAGAACGTGGGGCTGGGTACAAAATAGACGTTCTTGTCGTTTTGGTCCTGGTTTTCAATCCATATCTGTCCGCCATATTCCTGAGTAGACTGGTTATCAACCTGTACAGAGATATTCTCTCTTTTTTCATCAAACACATAACGTGTGCTGTTAAGGACAAACGCCGCATGACTTGATGCTGTAAATAACAACAGTGATGCAGAAATGAAAAACTTTCTCAGTTTATTGTTCTTAGCCACACTTAATCTCCTGTACTTTACCCATATCTTTCTGCAGCGATCGTGAATCGAATTTGCAATCACCAACAGAAATGATCCCTTCATCTTTATCTTCAAGATTCATTAACAGAATCCCGCCGTTGTTGACGTAACCAATTTCCTGATTTTCTGCATTTTTAGCGATGCTTCCCATTGGAATAACAAAACCATTACTGCTGATGACTTTTACGATATACGTGTTAATTTTTCTGTATTTCACTTTCTTATAGATAATCGCGTTTTCCGTCGGCGTCACATTGATTGCGTTTTCTGTTAACTCAACGCTCTGTGGCAAGTTATCCGCATTGACGGTGATGGTATTATTGTTATACGCGGTTAACGGTATGACAGCGCGCCCTTTTTTATCGCCAGGCATGGAACCATTAAATCTGACGCCTGGAACATCTTCCATTTGTACAACGGCAATTTCATCATTTTTCACTGGCGTAAAAAGAATACCTGCATCTGGCAGTCCGATAACACTTCCGCCAACCTGGAAGGAAGAGCTGGACGAGCTCCCCGTTTGCGAATAGCTGGCCGAGGTTTGAACCTCATCAAACAGATAAGAAGCTGAAATCGCGCTTCCCGTGGTGTTGCGTGACTGACTGATGGATGCGTTATAACTCAGGCGAGAATTAATGCTTCCCGAAACACCGGTATTGAAATTCGTACCATTACGGCGATCGTAATTTATGCCAGAGAAGCTATAGTGCGATTTATCAAACACGCTAAAGGGCACGCTCAGTGAAATACCGGTGTTATAATCGTTATCCATCCCCTGCAGTCGGGAATACCCGGCATTCAGAGAGACAGAAATATTATTAAAGCTCTTACTGAGATTCAGGTTTGCACCTACCTCACTGGAACTGTCCCAATAGTCTTCCTTCCAGGCCGACATGTTGAAGAACACATTCATTTCCGGAAGCTGATAGGTGATAATCGATTCGTATCGCTGTTTAGGCCTGTTGTTTAACAGGCTGTAATAGCGATAGTTAAAATCCGTGTAATCAATATAGTTTTCTGAGTTAAAACGATAACCAATCAACTGTAAATTTGCGTTTTCCCCTAAGGTGCGGGCATATTTCACCGATGCGCTAAAGCCGTTCATGGCTTTACCATTATGGTATTTTGCCTGTGACAGATTGCCACTCATTGCCACCGCGCCAAACCAGCCGAAAGAGCGGATAAGACCCAGACCAATGTTGTTATAGTTTTTATCGACCAGTGCAGAGGTATTGAGCGTAAAGGGCTCAAAACCGTAATCATAAGTGATTTGCGCGAATAAGCTGTCATCATCACGCTTGTTACTGTATTGGTCAACTTTACTCCCCACCGCGATATTGTAATTATAATTTCCGGGTTTTAATAAATTTGGCAGCACGGCGACGGGGAATCGCTGTTCTTTTACCGAACCATCCTCTTCATAAATTTTTAAGATAATGTCGCCAGAATATACGCCGGTCAGATCGTTAATCACAAAAGGACCCGGTGGAACCACGAACGACTTTAATGTGTATCCGCCTTGTTCGACAGTGACACGGGCATGTGTTCTGGCAATACCATTAATGACCGGAGCATAAGACTGCGAGTCCCAGGGATACATATCCTGATTAGACTTTAACTGCGCGCCATAAAAGGTAAAACCATCGTTCAGGGTATTGTAGGACTGGGTTTTACCGATAAGAATATCTGATTTAATCGATTTTATCGCATGTGTTAACAGCAGGTTATTGCTCTCAAACTTTTCTCCCTGATATGCATATCCCCTACCCAACAGGACCCATTCGCCGATATTGATTTGGCCTTCGATGTTACCGTATGTTGTCCGATCCTGGTCAGTAGATTTTGACGTATTAAGATCATAGGCGAGTTTGAAACCGGTACTGCCATAATCCCAGGTGCCGCCTTCCTTTTTTGAATCGATAAAACCGGCCTGAGGTATATCAATTGATAACTCCTGCAAGGAAGGATCAAATTTTACCCGACTGTTCTTTTCTTTATCGATAAGATAGCAGTTGCGTGCGGGATTAAGATACAGTTTATAGAATTCTTTATTGATATGAATGTTTTTTTCCTGTAGCCATTTATCAGAAAGGCAAATATGATCAACATCATCATTGCTGATAGCTAATTCTACAGAGGTCGCTGTCTTGGAGCCATTAAATAGTAAATCGACAACATAATTTCCGGGTATGTTTTGCCCGGTATTCTTCAACACCTCAGGTACATCTTTACTGCCACCACGGATAAAACTGTAGTTAAAATCGTCGGCAAGAATTTCATTCGACCATAAATGAAAAATGATAGCGACACATAATACTTTTATCTTCATTTTAAAACCTTGCCGACATGTATCTTATTTAAGAAGGGAGCGGTAACTCCCTTTTAATCAAAAGATAATTATTTATAGGCTACAACATAGCTTGCTGACGCGTTAAATGCACCAGCAGTTAAACCAGTAGCTGGTTTTGTAAGTACTGCAGAATAATCAAATGATGGGATTTTTCCTGCCGTGGCTGTATAATCGAAGACGGTTTGACCTTGCTGAATGAAAGCTGCGTTACCTTTTTGGGTGGCGTTTGTTGCAGCCACCTTCAGATAGGCATTGGTTCCGCCTGTTTTTATGTCATTAGTAATACCAGTAGGAGCCAGCGTTGGAGATGTCCAACTTACATTAGCAGCAGTTTTACTAACACAAGCATTATCTGAAGGCACAAGCTTAAACACAACCGGAGTGCCATTACCTGCACTTGTCGTTGATAATAGACCTAAATCAACATTCGCAATATCTCCGTTGGTACTATCTTTTAAAGAAAAGTCACAGGTTGCAGTGGTAACGCTACCCGTAAAGTTTACAGTACCGCTGTTTGGCGCAGCCATAGCATTAGACGCTACACCCAGAACTGCCACAATTGCCGAACCTAAAATCAGCTTTTTCATTTTATACTCCATTAATAGGCTTAATTCTTAAGTCAAGCTCATAACAATCTTAATGAGCGAGACAGAATATATTGTTCTGGAAACTCTCTGGCAAACCCCAAAATAGCAATCGTTACTTTTTTATCGGTTTTTTTTATTTGCGATTCGGTTAATTGTATTGTTTCAATTTTTATAACTAACTCTTTTATTTTCAATAGAGCTGATAAAAATAGAAAAAGGTGGCAGTAAATTCCTCATTACAATGCTCTTTCAGGATAAAAAAATAAAAAGACGCTTTTTTTTATTGACTGGATCTGATTTTCATTTAAATGTCATTTATTTAAGCGGATAGTGACTGGGGGAAACGTGAATAAGATATACGCGATAAAAAAGAACAGTAAAGGTGAGGCGGTTGTCGTTTCAGAAGTCAGTGAAGGTATAAGGAAGAACATCACTCCACGAGTATCAATAAGCGTACTGCTAGTGAGTATGTTGGGGATATTATGTTCTGCTGCATCAAATGCTTCTGTTGTCAGCAGTGGGGTTAATTATCAAACATATCGCGATTTCGCTGAAAATAAAGGCTCGTTTAAACCAGATGCAGAAAACATCCCGCTATATGATAAAAATGGAAATGTCGTCACCACGTTAAATAAAGCGCCCATGATAGATTTCAGTTCTAATGACAGGACTGGGGTTGCTACATTAGTTGCGCCACAATATATCGTCAGCGTTAAGCACAATGTGGGCTATAAAAAGGTGAAGTTTGGTTACAACGACGACACTACCTACACCCTGGTTGACAGAAATAACCACAAGCGAGACTTCCATACCCCCCGACTAAACAAAATTGTGACAGAGGTTAGCGCTCTGGATATGACTGACGCGGGAACGGCCAAAGGCACATATCAGAATCAGGAACGGTTCCCCGTTTTCTATCGGGTCGGTACGGGAACGCAATATGTAAAAGATGAGAGTGGTAAACTGACTAAGCTGTCAGGGGCATACTCGTATAAAACCGGGGGGATCGTAAATCATCCGTTTATTTCGGACTGGAGTTTTGTCACTAATACAACAAATACGCCACTTTCCACCTATGGCACACCTGGCGACAGTGGTTCCCCACTTTTTGCCTGGGATGCTAAGCAAAATAAATGGGTTGTCACTGCCGTGCTCAATTCTTACGCGGGTGTGAATGGAAAAACTAACTGGTATACGATCATCCCTGTCGGAGATGTGGCTGATACCATGAAACAGGACGCTGATGCTCCCATTAAATCACAACAAAATGAGGGAGATATTCGCTGGTCATATGATGATAACACAGGCGTTGGCACATTAACCCAGGGTGCAGCCTCATGGTCAATGCATGGCAATTTCGGCCCTACTGCGCCAACCTCATTAAACAGCGGTAAAGATCTCACCTTCCAGGGCGGTGGCACCGTTGTATTAGAACATGCCGTTAACCAGGGTGCAGGAACGCTGACTTTTGATGACGATTATACGGTCAAACCGCTCGACTCTCAGACCTGGAAAGGTGGTGGGATCATTATCAACGGCGATCATAGCGTTGACTGGCAAGTAAATGGTGTTCAGGGCGATAACCTGCACAAACTTGGTGTCGGGACATTAAAAGTTAACGGCACGGGAATCAACCCCGGAGGGCTGAATGTTGGCGAAGGAACTGTCGTCCTGGCACAACGGCCGGATAGCGATGGTAATGTTCAGGCCTTTAATAATGTCAGTATTGTAAGCGGTCGCCCAACCGTTGTGTTAAGCGATGACAAACAGGTCAATCCCGACAATATCAAATGGGGCTATCGCGGCGGTAAGCTCGATATCAACGGTAACAGCCTCACCTTCCATCAGCTGAACGGCGCCGACGATGGGGCGATTCTGACCAACAGCGGGAGTCAGGCCTCCGTCAACCTGGATTTCAACAAGCCAGATGCCACGACGGCGGTTGCCAACATCTGGCACGGCCATTTTACCGGTAATGTTGATGTTAAAAATACCGTGACGCCCGGAACGCAGAACGACTTTGTCATGGATGGTGGGATGAACACGGAGGGAAACTTCACCCAGCATAATGGCCGCCTGTTTATTCAGGGGCATCCGGTTGTACATGCCGTCAGTACTCAGGCTGTCGCGGATAAGCTGAAGGCGCTTGGCGACAATTCTGTCCTCACTCAGCCGGTTTCCTTTACCCAAAGTGACTGGGAGACCCGCCAGTTCAGCCTGAAACAGCTTAATCTTTACAATACTGATTTCAGTCTGGCGAGGAATGCCAGCCTCAATACAACGCTTTTTGCAGACCATTCTGCCGTGACGCTGGGTAGTGAAGATCTCTATATCGACCTCAATGACGGTAACGGTGTGAAAACCACGTCGTCATTCGGGCAGTCTAAAGCGACAAACGACGCCGATCGGAGCCGTTTCACCGGCCGCGTACAGCTGAATAACAGTTCTACTCTTAACATTAATGAGCATTTTACCGGCGGGATTGACAGCGCAGACAGCTCGGTGACGGTGGCGTCCACCGATGCCGTTCTCAACCAGAAAAGCAGCTTCAGCCACTCATCGCTGTCGCTGGCGGATGGCGCGAAGCTGACGGCAACCTTGGGTCTGATTTCTGACAGTGAAGTGGCTGCCGGTGCGGGATCGACACTTTCGCTGTTGTCCGGACAGTACTCGGCTGAGCGCTGGCGCTTTAACGGCCAAGGCACCACGCTGAATGTCGGCACGGGTAGCGTAATAACGGGAAATATTCAGGCGAATGATACTGCCAACCTGAATTTTGGTACAGCAGAGGAAGCCAGTGAGAATCTGTTCACGGCTTATGGTGGCAACCTGAATGCGCCCCTCGCCGGTGCGACGATGACGAATACTCTCTGGCAGGCAGACGGACAGTCCATGGTGAAATCCCTCAACCTGGACGGTTCGCAAGTGCGCTTCAGCAAAGCCGGCTCACCAGGCTCTCTGACAGTAGACACCCTGACTGCAAGCAACAGCCAATTCGTCATGAACACTGATGGAAAAACGGCAGATACGGTAACGGTTAACCAGTCGCTGTCCGGTAAAAACAATGCGCTAGTTGTTGTCCCGTCTGTGGCTTCAGTGAGCCAGGGAATGTCATCCGTAGCGTTAGTCACAGCGCCGAAAACGACGGCTGCCGATGTGTTCACGCTCAAACCAGTGACACAGCGCGCGGGTATTCATACCTTCACGCCGCAATTGGGCATCGTGGAGAGCGAAAACAGTAAACAATGGCGGCTGGAAGGATTTGACGTGCAGCAGGACAACGCGGCGCTGCAGGCCAGCAAATCAATTATGAATGCGGGATTTAAAAACTTCCTGACAGAGATGAACAACCTGAACTACCGCATGGGCGATCTGCGCAACACCCACGGTGAAACCGGGGCGTGGGCGCGAATCTTCAGCGGTACGGGTTCCGCTGAGGCGGGCAATTCCAACAGCTGGACACATCTGCAGATTGGAGCCGACAGAAAGCACGCGTTTGACGGCGGTGATCTGTTTACCGGTGTGACGGCAACGTTCACTCACAATAGCAGCCATGGTGATGGCTGGTCCGGTCAGACAAAATCAACCGGTATCGGTTTCTATGCTTCCGCGATGTTTGACTCCGGGCTGTATGTGGATGCAATCGGTAAATATGTCCGCCACGATAACCACTATTCGGCAAGCGAAATCGAAATGCCGGAGCAGGATTACCGCTCACATTCCTGGTATCTGGGCGCAGAAACCGGCTGGCGCTTCTCGTTACCTGACGAAACCTTTATTCAGCCGCAGACGGAATTGGTTTATGGCTCGGTGTCAGGAAACCGGTTTGACTGGCAGTCTGCAGGCTCAGACATCCGTATGCAGCGTAAGCAGGATAATCCATTGATAGGTCGTACCGGCGTTGATATCGGTAAAACCTTCACAGGTAAAGACTGGAAGTTGACCGCGCTGACGGGCGTTCATTATCAGTATGACCTGTTTAATCCTGCGAAGACGGTCATTCGTGATTTTGCCGGGAAAACGTCCATCAGAAATGGTAAAGATAGCCGGGTAAACTTTAATTTCGGTGTCAATGCTGAAATAAAAGAAAACACCAGGATTAGTCTTAATGTTGAGCGTTCGGCGTTTGGTCATTACGATATTGATAAGGCAATTAACGCCAATATTCGTTATTCATTTTGATTTTAAATTTTGAGCAAGTAAAAGCCTGAATCGATAGTTCAGGCTTTTTTATGGATTAATTGCAAGTGATAATTAAATCCATTTACACTATAAGTTGTGGTACATAATTTTATCGCATTGGATTATTTTTTAGGGTGGTTTTTGTACTTTTCATACCTTATAGTCACTTTTAGTTAAGGTGTCTAATACATTTGATAGCGAATAGTTCTTATGTCCACTGCTTTTTTATTGGCAAGTAAAAATGCTTTTTTCAATTACGGATTATCATTGCTCGCCAATGACAATTCAGATTTTAAATGTTACGAGTACAGGAATTTTTATTCTGCTCATGAAATACTGAATAAATATAAAAAAGTCTATTTGGTTTGTGACAGGGATGATTACTTATCTTACTGCTTTTTGATGGAAAAATTCCCGGTAACCTGCCTCTGCTTTAAGCAGGTATCATACCAGAATGAGAAGCTGCGTGTGTTCTCAAGCCGAACACCTTCGCCTGCTTCAGTGTTCAATGGCTTGACGGATGATGAACGAAAAATAGTCTATCTGTATTTTTTTAAGAGGAAGAGAATCGGAGAAATCGCGACGCTAACGCAGCTAAAAGAGAGCAGTATTTATTATAAAATACAATCTATTAAACGCAAACTGGGGGCAGAATCCAGCCGAAAGCTTCCGATATTGCTTAAGAATTTTTTTCTTGCACCGAATGTGTGATTGCCATATTTTCGCACTATTTCTCATTGAAAATATTAAAATTGTTAATTATCTCACCAAAGCCACTGGGTAACTCTTTGTATTTTAAAGAAATACATAGTTAAAAAACAAATAATTAGAATTATACATTTTTCCTATTATTAAAAAATTCCGAGTTTACATGGCTGATAACCCATGAAATTATATGCATACAAAGCATGGGGGTGACTGTATGAATAGCCAAAGTGCTTTAAGTAACCTTATTTTTCCGGCTAAGGAAAATTTTGCACACAACAATCTGTTGGTGCTGAAAAAAATCCGTTTTTATAACTGTGCGATTATCTATCTGCGGGATGCGCAACTGCTTATAAAAACAAAAGATGGGCAGTCCTTTAATGTTCCCCCTGAATCACTTTGTTACGTCGAAAAAAACACCGTGATTGATATTGCATTAAAAGTGTTAGGCAAAGGTGTTCCCTATGAGCTCTATCAAGTTGACAGTGATGTATTGAGTTGTATCTGTAAAGTGATGGAACCGCTTCTGTTGGATCCGCAAAGCGTTAACCAGATGCGGCGTAAAATATTTACTTGTCCTGTTGATGAAACAGATACAAAAATTTTCAAACGATTAACTGGAAGCGATGTCCCACAACACCGACAAGTTTATAAAATAACTTATCTTCTTTCTAAAATGAGGGATATAGAATCGTTAGTTTATTCCTTGTCAGTATCAACGGATACCACCTTTACTGAGCGGCTGAAGTCAATCATTGAAGCTGATCTCTCTAAATCTTGGAAGCTGGCAGATCTGGCGAGCATTTTACATATGTCGGAGGTGTCGATTCGTAAAAAGCTGGAGAAAGAGAGTAATAATTTTAATACACTAGTGCTGGATATTCGCATGCATCAGGCGGCAAAACTCATCACCACTACCGAGAAGCATATTAATAGAATCGCGAATGAAGTGGGCTACACCAGTACATCTTATTTTATTCGTAATTTTAAAGAGTTCTTTGGCATTACACCGAAGCAGTTTGCTTTGAAAGTAAAAAAATAGTCCTGATGATTTATACATACAATTTTCCTTAAATTATTCTTCTATATCTTTAAGGAACTCCACAGAAAAAAACGGCTTTGGCGCAACAGGTGGGGGGATTGCTGAAATCTTTATCCGGCCTCCCCCCCACAAAAAATAAAGCCGCTGACCCATTAATCAGCGGCTTTTCCATTACCTGCAACTACGTCAGAAGTTATATTTCACGCCCAGCATACCGCGGGTATCGCTGTAGCCTTTATCGCCGACCTGTTGGGCCACGTTGCTCCACACGTTGAGGCGCGGAGTGATTTGACCTTCAACGCCGACTTTCAGCTCGCCAATGTTCTTGGTGCCACGCATGTCGTTGCTCACATCGTCCATCTTCACGCGAGTCGTCTGCGTGTTGTGGATCCAGTTGGCTTCAACAAACGGCTGGAACTCACGAGATTTACCGTCGTCGATAGCGTTGTGACCGTTGATAAAGGCTTTTACCCCCAGACGGGTCATCAGGTTGCCATCGGTGTTGTCCTTCACGCGGGTACCGTTCGCTTCCCGGTGGCTGTCGGCCTGCACGTCCATCCACACCACCTGCGCTTTCGGTTGCAGCCAATAGCTGTTGCGCTCGTTTTCACCCAGTTTGAAGCTGTAACCGGCTTCAACAGAAGCGGTGATCCCGCTGGATTTATATTTCTCCGTCGCCTGCTCCTGACCCATCACCTTGTTATCGAACCAGTTGTACAGCATCCAGGTGTCTACATAAGTGCCGGTCTTGTCAGCGTCATTGGCATACCAGGTGCCGTACAGCCCCACGCTGTAACCGGTGACCTGACCACGTGAATGGTAGCCGGTCAGACTGGACTGCGTGCGGTTCTGGCTGTTGGCATAACCAGCCATCGCGCCGAGGTGCCAGCGGTCGAGACCGTCGCTGCTCCACTGCGCCAGGTCACCGCCTAACTGCAAGACATAGCTGTTGCTTTGGGTTTTCAACTGCCCGCTACCGTCTTTGAAGCGGGTATGTGCCCCGACGTTACGCATCCACAGACTGGTGACTTTTTTCTCGCCCGTCAGCATATCGACGTACTGCGTTTCGCCCAGACGATCGTGGAGTCGGGTCATGAACAGCGTGTTAGCAGCGTAGTTGTTCGCCAGATAACTGCCTGCTTCCGGGCGGTACTGCTGCTCAGTGACAGGGGGCGCAACAGGTTCTTCCGGCTCAGGGATAATCGGGTCGACAGGATCGACCGGGTCTGGGTCAACAGGACCTGGGTCAACCGGGTCCGGGTCAACGGGGTCTGGGTCAATAGGGTCAACCGGGTCCGGATCGACGGGGTCCGGCTCTTCCGGATCCGGCGGAGCAGGAATAAAGCTGGTCAGATACCAGTTGCTGCCCTTTTGCACCACGTTATAGTCGTACGCACCGGCAACAATACGGCCCGCTTTCTCAAAAGTACCGTCAGAATTACCGGCCACTTCGATGATCTCAATTCCCTCAACGGTTTGCGCCCCGGTTCCGCCAATATTGTTCACCGCCACAAATGCGTTACCCGCGGTGTTGCCGAGCACTTTCAGCTTGTCGGTTTCGGAGGCATCGTCATTCAGGACGGTATTGAAAACGAGTTTTCCGCCGTTGCCGGTAAAATCTTCATTGATAGTAAGCGTCTGCCACGGTTCGCCGTCAGCATGCCCAAAGTTCACCACTGACCCGCCGTTCAGCGTCAGGTCAGTGAGCGTTGAGCTGTTGGTCATGTTCCAGGTCGCATCGCTCATTTGCAGCGAGATAACCCCCGTCCCGGCAGTGGCGCTGGTGACGTATGACGCCCCACTCCACAACGAGTTGTCGGTCATATTGAGGTTGATGGTACTGTTTTGCTGCGGCTGGGTGTTGTTTGCGGCAGTAGCACCGGCGGCGTGAAGATCGCCGTCGATAAGGAAACGCCCGCCAGCAGAACCGTCGACGATGCCGCCCGTTTCTGTACTGATGGCATAGCTTTCATTGCTGTGATTGCCCGCCATGGTAATGGCGGCGCCACCTGCCAGGTTTATCGTACCGCGTGAAATCGCATACAGGCCGCGTGGCGCTTTGCTGTATGACGCCGCTTTCGCCGAATTGTTGACGTTGATCGTAGCATTTTCGCCGAGATTCACGGTTGCATTGGTGGAATAAACCGCATGTGCGCTGACGCCGTTGACCGTAATCGTGGCGTTGTTGCCCAGTTCCGTTTTGGAAGATGAGGCGGCATAAATCCCTGTCGAGGAAGCACCCGACGTCTCAATGGTGGCGTCATTGCCAAGGCGGATTGAGGACCCGCTCTGCCCGGTGCGGAGACCTTCTGAGCTGCTACCGGTCGTCACAATGTGTGCCCGGTCGCCGACGATAATCGTATTTTTAGCCAGCGTTTCGTCTCTCATCGCGTTTGCCGTGATGCCACGCCCCTGGTTACCGGTGGTTTGAATATACAGATCGTCGCCGACGTAAATGTTGGCCGAGCCTTTCCAACCCTGCCCACCATTATAGGCGTTGTAACCGGCGTTAATACCATCACCATCCTGGCCGTCCACATAAATACTGGTGCGATCCCCGGTGATAATAAAGACTGGATTATCCGGCGTATTAGCCCCGTGCGTGCGGATACCGTCAACATCTTTACCATTATTAGCGGCATTCTTTGACTGTGTGCGAATCGTCAGGTCGTCACCGAAAATAACGCCCGGGCTACCCGTTGCGCTGTTCTGAATAACGGTAACAGAGTGTTCAAAAGCTTCAGCCCCGGGCCCATTGAGCGTTAACCCATGACCAAAAACGGGAATGGTACCGGCACTCCACTGATAAACATAATTCGGCGTTGCGCTTTTTTTTTCGAAACTGGCATTCGCCTGTGCAGGAAATAAAGCCTGCAACTCCGGCGAAAGACTGCTCACCATTCCACTGGCAGGAAGACTATCAATATCAATCCAGGCCGCGTGGGTTGAAAATACCATTGACGTTAACGCGGTTGATACCGCTATCGCAATGCGTGAGTAATGCTTAGGTTTTTTCATAATAGCCTCCTGCTTTCGGGCGTAGGGCGTCCACCACATCGCAAAGATGTGAAAATAGTAAAAATCAAAAATACGTTATAAAATATTCGACAGTATTTGATGAATGCTATGGCCTAATTTATCTTCAAGTCTGAGCTTGTAGACATATATTTTCTTAATATCTATATTATCTATTTTGGTAATTTGCTGAATACTTTTCCCTGACACAAATCGCTTCAGTAATATCATTTCTGTATAGTTGAGTGAGCGTCCGCGTTTACTGTTCGCAAGGTGGCCGGTAAATAATCGGCGAATTTTCTGATGCTGAACTTCATCATCATCATCGGAATATATAATCCCTTGTATTTTATTGCTTTTCGACAGCCAGTAGTTGGCTAACGGCGCGAGATTCCTGTCCGCTATCAACACAATATACATACCGCTGTAGGCCAGCCGGTCAACCCATTGCGGATCGGCGAACAGGCGCAGGTTTGGGAAGGAAAAGTCCACAAAAATAAACCCACGCGACAAATGATTTTGATTATTAAGGAGAAGTTTTTCAATAATTCCTTTTTGCAGAAAACTATTTCCCTCTGGCCAGATCGCAAAAGTGGCTCGGTGACAGTAGTTGGCGCGTACCACAGTATCCGGAAATAATTGACAGGATAATTCACAGCTTATGCAACGAACACTCTGTGATGGTGATCTCTTCATCAAAAATGACTCCTGTTATTTTTCCATAAATATTTCATTGGTAAATAAATGTGTCAATCCGACACGTGTGACATTCCTTGTCAGTTAATAACAGTGACACCTAAAAAATGTAATAAACTCCTGATATGTTATTATGTATAGGCTATAAGTAATGCGATTGCGCTAAGCTTTTTTCTGCTTTATCTCAGAATAACAGTCTGGGCATTAGGAATTTTATGCATAAATCCAAATCCCAGAATAAAAATTAAAAAAGCACTATTTGCTAAAAATTAACCAATGAAAGGGGCTTTTATTAATTACACAATCCTGATAACTCAATCCCTCTTGAAGTGCTGTTGATAAATATAATGAGAATTCAGATAAAACTGTAATGAATTCTCATTATTTAACATTAGTTAATACTCACCTAAGAATTTACACACGTAACACATTGTATTTAAAGTATTTTTAACCCTTAAGTGAAATTCTTATCTTCGATCACGTACAAAGAGTGAGGCATATTCACGATTTGGATGTAAAATTTAAGGTATGAGTAGGCACACGCGGTGATACGTTATAGTTACTGAGGGCTGGGCAATTGTACCTTATCAATCAGTTGGTCGAATTTAATCCTGACAGCAAAAGTCTGGTCAATCGTCAGACCGGGCGGTCAATACAACTTCAGCTCCCAGCTTCGCTTTGCTTTCTCTATTTAATTACTCACGCAAGTGACATTGTTTCGCAGAACACATTGATAAAAGTGGGTTGGGGTGAGAGAAATAATGTGACCACAACCAACACATTTTACCAGGCTATTCTGACGCTACGTAATGCGCTGGCGGATGTGGGTCTGCCACGTGATACGGTGAAAACTATTTCACGACGCGGACTCAGATTAAATGGAAATACGCAGGTAGAGGCGATAACGCATCCTCAGAGTGAAGTTTTCCAGCAACCGCTAATAGAGGAATACGCGCCCCCAAAGATAATTCCTCCCGCGGCACAACAAACGACGCGGGTCCCCTGGTGGAATATTATATTTAGCGCTGGCATCGTTATTGCCACTTTGATTATCTGGCTGGTGTGGTATCAGACACGTCCTGTTATGCCGTTTAGTAAATTCATTTCTGTTTCTATGCAGGTCCCATCTCGGCAAAACTGTAAAATTTATTACTCACTGAATGATCACGATCAGGAAAATTATTTCAATCTGATACAACTGCACCCTTCTCTCTGTGAAAACAACAAGCATGTTTTCCTTTCTGGCTACCGTAAAGCGGAGAGGATCGTGGCATTTGTTTGTGATAAAGATGCACGGGTAGATGCGTACGCGTTTTGTACTACCCATTATTACTGGATGCGCGGGCAATGAAAAAAATACACCACCTTATTTTAATCGTAATCGGCGTGGCGACATTGCTCGGCTCAGGCGGATGGCTATGGCATTCACGCTATGCCGAAAAGCAGCTAAATTGCGTTGGAAATGTCGAATGGAATATTGGCAGCAACCGCTTTGCTGGTACGGTTTCATTTCGGATGTACAAAGATGCAGGGCTAGCGACCATTACCGGAAAACTGTACGGACGTAATACCTCAGACATTAGCAGGAACATCTATTTCAGTTATACCCGGCAGCACGAAGCCCGAGTGCTACAGGCAATGCAGGTGGTCAAAACCTTCGCTGACAGCGCCGATGAAGCTGATATTAACAACACATTACCCGGATTTTACCGTCAAAGCGGACGAAACCTGAGCCTGGTCATGGAGGAGTATAAGGGCGCATGGATTTTTGCCAGCTCAAATGTCCCCTCGCTGTATTGCCGCAAAAGGTAACGTCATATCCGGATACAAAAAGCACGCCCCCTTCAATAGAATTCATATTTGCCATCATCGACTTACGCGACATGGGTCACTGAATCCACTCATATCCCATTGCTATTCTTCATCCCGAATCAGGAAACATCCTGAATACCACGATATCCATTGCGCAATAATTAAGCGAAATGGGCGTTTTATTTTGCCCAGAAGACTTCAACCTACGGATGGATATTTGGAGAAGACGTGGACAGGGGCGTTTATCTCTCTCGCGAGCAATGTCTGAGCGTTCAGGCGTTATCGCATTTCAGGAAACGGTGTGTTTCCGGTGTATTTTTGGCGTACATATGAGGGATACGTAATGTTTACTTTTAAAAAGTGCCTGATTGCACTTTCTATAAATTTGGCCGTTGTTTCATCAGGTTTTGCTTGTACGACCCTATTGGTCGGTAATGAAGCATCAGCGGACGGCTCCATGCTGGTAGCCCGTAGCGCTGACAGCGATGCCCTGAAAGCGCAGCATTTTGTCATTCATCCGGCCAAGCAGAATCAGACCGGGATATACAGCACCAAAGCACATAATGGCGCGAATGACTTTACCTGGCCGCTACCCAAAAACTCTCTGCGTTATACCACCGTTCCAAACTGGAAAACCCAACTGCACGGCGCGACCGGATTTAACGAATTGGGCGTTGGCGTGAGCGGTACAGAATCTATTTTTGCCTCAGCAAAAGCGCTGGCTGCCGACCCCTACGTTGAAGATAAAGGGATCACCGAAGATGATATCCCGGATATTCTGTTGTCCCAGAGCAAAACTGCGCGTGAAGCCGTGGCGTTACTGGGTCATATCGTTGAGACCGTCGGCGCTGGGGAAGGTTTTGGCGTGGCCGTCGTCGACGATAACGAAATCTGGTACCTGGAAACCGGCAGCGGTCACCAGTGGATGGCGCAGCGCCTGCCGAATAACCAGTATTTTGCCACCGGTAATCAGGGCCGCTTACAGGATTACGACCCTAAAAACCCGGACATGATGGCGTCAAAAAACCTGATTCAATTTGCGACCGAAAAAGGTCTGTACGAGCCGGCAAAAGATGGCAAATTCAACTTCTCCAAAGCCTATACCCGTGATGATGAGCGTGACCGCACGTATAACGATCCTCGCGTATGGACCATCCAGAAAGAGTTCAATCCTTCCGTAAATCAGGATATGGCCAAAGGGCGCGAATTCCCGGTGTTCATGACGCCAGAGAAGAAGATGACGCTGGATGATGTGAAGGCCGTGCTGCGTAACCATTACGAAGGCACCAGCCATGACCCGTACACCAACGGTCTGAACGGCAAAGAGCCATGGCGTCCGGTTAGCGTCTTCCGCACCTATGAAGCGCACGTGATGCAGGTCCGTCCGTGGTTGCCAAAAGAGATTGGTGAAACGACCTACATTGGTCTGGGTATGGCCGACCTCACCGCGTTTGTTCCGTACTACAGCGGCCTGAAAGCGTATCCGGCAAACTATACGATGGGCACCGATAAAGCGGACGATCAGTCCATTTACTGGAAATACCGTAAGTTACAGACGCTGACGATGACCGATTATCCGAAGCTCGCGCCAATCGTCAAAAAAGCCTACAAAGCATGGGAAGATAAAGTGGCGAAGGAGCAAAAAGAGGTCGAAGCAAAATATCTGAAGATGGCAAAAACCGATAAACCTGCCGCAGATAAGATGCTCAATGACTTCAACTTGCGCATCATGGCCGATGCCGAGAAGCTGACGGAAGATCTGACTAATCAGCTCTTTACCATCCGCACTAAAGACATTCAGTCTGATATCTTCTTTGCAAACGCTGCGAAAAAAGACTGAGTAACGGCACGATGACATGCTGGCGCAAAGTAAGCTTCAAAACTTTGCGCCAGTAGTAAGGCTTACATTTCCTTCCGCGGCAGTTGATCGACAGCCAGGCTTCTTAGATGCAAATTGGCCCAGCAGGCTGCCTGTGTTCGGTTATTCACTGATATCTTTTTAAAGATATTATAAATATGCGTTCTCACTGTATTTTCACTAATAAAAAATGCGTTAGCAATTTCTACATTAGACGCACCTTTCGACAACTCAGTTAAAATTTCATATTCTCTTTCGGTTAAAATTCCGTAGTCACTATCTGATGGCGTGAGGTTTACATACTCTGGCGGCGGTGACAGTGAGCGTGGTGGACGGGAGGTTTTAAGCCCCTCTTTAAGGAGTTCTAACAAATATTCTGTAGAGCAATTATTTGGTACGATCGACTCAAAATTTGGCCATAGCATGCTCTCATAGAGTGGGAGCGACCGCAGGCAGTTAATAATATAAACGCGCAAACTATATGCGCTGTCATTGAGTAATTTTGACCAGACATTTTTTAATTTACGGCTTGATGCCTGTATATCATAGAGGATGATACTTCCCTCAACGATAAATGACATGTCTGGTCTGCTAATGTTAACAAAATCAACCAAGATATCGTTTTGCTTATTGAGATAATCCAGCAAGAGTTGCGTCTGTATTGATTGGTTGCTAATGAGTATTATCTTACTGTCCATGTTAAGCATATCTAGCCTTCATTCAAATGATGATTGACAATATTCCTTATCGTTATTGCATGCCAAGCCAATAACAAGTCACTACTTAAGATTAAAGATAATCTGATTGAATTATAAGAATTTAGCTAATTGTGCAATTCGATCATTCGCTTTTTCCGAGCGCAGGATTCGATTTTTCTTTATAGCATTTAAAGAAGTATCACAATACAAACATAACATATTGTATTCCAAGTGTTTTTATTTCACCTTAGAGTTGAGGACTATCTCAATCACAATCTGCTTATAGATAATAATAATTCATTAATACTCATAGTTAATGATCATTATTAATATTATAGGATGAGTGAAATACGTCCAATCTACGATGTACAACAATAATTTATCTAACATAATTGATAGCGGGCGACAGCCTTACAGGGCGCAAGAAAAAAGGAGCCCAGACAATGTTACTGATAATAGGGACGATCTATCTCTAAATGAGGAGTACATTATGAATAAATTATTCACTGCGATTTTAATAACATATGCAGTATCAATTCCTTCAGCGATGGCAATAGGTTTAGGCAGCAATACCCACGATCCTCAAGGCAAAGTTAATTTTACTGGTCATGTTTATTCCAGTTCCTGTAAAATTGTAAATGATGATAGTAATAAAAATGTGAAATTAAAACCGGTATTGAGCCATAAAGTTAATAAATTCAGTTCTGAGCAGGATCAGATATTCCATATTAAGGTTAAAGATTGTTATATACATGAAAAATTAATCCCTAAATTAGCATGGGTTAATAACGGCAATTTGACGAATGAAGGTTATCTCCAAAATAATGATGCTAATGGTGCCAAAAACGTTGCATTAGTGTTGAAAGATAAAAACGGGAGGACCATTGACTTAAACGATAAATCTAATCGTTTTGAGCCAGAAAATTATCAATCCATCGGTCATAATGATTCTCCATTAACATACACCTTCAGTGTCGGTTACATCAAACCGCGTAATACTCATTTTTGGGATCAGGTTACTACAGGTCCGGTAACTGCCCAGGCAAACTACAGCATTACCTATCTCTAAATACATGATGCCGTAGCACTTGCTGCTATGGCATTTTTTGCCAGAGGTCATATGAAAATCATCCTTGCTCTGTTTGTTTTTTTTTCTATTTCTATTGCACATGCTAATAACATTATCGTGAATGGTACTCGATTCATTTACTCTGAAGAAACTACCGAAATTACCATACAAATGTCCAATTCAGGAGACTCACCTTCACTGGCTCAGGTATGGCTGGATAATGGTGACGCAGGAAAATTACCCGAAGACATTTCCACTCCATTTATTATCTCACCACCGATTGCTCGTATTGATGCAAAAAATGGACAATCAATAAGAATAAAAAAAGCTATTGATAAACGCATTGCCGCGAACGATAGAGAATCATTATGGTGGTTAAATATTCTGGACATTCCCTCCGTAGATAAAAGCCAGGCTACGGAAAACACAGCCATTCTCAATTTAGCCATTCGTTCTCGGTTTAAATTTTTCTGGCGGCCGATCGGTTTAGGAGATCGGCAAAATGCCGAAAGTAAGATGGAATTTATTGCCACCTCTGACGGCATTACGTTGGTCAACCCGACGCCCTTTTTTATCACAGTTGTAGATGTTGTTAGCGCCTCAGGAAACGGGTTATTGAAAGAAAGCATCATGGTTGCGCCTAAAAGTAAAACTAAGGTCAATTCAAAACAAAAAATCAAACCTGGAGAAGCTGTAGTTTTACAAGCAGTGAACGATTACGGCAGCGTCGTGGAATTCAAAACAGCCATTAATAAATAGAAATAAAAAAGGAATACACAATGGGCTTACGTAAAAGGATCTTAACCATACCCGGCTGCGTAATTTTATATGGTTCGTTATTTTCAGCCATGCTTCATGCAGACAGCACTAGCCGATATGAATTTGATAATGCCATCTTAATGGGCAATGCTTCACTTAACGATTTGCAGTCCTTTAATGCCGCAGGATTATTGCCCGGGACATATATCGTAGATATTTATATTAATGATAACTGGCGTGGACGTCGTGAACTCTTATTCAAAAAAGATAATCACGGCGATTTAGTTAGCTGTTATTCAGAAGCATTTCTCAAAGGCGTGGGCATTAACCCAGAAAAAATGAATCAAACGCTGGCCGCTCACCCTTCACGCTGCGGCAGCATTGCCGATTGGGACACCAGCGGGAAAGCAACGGAGAGACTCAACACCAGCCAGCTTGAGCTGCGCATCACCATCCCGCAGGCTTATGTTGATAATATCGAAAACAATTATGTCCAACCTGAACTCTGGCAACCAGGGGCGCCGGCGATTAATTTCAGCTATAACGCCGATTATTACAGCACCCAGCAACGTGGTAACGATCGTTCAAGTACGGACAGCGCCTGGGTGGGAATGGATATCCGAAGCTCTGCTGGAGGGTGGCTAATTGAACATTTTGGTAGCCAAAATTGGGACAGCAAAATAGGTAGCCATTACGCCAATAATCGCACGACGCTAAAACGGCCCATCACTCGTTGGAAATCCATGTTAAGCGCTGGCAAGTTCTATACTGACAGCCAGATGTTCGACAGTATGGCTATTCTCGGAGTGGGATTGGCTTCTGAGGATTTAATGCGCCCGGATAGCACGCTGAACTGGGCGCCGATTATTCGCGGCGTAGCTGAGACCAACGCCCGCATCACCGTCACCCAGGATGGACAAACCATTCATCAGTCCTCGGTTCCGGCTGGGCCCTTCTCGATTGATTCCGTGTTGCCCGCGAATACTGGCGGCGAGTTGCTGGTCACGATTCAGGAATCAGACGGGCGTATCCGCCGCTTTACCGTTCCATACTCTTCGGTACCACAGCTACTAAAACCCGGCATTTCGCGCTATGGCATCACTCTCGGCACCGTCGATGAAGATAATTATGATGAAGATCCGTTTTTAGCCCAGGCCTACTGGCAGTATGGCCTGAACAACTATTTAACGTTGTATACCGGGGCCTCTGGATTCGAGCGCTATCAGTCAGCCCTCATCGGTAGCGGTCTGAACACCCAACTCGGCGCATTCGCCCTTGATATCACCCAATCGCGCCTGAAGCTTGAGGACAATCGTCAACAAGGACAACAGTATCGTCTGACATGGAATAGCACCCTACCCTGGTCGGCAACCGCGCTCTGGCTGGAAGCAAAATACAGTTCACATCACTTTTACGGTCAACGCGATGCGCTGGATGCCCTGGATGCACAGGCATTCGTCAGCCAATATTTCTCGTCACGCGAGAAGCAGTCGTTTAGCGCCAGTATTAATCAGCCGTTATCCGATACCTGGGGATCATTCTATTTATCCGGCTCTCTTAAGAAGTTCTGGGATCAGCAGGATAATTATCGCCAGTATGCCGTGGGATACACCAATGCCTGGGGCAACCTGACCTGGAGTATATCCGCCCAGCGTTTCTGGAATGAGGATCAACAGGGTTCGGTCACCAAAGATGACCAAATCATGCTCTCATTCAGCTATTTCCTGCCCTGGGATAACGCCGGTTTTACGCAGATCTCCTCTGATAGCTACAGCAATAACGGCAAAGCCAGCAATACACGCCTCGGCTTCACGACCTCGACTGATGAGGAAAACAATATCGTTTGGGGGGTCAATACCGGCTATCTCCGCGGCGGTAGTGTGGAATGGGGAGCAAACGGCATGGTGCGTACGCCTTATACCTCGCTGAACGGGACGTGGAGTCAGAGTAACTCATGGCACCAGGTAAGCGGTGGAATGAGTGGCATGCTGGTTGGGCACGCGGGGGGAATAACCTTCTCGCCAGAGCGCTCAGATACCGTCGCGCTGGTCTATGCGCCTGATGCGCATGGCGCTCATCTTGAAGGCGTACCTGGAACCCGCTTCGATAAAAATGGCTACGCCATTCTGCCCTGGCTTCGTCCGTGGCGCGTGAATGACGTTACTATCGATCCAAAAGGTTCAACTGAAGGTCTGAACTTTACTAAAACCCAGGCCAAGATTGCGCCTTACGAAGGTAATGTCATTCCAGTCACCTTTGAAACGACGCTCAGAAAACAGAACATTATTTATCCCCGCCTGCAGGGTCAGCAGAGAATGCCATTCGGTGCCATCATCCGCGACAATGCCAATAATCATGTCGGCTACGTCGGACAAGGCGGTGCGCTTTATATTGATGAAACCACCTCACCAGAAGTGTTCGTTTCACTGGAAACAGGGAAATGCACGATCGTGTTAAAAAACCAGGAGGCCACATGTCGGTAATACGTACCGCTTTAATTCTGGGCTGTGCCTTGGGCATTCATCAGACAGCCAGTGCTGCATGTACCCTGACCACACAAAAGTTTATTTTGTCGCCGGAAATCGTTAACGATAAGCAATCAATCCAGTCAGGGGGAGTTATTCAGACGCGCACGCTTTCGCTACAGAATATTCAGGCGTCAGGCTGTACTAACAACCAGCCTTTTTTCGCACAGATTATTGGCGATCGGTCCGCAATGAAACAACCCGGTATTATACGCAGCAATGTGAGTGGGATTGGCATTAAAGTCACCCTGGAAACCTCAACCGGACAAACGATCCAGTGGCCATCAACTTTCAGAGCGAAGGCAGATGAATTCAGGAACAGCAAAATAAAGATTGAGCTGATCAAACTGGATGATCAGCTTGCGGCAGGAGCCGCTGCGGGTTCCATCAACCTGCAAATCAGAAGTGAGGCTCAATCGTTGCCCGTGGTGGATATCATTGTGCCGGCAAAATATATCACGATGCTCAACCGTTCATGCGCAATCAAAGGTAACCGCTCGATCAACGTCAAACTGCCCGATATAGCACTTGAGCAATTCAGAGGCTATGGAAGCACTGCGGGAAGAAAACCATTTACTATCGACCTTCTCTGTAAAAGTGATTTTACGACGCCTTCCCGGGTTATTCTAAGCTGGAGCGACACAGATAATGGTCACCGCAGTATTATCGGTGTACTAAAGAATATCCACCCCAAAGGCGCTGCTGGCATCGGCATTCAGGTGTTAGATCAACAACAACAGCCTGTTAAATTCAATACACCTTCATATATCAATTTAGCGCCTCAAGATAAAGGTAATCATTCCATCCCGTTTTATGCTCAGTATTATCAAACAGCTAACAATGTCAGTCCCGGCATTGTACGTTCAGTTTTGTATTTCAATGCTGAGTACCAATAATTAATCCTAATTTAGGCGTACTGCGAGGTCTTTGCTCCACGCAAGTGGAGCTTTTTTACATTACACATCTATCGGAATGTAATGTTCACAGGTGATTATTTTATTTTTAAGATCCTCTTGGTTATAATGGAATATTTCAATATCATAGCCTGCCTTTCTTTTTAATTTACTCTCCGGCAACATCTTAAAATAAATATATCTTGAATAGAGTGGATAGTCCTCTTTCTTGAATCTGAATGAAAAACAGGCATACGTTCCCGAAGGACACTCATAACGATTATAGGCATTGGGCGAATGATGACTTTTATTACCAATGATGCTTTTAACTTTCAACCGCATCATTGAGTTTGGATTAGACGAGAAATCAGTTAATGCCCACACATTTTGTTTTGAACTGGTAAGTTGCTCAAATATTAGATTTAATCGATGCAGATGTGAGTCACTGGCAGGCGGGATTGGTGTGTCATAATTGTACTGAAATCCATGCACGGTATCAGCAGGTAAGGTACGTAGTTGCAATTCGCCGACAACAATATCACTGCGCAGTACAAACGACATTAACGGCGAAAGATCCCAACTGGGATTTTTACGGTATTCTGTGGGGGTATAACCGGTTAGTTTTTTAAATTCACGGCAGAAAGATTGCTGAGAATCGAATCCTACCCGCACTGAAATATCGATAATATCCATATGAGTAAGGCGTAACAAGCTTGCTGCTTTGGTTATCCGTCGCCTACGAATATAAAGCCCCACAGGCATATTTATTCGCTGCTTTAAAATATTCTGTATATGTCTGCGACTGTATCCGGAAAACTGTGAAATGTCATCAATACCAATGCCTGAAACAAAATTATCTTCTATATAATACAATACATCATTTATAGTCTTTGACTTCAATGGCCCTCTCCTACCCCAATAAATAACGTAATAACAAAAAGCATCAATGCGTTTAACAATCAGGTAAAAAAATAGGCATGTATCGGGGCTATTATGTTTTATACCGTAGCGAAAGGCATCTCGTCAAATACCTTTTAATAAATATACAAGTCATTAAATCATCGACCAAAAAACCCTTAACATAAATATTATAAACACTGCATTAGTTTAAGAAATAATATTTATCGAAGAAACTATACTCAATGAAACAATTATCACTAACTGATCGGCGTTCCGATCAGATTAATGCCAGCAACAGAGATTAGCTATTATTTATGCGTATGGCTATCGAATAATATTCCTGCGATTGAACACCTCACGGGGAAATGCCCAACGTGTCACACCGCGCCTTCACGGCGTCATGCAGCAGACGGACAGCCGTTGAAAGCTGCTTACGATGTGGGCAAATCATATTCAGCGGGGCTTTCTCGCCCAGGTAATCAGGCATCAGTAGCTGCAATCGTCCATCACGCACATCCTCGCTGACATCCAGCCACGACTTGTACGCGATGCCTTCTCCGGCAATCGCCAGCCGTCGGATTACTTCAGCATCGTCGCTCATAATGGTGCCGTTAACCTGCACACTGCTAACCTCGCCGTTATGCGTAAACGTCCAGCGATCGTGCAGGCGTCCGCGTAAGACGAAGGTCATGGCGTTGAGCTGTGTTAAATCATCCGGAGTTTGCGGCGCGCCGTTTTGCACAACCCATTCCGGTGATGCCACCAGCACGCGTCGGTTACCCGATGCGACAGGCAGCGCAATGTAAGATGCGTCTTCGGTGTTGCCATAGCGAAACGCTACATCGACGGGGTCTTTAAAGACATCCGTCACCTGGTCGGAGAAAAAAATCCGCAGGCGCAGCGCGGGATAGCGGCGTCGAAACGACTGAAAGACCGGCAGCAGTAGGTTCCGACCGAGATCGGAAGGTACGGCGATTTGCAGCGTGCCTGAAACTTCATCATCCGGGGTCTGAATTTTTTGCAGTCCGGCATGCATCACGTCCAGCATCTGGCGGGCATAGGGTAGCCAGACCTCACCTTCCGGCGTCAGGCGCAGACTGCGCGTGGAGCGGGCGAACAAGCGGATAGCCAGCGTAGACTCCAGGCGCTTAATAGCAGAACTGACCTGAGCAGGCTGAACGCCGACTTCGCGTGCGGCATCGCTAAAACTATTCAGCGCCGCGGCGCGGACAAACAACGTGAGATCTTCAAGCCGGAACATTTTCACTCCCCGAGTATAAGTCCTGTCGCCGAAGGGCTATTTTTCCCGTTCTGCTACCGGTTTACCATCGAATTATTCAACAGATAGAAGGTTTATTAACCGGAGAGATTATGAAAGCCATCGCTATTACCCGCGCCGCAACCGACGGCAGTAACATTGAATTTTTACAAGAGATTGACCTGCCCATGCCCGTCGCCTCCGGGCACGATCTGCTGGTTGAAGTGAAGGCCATTTCCGTCAATCCCGTTGACACCAAGGTCCGCGAAGGTTTTAACGCTGATGTGCCCCGCGTGCTGGGTTGGGACGCCGTTGGCGTAGTGAAGTCCGTGGGTGAAGCAGTCACTCTGTTCGCTCCTGGCGATGAAGTCTGGTACGCCGGTGCGCTGGGTCGCGCTGGCAGTAACAGTGAATTTCAGCTGGTTGATGAACGTATTACCGCGCTGAAGCCGCAATCTCTGGACAACGCTTCTGCTGCGGCACTGCCGCTGACCGCCATCACCGCCTGGGAAATGCTGTTCGACCGTCTGGGCGTTGAGGAAAATGGCAATGAAAATGATGTGTTATTGATTGTTGGCGCTGCTGGCGGCGTCGGTTCTATCCTGACGCAACTGGCCAGTAAGCTGACCAAAATGACAGTCATCGGTACCGCTTCACGTCCACAGAGCCAGAAATGGGTACGTGAAGCAGGCGCTCATCACGTGATTGACCATAGCAAGCCGCTGATGGAAGAGCTGGCTCGGATAGGCATTAAAGAGGTGACGCACGTTGCCAGCCTGAACAATACCGAGCAGCACTACCCGCAAATTATTGCCGCCCTGGCGCCGCAGGGCAAACTGGCGCTGATTGACGATCCGCAAACCCTCGATGCACGTCCACTGAAGGCCAAAAGCATTTCGCTGCACTGGGAATTTATGTTTACCCGTTCGATGTTTACCACCCACGACATCATTGCGCAGCATCAGCTATTAACCCGCGTGGCACAGTTGATCGATGACAACACCATTCGCACCACGCTGGGCGAGCATTTTGGCGCAATCAACGCGGCGAATCTGCAAAAAGCGCACGCGCAAATTGAAACCGGTCGTTCAGTCGGCAAGATTGTGCTGGAGGGGTTTTAACATGTCTGATTCAGAGGTGATTTCAATTATTGCGGTACTGAAAGCCAGACCGGGGAAAATCGACGCGCTGAAACAGGCGCTGCAGGCTCTGCTGCTGCCCACGCGCCAGGAGCCGGGCAATATTGAGTATGCCCTGTTCCAGTTGCGCGACACACCGGATGTCTTCTACGTTCGTGAATCCTGGCGCGGTCAGGCCGGTCTGGACGAGCATATCGCCCTGCCCCATTTCCAGACGTTTATTCTGCAAATGAACGAGCTGCTGGCCGAACCGCTACGACTGGATTATCTGACGCCCATTGCGCCGTAAGATGACTGCCGAAGCCCCCCTGCGGTGTGGGGGGCTGTGCCCGTCATGTCTCACTCGCTTCGC
Source organism: Citrobacter sp. Cb041 (assembly GCF_030336655.1). Taxonomy (NCBI): domain Bacteria; kingdom Pseudomonadati; phylum Pseudomonadota; class Gammaproteobacteria; order Enterobacterales; family Enterobacteriaceae; genus Citrobacter; species Citrobacter sp. Cb041. The sequence goes on along the minus strand of NZ_JAOWDD010000036.1, from coordinate 101,545 downwards.
TATCTCTGCTATGATGCCTGCACACAAATAAAACAAAACAACATGCAGAGGGAAAGATGAGTTCCACCAGAAGAGGGATGATGAACGTCCTGATTGCCGCCGTATTATGGGGAAGTTCAGGCGTTTGCGCGCAGTACATCATGGAGCAAAGCCAGATGTCGTCGCAGTTTCTGACCATGACGCGCCTGATTTTCGCGGGGCTCATTCTGCTGATGCTCTCTTTCGTTCACGGCGACAACGTATTCTCCATTATCAAAAACCGCAAGGACGCCATCAGCCTGCTGATTTTTTCCGTGGTCGGGGCACTCACCGTACAGCTAACCTTCCTGCTGACCATCGAAAAATCCAACGCCGCCACCGCGACGGTGCTGCAATTTTTGTCACCGACCATTATCGTGGCGTGGTTCTCCGTGGTGCGCAAAGCGCGGCCGGGGATTTTAGTGCTGACGGCGATCTTCACCTCACTCATCGGTACCTTCTTACTGGTCACCCACGGTAATCCGACGTCGTTATCTATCTCAGCTGCCGCGCTGTTTTGGGGAATAGCCTCGGCGTTTGCCGCCGCGTTCTATACCACCTACCCCTCAACGCTCATCGCGCGCTACGGCACGTTGCCGGTCGTCGGCTGGAGTATGTTAATCGGTGGAATGATCCTACTGCCGTTCTATGCCGGGCAGGGAACTCATTTCGTGGTGAATGGCAGTTTGGTTCTGGCGTTTTTCTATCTGGTGGTCATCGGCACGTCACTCACGTTTAGCCTGTACCTGAAAGGCGCGCAGATGATTGGCGGACCGAAAGCGAGCATTTTAAGCTGCGCGGAACCGTTGAGCAGTGCGTTGCTGTCCCTGCTGCTGTTAGGCATCACCTTTACCCTGCCAGACTGGCTGGGTACGCTTTTGATCCTCTCATCGGTCGTGCTTATCTCAATGGACTCACGTCGCCGCGCCAGAGCGGTTTAACCCCAACTGGCGCGGCAACGGGTGACGATTACCAGCCCGGAACTGCGCCGCCGTTAAAGATAGTTTCTGCCGCCTTCGCCACTTCCGGTGACTGATAAGATTGCAGGAATTCTTTCACATTCTCGGCATCTTTATTGTCTTCTCGCGCCACCAGGATGTTCACGTACGGTGAATTTTTGTCTTCGATAAATACGCTGTCATGTACCGGAGAAAGCCCGGTTTGCTGGATGTAGGTGGTACTGATAATCGCCACATCCACTTTTTGATCGTCCAGCACACGCGGTAGCTGTGCCCCTTCCAGTTCCATAATTTTCAGATGCCGCGGATTATCCGTAATATCCAGCGCCGTTGGCAGCAGGCCGGTATCCGCTTTCAGCGTGATTAACTTCTCTTTTTGTAGCAGCAACAGCGCCCGCCCAAGGTTGGTTGGATCGTTAGGTATCGCAATCGTCGCACCGTCTTTTAGTTCAGCAACGGTTTTGATTTTCTTCGAATAACCCGCCATCGGGAACACAAAGGTATTGCCCACCGCTACCAGCTTATAGCCGTGCGCTTTATTATCTTGTTCAAGGAACGGACGATGCTGGAAGACGTTGGCATCCAGCTCACCATGATTAGTGGCATCGTTGGGCAGCAGAGAACCGCTAAACCCCACCAACTCCACCTCCAGGCCATATTTTTCTTTAGCGACTTTCTTCGCGACTTCCGCCACATCCTGCTCTGCGCCGTTAATCACGCCCACTTTAATATGCTTTGCATCATTGTTCTGCTGATCGCATCCTGCCAGCAATAATCCCGCCAGTAATAACGCCGCCCCAGCCCCAAAATAAGGTATCTTCAGTTTCACGTTTTATCCTTTTGCAATAACCGCCTGATGAGTAATGAAATGACTATAGCGGGAAGGCCGCTGCGGTTTAAAAAACGAAAAAGCATCAGCAAGAAGAAAAAAGCATAATGCGAAAAGGAAAATTAATCGGAATGTGCCGTTAGGTCATCCCTTTTGCAGTCCTTCCGGTCATCAAAACGTTTTCGACAAATAATGGCGCGCGGAACCGGTTTCTGGAAAGTTATCGAGGGTCATTTGCAACTGATAGCCATTTTTCTGATAAAACGGCAGCGCCTGGAAACTCATCGTGTCCACCAGCGCATGCAGGCATCCTCTCTCACGCGCCGTCTGTTCAGCGGCCTGCATCAACTTTGTGCCGTAACCGCCTTTACGCAGCGAGTCATGCATCCACAGGAAATCAATGCACAGCCATTCGCCTTTGATTTTACCGATCAGCCCGCCCAGTATTTCATTGTGCTCATCGCGCCAGTACACCGCCAGGTCGCCAAAATTGGTGGTCCTCAGGAACTGGCGATTGTAGGCGCGCAATCCAACAAGCAGAGCATTTTGATCGTCTTCAGTAATGGTATCTGTAATCTGTATTTGCATCCTATCCTCCTGAAAAACTAAAACTTCTGGCTGATTTTCTTTTTAGAAATTAACACAGGCTGATGAGTGAGGCGCATGCCGTCTACACTTACTCTTGAGATGATGCGCATCGACAACAAGGATTATTATCATGAAACAAGCCGTTTTACCGCTTATTGCCATTCTTTTCATGCTGCCGGGTTTGGCGCAGGCCGATTCGGCTTATGGCTCTCTACAGTCCGTTCATGAAAAAAACACCGTATTGAAGGATTTACGCAAGATTTGTACCCCGCAGGGGTCGCCATCGGATGAGGTGTGGGAAAAAACGATTATGGCTGATACGCGTAATCAGCAACACATCCGCGAAGCCATTCTGGCAATACAAAGAAACAATCAGAACAACTACTGGGAAGCGCTGGGCAAAGTTGAATGCCCGGATTTGTAACTATCGCATTGAAAAACGAGTGCTGTAACCGGTTTCTGTTTTGCAAAATCGCCTATTGTGTAGGGAAATGAAACACATCAAGGAGCAAGATAATGCGATACCGTTTTCCCGAAAACTTTTGGTGGGGCAGTGCCTGCTCGGCGCTGCAAACCGAAGGGGATAGTCTGAACGGCGGCAAAAGCCAGACGACATGGGACGTGTGGTTCGACCGCCAGCCTGGGCGTTTCCATCAGGGGATTGGCCCGGCGAACACCTCGACCTTTTATCAGCACTGGAAACAGGACATCGCACTGCTCAAACAGCTGAAGCACAACAGCTTCCGCACTTCAATCAGTTGGTCACGACTGATCCCGGACGGTACTGGCGACGTCAATCCGCAGGCAGTTGATTTCTATAACAACGTCATCGATGAGCTGCTGGCGCAAGGCATTACGCCATTTATCACCCTGTTCCACTTCGATATGCCGATGGTGATGCAGGAGAAAGGTGGCTGGGAAAACCGTGATGTGGTTGAGGCGTTTGGTCGCTACGCACAAACCTGTTTTACCTTGTTCGGCAATCGGGTGAAGCACTGGTTCACCTTTAACGAACCGATTGTCCCGGTAGAAGGCGGCTATCTGTATGACTTCCATTACCCTAATGTGGTGGATTTCAAACGCGCGGCCACCGTGGCGTATCACACCGTACTGGCGCATTCCACGGCGGTGCGCGCGTACCACGCCGGAAGTTATGACGGTGAAATCGGTGTGATCCTGAATTTAACGCCCTCTTATCCGCGCTCACAACACCCGGCGGATGTAAAAGCTGCGCACCATGCGGATCTGCTGTTTAACCGCAGCTTCCTTGACCCGGTGCTAAAAGGTGAATATCCGGCGGATCTGATAGAGCTGCTAAAAGAGTACGATCAACTCCCAGCATGTCAGCCAGGCGACAGTCAGCTCATCGCCGATGGCAAAATCGACCTGCTCGGTATTAATTATTATCAGCCGCGCCGCGTGAAATGTCGTGATACTGCCGTCAATCCTGACGCACCGTTTATGCCGGAGTGGCTGTTTGATTATTACGAAATGCCGGGGCGTAAAATGAACCCTTACCGTGGCTGGGAAATTTACGAGCCAGGTATTTACGATATTATTACTAATCTGCGTGATAACTACGGCAACCCGCGCTGTTTTATTTCTGAAAACGGCATGGGAGTCGAAAATGAGCAACGTTTTATTCAGCAGGACCAAATCAACGACAGCTACCGTATTGAATTTGTTTCCGCGCATCTTAAATGGCTACATAAAGGCGTTAGCGAAGGGTGTAATTGTCTTGGCTACCATATGTGGACCTTTATTGATAACTGGTCCTGGCTCAACGGATATAAAAACCGCTACGGTTTTGTCCAGTTAGATTTAGATACGCAAAAACGTACGGTGAAGAAAAGCGGCGAATGGTTTGCCCATACCGCCGAAAACAAGGGTTTTGATTGAGTCAGCCGTCAGATAGCGGTGTTGCCTGAAAGCTGCGCGCCATCAGGCAACAATCTCACTGTATTCTGACCTTCATCGTGACCAGAAGCGCCGTCAGCAGCATCAGGCTGCCGGAAAGCATCAGAGGCGAAAGCAGTCCGAGGTTATCGAGCGCATAGCCTCCCACCGCTGCCCCGCAGGTATTGGCAAGCTGGATCACGGCGACCTGGACGGATCCAGCTTTTTCTGCCTGATCGGCAAGCGATCGGGTGATCCACGTCGACCAGCCGACCGGAACTAACGCAAACGCCAGGCCCCAGATAATCGCAATACCTGCCGCCACAACTTTGTCGCTACCCCACAGGATCAGGACCAGCGCGCTAAGCGCCAGTACCAGCGGCGCACCGGCTAAGGCCAGTTTGACCGAGCGCTTCAGAACCACCGAGGAGAGCGACGTCCCGACAAAGCTGGCGATACCAAAACTCAGCAGCACCAACGTCAGGCCATCAACTTCAAAGCCTGCCAGATTCATATAGATCGGGCGAATATAGGTAAAGAAGGCGAACTGTCCGGCAAAGGACATAAAGATGGCAATCATCCCGGCCATCACCCCCGGGCGCTGCAGCAGGCTGAACATATTTTGTTTCTGATGCGAAGGTTCACCTGGCAACGACGGCAGCGCTCTCACCACCCAAATCGTGCACAGCACGCCCATTACCGCCGCCGCATTAAACACGTTGCGCCAGCCGATAATACCGCCCAAAAAACTCCCCAGCGGCGCGGCAATCACCAGCGCGACAGAGACCGCGCCAAAAATCACCGACAGCGCTTTCGGTACCGTACGGGCGGGAACCAGACGCATGGTCAGCGACGCCGACATCGCCCAGAATCCGCCAAGCGCCAGACCGAGGCAGGCGCGGCCAATGAGCAGCAGTGAAAAAGAGTTGGCAAAGGAAACCAGCAGGCAGGAGAGCGTCAGCAGCACCGAAAACACGATCACCACGTAGCGACGATCGGTCGCCTGGATAATTTGCGTCACAAACAGGCTGGCGAACATGGCAACAAATGCCGTCACAGTCACCGATTGTCCGGCAACACCTTCAGAAATCCCCAGATCCTGCGCCATCGGCGTTAACAGGCTAACGGGCAGAAACTCAACGGTTATCAGGCAGGCAACGCAGAACGCCACGGCGAATACCGCCGACCAGTTCGGTCGGGCATTTGCCTCAGCGCGGGATTTTTGTTCAACAGCTTCACTCATTTTGTTACCTGCGTGGGGTTATTGCAGAAAAGTTACGCAGTGTAACATTAAATTTGTGACGCATTTAACGTTTTGGCAACTTTACCGCTGAATGTCGACGTGTCTTATTCGACCAGCGGCAGGGTCCCTTTGTCGGCCTGAGTCACGTAACGCCAACAGGCATGACTGTCAGTGTAGCCAGTGCACGCCATCTTCGGGCTGGAAAAAGGCGTTATAGCGCATCTGAAACGCATTAAACTCCTGCATATCCGGCTCTATTTCGCGCAGAAAACCGAGCGCCAGACGCACCTGTGCGTCAGTAATCGGCGTGGCCAATCGGGCTTTTTGCAGCCAACGGTGCCATTGCAGCAGATTCGACTCACTGCCGTCGACAATAACGATTTGCCAGATCAACAACACCTGGGCAGCATTTTGCAGATGCGATTCATCTGGGCGGTGGAGGTACTGTAAAAAAGCCTCACCCTGTACTTTTCCCATCTGATCGATCATCGACTCTACCGGCACAACATCAATATTCAGTCGCTCGCTCAGACGGCGAATTGCCCGTCGAGATCCGGACGTCAACACCCGAAAACCCACTACAAAAACAACGACCAATGTGGCCAGCATTATCCAAATCATGCGCACATCCATTACCAGACAGGATGCCCATCATAACGGCAAATTCCTCTCTGTCGACGACTGAACGTATCAACACGATTCAGGATGGATCCGCGACATAAAAAAGCCCGCCATTCAGGCGGGCAAAAGTTACCAATGCACACTTAACTTAAGCGACTTTCAATTGTTGAATTTTTTTCTCGCGGCGAATTTTACGTTCTTCAAACACGGCCACGATGGCCATCAGGCAGATACAACCGATGGCGGCGGTATCCAGCGCGGCGAACGTGCCCGCCCAGCCGGTCAGACCAAAAATCGGCGTGCCGTCGGCAATCATCCCCAGACCCAGCTTGGCGAAGCTGTCACCAATCAGATATGCGAAGGTGCCTTTAATCCCATCGGCTGCGCCGATCGCTTTTTTCGGTACGAATCCGACGGCTGCAACGCCGATTAACAGCTGAGGACCGAACACCAGGAAGCCCAGCGCAAACAGCGAAGCCAGATAGACATACTGGTTGCTGGCGTGCTGATAAACGCCCAGAGTTGCGATAATCAACGCCAGCGCCACGCAGGCTACCAGCGCACGACGACCGTTAGCCAGGTCAGAGAGCCAACCCCACAATAGCGTGCCGACCAACGCGCCCACTTCAAACAGGGTAAAACCCTGAATCGCCACTTCTTTGGAGAGCTTCAGCTCCTGGAAAGCGTAGACAGTGGACCACTGGTCGATACCGATGCGCACCACGTACAGGAAAATGTTGGAGAAGCACAGCAGCCAGATCACTTTGTTTTTCAGCACGTACTCAACAAAGATCTGCCATTTGGTCATCTCATTTTCTTCAGTCTCTTTGTCCTCTTCGCTTATCTCCTCGCCGAACAGCTCTTCAGCTTTACCGAGGCCATAAGACTCCGGGGAGTCGCTGCCGTAGCGCAGGCCGATAAAGCCGACAATCAGGGCGATAATTGACGGGAAGATAAACATACCAATGACGTGACCGTCGAACAGATAGTTGGCGCCAAACAGCGCCACGCCAGCCGCACCCGCACCACCGAGGTTATGGGAGATATTCCACATGCCGAGGTAAGAACCCCGCTTGCGACGCGGCGTCCATTTGGTGATGGTGGAATAGCTACACGAGCCACCGGTACTCTGGAAAAAACCGCTCAGCGCGTAGAAGGCGATCATCAGGAACAGGCTGGTTGAACCCGCCCCCATGCTGGCGCTGAAGCCGAGCATACAGATGGCGGAGAGGATCAGCATAAACGGCAGGAACTGCTTGGTATTTTTGCCGTCGGCGTAGTAGGAAACCAGCGTTTTACCCACGCCGTAGGTGATGGAGAAGCCCAGGCCAATCATTCCCAGCTGCGTCATGCTCAGCCCGTAGGTGGAGATCATGTCGTTCTGCGCGATGTTGAAGTTTTTGCGGATCAGATACATGGTCAGGTAGCCAATAAAGACCACCAGATAGGACTGCATGAACGGTTTGAACCACATTTTGCGCCGCACATCGAGCGGCAGATCCAGGGTCGGCTTGCGTACCTGGTTTAGAAAGGCCAGCATTTAACACTCCCGAGCTAATTTTTATACCTGCGAATGGCAGGCATTGTAAAAATCAGCCGGGGGACACGCCTGAGACAGCGTCCAGGTGAAACCGGGAAAATTTCTTAGTTTTGCCCTACTCAGGGCAAAAAGGTGAGGTGCATCACGCTTCGTTGAGTTCGCGTGGAGCCTGGGCGTTCAAAAACGGCAGCAGCAGCAGCGCGGAAATCCCCGCCGCAATGGCGATCACCACAAAGAATCCGGTCCAGTGCCAGACCTCCATCACCTTCGCCAGCGGCCAGCCGGAAAGCGATGCCCCCAGATAGGCAAACAGCCCGACAAATCCGGTTGCCGCGCCCGCTGCCTCTTTGTGCGAGCACTCCGCCGCCGCCATGCCGATCAGCATTTGCGGGCCGAAGACGAAGAATCCGGTGGTGAAGAAGCACGCCGCCTGCATCACGTAACTGGCGAACGGCATCAGCCACAACGAGCCCACGGAGAGCAAAATTCCGGCAGCAAAAATCAGGTTCATTGGACCGCGGTTGCCGTTAAACAGTTTGTCCGAGCCCCAGCCTGCGACCAGCGCGCCGATAAATCCGCCCAATTCGAACATGGTCACGGCGGTATTGGCGGTCACCAGATCCACGCCGAGCGTCTCCGACATATACAGATTGCCCCAGTCGTTGATGGCGGCGCGGACGACGTACACCAGCACGTAACACAGCGACAGCAGCCAGATATAGGGGTTCAGCAACACATAGCGAGTGAGGATCTCTTTACGGCTCAGCCCTGCGCCTTCCTGCTGCTGGGCGATTTCCAGCTCATCATGGCGCCAGTCGCCAATCGGCGGCAGACCAATCGCCTGCGGCCTGTCGCGCAGCCGCCAGCAGAGAAAAATCCCCACTACAATCGCCAGCAGCCCGGCGATCATCATCCCGGCACGCCAGCCGTAGAGCAGCGCCGTCGCCGCCATCACGATAGGGATCAGCGCCCCGCCAACATTGTGCGCAGTATTCCACAGCGCCCACCAGCCGCCGCGTTCGGTACGCGAATACCACGCGGTCAATAAACGCGCGCAGACCGGCGACCCCCAGCCCTGGAAAAAGGCGTTCAGCGCCCAGAGCACCGCAAAAGCCCAGAGCGAGGTGGAGAAGCCAAACAGAATGTTCACCACGCCGGTGGCGATAAGCCCAAACCCCATAAAATAGCGGGCGTTGGAACGGTCACTGACGATACCGGAAACAAACTTCGACAGGCCGTAGGTGATGTAAAACAGCGTCGCCAGCAGACCAATGTCGCTGCGGGTCAGCACGCCGCTGGTGAGGATATCCGGTACGGCGGCGTTGAAGCTCTTGCGTGTGAAATAGAACAGCGCGTAGCCGAGCCAGATAGTGGTCAGAATATGTCGCCGCCAGTAGCGGTAGAGGGCATCCACTTCACGCTTATCGGTGATGAGCGGCGCGCTGACTGGGGCTTTTAAAAACGAAAACATGATCGCTCCTTACACATAACGCTGGGGTAACGACACGCTGACCCGCGTGCCGTGCGTACAGGAAATCGAGAGCGATCCCCCGAGGGCGGTAATACGTTCACGCATCCCGGTGAGGCCAAATCCCTGCTGATTCGACCCCGGCGGCAGGCCGCTGCCGTCGTCCTCAATCACCAGCATCAGCCGTTCATCCTGCTGCCAGCCCTGAAGCGTCACCGCGCTGGCGTTGGCGTGCTTAACGATGTTGTTCAGCCCTTCCTGACAAACGCGAAACAGCGTCACCCGCTGACTTTCGCTGAGTGCAGATTCGTCAATTCGCCAGTCAAGGTGGCTGACGATGCCGCGGCTTTCCAGCTCCATTTCACGCATCAATGAGCGGATCGCTTGTTCCAGCGTGAGATCATCCAACTGGCGCGGACGCAGACGACCCAACAGACGACGCACAGAATCGTATACGCCAAGAGAAAGTTGTTCGATATGCACCCCGCTGCGCTTCACCCCTGCGTTTTCCGGCGCCAGCCGCTGGACAATGCCCGCCTGGGTGCGAATGGCGGTGATGGTCTGACCGATATCATCGTGCAGTTCGCGCGCCACATCCCGGCGCACGCTCTCTTCGGTCTCCAGCAGGCGTTCAGCCAGACGGTGGTTGCGCGCTAATTCGTTTTGCAGCGACTGGTTAAGCTCGCGCAGACGCTGGATCCCCGCGCCGAGCAGCAGCCCGGTCAGGCTTTGCACCAGCAGGGAGAGCAACAGGTCGACGGGATGATCGTGCCAGGTCTGGCTGGCAATCAGCGCAATGGCGTTCATTAACGTGGCAATCAGCGCCCCCTGCCAGCCGTAGTGCCAGGCGAGCGCAATGATCGGCAGCGCGAGGCAAAACGGCGTGAAGCGCGACAGTTCATCGGGCAGGCCAAGCTGCAACCACAGGCTGACGCTAAACAGCAGCAGATACCAGACCAGATGCCGCCCGCGCCAGTTCACCGGCTGAGACACCACCGCCGGGCCCAGCGGCAACCAGGTGGTGCTGGTAAGATAGTGCCAGAAAACCAGACAGATCGGAGCCAGCGTTAATCCACCAGTGAGCGTCAGCAGTAGGGCATTCCACGCCTCTTCGCCTTGCCCAAGCCAGGGCAGCGATTGCAGCAACGCCGCCGCCGTCAGCGCCGCGCCCTGCAACAGCAGCGTGCGCCAGTCGCGCTGATGGCGGTAGCGCGAAATCAGCATCACCGGGAGTAACGTGAGGAAGCTCCCGATCATCAAAAGTAGCAAGTGAGCCAGCGCCACTTCCTGCGCCAGCCAGAAAAGAAGCAGCCATTCCGCACCCAGCAGCACCGGCCAGTAGCCGCGTGGACATTGCAGCATCAGCCCCAGACGCAGGCCAAACGGAAACAGCAGTACCGCCAACTCCGGGCGCTCAACCAGGTGCAGGCTGATACTCCACAAGCAGAACCACGCGGCAGAGAAGATAAAGAAGCAGGCAACAACGGTGATGAACCGGGAACAGAGCGTGTTCATTGCCAGCCGTCAAACATCCGGCGGGCCAGTTCGACATCGTTGCTAACGCCCAGTTTTTCCATCAGGTTAGCGCGATGCACGTGCACCGTTTTCGGCGACAGGCCCAGTTCGGCGGCAATCTCTTTTACCGCCATGCCTTGCGCCAGTTTCTCCGCCACCTGACGTTCGCGTTTGGTCAGCGGATCCTGACGACCAGCCGCCAGTTTGACGGCGATATCCGGCGTCAAATAGCAACCGCCGGTCGCCACGGTATGCACCGCCGCGATCAGCTCATCAGGGCTACAGCGTTTAGAAAGGAAACCACGCGCGCCCGCGTTGAGCGCCTGCTCCACCAGCGCCGGGCTGTCGTGGACGGAGAGCATGATAATCGCCATCCCTTTTGGCAACTGGCTTAACAGTTCAAGACCGGAGATATCAGGCATCGAGATATCACAGATACATACCTGCACGCCACGTCCCGGTAATCCCGCCAGCGCCTCACTGCCTGAGCCGAACTCAGCCACAACCTGCAAATCAGGTTCCAGCCCCAGCAACTGGGCAAAGCCGGAGCGGACGATAGTGTGGTCGTCGATAAGGGCAACGGTGATCATGGGTTCTGTCCTGGGGGATAAAAAACGTGCTTACCTTAACGATATACACTTTATCCTTCAAGCAGCCTCTGCGTTGGCTTGGTCTGCTCACCCCAGTCACTGACTTGAGTAAGCTTCTGAGGTGAGCAGACTTGCCGCCTTATGCAGCTTGAAGGATTTTGTGTTCCGACGCGCTGCTGTTTAAGCCTTGAGCGATCAGGCGATGCCAGTTGTGACGGTAAATGTGCGGGTGTGCTGCGGTTCTAGCTGAATCAACGTGCCTTTTCGCTGTGCCGCCAGGAAGCCTTCTGGGCGACAGGTCGCAGGTAGGGCGAAGGCTGCCACCTGCTGATCGCCGTTATAGAGGATCCAACGGGTGACATAATTCAGCTCCGCGCTGGAGAAACGTGTCACGAACGTGGTGCCATCAGGTGCGATCATGCGAAATTCAGGCTTATCCGTGTATCGGTCCAGTTGGTCAGCGAAGAAAACGATTTCCGGATCGTAAAAATCGGGCTCGTTGAGGCGCCCCAGCGAGGCCTCGCCCTGGATGATCCGCTGATTAAACGCCAGCCACTGCTCGGTAGGTTTAACATGCGCGGGTACCGACTCACGCAACTTCATGGCTTCATCCGGGATATTCTGGCTGAAGGTCGCTTCCGGTACGTAGGCATAGTTCATATGGCACATATACTGTAAAGGCATTGCCACTGAGGCGAGGTTGGTGACCGCCATCTGAATATCAAACAGCGCACTCGCTTTGCGCATAATCACCGCAGGATGCGCCTGATAATGATGACCGAATCCCATCACATACTCGTAGCGTCCGCTCACGCGCAAATTCTCTCCCTCCAGCTCCAGCCAGGCCTCATCCATCGCGGCACAGGCCATTTCGCCATGCAACGGGTGAGAATCTTCCGGCGAAGGGCAGCCATTAGCCAATATACCCGAGTGGAAAGCAAAGCAGCCGTATGTCGCTACCACTTCCGCAGCCGGTTTCGGCTGGCTAAACATGTTGCGCATAGTCAGTTCATGCCCGTCAAACTGAGCATCCCAGATCATCTGCCCCATCCAGGGCAGAATAACCAGATGTCCACGACTGTTTTCTACCTTCAGCCCTTCCACACCGCTGGCGTAACGAAATGCGGTAACCGTGAAGTCGCTATTCTTCAGTAAGATTCGCGGATGCTCTGCAAAGAGTTCCCGCCACAGCGTGATACGTGTTGTCATGATCGCTCTCCTCAGGAAACAGTCGCTTCAGCCAGGTTATTGCGCACTTTGCTTTCACGCCAGAAGTAGATACCGACGTACACGAAGCACAACATGGAGACCAGGAACGAGAGTTGTAGCGAGTGGAACATATCGGCCACATAGCCCTGAATTGCCGGAACCACCGCTGCACCAACAATCGCCATGACAATGACTGCTCCCGCCATTTCAGTATGTTCGTTATCCACGGTATCCAGCGTACCGGCATAGATTGTCGCCCAGCAGGGTCCAAACAGGACGCTCACCAGTACGGCAACGTACACGGCGCTAAAGCTTGGCGCCAGCGCAACATAGACCAGAAACAGTGCGCCAATGATGGAGTAGAGGATCAGCACTTTTTCCGGATTGAAGCGTGTCATCAAGATGTTGGCGATAAACTTGCCGATAAAGAAGCAGGCAAAGCTATAGACCATGAAGGTTGAGGCGTCGCGCTCGTTGATATCGCCCAATTCCAGCGCCAGACGGATGGTAAATGACCACACCGCGACCTGCATCCCCACGTACAGGAACTGCGCCACAATCCCACGGCGGAAACGGGCATTGCTGGCCAGATAACGCAGCGTATCCATCGCTGACGGACGTTTATGACTCGCCGTTTGCGCGACTTTACAGGTCGGGAAGCGGGTCAGCAGGAACAACACCATCACCACAACCAGCACCATAATCATGTACTTGTAAGGCTCAAGGGTATTTTCCAGCATCAACACTTTAAAGTTGTGGATCTGCTCCGCGTTCATCCCAGCCATCTGTTTTTCCAGACTCTCGCCTTCAGAGAAGACCAGATATTTACCCAGCAGAATACCGGCGGCTGCACCAATGGGGTAAAAGGTCTGGCTGATGTTCAGGCGCAGGGTGGCATACGCTTTTGGGCCAATCATGGAGCTGTAGGTGTTGGCTGCAGTTTCCAGGAAGCTCAGGCCAATCGCAATCGCAAAAATTGCCGCGAGGAACATGGTGTAGGTGGCCATGTGCGATGCCGGGAAAAAGAGCGTACAGCCAACAATATAAAGGGTCAGTCCCATTAAGATGGCGATTTTATAACTGGTCTTTTTAATCACCAAAGATGCCGGAATCGCAATTAAAAAATAACCGCCATAAAAGGCACTCTGAACTAATGCCGAAGCAAAGTTGCTGAGTGAAAATACGCTTTTGAATTGCGTAATCAGAATATCATTTAATGCGGCTGCGCATCCCCATAAAGGGAATAAACAGGATAACAAAATAAACTGGAACAGAGGCGTCTTATTCAGATAGCCGTCGGGCATCTGAATGATGTTTTTATCGTTCATAGTGCTACCTTTTACAATGCAGGAGTATTATTCGTTTAAGGTAAGAAACTCATTAAATTGTTCGATGCTTGGATAAGATGATTGAGTGCCTTTCCCGGTAACGCTGAATGCAGCGAAGAGAGCGGCTTTTTTCATGGCGGCTTCGACATCACCGCTTTGAACGTAATAGTGGGCAAAACAACCGATGAAAGCGTCACCTGCGCCACTGGTATCGACAGCGTTCACTTTAAACGCCGGGACATGGACTTCCTGGTCACGCGTCATCCACAGAGCACCTTTCTCCCCCATGGTGACGATAATATTGTTCAGACCTTTATCGACCAAAGAACGTGCCGCGGCGCGAATATGGTCATAGGTATCCACCGGCATACCGGTTAATATTTCGAGCTCGGTTTCATTTGGCACGAAGAAATCGCATTTACAGGCATAAGACATATCTAATTCCCGTAATGCAGGGGCGGGATTTAATAACACTTCAATACCGTGTTTTTTACCGAATTCAATCGCGTGATAAACCGTTTCCAACTGTACTTCCAGCTGCAGGACAATAAGTTGACACTTTTTCAGATCTTCCGCCGCGCGATCGATATCTTCCGGGGAGAGAAACTTGTTGGCGCCTTTAATAATCAGAATGCTGTTGCTGGAGTTTGCATTAACAAAGATCGGTGCAACGCCGCTGCTGGTGCAGGGTACCTTTTCGACATAGGTCGTATTAATCCCCCAGGATTCGAGATTACGAATGGTGTTATCCGCAAAAATATCATCACCGACTTTCGTCAGCATCAGCACTTTGGAATTGAGCTTAGCAGCCGCAACGGCCTGATTTGCCCCTTTACCGCCACAACCAATTTTAAAGGCGGGTGCTTCCAGCGTTTCCCCTTCTTTGGGCATCTGGTTGATGTAGGTGATGAGATCCACCATGTTGGAGCCAATAACCGCGATATCCATTTTACTACCTCTCAGAAACAATCACACAACAATGATATTAAAATAACATTATCATGTTACTTCCGTATCATTTGTGACTAGGATCGCGATTGGAGGATCATTTTATTGTTTATTTATTATGCTAAATGTTGCGTCTCTATCACACTCAAAATGATTAACTTGCTTACAATTGACTGAAAACTCGCTGCTTATAATCAATAAAACGTGTAAAAACACGCTTTTATTTCCCAATGGTCAGACGTATAGTAATGCAGCAATATCATGTTCCCAGAAACACATAAATGTTACTGAAGGAACATAAAAACATGATTCGTGGAGAGTGTGCATGGAAACCAAGCAAAAAGAACGTATTCGACGTCTGATGGAATTGTTGAAGAAGACCGACAGAATCCATCTGAAAGAGGCGGCGCGCATGCTGGAGGTTTCCGTGATGACCATCCGTCGGGATCTCAGCCAGGATGACGAACCATTGCCGCTTACGCTACTCGGTGGTTACATCGTGATGGTGAACAAGCCCGCCACCCTCGTTAACGCTCCGCTCCCCGTGCAAAAGCAGTATCATCGCGACGATTTACCGGTTGCCATTCTGGCCGCGGGACTGGTCAGTGAAAACGATCTGGTCTTTTTTGATAATGGTGCAGAAATGCCATTAGTCGTCAGCATGATCCCGGACGATATTACCTTTACCGGAATTTGCTACTCACACCGGGTATTCGTGGCGCTAAATGAAAAACCCAACGCCACGGCGATTCTTTGCGGGGGCACCTATCGGGCGAAAAGTGATGCCTTTTACGACACCAGCAATCCCTCTCCGCTGGATGCGCTCAACCCACGAAAAGTGTTTATCTCTGCCAGCGGAGTCCATGAGCATTTCGGCGTTAGCTGGTTCAATCCGGACGATCTGGCCACCAAACGCAAAGCGATGGAGCGCGGATTGCGCAAAATTCTGCTGACCCGCCACGCCCTGTTTGATGAGGTTGCTCCCGCCAGCATTGGCCCGCTCTCCACTTTTGACGTACTGATAAGCGATCGCCCGTTGCCGGCAGATTATGCAACCCACTGCCGGAACGGCTCTGTCAAAGTCATCACCCCGGATTCAGACGGCGACTAACTCACTCAAAGAAAACCGTGATTTTGTTAAACATCGACGGGTCGGACTGGTTGCGGGCCACTTTCACCACATCTTCCAGCTTGTCGATCTGGCTTATCATCTGCTCAAGACGCTGATCGTCATTGACCAGTAGCCAGATGCGGCTCTTGTCGCTGTCCTGAATCGGTAGACAGAGAATGCCTTCCACGTTGAACGCGCGGCGGGCAAACAGCCCGCAGACGTGGGTCATTACGCCCGGATGGTTGCGTACGGTGAGTTCCAGGATTACGTTGTCATGAATCTGCTGTTGCATGGCTTATTCCCCCACCATTTCTGTGTTTGCCGCACCCGGCGGCACCATCGGGTACACTTTTTCTTCGGCATCGATGCGCACGTGGATCAGCGCAGGTCCAGGGCGATTAATAATCTCCTGCAACGCTGCCTGTGGATCCGCTTCGTTATTCAAATCGCAGGTTTCGAGGCCAAACCCGGCGGCTATCTGCATAAAGTTAATCATCCCCGGATATGTCGCCGCAAAAACGCCCTGCTTATAGAACAAACTCTGCTGCTGATACACCAGACCCAACGCTTCGTTATTCATCAGGATGATTTTAATATCCAGCTGATTTTCGCTGGCCGTTGCCATTTCCTGAATATTCATCATCAGGCTACCGTCGCCGGAGAAGCACAGCACCTTTTTGTCCGGGTTGACCAGCGCTGCGCCAATTGCCGCCGGCAGGCCAAAGCCCATGGTTCCCAGACCGCCGGAGGTCAGCCACTGACGCGGACGGTTCAGCGGGTAAGCCTGTGCGGCCCACATCTGATGCTGGCCTACGTCGGTGGTGATAATGGCATTGTCATCCACGCAGGCCGCTACGGCGTTGATCAGCCCATAGTGGCTGAGCGGGTCGCTTTCCTGCGGAATGCTGCAGGGGAATTCGCGTTGTAAATCGGCCACCATTTGATGCCACGACTCTCGCGGCTGCGCGTCAATTAATGGGATCAGTTGCGCCAGAACCTCATCGACATCCGCCTGAATCGCCACGTGCGGCTGTTTGATTTTACCCAGCTCCGCACGGTCGATATCCACATGGATGATTTTGGCGTTCGGACAGAACTGCTCGGTTTTACCAATCGCCCGGTCATCAAAACGCGCGCCCAGAACAATCAATAAGTCCGCTTCTTGCAGAATAAAGTTAGTGCTGCGCGCGCCGTGCATACCCAGCATGCCTAACGACAGCGGATGCGCTTTCGGCAGCATACCGAGCGCCATTAAGGTCATGGTGGTGGGCAGCATAGCTTTTTCTGCCAGTTCACGAACCCGCTCAGGCGCGTTAATCACGCCGCCGCCGAGATACAGCACCGGACGCTGTGCGGCGTTAATCATGGCTGCGGCATCGCGAATGCTGTCCTGGCTGAACGCCGGTGCCGCCATTTTCTGCGCGGGCTCCGGCATCTCTTCAATCTCAAAAACGGCGGTTTGAATATCCTTAGGAATGTCTATCCACACCGGGCCCGGACGGCCGGACTGCGCAATGCGGAACGCATCGCTCATGACCTGCGGTAATTCACTGATATGGCGGACCAGATAGTTGTGCTTGGTGATGGGGATAGAGATGCCGTAGGTATCGACTTCCTGGAAGGCGTCGGTCCCGATCATTGAGGCCGGAACCTGCCCGGTGATACACACCAGCGGGATGGAATCCAGCCGCGCGTCGGCAATGGCGGTCACCAGGTTGGTCGCGCCCGGTCCGCTGCAGGCCATACAGACGGCGGGTTTACCATCGGTTCTCGCCATCCCCTGCGCGATAAACCCCGCGCCCTGCTCGTGGCGCGCCAGGATATGACGGATTTGCGTGCTTTGGCTTAAAGCGTCATAGACGGGAAGAATCGATCCGCCAGGAATACCGGTGACCACCTGAATCCCCTGGCGTTCCATGAAATGAACGATGAATTCTGCGCCCGTAAAACGCGTACGCTTGGATGTTATGCCCGAACTTGCCATGCTCCAGTCCTTTTATTCTGGGCCTTTGCTTCGGGCAGGTCTCTTAAACGAAAAACCCCGCCCGGTTTGCGCCGGCGGGGTTTTGGAATCGTGTGTTGATCCGGACCCTACGGCGCATTGCCGACGACCACCACCACACGCACGACGACCGCTGCGCGAGATGGCGCAGTTTTTAGTAGGGTCGCAGTCAGCATGGAAGGGTTCATTAGGGACCTGTCTGTTTGTTGATTAACTGGATTTATACAAACACAGGTTTTTCAGCGTGACAATGGAAAATTTTTCATCTGCATAAAAATGCGTCAACGATCACATTTCGCTGTGCAGAGTCGGAAAACAAAAAACCCCGCCGGAGCGAGGTTTTTTTCAGCGCTGTGCGGTTGGTAGCCGCCGAACACACTGTGTTATGTCAACGGAAAAAGTATACGCGTTCTGCGAAGAACACGCAATTTCGGCACGAATTTTGATGGTTTTGAGTATGGAACATGAATGACACAATGTCTATAAAATACTGTTAATTTATACAGTACTTATCTATAATGTCTCGGTACGCAATGTGTTATGCGGGGGCCGCATCGTAAACCGGCGCATCAAAGTCCTGGCTGAAACGGGTGGTGCCGTCAGCGCCTTAACCCCCGTGTGAGCACACTGTGTTATGTCAACAAAGGTGCTGGCAACAGGCAGCGGCGAGGTACGTCAGCACCGTGCTCCTTGTACCAAAAGGAGAGCGTATGAGCCTCGTGGATATCGCTATTCTTATCCTCAAACTCATTGTTGCAGCACTGCAACTACTTGATGCCGTTCTGAAATACGTTAAGTAATTCGGATTCAAGTCGCACCTAAGGGGAGCGGGTAACACTCCGCTCCCCTTTCACCTTCTCCCTGGTGCTTGTCTCGCGCCAATATGTTACGTTTTTATGACATTCTCAGGGAAGAACGCCACCATGACGCTTTCTGTTTTCTGCATTTTGCTGTTTGCCGCGCTGCTGCATGCCAGTTGGAATGCCATTGTTAAAGCTGGAAACGATAAACTGTACTCGGCGATTGGCGTCAGCGGCTCCGCGGCGATTATGGCATTGATCTGCTTACCCTTCGCGCCTCAGCCTTCCGCCGCCAGCCTGCCGTTTTTGGCCGTCTCAACCGCGTTGCAAGTGGTGTATACGGTCCTGGTCGCCAAAACCTATCAGGTTTCGGATATGAGCCAGACCTATCCTCTGATGCGTGGGACAGCACCGCTGCTGGTTGCGATTATCAGCGTCTTGTTCCTTGGCGATAGCCTGTCTGTGTTTGCCTGGGTGGGGATTGCTACGATCTGTCTGGCCATTCTCGGCATGGCATTTAACGGACGCAGCAGCTCACAACGCGGGATCGTACTGGCGCTCATTAACGCCTGCTTTATCGCTGGTTACACGCTGGTTGATGGCACCGGCGTACGCTTATCAGAAACCGCGCTCGGTTATACGCTGTGGACCTTCTTTCTGAACGGTTCCTGTCTGCTGGGCTGGGCGATGATCGCCCGGCGCCGGGAAGCGTCACGCTATCTGGTACAGCAGTGGAAGAAAGGTATTCTGGGCGGGATTGGCACGATGGGTTCTTACGGTCTGGCGCTGTGGGCCATGACCCAGGCTCCGTTGGCGGTGGTCGCAGCGCTGCGTGAAACCTCCATTCTGTTTGGCGCTCTGCTCGCCTGGCTGCTGCTGAAAGAAAAGGTTGCCGGAATACGCCTTGTCGCGGCCGCCGGTATTGCCGTAGGCGCTGTCTTACTTCGCTTGTCATGATCGCGCCGTAAAGCCGATGCAATCCGGCAACATTTGTTGCCGCTTTTTGTTTACATTTCCTGCCGTTCATCGCGTAAACATTCCAGCCCACTATCTGGCCTTCTTTTTCTGTTGTGGTAGATTCCACGCGCATTTACGGGAAAGCACAGCACCTTATTCTTCTTTTTTCTCTTTTTTAAAAGTAATCAGCGAAATGAAAAGGCATAGAAGCGTCAATTTGTTGTTGATGTTGGTATTACTGGTGGCGGTAGGTCAGATGGCGCAAACCATTTATATCCCCGCGATTGCTGATATGGCGCGTGAACTGAACGTTCGCGAAGGAGCGGTGCAAAGCGTAATGGCCGCCTACCTGCTGACCTACGGCCTGTCACAACTGTTTTACGGCCCACTTTCCGATCGCGTTGGCCGCCGTCCGGTGATCCTCACCGGAATGTCTATTTTCATGCTGGCCACGCTGGTCGCGATAACCACCCACAGCCTGACGGTACTGATTATCGCCAGTGCAATCCAGGGCATGGGAACAGGCGTCGGCGGTGTAATGGCGCGAACCTTACCGCGCGATCTGTACGAAGGCACGCAGTTGCGCCACGCGAATAGTTTATTAAACATGGGGATTCTGGTGAGTCCGCTGCTGGCCCCGCTGATTGGCGGCATGCTGGATACCCTGTGGAACTGGCGCGCCTGTTACATTTTCCTGCTGGTTCTGTGTGCGGGCGTCACGTTTAGCATGGCGCGCTGGATGCCGGAAACGCGTCCTGCGGGCGCACCGCGTCCACGCCTTATCGCCAGCTATAAAACGCTGTTTGGTAACAGTTCTTTCACCTGTTACGTGCTGATGCTGATCGGCGGCCTGGCGGGCGTTGCGGTCTTCGAGGCCTGCTCCGGGGTATTGTTGGGCGCAAGGCTCGGTTTAAGCAGCATGGTGGTCAGTATCCTGTTTATTCTGCCCATCCCGGCGGCATTTTTCGGCGCCTGGTTCGCCGGTCGCCCGAATAAGCGTTTCTCGACGCTGATGTGGCAGTCGGTTATCTGCTGTCTGGTAGCCGGTTTAATGATGTGGATCCCGGGCCTGTTTGACGTGATGAACGTCTGGACGCTGCTGGTTCCCGCCGCACTATTTTTCTTCGGTGCCGGGATGCTGTTTCCGCTGGCAACCAGTGGCGCAATGGAGCCTTTCCCATTCCTGGCAGGCACTGCCGGTGCGCTGGTTGGGGGATTACAGAACATTGGTTCCGGCGTGCTGGCGTGGTTCTCTGCAATGCTGCCGCAGACCGGGCAAGCCAGTCTGGGCCTGCTGATGACCCTTATGGGACTGTTGATTTTTGTTTGCTGGCTTCCGCTGGCGTCACGCGTGTCGCATCAGGGGCAGGCGGTTTAAGCGTATGATGGCCCGGCTTATCGCCGGGCTTTTCGCATTCAGGCACGATCATCGTCGTCAGTAACGGCTCCAGCGCCGGACGCCAGGCGCCTTCCTCGCCATCATAAAACTGCGTATCCGCATTGATAGCATAGGGAATTTTCGCTTTTTTCAGTTCGCACGCCATAAAGCGGGCAAACGCCATTTGCGAGGCAGAAGGCGCGTTCCTGATGGTTTCTCCTGGCGACCACCCTCCCACCCAACTGACATGACCCGTTTTCTGCTGCCAGTGAATGGCGGTATTGATACGGGCGCGAATAGCGGCCTTTTCTGCCGCTGTGCCTGAGGTCCACGGATATTTACCATTATTTTTCAGCGGCCCCCACGGAAAAATATGCCATTGAGCCAGCACGGTATTCTGACTTTGCGGCGGCAGTTTCAGGTCAGGCAAATCTTCCGGCGCGGCGCGTAGTCGCGGCGCGATAAAAATCATCCGCTGCGGGTCGATGGCATGGACAGTACGAATGGTTTTGTCATACACCCGATTGAGCGATACCTGATTATGGTTGAGCTTATCAGAGGGTTCGTATATCAGGTCGAAACCCAGCAACGGCGAGCTTTGACCAAAGTAATGCGCCACCGCCACCCACCAGTTAACCACCTCTTTTTCGTTACCGATACTGGGATCTTTTTTATATTCGTCAGCCTGATAGGCAATTATCGGGATCACGCCATACTGCTCGCAGGCTTCCACCAGCTTGCGCAGATGTATAAGCCGCGCCTCCGTGGGCTCTCCCGCCACGCGAATGCGCACGTGGGTTAACCCTTTCGCCTTGTAATCCCGCACCACCAGCGGATCGAATTCACGGATACCCCGATCGGTGCGCGCCCAGTCTACGTCCATCCCAACGCCAAGCTGCTGCGCATACTGCGCCGCAGTCAGCACAGGTTGCGCGGCACACACGGTGGCGCTGGCTAACAGTAAAAGGGAAACAATCGGCTTTAACACGGTCGTCCTTACGCAAATCATCAGGAGTGATATCACGTATTTAGCATGCTTTTTCACTTTGCGTGTAGCGAGAAAGCGTAAAAAATATTCGCGGCCCGCTTATTTAACCTGTTCCTGAAGCCAGCGAATAAACGCCTCGATTTTCGGCCACTGTCTGCCTGGCAGGGTGGTGATGTAGTAGTGCTGATGGCATTTCAGCGCCATATCGCCAAAAGGCGCAACCAGCTCTCCGCTGTCGAGGCGTTTTTGCACCAGCCGCTTTCGGCCCATCGCCACGCCGATATGATTCATCGCCGCAATCACCGCCAAATCAGAACGATCGAAACCAATTCCCGACGATGTCGGCAGATTCACCGAAAAATGCTGCGCCCAACTGTGCCATTCATCGGTCCCGGAGTCGTTACTCCACGCCTGTCTGTCATGCAGCAACGTACAGTGCGGTAAATTCACCAGCGAACCGGTAAGGTCATGGCGGCGAGCGTAGTCCGGGCTGCATACCGGCAGGATCTCTTCATCCATCAGGAAGTGGTGCGTGAGCTGCGCGGAGGGTGCGTCGTCAAAATAGATGGCCAGATCGACCCCGGCACGCTGCAGATTGACGTTGTCGTTCCCGGTCAGCATGGTCAGCGAAATCGACGGATAGCGACGGGTAAAGTCGCCGAGCGCCGGAACCAGCCAGCACTGAGCGATAGAAGGCCGTGAGTACACGGTGAGGGTCCCGGACAACTCCTGATTTTTAATATCAAGGATTTCCTGATTCAGCGTATCCAGCGATGATTTCAGCGCCCAGAACACCCGCTTGCCCTCGTGGGTGAGTTCCACTTTACGATGCGAACGAACAAACAGCTGAATACCCAGCTCATCTTCCAGCTGATTAATGCGATGGCTGACAGCGCTGGGGCTTAGTGACAGCTCATCTGCCGCCAGCGCAAACGACTGGTGCCGGGCCGCCACTTCAAAGGTATACAGCTTTGACAACTGCCAGCCGTTGAGCAGCCGATTTCTGACCTCGCGTAAGGGATCCATGTTCACCTCCTGTCCTCCTGATTCATTCGCCGGAGTGTAAAAAAGTTCGCTGCAAAAATCAGCACAAAGATGAATCAAGGTGAACCATATCGCATAAACAAAGCGTAATTAGACGTAAATCACCTACTTGATGCAATCTGGCTCATGTGAAAGGGGATTTATATCGTTTGTCAGACCATGCCTTATTTTTGTCCAATAACCCTATATTAATCACAGGGCAAGGTGAGTTATGCACTCTCAAATCTGGGTTGTGAGCACGCTGCTGATAAGCATCGTGTTAATCGTTTTGACCATCGTGAAGTTCAAATTCCACCCGTTTCTGGCGCTGCTGTTAGCCAGCTTCTTCGTGGGTACGATGATGGGTATGGGGCCGCTGGATATGGTCAATGCCATTGAGAGTGGCATCGGCGGTACGCTGGGCTTCCTCGCCGCGGTTATCGGCCTTGGGACCATTCTTGGCAAAATGATGGAAGTGTCCGGCGCGGCCGAACGTATCGGCCTGACGCTACAGCGCTGTCGCTGGCTTTCCGCTGACGTCATTATGGTACTGGTCGGGCTGATTTGCGGGATCACGCTGTTTGTTGAAGTCGGCGTAGTGCTGTTGATTCCTCTGGCCTTTTCAATTGCCAAAAAAACCAATACCTCGCTACTGAAGCTGGCGATTCCGTTATGTACAGCGCTGATGGCGGTACACTGCGTCGTGCCGCCGCATCCAGCCGCCCTGTTCGTGGCGAACAAGCTGGGCGCGGACATTGGCACCGTGATTGTCTACGGCTTACTGGTGGGCTTAATGGCCTCGCTGATCGGCGGTCCGCTGTATCTGAAATTCCTCGGTAACCGTCTGCCGTTTAAACCGGTTCCGGCTGAGTTTTCCGACCTCAAGGTGCGCGACGAAAGTACGCTGCCATCGCTGGGCGCTACGCTGTTTACCGTACTGCTGCCGATTGGCCTGATGCTGGTAAAAACCGTCGCTGAGCTGAACATGGCGAAAGGCAGCACGGTTTATACGCTGTTGGAGTTTATTGGTAACCCGATCACCGCGATGTTTATTGCCGTTTTCGTGGCCTATTACATTCTCGGCCTGCGTCAGCACATTGGCATGGGTGCGCTGCTGACCCACACCGAAAACGGTTTTGGCTCCATTGCTAACATTTTGCTGATTATCGGCGCAGGCGGCGCATTCAACGCTATCCTCAAGAGCAGCGGACTGGCGGATACCCTCGCGCTGATCCTCTCGAACATGCATATGCACCCGATTCTGCTGGCATGGCTGGTGGCGTTAATCCTGCATGCTGCGGTGGGCTCTGCCACGGTGGCGATGATGGGTGCGACGGCAATCGTGGCCCCGATGCTGCCGCTCTACCCCAACGTTAGCCCGGAGATCATCGCCATTGCCATCGGTTCCGGCGCGATTGGCTGCACGATCGTCACCGATTCCCTCTTCTGGCTGGTGAAGCAGTACTGCGGCGCCACCCTAAATGAGACGTTCAAATATTATACGACCGCGACATTTATCGCGTCCGTTATTGCACTGGTTTGCACATTCCTGCTTTCCTTTATTATCTAAGCGCAAAGAGACTGACTATGGAAAACATTCAAACACTTATCGCCCAGCATCCTTTAGTGGAAGATCTGGTCGCTCTCAAGGAGACGACCTGGTTTAACCCTGGCACTACCTCTCTTGCGGAAGGTTTACCGTATGTTGGCCTGACAGAGCACGATGTTCAGGATGCCCACGCTCGTCTGACGCGCTTCGCGCCGTATCTGGCGCAGGCATTCCCGGAAACCGCAGCCACTGGCGGCATTATCGAATCCGAACTGGCCGCGATCCCGGCGATGCAAAAGCGGCTGGAAAAAGAGTATGGGCAGCGCATCAACGGCGAAATTCTGCTGAAGAAAGACAGCCATCTACCGATTTCCGGCTCAATTAAAGCGCGTGGCGGTATTTATGAAGTGCTAACCCACGCGGAAAAACTGGCGCTGGAGGCTGGTCTGCTGACCACACAAGACGATTACAGCATTCTGCTTTCGCCTGAGTTTAAACAGTTCTTCAGTCAGTACAGCATCGCCGTAGGCTCCACCGGCAACCTTGGGATGTCGATCGGCATTATGAGCGCCCGTATCGGCTTTAAGGTGACGGTTCATATGTCTGCCGACGCTCGCGCATGGAAAAAAGCCAAACTGCGCAGCCACGGCGTGACGGTCGTGGAGTATGAAGAAGATTATGGCGTGGCGGTTGAGCAGGGCCGTAAGGCGGCACAGTCCGATCCGAACTGTTTCTTTATCGATGATGAAAATTCCCGCACGTTGTTTTTAGGTTATGCGGTCGCCGGCCAGCGTCTGAAGGCGCAGTTCGCGCAGCAGGGGCGCGTGGTGGATGCCGACCATCCGCTGTTTGTTTACCTGCCGTGCGGCGTCGGCGGTGGGCCTGGCGGGGTGGCGTTTGGCCTGAAGCTGGCATTCGGCGATAACGTGCACTGCTTCTTCGCAGAACCTACCCATTCACCGTGCATGTTGCTGGGGATTTATACCGGGCTGCACGATACGATTTCTGTGCAGGACATTGGTATCGATAACCTGACAGCGGCTGATGGGCTGGCGGTGGGCCGCGCGTCCGGCTTTGTTGGCCGGGCAATGGAACGTCTGCTCGACGGTCTGTACACCCTGGACGATCAGACTATGTACGACATGCTGGGCTGGCTGGCGCAGGAAGAAGGCATTCGCCTTGAGCCGTCGGCGCTGGCCGGGATGGCCGGTCCGCAGCACGTTTGCGCTTCTGCTGACTATCAGCAAATGCACGGCTTCAGCGCGGAGCAGCTCAATAACGCCACCCACCTGGTGTGGGCGACCGGCGGCGGCATGGTGCCGGAAGCCGAAATGGCGCAGTATCTGGCCAAAGGACGTTAAACGCCGCTGAACTTAACGCAGCATCGCCATCAGTTCCATCGGTGAGCGATGTTGCTTCAGAAGGTCACGCATCACGCGCATATGCGGCGCGGTATGATTGAAGAAAGCGCTGTATCCGCCGCAAATCGCACTCTTTCCACTGCTGTCGCGATGCTTTGGACAATCGCCATGGCAAAAGCGTAATAGCGAACACGCCTGGCATTCCGCGCTCAGCGTGGTTCTCTTGGACTGACCAAACGCCGCTGCCCACGGGCTGGCGTTGAGCTCACTCAACGACGTGCGATGAATATTACCCAGGCGAAAATCTGGGTGGACATAGTGATCGCACTGATACAAATCGCCATTCGCTTCCAGAGCAAAAGCATGTCCGCAGGTGGAGCTTAGCGAACACATCTGCGCCGGGTGTCCGCACCATACGCCCAGAGTTGAATCAAATAACTGGACGAATACGCGGCCAATATCTTCTATGACCCAGATATCAAAGACGGAATTCAGGAAGGTTCCCCACGCCTGAGGCGGGACGGATTCGGCGGTAAGCTCGCCGTCTTCATCATATTCAACCAGCGGAATGAACTGCAAAAAAGGCGTGCCAAGCTGGCGAAGGTAGCGATACATCTGTCCTGGTCGCTGGCTGTTCAGAGAATTAACCACTACCAGCAGATTGAACTCCACCTGATGCTTACGGAGCCTGGCAATGGCTTCCACCACCTTATGGTGAGTCGGTTTTCCGCTGCGGTTAACACGATAAGCATCGTGCAACTCGGCGGGGCCATCCAACGAAATCCCCACCAGCCAGCCGTTATCGTGCAAAAACTGACACCATTCGTCGTTGAGCAAAATCCCGTTGGTCTGGAACGCGTTATGGATTTTCTTCCCTTCCCCGTACTGTTTTTGCAACGTCACTACGCGGCGGAAAAAGTCGATGCCACAGAGGGTTGGCTCTCCGCCCTGCCAGGCGAACATCACGTCAGCCCCCGGCTGTGCGGTGATATGCTGACGAATAAACGTCTCTAAGGTGGCGTCATCCATTTCGGGTTGAGTGGGTTTATCGATGTAAAAACAGTAACGACAATCCAGGTTACAACGAGAGCTGGCTGGTTTGGCCATGACCTGACATCCTGTCATGCTAAATTCCCGATAAACGCAATAAGTTGGCGGACATGCGTTACAGCAAACAGTATTGCGAGGGATAACACCGCGAGGGAGATCATAAATTTGTCACGCACCGCGCGAGATTCAGAAAAATCGCTATGCGTAACATCCATCAGATTACGGCTGCGGGTATAGCGCCACAGAACGATCGCCACCAGCGCCAGCACCACAATTGAAACCCAAAACAGGAAGCCCGCCTGATGCCAGTTGTGCTTCAGCGCCAACGCCATTAGCGCGCCATAACCCAGAAGCGTACGAAACCAGGCCAGCGATGTTCGCTCCGGTTGTAACCCCGGATCGGCGATACGTCGCGACTTACGGCTATCCGGCATACAGCACCAGTCCCATGACAATCACCGCGACAATAAACAAAATCAGACTGATGATTAACAGGCTATGGGTATAGGGCAAATCCTCTTTCAGGCGCATCGCCCTCTCATTACGCAGCCAGCGCAGGTAGCCATAAATCGCCAGACCACCGGCAAACAGGCATAGCAACAGCGCTAAAAGCTCACGAATTACCGGCGTGGCAAAATCCGGAGCCAGTTGGTCGAGACCAACGCCCGCCGCCAGAAACCCCAGCGCGGTACGGATCCACGCCAGAAAGGTACGCTCATTTGCCAGTGAGAAGCGGTAATCCGGGGCTTCTCCAAGGCGGGAAATTTTCATTCAAACTCCTCTGGCTGTCATTGCCGGATGGCGGCTAATGCCTTATCCGGCCGACAGGTAAGTGCAAATATGAGTATCTGCGCCAATTGGCATTGTAGTCAGAACTTCTGCTTTTTCTCCTCAACTTTTACGCCCAGGGTTGGTAAACCGGTGTCGTAATCGCGTACCACGGGAGAATAGCCGTCTTGCGGGCGCGGGCGAAAAGCGCCCATCCAGCGCGGTACAGCGTCAGGACGCCAGGGACGTAAACTCCACTGATAGGTGCGGAATGGATCGCGGATTTTATCCATATAGTCCAGCAGCGCGTCGTGCATCTGGCAGCGAACATCGGCTAATTGCGGCGAATCTATCTGGTTGTGTAGCTCATCGGGATCGTTTCGTCTGTCGTAAAGCTCATCACTGGTAAACAGGTTCAGCACCAGCTTCCAGTCATCCGTCACCCAGCAACGTACCGGTATAAATCCGCCAAAACTGTCATGTTCAATCTCATAACGATTGAACTCCACCATCACACCGCGTGGTTTTTCAACGGTAAGGATGTTTTCACCCGGCAGGATTTGTGGCTTCTCAATACCCGCCAGCGCCATCATCGTCGGCAGCAGATCGATATGGCTGACCGGCGTGTCTACCTGCATTGATTCTCCCTGAGGCGAGCGCATAATCAGCGGTATTCGCGTGATGTCGTCATACATCGCTGCCCCCTTACTGATAAGCTTATGCGCCCCCATCATCTCGCCATGATCGGAGGTGTAAATGACCCAGGTGTTGTCCCGCTGCACGGGCGTTAAGGTATTAATAACCCGGCCAATCTGGTCATCGACAAAGTCGTTGCAGGCAAAATAGAGCGGATGGTGATAGCGCCCATCATCACCTACCGGTGAAGGCAGCGCTTCAGACCAAAGACGATGATGTTCAGGTTTGTTACTCAAAGAGTCGTGCGCCTTCATCCCCAGGTCATAATAAAAATCCTGATATTTCTGCAGATACTCCACGGGACAGGTAAACGGGTGATGCGGCTCGTCGTAGGAAACTACCATCAGGAAGGGTTCTTCATCACGTGCAGGGTGGCGGAGGAAATCAACCGCCCGGTTACTGATGCGGTGCGCCCAGGTAAAGGTTTCATTGATATTGTTAGCCAGCAAATCCTCCACGCTGTTCAGACCGTTACGCCACAAACCGATCTCTTTGTCCGTCAGTTCCGCGAGGTAATTTGCCCCGTCATACCAGTAGTCAGCATCCCATTCGGGCGGGCACTCACCGGTACCAAAGTAATCGTGCCCGTCGAGATGCCACTTGCCGATGTAGCAGGTGTGATAGCCCGCATCCTTAAAATAGCGTCCCATGGTGGAGATATTTTTCCCCGGCGCGACGTTATTGGTCCACGGGCCGGACTGGTTGGCATAAATACCGGTAAACAGCCCAGCGCGGGCCGGGGTGCACACCGGTGAGCAGGTATAAGCAGAATTGAAGCGAATACCTTCCGCCGCCAGGCTATCAATGTTATTGGTATTCAGAGACTTACCACTATAACAGCCGACCATATTGGTCGCCTGGGTATCAGTCATAATGAACAGAAAATTAGGGCGGGTCATGCTTTATCCTTAGCGTCAGAGACAGAAAGCGCAGTGGCCAAACGACGCGTCTGCCAGCTGCTATAAATTAAATACATCATCACTGCCGCCGTAATTGAGTAGCAGATAATCGTCAGCCATTGGGTGTTGTACCCTCCAAACTGCGCCAGTCCGGCATAGACGCCGAGCATCGCGGTCAGGATACCGACAGAGGCAAGTTTGGCGTTTTTCCACGGCTTCATGTCTACCGCAAAAGCATCATGGAATTTAAACGGCGTCGCACGCGGCTTGATAATGCCGATAACCAGCATCACCACCACGTTGATGCAGAAGGTACAGGCCAGTACGTAAAGGAAGTGAAAGTCGAACTTCACCAGATAATTAATGGTGATGTAGCTGACGATACCGAGTCCCATAGCGACTTTCGCTGCCAGCGCAGGAATGCGCGGGAAAAAGAATCCCATGATGATGATGGTCACCAACGGCACGTTATAAATACCGTTGAGCTGTTTCATCCAGCTGTAGAGTCCTTCCGGTGCATTAGCGATCCACGGTGCTACCAGCACGGAAATTACCGCGATAAAGAATCCGAACTTACGCCCAACCCGAACCAGCTGTTCCGATTGGGCGTGTTGATTAATAATCCGCCGATATATTCCCATGCTAAATAAGGTACTGGCGCTGTTTAAAAATCCATTGAATGTACTGATTACCGCGCCGAATAAAACGGCACCGAAAAAACCCACCAAAGGGACAGGCAGCACGTTATTTACCAGTGTCGGATATGCCATATCCGCCTTTGGCAGATCCTGGTATAGATGAAAAGCAATTAAACCTGGTAATACCAGCACCAGTGGATCGAGCATTTTCAATACCGCTGTGAGCAATGCTCCTTTCTGCCCTTCGGCGAGGCTTTTGGAAGCCAGCGTACGTTGTACGATGCCCTGATTAGTACACCAGTAGAAGGTATTCACCAGAATCAAACCGGTAAAGGCTGCACCTATCGGCAGCGGATCGTTCGCTCCACCAATTGAGTTTAATTTCTCCGCATGTACGGTGGTCAGTTGCTCAACACCTTGTAAAAAACTGCCTTTTCCCATCGCAATCAGGCCGAACACGGGGACCATCAATCCACCAATCACCAGCCCTATACCATTGATAGAATCGGCCACCGCCATCGCACGTAAACCGCCGATCACCGCATAAATAATCCCGGCAAGGCCCAGCAAAATAACCAGTAACCAGATTGCTGCGCCCTGAGAAATATTCAGCGATTCACCGATGTGAAAAAGGCTATTCAGCGCCAGCGCCCCTGAATAAAGCACAATCGGCAGGAAGCAGACGCCAGTGGCAATAAGAAAGCAAAAGTCGATAATGATCCGCGTGGTTTTATCGTAACGCTCTTCTAGGAAATCTGGGATCGTAGCGATACCACGTTGCAGATAGCGAGGTAGAAAAATCAGCGCCAGAAAGATAAGCGTCACCGCAGAGGTGACTTCCCAACCCATAACCGACATTCCGCTTTTGTAAGCCTGACCAGACAGACCAACCAACTGTTCGGTTGAAAGATTAGTTAACATCAATGACGCGGCAATCACCGGCGCTTTCAATGAACGCCCGGCAAGAAAATACCCTTGTTGCGATCCGGTATCCGTTTTACGTACCTTCCACCAGGTGATTAGCGCCACCAGCAGCGTAAAGCCCACAAAGCTCAGAATTTGTAGCGTATTCATCTCATAGCCCTTATTTTTCATTATGTCCCGGCAGCTGTAGGGGGAATGCAAGGTAATGTGCGCCGGGTCAGGCAGTCAGATTTCTTAAAATAAAAACGTCATATCCCTGAACAGATTTTTTCTGTTAAGTTCAGGTTGTGGGCATAATTCTCCGGTGGGAAATTAAAATGAATGGAAAGATGCAAAGTTCGCATGTAAAAAACGAAACTACGTACAATATTCCCCTGTTGATTCATGAAAGTGTGATCTCCAGCGGGATTTCATTGATCTCGCTGTGGCACACCTATGCCGACGAACATTATCGGGTTATTTGGCCACGTGATAAGAAAAAACCGCTGATTGCTAATTCATGGGTTGCGGTCTACACCGTCCAGGGCTGTGGAAAAATCCTTCTTAAAGGCGGTGAACAAATCACGCTTACCGGAAACTGTATAATCTTTTTAAAACCAACCGATATACAGTCTTATCACTGTGAAGGATTGGTATGGGAACAATACTGGATGGAATTCACACCAACCAGCGTAATGGATATTCCGCTACGACAACAAAGCATTATTTATAATGGTGATATTTATAATCAGGAGCTGACCGAAGTTTCGCGATTAATTACATCCCCAGACTCAATAAAAAATAATCTGGCAGTCGCCTTTCTCACAAAAATAATTTATCAATGGATTTGTCTTATTTACGCCGAAGGTAAAAAAGACCCACAGCGAATACAGATTGAAAAACTGATTGCCACTCTACATGCCAGTCTACAAAAACGGTGGAGCGTGGCGGATATGGCAGCCACTATCCCCTGTAGCGAAGCCTGGCTACGTCGTCTTTTTTTACGCTATACCGGAAAAACACCGAAAGAATACTATCTGGATGCGCGGCTGGAACTGGCGCTGTCGCTGCTAAAGCAGGAGGGAAATACGGTCGGGCAGGTCGCTGATATACTTAACTTCTTTGACTCGTTTCATTTCAGCAAGGCGTTTAAACACAAATTTGGCTATGCGCCGTCGGCGGTATTGAAACATGCGGACCGGCACCCAGAGGATGCCGGTCAACTGGGTTAGCGCAGTTCCGGCCAGTACTCTTTGTTAGCGTCGATCAAATCATCCAGAATCGCTTTAGCTACAGACGCACTCGGCACGGTTTTCGACAGGGTGATAGCCTGCCACAAACGCTGGTAAGAGCGGTGTTCCCAGGCATCGACCACCAGCTTCTCAACCGCCACCTGCTGGCTCATCAACCCTTTCTGGAACTGCGGGATATCCCCCACCGTCAGCGGCTCCGGGCCGTTATGCCCCACCAGGCATGGGATCTCGACCATCGCTTCATCATCAAAGTTATGAATCGCACCATTATTTGGCACAATCAGCAGCATCCGCTCCTGAGTGTTAAAGGCGATGGCCGCCGCCAGATCGACAATGTAGGAAGCATGTTCGTCAATCTCCAGTTCACCGGCCGCAGAATGGCCCGCCTCAATAATGGCCCGGCAGGAACCGAACACCTGTTTTTCGCGGTGATCCATAACCTCGTTGGCACGGGTACGCTGCGGATTGGAGTGCTGGACCACGTAATCCGGGAACAGATAGTATTTCAGGTAGGTATTTGGCATGGTGTCCGGATCCAGCGCCTGCACATCCTTCGCCTTAGCGAAGGTATCGTTCCAGCTCGCCTCCGTATGCGGGTCGTTCGATGGCGGCACATAACCATGCTTCGCCACGTATTCACGCAGCTTCGGCATCAAATCGTTACCCTGGAGATCTTCAATTGATGTCCACCAGCCAAAGTGGTTCAGCCCGTAGTAGCGCACGCGCATCTGTTTACGATCTTTAAGGCCGACAATCTGCGCCATCCGTCCTTCAATACCGATGGGCATATCGCAAATATTGAGGATTTTCGCATTTGGACGCAGTCTACGCGTGGCTTCAGCCACAATTGCCGCCGGGTTAGAGTAGTTAAGCATCCAGGCGTTTGGTGAATATTTTTCCATATAATCCACCAGTTCCAGCACACCGCCAATAGATCGCATGCCGTAGGCAATCCCGCCCGGCCCACAGGTTTCCTGGCCTAACACCCCGTGACGTAATGGGATTTTCTCGTCTTGTTCACGCATTGGGTATTTACCCACGCGGATATGTGCCATCACGAAATCAACATCGGTAAACGCAGTTTTGGGATCGGTGGTGTAACTAAACTCTATCTCCGGCGCCTGCTCTTTGAGGATGATTTTACACGCCTCGGCAATCACCTCCTGACGCGCGCCATCGTTGTCATAAAATTTCAGCGCACGAAGCGGGAAACGGTCCTGATTTGCCAGCAACATCAGCACGATGCCCGGCGTAAAGGTACTACCACCACCTGCGATAACCACTGAGAATTTTTTCATGATACTGCCTCCGTCATGGGGATCTGTTCGTTTGATAAAGTAGATTTCATTAGCGTTTCGAGCTGGTCGCGTACCTGAGGGACGTGTAAACCAACAATGACCTGAATACCATTGCCGCGACGCACAACACCGTGTGCACCCAGCGCTTTGAAGACGTCATCGCTTTGCGTTTTCGCCATGTCGTGAAGCGCAATCCGCAGGCGAGTGGCGCAGTTATTAATACTTTCGATATTGCCTGCGCCGCCTAACGCTTGCAGAAAACCGGCCGCCTGCCCCAGGTTGGTGTCTGGCGCAGCAGCGGTGGTTTGCCCACGCGCGGCTTTATAGTCAGCTTTGGTGTAGAGTTTGATTTCGCTATCTTCCCGGCCCGGCGTTTTCAGGTTGAAGCGCAGGATCAGCGCGCGGAAGATGGTGAAATAGATCGCGGTAAAGGCCAGGCCAATCGCTATCTGGGTGAACATCATTCCGGCATGGTTGTGGAACATTGGGATCCAGTTTTGCGGTAAGAACTGGTCAAGCAGGCCGCCACCCATATTGCCTACCACGCCGCAGAGATACATTACCGTCGCCATGGAGGCCGCCAGCACGGCGTGTACCGCAAACAGCAAGGGTGAGATAAACAGGAAGGTGAACTCCAGCGGTTCGGTAATCCCAACCAACACAGCCGTTAGCGTAGCGGGGATCAATAATCCCGCCACCTTCACCCGGTTTTCCGGAGAGGCAGTGAAGTAAAGCGCCAGAGCAATACCTAATGAACCAAAGATTTTCGAATTGCCGTGCAGAGCAAAACCCCCTTCCGGGAACAGCGTTTTCAGCGACTCTGTGCTTTGGCTGAATTCCTGCAAATGCTGCGCCCAGTAGACCTGGATGCCGCCTTCCACCGCCGCAGGGCCGAAGATAAATGGACCATAGACGAAGTGATGCAGCCCAGTCGGGATCAAAATACGCTCAAGGAAGGTATACACCCATACCCCCAGCGCCCCCGCAGAACGCAGAAAGGCTTGCAGGGATTCAATCCCCATCTGCACCTTTGGCCAGCCCAGCAGCGTCAGCCAGGCACAGGGGATCATCACCAGGAAAGCAATGATCACCACAAACGATGTCCCCTGGAAAATACCAAGAAATACCGGCAACGGTTTATCGAAATAACGATTGTGCAGAGCGGTAACAATACCGGAAATGACAATGGCGCCGATGATGCTGGTATCAAGTGTTTTAATCCCGGCCATCATCGTTAAGCCGCTACCTGCTGTCGGGTCTGCGCTAAAATCCACGCCGAAGAAATCTCCCCAGGTCATGCCCATGGCATTGATGAAGTAATTCCACGTAAGAAAGCTGACCAGTACCGCCAGACAAGCGCGCCCCTGAGCCTGTTTCGCCAGACCGATCGGCAGACCAACGGCGAAAATCAGCGGCATATTGCGAAATACCGTCCAGCCACCTTCTTCGATGATATGAACGATTTGTGCGAACAAACTGTTGGGATCGGTAAGCGCTTCACCCACAAACAGCGGGTTGCGCAGCATAATAGCGATACCGACGACGATACCGGCAAAGGGAAACAGCAGCACCGGGGTGAACATCGCGCCGCCAAAGCGTTGTATTTGACTGAGCATTTTCACATCCTCATATAACAACCAGTAGGGGAGAGGCCTTTTTTGTAGTGATTGCTGGCCTGATACGAGAATAGAAAGTTGCGATCCTTCAGACATGGCATGCCGCTGCGATTCGTGATCGCTTTCATGGTTTTAATTTCGGCAATGAGGTCTACTTTTTACGTAAAAGTTAGACATCAAAAGGTTTATGGTGCGGTAATTAAAAGAAAAAAGAGGTCTGGTAGTGATCTACAAATCAATTGCGGAACGACTACGAATTCGCCTGAATTCGTCTGATTACAACATCGGTAGCCCGTTGCCGGGTGAAAAAAAGCTTGCCCAAGAGTTCGCGGTTTCACGAATGACGATCCGTAAAGCAATTGATATGTTGATTGGCTGGGGATTGGTCGTACGCCGTCATGGGAGTGGAACTTATGTGGCGCGCAAAGATGTCCATCATGAAACCACAAACCTGACCGGACTGGCGGAAGTACTGAAGCGACAAGGGAAAGAGGTCACCAGTGAAGTACTGGTATTTGAAGTGATGCCCGCACCACCAGCAATTGCCAGCCAACTGCGTATCCAGATTAATGAACGCATCTACTTCTCACGTCGCGTTCGCTATGTGGACGGCAAGCCGCTGATGCTTGAAGACAGCTACATGCCGGTAAAATTATTCCGTAATTTATCGCTGGCGCATCTGGAAGGGTCAAAATTCGATTACATCGAGAAAGAGTGCGGAATAACTATCAGCGGCAACTATGAAAGTCTGACTCCCATTCTTGCCGATAAGCAGCTTTCCGCGCAGATGAACGTACCTGAACAGACGCCATTGCTGCGGATTACCTCACTGTCCTACAGCGATAGCGGGGAGTTTTTGAATTATTCGGTGATGTTCAGAAACGCCAGCGAGTACCAGGTGGACTACCACTTACGGCGCGTCCACCCAGACTCAACCTGACTAACCCATCCCCCAAAAAATCACCGCCAGCAGTTGCGGCGTGATAATTCGCAGGAACATCACCAGCGGATAAACGGTCGCATACGACAGCGCCGCTGCCCCGCTGGTGGCATGCAGGTTGTTAGCAAATGCCAGTGCAGGCGGATCGGTCATTGAGCCAGCCAGCATGCCGCACAGCGTGAGGTAGTTCATTTTGACGAAAATCCTCGCCAGCAGCCCCACAGTAATCAGCGGAATCGCGGTGATGAAAATACCGTAGCCCACCCAGCTCAGGCCATCCCCCTGCGTCAGAGTATGAACAAAATCACCGCCTGACTTCAGACCAACCACTGCGAGAAACAGCACGATACCCAACTCTCGCAGCGCCAGGTTAGCGCTGGGGGGCATAAACCAATACAACTTACCGATGCTGCCAATACGCCCCAGGATCAACGCCATAATCAGCGGCCCACCGGCCAGCCCCAGTTTTAGCGCCACCGGGAACCCCGGAATGAATAGCGGGATTGAACCCAGCAGAACACCCAGCCCGATCCCGATAAATACCGGCAGCATCTGCACCTGCTGCAGTTTTTGCTGGGCGTTACCCACCACATTGGCAACAGTATCAATCGAGGAAGGTCGGCCAACCAGATTGAGGATGTCGCCAAACTGCAGGCTGGCGTCGCTGCTGGCTACCAGCTCAACCCCCGCACGGTTCAGACGGGAGATAACCACGTCGTAACGCTCTTTAAAATGCAGGTCGCGAATTCGTTTCCCCAGCACCTGTTCGTTGGTCACCACCACGCGCTCAACGCGTAAATCGGTGCCTCGCGTCGACAGCGATGTGTCCACCTCCTGCCCAATCACCACCTGCGCGTTGTGCAGATCAGCAGGCTGACCAACCAGGTGTAGCAGGTCGCCCATCTGGATAATTGTCCCCGGCGACGGCACCATCAATGTTTCTTCACGTTTCAAACGTGAGCAGATGATTTTGTCGCTGTTCAGGATTGGGACATCCTGAATCGCCATATTGTTGAGGTTCGGGTTTTCCACACGGATATTCATCGTCTGAATCAGCGCGTGCCCGTTGGTCAGCGTGGATTCATGCTGATGGGCTTCGGCATCGACGTTGACGCGAAAAATAAGGCGCATCAGCCACATAGTGAGCAAAATACCGCAGATACCAAAAGGATAAGCCATGGCATAGCTCATCCCCATCTGATCCACCACATCAACAGGAGTACCCAGATCGCGCAGAATCTGCTGCCCCGCGCCTAACGCCGGAGTATTGGTGACCGCACCGGAAAAAATGCCCAGCACCACGGGAAGGGGAATGGCAAAAATCTTATGCAGGATCGCGGTGACCAGGCCACCCATGATAACAATCAGCACGGCAAACAGATTCAGCCGTAGGCCCGAAACGCGCAGTGACGCAAAAAAGCCCGGCCCCACCTGAATACCGATGGTGTAGACGAAAAGAATCAGGCCAAATTCCTGAATAAAATGCAGCATGTCACCGCTCAGGGTCATCCCTGCCTGATCGACAAAATGCCCGACAATAATACCGCCGAACAGCACGCCTCCGATGCCAAAACCAACACCACGTATTTTTATGTTGCCGATCCATAATCCGACAACTGCCACCATTGCCAGAACGCTGACCGTCAATGCTATATCACTCATTTTCCTGTTCCCTGTGAATAACATTTTATTTAACGAGGATTATGACTGAACCGTTCAGGCATGAATGCAGAGTGGCGCACATTATCATGCTACAGAGCGCCCAGGAGCGCTTAAGAAGAGCGTTCTTTACTGTT
Source organism: Citrobacter sp. Cb041 (assembly GCF_030336655.1). Classification (NCBI taxonomy): domain Bacteria; kingdom Pseudomonadati; phylum Pseudomonadota; class Gammaproteobacteria; order Enterobacterales; family Enterobacteriaceae; genus Citrobacter; species Citrobacter sp. Cb041. The sequence goes on along the minus strand of NZ_JAOWDD010000036.1, from coordinate 63,767 downwards.
TTTCTTCACGTCGATTTGAAATTGCTGAATGCTTTTTTCTGGCAATGGCAGCGCTTCCGGCATCCTGCCCTCCCAGATCATAGTTTCATGTGGGCTGACGCACAAAAAAGCCCCGTCATTTCTGGCGGGGCAAAGGCATGGAGCTATTTAACTGTCTAATGCGGGACGTTCGCTGATGGCGATACGTTGTGGAGCAATGGTTTCAGGTTCATTCCGGGTCAAATCGATATGCAGCAAGCCGTTAGTGAAGCTTGCGCCGGAGACTTCCATATTTTCAGCCAGCGTAAAGCTCAGGCTGAACGGCTGAGTGACCAGCCCCTGATGCAACCATTTGGTCTCTTTTTCCGGCTGCTGCGGCGTACCTTTCACGGTCAGGCGCGTGCCTTCCAGTTGAATATCCAGATCTTCCTGGCGGAAACCGGCTAACGCAAGGGTAATGCGGTAGTGGTTATCATCGCTCTTTTCGATGTTATAAGGCGGGAAGCTCTGGCTTTCGCCAGTGTTTTGCAAGGCATTGGCCAGTTTGTCAAAACCGATCCATTGACGCAGCAGTGGGGATAAATCGTAGTTACGCATAATAATCTCCTTCTAAGAAGCGAGTAAGTACCTTTTGGCTCCCTGACGGCAAGCCGATTGCTTAGCAGGGCCGCCTGAAGCGGCCCACAGAATTAGTTGATTTCGATGCGGCGCGGCTTATTCGCCTCGGGAATCACGCGTTCGAGATCGATATACAGCAGACCATTCACCAGGTTCGCGCCGCGAACATGAATGTTCTCCGCTAACTGGAACTTACGTTCGAAGTTGCGCTCGGCAATCCCCTGATACAGGTAAGTACGTTCTTTTTGATCGTCCGCATGGGCGCCTTTCACCACCAGCAGATTGTCCTGGGCAGTAATTTCCAGTTCGCTTTCAGCAAAACCAGCAACGGCAATCGCAATTCGGTAATGGTTTTCGTCTACCAGCTCAACGTTATACGGAGGGTAGCCGCCATTGCTCTGGCCCTGATTGTTTTCCAGCAGGTTAAACAGGCGATCAAAACCAATAGCAGAACGGTACAGCGGGGATAAATCAAAGTTACGCATAATCAATAGCTCCTGAAATCAGCGAGAATAATAGACCTTCCATCATGGACAGGTCAGGTAGCCAGGACACCCATCAGGCATGCCCTTCATTTGTCTACACTCTAAAAATGGGTCTTAATACAAACTTTTCAAGCGTATTCATCTGACTTTTTTTGCAGTTTGTTGTCTATTGCATACACTGGTGGGAGCAGTTGTTATCGTTAAATCGCGATAGCCGCCACAGTGTGACGAAATGGTGATGTTATTTTCGCAACGGATCGCTTTAACTCACCATGCAAACACAATAAATACAGATGAAAAAAAATGATGATAAAAAAAATGTTGGTAACACTGACAATGTGCAGCGGGATGGCGTTTGTGAGCGGCTGTTCCAGCATTATGTCGCATACCGGGGGCAAAGAAGGGACGTATCCTGGCACGCGCGCCAGCGCCACAATGATTAGCGAAAGTGATACAAACTGGGGAACCAAGTCACTGGCGATTCTGGATATGCCGTTTACCGCAGTACTGGATACAGTATTACTTCCGTGGGATCTCTTTCGCAAAGATAGCTCGGTGAGATCCCGTGTAGAAAAAAGCGAGGAGAGAACGCAGGCCGCGAACGCCGTTATCCCTCCGGCTGAAATGCCTGCTCCTTAAGTTAACGCCCAGTCTCTGTTACCCACAGCTGGCGGAAACCCTCGACGTCTTCCATCCACGCAACCTGTCGACCATCAGGAGAGAAGATGATCGCATCGCCCGATGGTGGGTTGCCGTGACGGTCCGTTAGAAAATCAACCTCTCCCGTCTGAGCATCACAACAAGCAATTTTGTTATCCAGTACAAACCCCAGCCATTTCCCTGACGGATGCCAGTTGAATGCTGACTGAATATCCGTGGCGCAGCGGGTAAGCTGACGCGGTTCCCCTCCTTGTGGGGAAATCAGCCACAGTTGCACAATGCCGACGTCATCACGCATTAAAAACGCAATCTCAGATGCCTTTGGATTACTGCGCACCCAATGGCGCGGCTGATTTACCAGACCGGGAAAGGCGCGCGCATGAGTAAACGTCAGGCGGCGTTGATTAATACCGAATGGCGGCGCAGGCATTGTTGCCTCAGTGCCCTCCAGCGGAGCGTCACCCGGCTGTTTCCAGCCGCTTTCATCCTGTGGTAAATCAACAATAAATAACTCCGGCACTTTCTCGCCCGTGACTGATAACGTATCACCGATAAACGCCAGTCTGTTTTCCCCTACCCAGCCCTCTTCATAGGCGCGGTTAATCTCATCGCTACCCGGTTTAGGCGTGGGTGTCGTCTGGGTTACCAGCACGCACCAATGGCTCCCGCTGTACTCACGGGGATGCTGCGCGGAGACCGTCACCGGACCATAGGGCGCAGCCACACCGACATTGCGTAAATCCAGCGCCGGTGAGCGCTCATGCAGCACATGGTCGTTATAGGTGAAACTGACAAACTCGCCGCTCGGGCTAAATACATGCACATGGCTACCGCCACGCAGCGCGCCCGGCGTATATGGGGCGGTAATATCCATCGCATCCAGATTCTCCACTTTTGCCTGCGTAGCTATCACCCCACGCCGATGATGGAAGTCGTAATGCCATGTTTCATCAGGATTTTCAGGCCCATGAATAAACACATATTTTTCCAACTTTGGATGAACGGTCACCACGCCAACGTGCGATCCCTGCATGGCCCGATAAATCACCTCCAGCTCGCCAGTATGAATATTGACGCGCTCAATTGTGTCGCCGGTAAAAGAGGCACCGGAAGGGCGCACATCAAAGACCAGCCACTGGCTGTCCGGTGTCCAGGTATTGATATTGGTAAGCTGATGATTACGCGGCGTAAAGGTGATTTGCTTCATGGAATGCCCTGATACAAGACGATTTCAGCAATCATACTTCACAAGCACTTCACTTTCAGGCTTTAGCGTATCGCCATCTTCATTTTTGCGGACAGAAAGATGGAACATTTTGACGTAGCCATTATCGGGTTAGGCCCGGCAGGCGCAGCTCTGGCGCGGCAGTTGAGTGGAAAAATGCACGTGATCGCGTTGGATAAAAAACACCAGTGCGGCAACGAAGGTTTCACCAAACCCTGCGGCGGTCTGTTGGCCCCGGATGCCCAGCGTTCGTTTATCCGCGACGGGATAACCTTACCCGTTGATGTCATCGCTAACCCACAGATATTTAGCGTTAAAACGGTTGATGTTGCAGCCTCTTTGACGCGTAACTACCAGCGCAGCTACATTAATATCAACCGCCATGCTTTTGATTTATGGCTTAAATCTCTCATTCCTGATGATGTACAGGTGTACCACGACAGCCTGTGTCGGAAAATCTGGCACGAGGGCGATAAATGGCATGTCATCTTCCGCGCCGACGGTTGGGAGCAGCAGATCACCGCGCGTTATCTGGTGGGAGCCGACGGCGCGAACTCACTGGTACGCCGTCATCTCTATCCCCGGCACCAGATCCGTAAATATGTTGCTATTCAACAATGGTTTGCGGAAAAGCATCCCGTCCCGTTCTATTCCTGCATTTTTGATAACGACGCAACCGACTGTTATTCCTGGAGTATCAGCAAAGATGGCTATTTTATCTTTGGCGGTGCCTACCCGATGAAGGACGGCCAGGCGCGCTTTGACGCGCTGAAAGCGAAGATGGAAGCGTTCCAATTTCAGTTCGGCAAACCGGTGAAAAGTGAAAAATGTACGGTGCTGTTTCCTTCACGCTGGAAAGACTTCGTCTGTGGCAAGGACAACGCATTTTTGATTGGCGAAGCGGCCGGTTTTATCAGCGCCAGCTCACTGGAGGGGATTAGCTATGCGCTGGACAGCGCGGAGGCACTCAAATCTGTATTGTTGCGGGATGCACCAGATATGAATCACGCTTACCGCAAAGCCACCCGCAAGTTACGTCTCAAACTGTTTGGCAAAATCCTGAAAAGTCGGGCCCTGACGTCGGCGTTTTCCCGCAAATGGATAATGCGCAGCGGCGTGGCGCATATTCCTCAAGGTGACCACTCAGTATCACAAATAATTGCTGAAACAGGGCAAATGCGCCAAGGCATTTGCCCATAACATCTTATTTCAGCGCAAACTTCTCAATGGCATATGCGACGCCATCTTCAAGGTTAGATTTCGTCACAAAGTTGGCGATTTCTTTGACTGACCCAATAGCGTTGTCCATGGCAACGCCCACACCTGCGTATTCAATCATCGCGATGTCGTTTTCCTGATCGCCAATCGCCATCACCTCTTCGGCTTTTATACCCAACGCATCGGCCAGCGATTTCACGCCAGTCCCTTTATTGACGCGTTTATCGAGGATTTCGAGGAAATACGGCGCACTTTTCAGCACGGTGTACTTCTCTTTTACTTCCGCAGGTATGCGCGAGATAGCTTTATCGAGGATCTCCGGCTCGTCAATCATCATCACTTTCAGGAACTGGGTTGCGGGATCCATTTTCTCGGCTTCACAGAACACCAGCGGAATCGTCGCAACAAACGATTCATGCACCGTGTAGTAGCTGATATCACGGTTCGCGGTATACAGCGTGTTGCGATCGAGTGCGTGGAAATGCGAGCCAACGTCCCGGGAGAGCTGCTCCAGATAACGATAATCATCATAGCTCAACGCGGTTTGCGCGACAGTACTGCCATCCCCTGCTTTCTGCACTAGCGCGCCATTGTAGGTAATGCAGTAGTCACCGGGTTCTTCCATATGCAATTCTTTCAGATAGCTGTGGACGCCGGCATACGGGCGCCCCGTGGTCAGCACCACATTTACGCCACGCGCGCGCGCTGCGGCAATCGCCGTTTTGACCGCGGGTGAAATGGTGTGATCGGGCAGCAGAAGTGTGCCATCCATGTCGATAGCAATAAGTTTGATAGCCATGAGTTCCCCGGATTAAATGAGTCCGTCCTCATGCTAACGCGATTCCGCTCAAAAAACAGCTACGAAAAGGGGGATAGAAAGGGGAATCGAGATTCCCCTTTTGCAGGACGGTTGTAGACCTGGGTGCAAGTTAGATATCGATGTTCGCCGCTTTCAGGGCGTTTTCTTCGATAAACGCGCGACGCGGTTCAACGGCATCGCCCATCAGCGTAGTGAAGAGCTGGTCGGCGGCAATCGCATCCTTCACGGTAACGCGCAGCATACGACGGCTTTCCGGATCCATGGTGGTTTCCCACAACTGATCCGGGTTCATCTCGCCCAGACCTTTATAACGCTGGATAGCGAGGCCGCGACGTGACTCTTTCTGCAGCCATTCCAGTGCCTGCTCAAAGCTGGCAACCGGCTGGCGGCGCTCGCCACGTTCGATAAACGCATCGTCTTCGATCAGCCCGCGCAGCTTCTCACCGAGCGTACAAATACGACGGTATTCGCCACCGGTCACAAACTCGTGGTCCAGAATATAGTCGGTATCCACACCGTGAGTACGGACGCGCACAATCGGCTCAAACAGGTTCTGCTCTGCGTTGTGGTGGATATCAAACTTCCACAGGCTGCCGTGCTGTTCTTTTTCGTTCAGCTCGGTAATCAACGTATTAACCCAGCGGGTAACGGTCTGCTCGTTCGCCAAATCAGCTTCCGGCAGCGTCGGTTGATAAACCAGTTCTTTCAGCAACGCTTTCGGGAAACGACGTTCCATACGGCCAATCATTTTCTGCGTCGCGTTGTATTCAGAAACCAGTTTTTCTAACGACTCACCTGAAAGAGCAGGTGCGCTGGCATTAGTGTGCAGCGTTGCACCATCCAGAGCGATAGAAATTTGGTACTGATCCATCGCTTCGTCATCTTTAATATACTGTTCCTGCTTACCTTTTTTCACTTTGTACAGCGGTGGCTGTGCAATGTAAACGTGGCCGCGTTCCACAATTTCCGGCATCTGACGATAGAAGAAGGTCAACAGCAGCGTACGAATATGCGAGCCGTCGACGTCCGCATCGGTCATGATGATGATGCTGTGATAACGCAGTTTGTCCGGGTTGTACTCGTCACGACCGATGCCACAGCCGAGTGCGGTGATCAGCGTTGCCACTTCCTGAGAAGAGAGCATTTTATCAAAGCGCGCTTTCTCGACGTTGAGGATTTTACCCTTCAGCGGCAGAATTGCCTGGTTTTTACGGTTACGGCCCTGCTTCGCAGAACCGCCCGCGGAGTCCCCTTCCACAAGGTACAGTTCGGACAGCGCCGGGTCGCGTTCCTGACAGTCCGCCAGCTTGCCCGGCAGGCCCGCTAAGTCCAGCGCGCCTTTACGACGGGTCATTTCACGCGCGCGACGTGCCGCTTCACGGGCACGTGCAGCATCAATAATTTTGCCAACGACGATTTTCGCGTCAGACGGGTTTTCCAGCAGGTATTCGCTCAGCAGTTCGTTCATCTGCTGTTCTACCGCCGATTTCACCTCAGAGGAGACCAGCTTGTCTTTGGTCTGTGAGGAGAACTTCGGATCCGGTACTTTCACGGAAACAACGGCAATCAAGCCTTCACGGGCATCATCACCGGTGGCGCTGACTTTGGCTTTTTTGCTGTAGCCTTCTTTGTCCATGTAGGCGTTCAGGGTACGGGTCATCGCCGCACGGAAGCCTGCAAGGTGAGTACCGCCGTCACGCTGCGGAATGTTGTTGGTGAAGCAGTAGATGTTTTCCTGGAAACCATCGTTCCACTGCAGCGCAACTTCAACGCCGATACCGTCTTTTTCGGTGGAGAAGTAGAAGATATTTGGGTGGATCGGCGTTTTGTTTTTGTTGAGGTATTCAACAAACGCCTTGATGCCGCCTTCGTAGTGGAAATGGTCTTCTTTACCATCGCGCTTGTCGCGCAGACGAATAGAGACGCCGGAGTTCAGGAACGACAGCTCGCGCAGACGCTTAGCCAGAATCTCGTATTCAAACTCAACGACGTTGGTAAAGGTTTCGTGGCTTGGCCAGAAACGTACCTGAGTACCCGTCGCTTCTGTTTCGCCGGTTACCGCCAGCGGCGCCTGCGGCACACCGTGCACGTAAGTTTGCTGATGCACTTTACCTTCGCGGCGAATCACCAGCTCCAGTTTCTGTGACAGGGCGTTTACTACGGACACACCTACGCCGTGCAGACCACCGGAAACTTTATAGGAGTTATCATCGAATTTACCGCCTGCGTGCAGAACGGTCATGATAACTTCCGCCGCCGAAACGCCCTCTTCCGGGTGAATACCGGTTGGGATACCACGGCCATCATCGGTAACGGACACGGAGTTGTCCGCGTGAATCGTTACAACGATATCTTTACAGTGACCCGCGAGCGCTTCGTCGATAGCGTTATCTACCACCTCGAATACCATGTGGTGCAGACCGGTGCCGTCATCCGTGTCGCCGATATACATACCCGGGCGCTTACGCACCGCATCCAGTCCTTTCAGGACTTTGATACTGGAGGAGTCATAAGAATTCGACATCAACGTTTCTCGCTCATTTAAACTTGGGTTAATCCGTTATTTTACCCTTTTCCACGGTGAACATCTTCGAATTTTTGTCCGACATGTCCAGAACGTGTTCAGCGCTGATTGCGCTGACAAAGACCTGAGATTGCGTCGCTTTTAAGCGGCTGGCTAACAGCCCACGACGGGCATCATCAAGTTCAGAGGCAAAATCATCTATCAGGTAGAGACACCGCCGCCCACTTTCGCGGGTGAGGAACTCCCCTTGCGCCAGACGTAAGGCGCACATCAGCAGCTTTAGCTGCCCACGCGACAACGTGTCTTCCACCGGCGCACCGTCAGCGCGAATGCGAAAATCCGCTTTGTGCGGACCGTGCGCGGTGTAGGTCAACATGCGATCGCGTTCAAAACTGCGTTCCAGCACTTCGGCATAATCGGTCTCTTTCTCCCAGCCACGCTGGAATGAGAAGGAGAGAGAAAACTCGGGTAGAAACTGCTGACAGGTATCCGCCATATCCTGTGCGATACCGGCGCTGTACTCCGCGCGCCAGGTGCTGATTTGTTCCGCCAGTGGGATCAGTTCTTTATCCCACGGGCGCAGTTGCTCATAACGACTCACCTGGCGCAGGGCTGCGTTGCGCTGCTTGAGCAGTCGCTTCAGATTGCTCCAGGCGGTGAAAAATCCGGCTTCATTGTGAAAGCATCCCCAGTCAAGGAATGCTCTTCTGTATTTGGGGCCGCCATTGAGTAAAGTAAACCCCTCTGGCGTGATCAGCTGCATTGGCATCAGGTGCGCCAGTTCCGCAACCTTGTGCCCGTCAGTGCCGTCAATGCGCACTTTGCTGTCGCCCAGTTTGTCTTTCGTCAGGCCAATCGATGTCTCACGCTCTTCCCCCTGCAAACGCCCGTGTAAAACAAACGACTCCTGCTCGTGGCGAATTACGCGGCCAATCTGCAAACTGCGAAACGCCCGGCCGTGGCCGAGCGTATAGATGGCTTCCAGCACGCTGGTTTTGCCGCTGCCGTTCGCGCCAACCAGGAAGTTAAAGCCAGGGGATAAAGCGAGATCCGCGCTTTCGATATTGCGAAAGTCGCGGATCAACAGACGGGTGAGCGACATTACAGTCTCATTGGCATAACAACATAAGCCGCGCTCTGGCTGGCAGCATCTTCAATCTGTACGCTCGATACGGAATCGGTCAGCAGAATACGAACGTTCTCGCACTTCAGCGCGTTCAGTACGTCCAGTACGTAGCTAACGTTAAAACCGATTTCCAGTTCGGTACCAGGATAGGAGACATCCAGAATTTCTTCCGCTTCTTCCTGCTCCGGGTTGTTGGCGGTGATTTTCAGCTGGTTTTCACTGACATACAGACGCACGCCGCGGAATTTCTCGTTAGAGAGGATCGCCGCACGAGCAAATGCCTGTTTGAGGATATCGCAACCGGCTTCCAGATGTTTGTCCGGATTCTTCGGCAATACGCGGCGATAATCCGGGAAACGGCCATCAACCAGCTTGGAGGTAAAGATGAAGTCACCCACGTGCGCACGAATGTTGTTGCTGCCAATCTGCACGCGCAGCGGGTTGTCGCCGCCGTCGAGCATACGCATCAGTTCAATCACGCCTTTACGCGGAACGATCACCGAATGGCTGGGTAACTGCTGACCGACAGGCATTGAACAGACCGCCAGGCGGTGACCGTCGGTCGCCACGGTACGCAGCTCTTCCCCTTCGGTTTCAAACAGCATGCCGTTTAAGTAGTAACGCACGTCCTGATGCGCCATCGAAAACTGCGTGGCTTCAATCAGGCGCTTCATCGTGGCCTGCGGCAGCGTGAATTCGACTTCGCTCTGCCAGTCGTCCAGATTCGGGAAGTCGGCGGCAGGCAGCGTAGACAGCGAGAAACGGCTGCGGCCAGAACGCACCAGCATGCGATCGCCTTCCAGTTGAACGGCAATTTCCGCGCCTTCCGGCAACCCACGGCAAATATCGAAGAATTTACGCGCCGGAACGGTGGTCGCACCAGGTTCATGAGGCTGGATCAGCGCCACGCGCGCCACCATCTCCATTTCGAGATCGGTACCGGTCAGAGAAAGCGCACCGTCAGCAACCTGCAGCAGCAGATTTCCGAGAATAGGCAGTGTAGGACGTCCACCCAGCGGGCCGCTGACCTGCTGAAGCGGTTTTAATAAATGTTCACGTTCAACGGTAAATTTCATAGCGTCACGAAGATAATGTTCTGATTAAATTGGAGAAATCTTCTTTAATATCATGGCTTTCTTCACGCAACTGCTCAATCTTGCGACAGGCATGAAGTACGGTAGTATGATCACGCCCACCAAACGCGTCGCCAATTTCCGGCAGACTGTGGTTAGTGAGCTCTTTTGCCAGCGCCATCGCCATCTGGCGCGGACGAGCTACCGAGCGAGATCGACGCTTAGAAAGCAGATCCGCAATTTTGATTTTGTAATACTCCGCCACCGTCTTCTGAATATTGTCGATGGTGACCAGCTTTTCCTGCAAAGCCAGCAGATCGCGCAACGCTTCGCGCACGAAATCGATGGTAATCGCCCGGCCGGTAAAATTAGCGTTGGCGATCACGCGGTTCAGTGCGCCTTCCAGCTCACGTACGTTAGAGCGTAGACGCTTGGCAATAAAGAACGCCACTTCACCCGGCAGACGAATGTCGTTTTCGTCGGCTTTTTTCATCAGGATCGCAACGCGCGTTTCCAGCTCAGGCGGCTCGATCGCAACAGTCAGTCCCCAGCCGAAGCGGGATTTCAGACGATCTTCAACGCCGTTGATCTCCTTCGGATAGCGATCCGAAGTCAGGATGATCTGCTGATTGCCTTCCAGCAGGGCGTTAAAGGTGTGGAAAAACTCTTCCTGCGATCGTTCTTTATTCGCGAAGAATTGGATATCGTCAATCAGCAGCGCATCCACGGAACGGTAGTAGCGTTTAAACTCTTCGATCGCGTTGTTTTGCAGGGCCTTAACCATGTCCTGCACAAAACGTTCGGAGTGCATATACACCACTTTCGCGTTTGGCTTACGCGCCATAATACCGTTACCGACAGCGTGCAGAAGGTGGGTTTTACCCAGACCCGTACCGCCATAAAGGAATAACGGATTGTAGGCGCCGCCAGGATTGTCCGCCACCTGCCGTGCCGCCGCGCGCGCCAGTTGGTTAGATTTACCTTCAACGAAGTTATCAAACGTGTGTTTGACGTTGACGTTAGAACGATAGGTAGGTTCTGCCGGTGCCGGGACGTTATCCCAGCCTGAGCGCGCCGACGGAGCGGCACGTTGCGGTTGCACTTGCTGAGCCACGTAGGCGGGCGCAACAACGTTGTTTACCGGCGTTTTCAGCGTTTGCGTGACGGGTTTAGTACCGACTTCAAAGCGCAGCTGTGGGGCATCCGCTCCACAGAAGTTATTGAGTAATCCATTAATATTATTAAGGTATTTATCCCTTACCCAATCAAGCACGAAACGGTTTGGCGCATACAAAGCCAGCGTGTTATCGCTCAGTTCCGCCTGCAACGGGCGTATCCACATACTGAACTCTGTGGCTGGTAACTCATCCTGCAATCGGGCAAGACACTGCTGCCAAAGCGAAAGTGACACGGCGGACTCCACTCGAACAAAAGTCGATAAATGACAAAGGCTGAAACATTCATGATTGTTGACGCACATCGACAAGACCCTATGCAAAGGGTGACGTGCGAATTGCTATCTGCAATTTTTACCCGATCAGGATCCATTGAAACGATCAGGACCGCGGATCATAGCGTAAACTGAGAAAGAGATCTTCTGTTTCTCACAGATTCTTCCCGATTTATCCACAGGATGATCCAGAATCGGCTAAGTGTAAACGATCCTGGAGAAGTGCTGCAGGTTTTAGCGCGCATATTGAAAAAATTAATGAGTAAAGATGCTTTACTGCTTAAACGATCTAATAAAGATCCCGAGCGATCCTTGCGCTTTATCCGCCAGCCCGTATAATTCTTACCCCCAGCGAGTAACGGTCGCCTTACGGCGTCAACGCTGCCTGTTTTATACGCGAAACCATGCGGAAAAAAGCGGGAAATAAGGAAAGAGAATTGACTCCGGAGTGTACAATTATTACAATCCGGCCTCTTTAATCACCCACACTGTGGCGTAAGTCGTTCGAAATTCGTTCGGGTATACGCAAAAGTCAGTGAATTTATTCAAGTTTAGGTAGAAATCGCCATGAAACGCACTTTTCAACCGTCTGTACTGAAGCGCAACCGTTCTCACGGCTTCCGTGCTCGTATGGCTAATAAAAATGGTCGTCAGGTTCTGGCACGTCGTCGTGCTAAAGGCCGTTCTCGTCTGACCGTTTCTAAGTAATAAAAGCTAGCCCCTGAGTGGTTAAGCTCGCATTTCCCAGGGAGTTACGTTTGTTAACTCCCACTCATTTCACATTCGTCTTCCAGCAGCCACAACGGGCTGGCACGCCGCAAATCACCATCCTCGGCCGCCTGAATTCGCTGGGGCATCCCCGTATCGGTCTTACCGTCGCCAAGAAAAACGTTAAACGCGCGCATGAACGCAATCGGATTAAACGTCTGACACGTGAAAGCTTTCGTTTACGTCAGCACGAACTTCCAGCAATGGATTTCGTGGTGGTGGCGAAAAAAGGGGTTGCTGACCTCGATAACCGTGCTCTCTCGGAAGCGTTGGAAAAATTATGGCGTCGCCATTGTCGCCTGGCTCGCGGGTCCTGATAGCCCTTATTCGGGTCTATCAACGCCTGATCAGTCCGCTGCTTGGGCCGCATTGCCGTTTCACTCCAACCTGTTCGAGCTACGGAATTGAGGCATTGCGCAGGTTTGGAGTGATAAAAGGCAGTTGGTTGACGGTGAAACGCGTATTAAAATGCCACCCTTTACACCCTGGTGGTGACGATCCCGTCCCGCCCGGACCATTTGATACCAGAGAACACTAACGATGGATTCGCAACGCAATCTTTTAGTCATCGCTTTGCTGTTCGTGTCTTTCATGATCTGGCAAGCCTGGGAGCAGGATAAAAATCCGCAACCTCAGGCCCAACAGACCACGCAGACAACGACCACCGCAGCGGGTAGCGCCGCAGACCAGGGCGTACCGGCCAGTGGCCAGGGGAAACTGATTACGGTTAAAACTGACGTGCTTGATCTGACCATCAACACCCGTGGTGGTGATGTGGAACAGGCTTCACTGCCAGCTTACCCGAAAGAACTCGGTTCTACCGAACCGTTCCAGTTACTGGAAACCACGCCACAGTTCATCTACCAGGCACAGAGTGGCCTGACAGGTCGTGACGGCCCGGATAACCCGGCTAACGGCCCGCGTCCGCTGTACAACGTCGAAAAAGACGCGTTTGTACTGGCTGACGGTCAGAACGAACTGCAGATCCCGATGACCTATACTGACGCAGCGGGTAACACATTCACTAAAACGTTTGTACTCAAGCGCGGTGAATATGCTGTCAACGTTAACTACAGCGTGCAGAACGCCGGCGAAAAACCGCTGGAAGTCTCCACCTTTGGTCAGCTGAAGCAATCCATCAATCTGCCATCTCATCGCGACACCGGTAGCAGCAACTTTGCACTGCACACCTTCCGTGGCGCGGCGTACTCCACGCCGGATGAGAAGTATGAGAAATACAAATTCGACACCATTGCTGAAAACGAAAACCTGAACGTCAATGCTAAAGACGGCTGGGTCGCAATGCTGCAACAGTATTTCGCAACGGCATGGGTTCCGCGTAACGACGGCACCAACAACTTCTATACCGCTAACCTGGGTAACGGCATTGCCGCTATCGGCTATAAATCACAGCCGGTGCTGGTTCAGCCTGGCCAGACTGGCGCGATGACCAGCACCCTGTGGGTCGGCCCGGAAATTCAGGATAAAATGGCGGCAGTTGCACCGCACCTGGATCTGACCGTGGATTACGGCTGGTTGTGGTTCATCTCTCAGCCGCTGTTCAAACTGCTGAAGTGGATCCATAGCTTCCTGGGTAACTGGGGCTTCTCCATCATCGTTATCACCTTTATCGTTCGTGGCATCATGTACCCGCTGACCAAAGCGCAGTACACCTCCATGGCGAAGATGCGTATGCTGCAGCCGAAGATTCAGGCTATGCGTGAGCGTCTGGGCGATGACAAACAGCGTCAGAGCCAGGAAATGATGGCCCTGTACAAAGCTGAGAAGGTTAACCCGCTGGGCGGCTGCTTCCCGCTGATCATCCAGATGCCAATCTTCCTGGCGTTGTACTACATGCTGATGGGCTCCATTGAACTGCGTCATGCGCCGTTCGCTCTGTGGATCCATGACCTGTCTGCACAGGACCCGTACTACATCCTGCCGATCCTGATGGGCGTGACGATGTTCTTCATTCAGAAGATGTCTCCGACCACCGTGACCGACCCGATGCAGCAGAAGATCATGACCTTTATGCCGGTCATCTTCACCGTGTTCTTCCTGTGGTTCCCGTCAGGTCTGGTGCTGTACTATATCGTCAGCAACCTGGTAACCATTATTCAGCAGCAGCTGATTTACCGTGGTCTGGAAAAACGTGGCCTGCATAGCCGCGAGAAGAAAAACTCCTGATATTAGTCGCAGGTGCGTTGGCTGCATTTGCTTGCCGCCTTCCTGCAACTTGAATTATTTCGAGTATTCACGGTAAAGTTAATGCCAGAGAAGGCGGTCATTAGACCGCCTTTTTTACATTTACAAGAGAGCTATCATGAACCATAACGACACCATCGTCGCTCAGGCCACCCCACCGGGACGTGGTGGCGTGGGTATCCTGCGCATCTCCGGCCTGAAGGCGCGCGAGGTTGCAGAAACCGTACTGGGGAAACTACCAAAACCGCGCTATGCCGACTATCTGCCGTTTAAAGACGCGGATGGCAGCACGCTGGATCAGGGAATTGCCCTGTGGTTCCCCGGCCCGAACTCCTTTACCGGTGAAGATGTTTTAGAGCTTCAGGGCCACGGCGGTCCGGTGATTCTCGATCTGCTGCTCAAACGTATTCTGACCATTCCCGGGCTGCGCATTGCCAGACCGGGTGAATTCTCCGAGCGTGCGTTTCTCAATGATAAGCTTGATCTGGCCCAGGCAGAGGCAATTGCCGACCTGATCGATGCCAGCTCAGAGCAAGCCGCTCGCTCGGCGCTGAACTCGTTGCAGGGCGCATTTTCTGCACGGGTAAATCATCTTGTGGAAGCGCTCACTCACCTGCGCATCTACGTGGAAGCGGCGATCGACTTTCCGGATGAAGAAATCGACTTCCTGTCTGATGGCAAGATTGAAGCGCAGCTCAACAACGTTATCAGCGATCTCGATGCCGTTCGTGCCGAAGCGCGTCAGGGCAGCCTGCTGCGCGAAGGGATGAAGGTAGTCATTGCCGGTCGCCCAAATGCCGGGAAATCAAGCCTACTGAACGCGCTGGCAGGTCGTGAGGCGGCCATTGTGACCGACATTGCGGGTACGACTCGCGACGTACTGCGTGAGCATATTCATATCGACGGTATGCCGCTGCACATCATCGACACTGCCGGTCTGCGCGATGCCAGCGATGAAGTTGAACGCATTGGTATCGAACGCGCGTGGCAGGAAATTGAACAGGCCGACCGCGTTCTGTTTATGGTTGATGGCACCACCACCGACGCCGTGGACCCGGCTGACATCTGGCCAGACTTT
This sequence comes from Citrobacter sp. Cb041, assembly GCF_030336655.1. Taxonomy (NCBI): domain Bacteria; kingdom Pseudomonadati; phylum Pseudomonadota; class Gammaproteobacteria; order Enterobacterales; family Enterobacteriaceae; genus Citrobacter; species Citrobacter sp. Cb041. Next base: position 48,538 of record NZ_JAOWDD010000036.1, on the reverse strand, counting down.
ATTGCCCGTCTGCCAGCCAAACTGCCGATTACCGTGGTGCGTAACAAAGCGGATATTACCGGTGAGACGCTGGGCCTTAGCGAAGTAAATGGCCACTCACTGGTTCGCCTATCCGCACGTACCGGTGAAGGCGTTGACGTGCTGCGTAACCATCTCAAACAGAGCATGGGCTTTGAAACCAATATGGAAGGCGGCTTCCTGGCGCGCCGTCGTCACCTGCAGGCGCTGGCAGAAGCGGCGGAGCATCTCGAGCAGGGTAAAGCCCAACTGCTCGGAGCATGGGCCGGAGAATTGCTGGCAGAGGAACTACGTCTGGCGCAGCAGAACCTCAGTGAGATCACCGGGGAATTTACCTCCGACGATCTGCTGGGAAGGATTTTCTCCAGCTTCTGTATTGGCAAGTAACGTTGTGTTGCCCGGTGGTGCGATGCCTACCGGGCCTACAGTACCCGTAAGTCGGATAAAGCAAAGCGGCTATCCGGCTACAAGTAATTTCCCATATGGAAATCACTGTTGTCCAAATGGCAACTCGTGCAGTTGACTCTCTGCCCGTATGCTTAGCGCCACATTCCTCATGAGGTCGCTATGACACGCTTTCTAATCTGCAGTTTCGCCCTGGTGTTACTTTATCCCGCGGGTATTGATATGTATCTGGTGGGGCTGCCCCGTATTGCTGCCGATTTACAGGCCAGCGAGGCGCAACTGCATATCGCGTTTTCGGTTTATCTGGCGGGAATGGCGACGGCGATGCTGTTTGCCGGGAAAATTGCCGACCAGTCAGGACGCAAACCCGTCGCTATTGTCGGCGCCCTCATCTTTATTTTCGCCTCTGCGCTGTGTTCATTCGCCGAAAGCGGTACGCCGTTTCTCACAGGCCGCTTTATTCAGGGCGTAGGCGCAGGCTGCTGCTATGTGGTGGCTTTCGCCATCCTGCGCGATACGCTCGACGATCGCCGCCGGGCGAAGGTACTGTCGCTGTTGAACGGTATCACCTGTATCGTGCCGGTACTGGCGCCGGTGATGGGGCATCTGATTATGCTCAAATATCCGTGGCAGAGCCTGTTCTACACGATGATCGGTATGGGTGTGGCCGTTTGCCTGCTGTCAGTGTTTATCCTGCGAGAATCGCGCCCAGCGACGCTCCCGGCATCTGCAGAGAAGAACCACCTATCTGAATCGCTGGTGAACCGTTTTTTCTTAAGCCGTCTGGCCATCACCACTCTCAGCGTGTCGGTGATCCTGACCTTCGTGAATACTTCGCCGGTGCTGTTGATGGAAGTGATGGGCTTTGACCGTGGTGAGTACGCCACCACGATGGCCATGACCGCAGGCATCAGTATGGCGGTCTCGTTCTCTACGCCATTCGCCCTGAGCGTGTTTAAACCTCGCGTTCTGATGCTGACCTCACAAGTGCTGTTTCTGTCTGCTGGTGTGGTGTTAACCCTTGCCAGTACGCACATGGTGACGCTGTTTGGGCTGACCTTAATCTGTGCCGGGTTCTCGGTCGGCTTCGGTGTCGCGATGAGCCAGGCGCTGGGACCTTTCTCGCTGCGTGCGGGCGTTGCCAGCTCGGCGTTAGGTATTGCGCAGGTTTGCGGTTCCTCGCTGTGGATATGGCTGGCGGCGGTGCTCGGTCTTGATGCGCTGAATATGCTGATCGGGATTCTGATTGGCTGTAGCATAGTGAGTATCATGCTGATTATCACTGTTGCACCTAACCGGTCCACGCCAACTCATGAAGAAATCCCTCAGCAGTCTCGATCTTAATTTATTGCTCTGCCTGCAGCTGTTGATGCAGGAACGCAGTGTTACCAAAACAGCCAAACGGATGAACGTCACGCCGTCGGCGGTCAGCAAGTCGCTGTCTAAACTGCGGGCCTGGTTTGACGATCCACTGTTTGTAAACACCCCGCTGGGGCTAACGCCAACACCGTTGATGGTCAGCATGGAACAGAATCTGGCAGAGTGGATGCAGATGAGCAACCAGTTGCTGGATAAGCCGCACCATGAAGCGCCGCGCGGGCTGAAGTTTGATCTGGTGGCCGAAACACCGCTGGTGATGATCATGTTTAACGCGCTCTCCCGACAGATCTATCAGCGTTATCCCCAGGCTACTATCAAAATACGCAACTGGGACTATGATTCGCTGGATGCAATTATTCGCGGCGAAGTGGATATCGGCTTTACTGGCCGGGAAAGCCATCCGCGTTCGCGTGAACTGTTGAGTTTGCTGCCGTTGTCGATCGACCATGAAGTGCTGTTTTCCGATCTCCCCTGTGTCTGGCTACGTGAAGATCATCCGGCATTGCAGGAAGAGTGGAATCTGGACACATTTCTACGCTATCCGCACATCAGCATTAGCTGGGAGCAAAGCGATACCTGGGCGCTGGATGAAGTCCTGCAAGAGATGGGGCGTGCGCGCAATATTGCGTTATGTCTGCCCGGTTTTGAGCAGTCGCTGTTTATGGCCGCCCAGCCGGATCACGCGCTGATAGCCACAGCTCCGGTTTATTGCCAGCGTTATAACCAACTCCACCAGCTTCCGCTCGTGGCGCGTCCTATGCCTTTTGATGCCGCGCAGCTGGAAAAAATGCGCGTACCGTTCACCCTTCTTTGGCACAAACGTAACAGTCATAATCCTAAGATCGTCTGGTTGAAAGACACCATCAAGGCGCTTTATCGCGATATGTCCTGACGTTGCACCGCCGCTTTGTTGCTAAATCGACTATTCTGGCAACAGAAATGTAAATATCGCGTAATGTATTCTATTTCAGCTTACTTTTTGGGCAGCAAAGCCTGCCTGGATGCCGCGTAAATGTTACTCTGGTAATTATCACGGACCATTAATCACGGAGCGAAAAATGGCGACACATTTTGCCAGAGGGATTCTTACGGAGGGACACCTGGTTTCAGCTCGCCTCCCTTCTCCATGTCATATCGAAGCAAGAGATCTCCCCGCTCATCGCCGAACACGTTTCCTGGCTTCCCGAAGTTTACTCGCTGAACTGATGTTTATGCTTTACGGCACCAGTACGCTGCCCGAGATTGTTACTCAGGCCAAAGGTAAGCCCGTTTTTCGCGATAAGAACCTGCCGGGATTTTCGATTTCCTATGCCGGGAATATCGTTGGCGTTGCGCTAACAACTGAAGGAACGTGCGGGCTGGATATGGAACTGCAGCGAGCTACCCGCAGCTTTCACCATCCGCATTCAACGGAAACATGGCGCTTCTCCAGCAACGAAAATCTGTGGATCAATAACCAAAACGACCCCAACGAAGCACGCGCGCAGCTCATTACGTTGCGCCAGAGCGTACTCAAACTCACCGGCGATGTAAGCAATGATGATCCACACGAACTCCAGCTTTTACCCGGCGCAGGACGTCTGAAATGTGCCCATGTTGCGCAGGTTGAAGCCATTTGCGATGCGGAAGATGTTCTGGTGTGGTCGGTTGCGGTTACGCCAACCATTGAAAAACTCAAGGTTTGGGAGTTTGATGGTAAACAGGACTGGAAAAGTTTGCCTGATATCCAGACCCGCGCCAATGAGCCTACGGGTCGTCTGATCCGGTTCTCTCAATTATGCGCAGCGAAGAGCCATACGCTTTGATTTAACCTTTATGATGAAACAGGAGTCACCATGTCAGAAACATTGAATGTTGTTACGTTACTGGGAAGTCTACGCAAAGGTTCGTTTAATGGAATGGTTGCCCGTACGCTGCCCAAGATTGCTCCAGCAGGAATGGAAGTCAACGCGTTGCCATCAATTGGTGATATCCCACTGTACGATGCCGACCTCCAGCAGGAAGAAGGTTTTCCGGCAAGCGTAGAAGCGCTGGCAGAGCAAATCAGGAAGGCTGACGGTGTCGTCATCGTGACACCGGAATATAACTATTCCGTGCCTGGCGGACTGAAGAACGCCATCGACTGGCTGTCCCGCCTGCCGGATCAGCCATTATCGGGTAAGCCGGTGCTGATCCAGACCAGCTCCATGGGCGCCATTGGCGGCGCGCGCTGCCAGTATCATCTGCGTCAGATCCTGGTGTTCCTCGACGCCATGGTAATGAATAAGCCGGAATTTATGGGCGGCGTGATTCAGAACAAAGTGGACCCGCAAACAGGTGAAGTGATCGACCAAAGTACGCTGGACCATCTAACCGGCCAGTTGACCGCATTTGGCGACTACATCCAGCGTGTGAAAGCCTAAAAGAAAAAGCCCGCTGGCTGCAATGCCTGGCGGGCCGTATCCGGTTATCAAATTTGCCTGATGGCGCTGCGCTTATCAGGTCTACACGCCTCGCGCAGCACCGTCTCAGCGGCAATTAATGCGCGTCGATAAACACAATCTTCAACACAAACAGCAGTGCGACAACGATGACGCATGGGCTGAGATCGCGGAAACGTCCGGTACCGATTTTCATCACACAGTAGGAAATAAAGCCCAGCGCGATACCTTCGGTAATCGAGAAGCTAAACGGCATCATCACGGCGGTAATAAACGCCGGAACGGCTTCAGTCAGGTCATCCCACTTAACGCGTGACAGGCTTGATGTCATCAGGACGCCAACGTAAATCAGCGCACCCGCGGCCGCATATCCCGGTACCATTCCCGCCAGCGGCGACAGGAAGATAACCAACAGGAACAACAGGCCGACAACTACCGCGGTCAGGCCAGTACGTCCACCGACAGAAACCCCGGAAGAAGACTCGATATACGCGGTAACGGAAGAAGTACCGATAAACGCACCAGCAACTGATGACACGCTATCCACATACAGCGCCTGCTTCATACGCGGAAACTTACCCTTCGCATCCGCCAGACCGGCTTTATCCGTGACGCCAATCAGCGTACCGGAGGAGTCGAACAGGTTGACCAGCATGAACGAGAAAATTACGCCCGCAAGACCAATGTTAAACGAACCAGCCAGATCAACATGCCCGATAACGGACATTACGCTCGGCGGCGCGGAGACGATCCCGTTGTAATGGACATCGCCCAGCATCCAACCCAGCAGCGTGGTCACAATGATAGAGATTAACACCGCCGCATGGATGTTACGTGAAGCCAGAATCGCGATGATAAAGAAGCCCAGAATACCGAGCAGTACGCTGTGGGACGTCAGGTTGCCAATAGACACCAGGGTGTCTTGGTTGGCGACGATAACACCAGCGTTTTTCAGCCCCATCATGCCGATGAACAGACCAATACCGCTGGTGATCCCCACGCGCAAACTAACCGGGATGTTGGCAATCATCCAGTAACGTACGCGGAAAATCGTCAGTAGCAGCAGACCTACCGCGCCCCAGAAGATTGCGCCCATACCGATCTGCCATGACAGGCCCATCGCGCCAACGACCACGAAGGCGAAGAACGCATTCAGACCCATAGCAGGCGCAAGTGCGACCGGCAGGTTGGCAAACAGGCCCATCAGGATGCTACCAAATGCAGCAATCAGGCAGGTGGTCACAAAGACGGCGCTGGTATCCATGCCAGCCACGCCAAGAATTTGCGGGTTAACAAAAACGATATACACCATCGTCAGGAAGGTGGTTAAACCGGCGATCACTTCGGTCCGTGCCGTCGTGCCATGTTCGCGCAGTTTGAACACGCGTTCCAGCATCCCCTGGCCAGAAGCCTGGGTTGTGTGTTGTTGACTCATTATCAATTTCCGAACAAGGAGGGAAAATTCGTCGCTATCCTATACCAAAATGCGACAATAGGGTTGGGTTATGAGCAACTTTTTTCATTGATTTTGCTTATACGGCAACGATTGCGTCGCCCAATAATGCATTACGAAAACGTTAAACTTGTTAAAACGGAAATGACATGTCCCAGATAGAAGCCGTATTTTTTGACTGTGACGGTACCCTTGTCGACAGTGAAGTGATTTGTTCTCGCGCGTATGTCAGCATGTTCCAGGCGTTCGGCATTACGCTCGATCTTGAAGAAACTTTTAAACGCTTCAAGGGGGTAAAGCTGTACGAGATCATCGACATTATCAACGAAGAGCACGGTGTCGAACTGGCAAAAGCCGAATTAGAACCGGTTTACCGCGCAGAGGTCGCACGTCTGTTCGATACGGAACTGGAGGTGATTGCCGGAGCCAATGCGCTGCTGGACAGCATGACCGTCCCTATGAGCGTGGTATCTAACGGTCCGGTCAGCAAGATGCAGCACTCGCTGGGTAAGCTGGGTATGTTGCACCATTTCCCTGATTTGCTGTTCAGCGGCTACGATATTCAACGCTGGAAACCCGATCCGGCCCTGATGTTCCATGCGGCGAAAGCGATGGACGTTAACGTTGAGAACTGCATTCTGGTTGATGACTCCAGCGCAGGCGCGCAGGCGGGGATTGCTGCAGGGATGGAAGTATTTTACTTCTGCGCCGATCCGCATAACAAACCAATCGATCATCCAAAAGTGACGACGTTTACCGATCTGGCGCAGTTGCCAGCATTGTGGAAAGCGCGGGGTTGGAATATTACGCGTTAAATAAGCAACCATCACACAATCTGCGTTCGCGGGAAAAGATAACCCCACCGAAAACAGCGGGGTTATCGTTCTTTTTCAAGTCAGCGCTTATTTGGTGAGGCCATTAACAAAATGGCTGCAATATTCCCCGGCCACACGCTGTTCCGGGTTGCTGCTGGTTGTCAGGTCAACATAGGTGTAAGACGAAGGATTGTCGCGGTTAAAATCCCAGATACCGATAAAATTCATGCCATTCTGTTTGGCAAAGGTGGCCAGCGTATCGGCATCATGAAGTTTAAACATGCTACCATCGTCATTCATACCTATCATCGGTGTAACCGCCACCGCCGAGTAGCCGCCGCTCACTGACAGAGAGGCTAACTGACTGGCGATGCTGCGGGCTGCGTCAACCGCAGATTTACCCATATCAGCACGATACTGCGCGCTGTAATAATCCATTGCCATACCGTTTACCACAAACGTTAATCCGGTATTATGCGCTTGTTTTACAATATTCACCCCAGTACTAGTTAAACCGGTTGGCATGGTGGGCAAAGTAAAGGAAATAGCGACTTCTGGATTATTTTTAGTTACCACTTTCAGCGCTTCACAAATATTACTGATATTATACTGACCATTTTCCAGATCAAAATCCAGGCCATATGCAGAATAATCATCAATAAAAGACTGGTAAATTTCAACCAATTCGGAAGTGCTAAAATAGGTTGATATATCGCTATTCACCGCGCCGCCAAAAGAAATAATAACCTTTTTACCGGCCGCATTGAGATCGTTTGCTAACGGCAATGCCCAGTCCATCGGCATGGTGTCCTGGGCAGCCCAGCAGGCTTTTTTGTTCGCTGATAAAGTAATAAAACCAAATACCAGACCGTCTACCTCCCACGCTTTAGCTTCCTGAGAATAAAGCGGATTTGGACGGCCATTGGGATAATCTTGCCAGTCAGACCATTCTGCATTTACGGTGACATCTATAAACGGGGTATAAAGCGTCTTCATATTTCACCTCATTATTTTTTCATATTAATCAATAATGCCAGAAAACTATTTATCTGGTCTCTGGCTGAGGTGATGCTATATTTTCAGAAACGGATAATTTATGACGATAGTCACACCCAAATGGTTCATGATAAAAACAAATATTTAATGATAGATATTATCATAGCAATGATGATTATCTGATAAATCTGGTCAGAAGCAGATGCCATATAAGAGGTTTGAGGGTCAATGGGCAATTCGTGGAAGTTGTCGATCTCCATACGCTGAGGATTGGCATCCGGGAGCAGCAGTTGCGCGACTGCCAGCGCAATGCGCCGTTTAGGTCGGGTTGGTGATCGGGTTGACATCAATATGCCTGGTGAGCAGTTACAGATTACCTTTAGGTTTGATTTTAAGTCTGTATGCGTGGCCCGGTACATAAAATCGCCAGCCTTCGCCATGTGTGGTGCTTATCGCCGTGCCCATATCGTCGGTCTGGGAATGGCGTGCTAATTCTCGCCCCTGCCGATGTGGCAGGGGCGAGGTTTTAACGCGCGGAGATTTCCCCCGTTTCGCTATTCAGGTGGAAATTTCGTGAAGGGCCGCCCCGCAGGTATTTATCGATAACGCTAAAAATACTGCCAAAACGCAGGCGGAAAATAGTCTCGAAATCGCTATCCGCCATCACCGCAGAAGCCTCATCTGGTAAGGAATGCGCCAACGTGCGGGTTAGCAAATGATATTCGCGTAAGCGTTGCGCGGAAATATCGCGCAGCGCCAGCTCATCGGCATTGCGCAGACGATAAAAATCCACCGCCAAATCAAAGCCGTTCCAGGATGCAAACTGCTCCAGCGTCATTCCGGCATCCCGAGCTAAAGTTAGCGCTTTTTGCCGCGCCAACTGCCATGCTCCAGCATTTTTTTGCAGGTAAATTTGCCCGATAGACCTGACAGGAGGCACGTCTCCTTTAGCGCACACGGCACGATCGCTGCTCATAGGTACAGTCAGAACATCTTGCCAAGAGTTATGACTGCTCAACTGACTCAGCGTCAGCATTTCCGCACCATTCAGGCTAAAAAGCATCTGCCGAATTTCACACGGCCACTCTTCGGGAATAAAGCGCAGCCGGGTGAGCTCGGTAATATGCCAGTTAGTAAAGTCATAATAATCCTTCGCACTCAGCACCGCCTTGTTCCATAAATGCGCAGAGCCCGTCGCTTTCAGATGCTCCCACTCTTGCTGATAATGTTCAAAAAGCTCATTAAAGCGCGGGACGCCGTCCAGGGTAACGGTCTGAACATCGATTTCGCTACGGTTAGCGAAATTGAGGATTTTATACGCTGGGACGTAGGCCGCCATGGAAGGTGCCTGAATATTAAATAGCAGGCTGCCGTCAGGATATTTACGCACGCCGGTATCGTTAAAGTGCATATGTCCGCCAACGTGTACGCCAATACCTGTTTTCGCTAACGCATGGCTGGTATCCTCCTTCGGAGCCCGCTTCAACTGAAATTTACCTTTGCCAAAGATGGATTCCAGATCGCTGGCAGCACCGTTATCAAACTCCACCATAGGGAAATGGCTAAAGGTAATCAGCGTCTTTTTCTGCTCTTTTGCTCGCATGGCAACGGACGTCATCCACGCCACGACCTGCTGCTTGTGAGTGAGCATTTTGTTGTAGCCTGCGTCACCTGAACCCGCGAAGTTTTTAGCAGACTGCGGATTCGTCAGGTCCGCATCCTCGCGCGGCACGTAAACATTCGCATCAACGGCCAGCAGCCATAGGCCTGGTATCGGCTCAACGAGATAGCTGCTGTCAGCGACGGTAAAACAGGGGCCATAATCTGGTTGTCGATATGAACCGCCTGTTCCCTGAGCACAGATTTCATACTGCCGCTGGCGGAAGTCGCTGGCTTGCTTTGCTTTGGCAAACGTATAATCCTGCTGCCCATAGGATGAATAAGGCGTTTCCCAGTAAATATCTTCAGGCTGCGGATCGATACCGAATGGGGACATCATTTTCATGATGTACTCATAACCACGGCTTACCATCTCTTCGCTACAGATGGTCGGCAATTCCGCACCTGTTGAGATAAGCGCAGTTTTTCCCTGATAACCCGTACACTCTTTGGCGCCAAAACTAAAAATACGTTGAGTTTTCCCTCCCTGACCTAAGAAATCCTCTTCCCCATCGGGTAAATCAAAGGGTCGGTTTGGGTCATGATTACCCGGCGTTGCAAAGAATCGCATTGCATACTTTTGCTCATACTCCTTCAGCAGGGTTACTAACCCGCGAATATGCACAGACTGCCCGTCATCGCTAAAATCACCGGGAAGCGCGATCAGTTTGATCCCCTTTTTCCCGGCGTCATCCAGTGCTGCACGCAGGGCAAAGTAGTTTTCATTAAATAATCGCGTTGACGTGAGCTGAGCATACATGGTGCGAATCATCGCACGCTGCCCACTTTTGCGATTCTTTAGCCCGCTAAATGCGCCATCCTGAAATTCGCCGTACACATCATGAAAATGGATATCCGGCATAAATGCGACGCGATATTGATAATTTTCAGTAGCAGCAGCATGGCTACAGAGTAAAAACGCCGTTATTCCGGCTATGGAAATTACTCTCATTGAATATCCTTATTTTTATCAAAAAAAATAATTAGAGTTTGTAGGTAATACCTACGCGATAACGCATCTCCCAGGCATCACGATAAGTTTTGCCATCTTTCACATATGAACCATCATCCCAATTCGACGTAAGGCACCCAGGTTTTATTTCCTCTCCAGGCCACAGTCATATTATGCACACAATCTTTTTCTTTACCGCGCAATGCCGGGTAGTCAGGGCTAAGACCGTTGGGCAAGCAGCAACACAAACAATGTACATAGCGCATCCTTCTGGTCGATTCAGGCAATAAAAAAAGCACAATAGCGAGAGCGCGCATTGTGCTTTGAGAAAGGCAGATTTGGTTATTCACTACGCCGTCGCTATCGGCACCACTGGCGTGGCGACAAACCACGAGCTGATGCAGGCTGGAAATACGGAAGCTGAAAGTTAGCTCATCGCGCTTACGCGAGCACAGCAACACCTGCGGAAACTGACGATGAGCATATCTTTTCATTTCGCACGACTGTCTAAAACCAGAACAGAGAGCCTGACCTGCACAATCCCAAAGCAAGGACCATTTCTGGGTTATCAGGTTTTCGGCACAAGAGGTAGGAGTAATATCAATTTCAACCAAATCGTTGACGGAATTAAACCAGCATGAATCAGCAAGTATGACTTTAATTTTGCTGTCGATGGAGAGCAAAATTAAAGTCATGCTTTTTAATAATCGCAATATGAATGACATTAACATAAGCTCCCACGAAATAATAAAGCGAGTGTAGCGCAAAAAAAAATGGCAATAACTGTGACTTATTGCACAGAGCATTAAATGTTTATTTTATTTTTCATCAAAAATCAGAACAAAAAATTCAGATATTAAATAAGAAAATATAATCTATTCTACTGCTATATGACCGCGCGACTGTCGCTGTTCCGGCGTCATGCCAATCTCACGGTTAGACATCAACGAAAAGTCGTAACTGCCTTCAAACCCATACTGCATCGCCAATCAGCCGTTCGGTATGTTGCAAGTATTGTGCGTGGCAGAGGTACAGCTGTCACAGGTAATTGTTGATGGTCATACCTATATGCTGATGAAACTGCTTGCGTAGCGCTCGCTAAACCGAGCCAGAAAAAAAGGACGATTACGACTGAACCGACCCCAGACCCCGCTTCCCTGCAGGTAAACCCATTCCTCTTCGTCGTTAAGCCAGCGGCTGAGTTCAGGATCTGTTGCGTCTCTTTTGACAGTGCGTTCCAGCCTTCGGCTACGCTACGCACCCCGCCCTCACTGAGGGCGGGGTGCGCCGAGTAACAAAGCCAACACACCAGCAACGTGACGGATGACGAGTATCTTTCTCACTCTTTCGGATCTTTGCCCGCCAGCAGCTTATCCAGCTCATCACCGCCCACGTGACGGAAGTCTTGTCCCTTCACGAAGTAGAAGATGTATTCGCAGATATTCTGGCAACGGTCACCGATACGCTCGATGGAGCGCGCGCAGAGCAGCGCGGTCAGCACGCTTGGAATGGTACGCGGGTCTTCCATCATGTAGGTCATCAGCTGACGCACGATACCTTCATACTCCTGGTCGACTTTCTTATCTTCGCGATAAATACGTACCGCTTCGTCAAGATCCATACGCGCAAACGCATCCAGCACGTCATGCAGCATTTGTACGGTGTGGCGACCCAGTGATTCCAGGCTTACCAGCAACGGCTGATGCTGTTGAGAAAATTTCTCCAGCGCGGTGCGGCAAATTTTATCCGCAACGTCGCCAATACGTTCCAGCTCAGCGATCGTTTTGATAATCGCCATCACCAGACGCAAGTCACTGGCGGTCGGCTGACGCTTGGCAATGATACGCACGCAGGCCTCGTCGATCGCCACTTCCATCATATTGACGTTCTTATCGCCCTCAATGACGCGCTTCGCCAGCTCACTGTCCTGATTGTGCATGGCGGTAATCGCATCAGAAAGCTGCTGCTCGACCATGCCGCCCATGGTCATCACCTGGGTACGGATGCTTTCCAGCTCTGCATTGAACTGGCCGGAAATATGTTTATTAAGGTTAAGATTATCCACAACAAGCTCCTGAATCAGCCGTAACGACCGGTGATGTAGTCTTCAGTTTGTTTCTTCGCGGGCTTGGTGAACAGATCGTCCGTGTTACTGAACTCAATCAACTCGCCCAGGTACATAAATGCCGTGTGATCGGAACAACGCGCAGCCTGCTGCATGTTGTGGGTAACGATAACGACGGTGTAATCCTCTTTCAGCTCAGTGATCAGCTCTTCGATACGCCCGGTAGAAATAGGGTCGAGCGCTGAACACGGCTCATCAAGCAGAAGCACTTCCGGGCGAATGGCGATCCCACGCGCAATACACAGACGCTGCTGCTGACCACCGGAGAGAGAGTACCCGCTCTGGTGTAATTTATCTTTGGTTTCGTTCCACAGCGCGGCCTTGGTCAATGCCCACTGCACACGCTCGTCCATATCCGCACGAGAGAGTTTCTCAAACAGACGCACGCCAAAAGCGATGTTGTCGTAGATGGACATCGGGAACGGCGTCGGCTTCTGGAATACCATGCCCACTTTGGCACGCAGCAAAGCGATATCCTGAGTGTTGGTGAGAATATTGTCGCCATCCAGCAGGATTTCGCCTTCCGCACGCTGTTCCGGGTACAGTTCAAACATTTTATTGAACGTACGCAGCAACGTCGATTTACCACAGCCTGACGGCCCGATAAACGCCGTTACCTGGTTTTTGGCAATATCCAGGTTGATGTTCTTCAGGGCATGGAACTTGCCATAGTAGAAGTTCAAATCACGAACCTGAATCTTACCCGGGGCAGTATCAACCATACTCATTTCAATCTTTTCCTCATCATGCCTGATGGCGCGCAGCTTTCAGGCCTACAAATGTCTTCAATCGTAGGCCGGATAAGGCGTTTACGCCGCCATCCGGCACTTCGTCTTAACCGTGTTTCTTCTTCGCGAAAATGACGCGCGCCAGAATGTTCAGCAGCAGTACGCACAGGGTAATAATCAGTACCCCGGCCCAGGCCAGTTGCTGCCACTCAGCAAACGGGCTCATCGCAAACTTAAAGATAGTGACCGGCAGGTTGGCGATAGGCTGCATCATGTCGGTGCTCCAGAACTGATTGGAGAGCGACGTAAACAGCAGCGGAGCCGTTTCACCTGCGATACGTGCAATAGCCAGTAAAACGCCTGTAATGATGCCTGAGACAGACGCCTTCAGGGTGATTGCAGAAATCATCTTCCATTTCGGCGTACCCAGCGCATAGGCGGCTTCACGCAGGCTATCCGGTACCAGCTTGAGCATGTTCTCCGTGGTACGAATAACAATGGGCACCTGCAACAGCGCCAGCGCGATAACGCCCGCCCAGCCGGAGAAGTGCTCCATTTTTGCTACCACGATGGTGTAAACGAACAGACCGACCACGATTGATGGCGCAGAAAGCAGGATGTCGTTGATAAAGCGGATCACCTCAGCCAGCCAGGACTTACGTCCGTACTCTGCCAGGTAGATGCCCGCCATAATACCAAGCGGTGTACCAAACACGGTCGCCCACAGAATTAACAGTCCGCTACCGGCCAGGGCATTCGCCAGACCACCACCAGCCGTATTCGGCGGAGGTGTCATTTCGGTGAACAGCGCCAGTGACATACCGTCAATACCGCGGGTGATCGTGGACATCAGGATCCAGATAAGCCAGAACAGACCGAATGCCATGGTCGCCATAGAGAGCGTCAGCGCGATGCGGTTCTTCAGACGACGACGCGCCTGCATTTTACGGCGGGATTCCGCAAGCGCAGCGGTGTTTTGCATTTCAAGCGTAGCCATTAGCGTGCCCCCTCGTTCTTCGCAAGGCGCATGATCATGAACTTAGACGCCGCCAGCACGATGAAGGTAATCACAAACAGAATCAGGCCCAGTTCCATCAACGCGGCAACGTGCAGTCCTGATTCCGCTTCGGCAAATTCATTCGCCAGCGCAGAAGTAATACTGTTGCCCGGCATGTACAGCGAGGCACTATCGAGCTGGTAGGTGTTACCGATGATAAACGTCACCGCCATGGTTTCACCCAGCGCGCGGCCCAGACCGAGCATCACGCCGCCGATCACGCCGTTTTTGGTGAACGGCAGGACGATGCGCCAGATAACTTCCCAGGTAGTACAACCGATGCCGTAGGCTGACTCTTTCATCAGCACCGGCGTTTGTTCGAACACATCGCGCATAACCGCCGCAATGTACGGGATGATCATGATGGCGAGGATCACGCCAGCGGCCAGAATACCGATACCAAACGCCGGACCCGCAAACAGCGCGCCAACAAACGGAATGTTGGAAAGGATGTTCCCGACCGGCTCCTGGAAGTAAGTCGCAAACAGCGGGGCAAAGATAAATAGGCCCCACATGCCGTACACGATACTCGGAATTGCCGCCAGCAATTCAATAGCGATACCCAGCGGGCGACGCAGCCAGCCAGGAGCAAGTTCAGTCAGGAATAAGGCTATGCCAAAACTCACCGGAACGGCGATCAGCAGTGCGATAAGCGAGGTGACCAGCGTACCGTAAATCGGTACTAATGCACCGTAGATATCGTTTGGCGCATCCCATTCTTTAGTCCACAGAAAGGAGAAGCCAAATTTCTGAATGCTTGGCCAGGAGGAGATAACCAGAGAGACAATAATGCCACCCAACATCAATAGCACAATCAGCGCAGCCAGTTTTACCAGCGCGCTGAATATCATGTCACCTTTTTTACCCGGTGGGTTCAAAGCAGGCTTGGTTGCAGCCATAAATCACTCTTTAAGTTTGGGCCAGGAAGCACGCATTTTATCGTGCTTCCCGGCTAACGTAATGCCATACCCTAAATAATTCGAGTTGCAGCAAGGCGGCAAGCTTGTGAATACCCAGGAGCATAGATTCACTATGTGACTGGGGTGAACAAGCACAGCCAACACAGCTGCGGCTCGAAGTATGACGGGTATTTAGTACAGCGCTTTACCGCTGCTGTCCTTCACGTTGGTCTTCCATGCAGCACGAATCTGCTCAACCACGCTGTCCGGCAGGCTGGCGTAGTCCAGGTCATTAGCCTGTTTGCCACCATTTTTGTACGCCCAATCGAAGAACTTCAGCACTTCAGCACCCTGCTCAGGTTTCTTCTGCTCTTTATGCACCAGGATGAAGGTGGTGGAAGTGATCGGCCACGCATCGTCACCTTTCTGGTTAGTCAGATCCTGGGCGAAGGTTTTGCTCCAGTCAGCGCCTTTTGCAGCGTTGGCAAAGTTTTCTTCGGTCGGACTTACCGGTTTGCCATCAGCAGAGACCAGCTTGGTGTACGCCAGGTTGTTCTGCTTAGCGTAAGCGTACTCAACGTAGCCGATAGAACCCGGCAGACGCTGTACGAACGCAGCGATACCGTCGTTACCTTTACCGCCCAGACCGGTCGGCCAGTTAACGGTAGAGCCGGAACCAATTTTAGATTTCCACTCTTCGTTCACTTTCGCCAGGTAGCTGGTGAAAACGAAGGAAGTACCGGAACCGTCAGCACGACGCACAACGGCGATATTCTGAGAAGGCAGCTTCAGACCCGGGTTCAGTTTGGTGATGGCTTCATCATCCCACTTCTTAATTTTACCGAGGTAGATGTCGCCCAGCGTTTTACCGTCCAGCACCAGTTCGCCGGATTTCAGGCCAGGGATGTTCACCGCCAGCACCACACCACCAATAACAGTCGGGAACTGGAACAGGCCTTCTTGCGCCAGTTTCTCGTCAGACAACGGTGCGTCAGAGGCGCCGAAATCAACGGTATTGGCCGTAATTTGTTTTACACCACCGGAGGAGCCGATACCCTGGTAGTTTACTTTGCTACCGGTCTCTTTCTGATAGGTATCTGCCCATTTGGCATACACTGGCGCAGGGAAGGTTGCACCTGCACCTGTCAGGCTCGCTGCTGCAAACGCAGAAAACGCGCTCATGGATAAGGTCGCGGCGACAACAGTTGCGACAGTGGTACGCATAACTTTCATAATGTCTCCTGCACGGTTTTCGTAAATCGTTGTTTGAGTTGCTACTGTGAGCAAAATAGGACAAACAGGTGACAGTTAAATGTACGAAATATGACAGTTTTATGACAATGAAAAACTCGGGAAGTTTTTTATCTAAAAATACATTTAAAACAGGATGTTAATTACCATCATGACAATAACATTTCGCTGAAATTTTCTTTTTATGACACTGAAAACAGTAGTTGAAGATGACGGTTTGTCACATAAAACAGGCGGGATAATTGATTAAAAACAGAACAAGCTAAAAAAATGCCCCACTTACAGCAGGGCATTTTCAGTTCAGTTAAGTGCGGATTACTCTACGGTAACCGACTTTGCCAGGTTACGCGGCTGGTCCACGTCGGTGCCTTTAATCAGCGCCACGTGATACGCCAGCAACTGCAGCGGAACGGTGTAGAAGATCGGTGCAATCACCTCTTCCACATGCGGCATCTCAATGATGTGCATGTTTTCGCTGCTGGTAAAGCCAGCATCCTGGTCCGCAAAGACGTACAACTGACCGCCACGGGCGCGAACTTCTTCAATGTTGGATTTCAGTTTTTCCAACAGTTCGTTGTTCGGTGCAACTACGATAACCGGCATATCGGCATCAATCAGCGCCAGCGGACCGTGTTTCAGTTCGCCTGCAGCATAAGCTTCAGCGTGAATATAAGAGATCTCTTTCAGCTTCAGCGCGCCTTCCAGCGCAATCGGGTACTGATCGCCACGGCCCAGGAACAGCGCATGGTGTTTGTCTGAGAAACCTTCCGCCAGAGCGGCAATGCGTTTGTCCTGAGACAGCATCTGCTCAATACGGCTCGGCAGTGCCTGCAGACCGTGAACGATCTCCTGCTCGATAGACGCATCCAGGCCTTTCAGACGAGACAGTTTCGCCACCAGCATCAGCAGAACGGTCAGTTGGGTAGTAAATGCTTTCGTCGAGGCCACACCGATTTCGGTACCGGCATTGGTCATCATCGCCAGGTCGGATTCGCGCACCAGAGAAGATCCCGGTACGTTACAAATAGCCAGCGAGCCCAGATAGCCCAGCTCTTTAGATAAGCGCAGACCCGCCAGGGTATCCGCCGTTTCACCGGACTGGGAAAGGGTAATCATCAGACTGTTACGACGCACGGCGGATTTGCGATAGCGGAACTCGGAAGCGATTTCGACATCACAAGGAATACCAGCCAGCGATTCAAACCAGTAGCGGGACACCATGCCGGAGTTGTAGGACGTACCGCAGGCGATAATCTGGATATGCTCAACCTGAGACAGCAACTCGTTGGCACGTGAACCCAGCTCGCTTAAATCCACTTCACCGTGACTAATGCGCCCGGTCAGCGTATTTTTAATTGCGTTCGGCTGTTCGTAGATCTCTTTCTGCATGTAGTGGCGATAAATACCTTTTTCGCCCGCGTCATACTGCAGATTCGATTCGATATCCTGACGCTTCACTTGTGCGCCAGACTTGTCAAAAATAGAGACTGAACGACGGGTCACCTCCGCGATGTCACCTTCTTCCAGGAAGATAAAGCGACGGGTTACCGGCAACAGCGCCAGCTGATCGGAAGCGATAAAGTTTTCCCCCATCCCCAGACCAATCACCAGCGGGCTACCTGAACGGGCCGCCAGCAGCGTTTCCGGGTTACGGGTATCCATGATCACCGTGCCATAGGCACCGCGCAACTGTGGAATAGTACGCAGTACGGCTTCACGCAGCGTACCACCCTGTTCCAGTTCCCAATGCACCAGGTGAGCAATCACTTCGGTGTCGGTTTCAGAAACAAAGGTGTAACCACGGGTTTTCAGTAGTTCACGCAGAGGTTCATGGTTTTCAATGATGCCGTTATGCACCACAATAATGTGTTCAGAAACATGGGGATGCGCGTTCGCTTCTGAAGGTTCACCGTGTGTCGCCCAACGGGTATGAGCGATACCTGTACCACCATGCAGCGGATGTTCTTCCGCAGCAGCAGTCAGCATCTGCACTTTACCCAGACGACGCAGACGGGTCATGTTGCCTTCAGCATCGACAACGGCCAGACCAGCAGAGTCATAACCACGATATTCCAGACGACGTAAACCTTCGAGAAGGATTTCAGCTACATCACGCTGCGCGATAGCGCCAACAATTCCACACATATTTTTTGATTCCAAATTTAGGCATTTGCCTGTCGTTGTCGCTGACCTGTATTTGCCCTTTCCGGGCGCCCCGAGCCTTGTAGAGAGTGGGGTTATTTTTATGGTACTGCTTGTTGAGCGGAGGATTATGTTATCCCCTCATCTCTTGTCTGCCTGATGGCGCTTACGCTTATCAGGCCTACAGAACGTCACCGCACGTAGGACGGATAAGGCAAAGCCGCCATCCGGCAAAAAATTACTTCTTCTTCACCGGACGCTGCCAGCCCTGTTTATGGACCTGAGGTACACGGCTTAATACCAGTTCGTTATCGGCGACATTACGCGTTACGGTAGTGCCAGCAGCGATGGTGGCACCTTTACCCACGGTGACAGGCGCCACCAACTGGGTATCAGAACCCACAAACACATCATCACCAATAATGGTTTTAAACTTATTGGCACCATCGTAGTTGCAGGTAATCGTACCCGCGCCGATATTCACGTTATCGCCAATTTCCGCATCGCCCAGATAGGTCAGATGACCAGCTTTAGAACCTTTACCCAGACGCGCTTTTTTCATTTCGACGAAGTTACCCACGTGCGCGCCTTCCTGCAGCTCAGCACCCGGGCGCAGACGCGCGAATGGGCCGATGGTGCAAGCGGCTTCCAGATGGGCATCTTCCACCACACTGTATGGGCTAAGCTCACAACCTTCACCAATCACGCTGTTTTTGATGATACAGCCAGCACCAATCTTGACGCGATCACCAACGGTTACGTTACCTTCAATGATAACGTTAGTATCAATTTCAACATCGCGCCCGTGAATAAGCGTACCGCGAAGATCAAAACGTGCAGGATCGCGCAGCATCACGCCCGCCAGCAACAGTTTCTCTGCTTGCTCAGACTGATAAACACGCTCCAGACGGGATAACTGAAGACGGTTATTCACCCCTTCCGTTTCGCTAATACGTGCCGGATGTACCGCAGCAATTTCGCGTCCTTCCTGATACGCCATAGCAATGATATCGGTGATGTAGTATTCACCCTGCGCATTGTTATTGGTGAGTTTGGACAGCCAGCGCTTCATATCAGCGCCATTGGCAATCAGAATACCGGTGTTGATTTCCTGGATTTGGCGCTGCTCGTCAGTTGCATCTTTATGCTCGACGATACCGGTGACGTTACCGTTCTCACGCGTAATACGCCCATAGCCGGATGGATCATCCAGTTTTACCGTTAACAGGCCGATGCCGCCCTGCGGTTTAGCATCACGCAGGCTACGTAAGGTATCGGTAGAGATCAGCGGCACATCGCCATAGAGCATTAAAATGTCTTCGTCATCACCAAAGAATGGCGCTGCCTGCTGCATTGCATGGCCGGTCCCCAACTGCTCTGCCTGCAGAATCCAGTTTAGATTGCCATCTTTCAGCGTCTGCTTAAGCAAATCACCACCGTGCCCGTAGACCAGATGTACGTGAGTCGCACCTAATTCATTAGCGGCATCAATGACATGCTGAACCATCGGCTTTCCTGCGAGGGTATGCAGCACTTTAGGGAGATCGGAATACATACGCGTGCCTTTGCCTGCGGCAAGGATCACGACGCTCATAGCATTATTCAACATACACGTCCTGACTGTAATTTGAGAACGAATTTATACCGTTTCACATTGAAAATACTACATTTTTTTCATCGTGAAATGGACCGAAGATAAAACGTTCAATCGGGGAAATTTCCCCTCTGATAACTCTCTATTTTCGTCTATTTCGGCGTCTTTTGTCTCCCAAAAACCAGGAGGCTGCTCTTATTAAAGCCTTAGGTTAATGTTTTTGCTATTTTTTTACTGCATGAATAAAGAGTTACAAAAGAAAAGTATAATTTTATTAATGTGATTCAGCGAGAAGCAGAAAAAACAGACAGGGAAAATAGAGTTTTAAAAGGGAAGAGGACAAACGATAAAGCGGAGGAGGGGGATTTAATAACAGCTGGCGCGTGCTGATAACCGTATGAAGCATCGCGCCACAGAGCAGGTTGGGAAGACTAAACTTCCATGCTGCTGAAAAGGGCGATGATTTTATTAATCAGTTTCATGTTGGTATCCTGTTTTTATCTGAGTTAATTATGTGACACACATCACACAAAAAAGAGTCTACGCCTCATTTTTTAACCGATCAATATTTTTGTGACACAAATCACAAAATAATAAAACAGCTTTTTAGTTCCACTTTCACTGAAACAAAACCATAAAAAAAGCCAGCCTGGCAACCAGACTGGCTTTTGTGCTTTTCAAGCCGGTGTTACATCGCTTTTTTGGTCAACTCGATAACGCGCAGTTTCGCGATCGCTTTGGCCAGTTCCGCAGATGCCTGAGCGTAATCCACGTCACCATGAGAGCTCTTAATGTGCTCTTCAGCCTTACGCTTCGCTTCCAGGGCTCTCGCTTCATCGAGATCCTGTCCGCGAATCGCGGTATCAGCCAGAACGGTCACGCTGCCAGGCTGCACTTCGAGAATGCCGCCAGACAGATAGATAAACTCTTCATGACCGAACTGTTTAACGATGCGGATCATACCAGGCTTAATGGCGGTGAGCAGCGGTGCGTGACCCGGGAAAATACCCAGTTCACCTTCACTACCCGTTACCTGGATTTTTTCGACCAGACCAGAGAACATTTGCTGCTCTGCGCTGACGACGTCCAGGTGGTAAGTCATTGCCATATCACCCTCCGATTAAGGCGTTAAAGTTTTTTGGCTTTTTCCACGGCTTCGTCGATAGAACCAACCATGTAGAACGCCTGCTCTGGCAGGTGGTCGTATTCGCCTTCCATGATGCCTTTAAAGCCACGGATGGTGTCTTTCAGGGATACGTATTTACCCGGAGAACCGGTGAATACTTCCGCAACGAAGAACGGCTGGGACAGGAAGCGCTGAATTTTACGTGCGCGTGCTACCACCAGTTTGTCTTCTTCAGACAGTTCATCCATACCCAGGATGGCGATGATGTCTTTCAGTTCCTGATAACGCTGCAGCAGAGACTGTACGCCACGCGCGGTGTCGTAGTGTTCCTGACCAACAACCAGCGGATCCAGCTGACGGCTGGTGGAGTCCAGCGGGTCAACTGCCGGGTAGATACCCAGAGATGCGATCTGACGGCTCAGTACCACGGTTGCATCTAAGTGAGCAAAGGTGGTTGCTGGGGATGGGTCAGTCAAGTCATCCGCAGGTACGTATACCGCCTGAACGGAGGTGATAGAACCGGTTTTGGTAGAGGTGATACGTTCCTGAAGAACACCCATCTCTTCCGCCAGGGTCGGCTGGTAGCCTACCGCTGATGGCATACGACCCAGCAGTGCGGATACTTCTGTACCGGCCAGGGTGTAACGATAGATGTTATCAACGAACAGCAGAACGTCACGACCTTCGTCACGGAACTTCTCAGCCATGGTCAGACCGGTCAGAGCAACGCGCAGACGGTTTCCCGGCGGCTCGTTCATCTGGCCATATACCAGGGATACTTTGTCCAGAACGTTGGAGTCGGTCATTTCGTGGTAGAAGTCGTTACCCTCACGAGTACGTTCACCCACGCCCGCAAACACGGAGTAACCGGAGTGTTCGATCGCGATGTTACGGATCAGCTCCATCATGTTTACGGTTTTACCTACACCCGCACCACCGAACAGACCAACTTTACCGCCCTTAGCGAACGGACACATCAGGTCGATAACTTTAATGCCGGTTTCCAGCAGTTCCTGAGAGCTGGACAGCTCTTCATAGGAAGGTGCCGCGCGGTGGATAGCCCAACGCTCTTCTTCACCGATATCGCCTTTCATGTCGATCGGGTGACCCAGGACGTTCATGATACGACCCAGAGTTGCTTTACCTACCGGGACTTCGATCGGGTGCTCGAGATCTTTAACTTCCAGACCACGACGCAGACCGTCGGAAGAACCCATGGCGATGGTACGTACGATACCGCCGCCGAGCTGCTGCTGAACTTCCAGCACCAGGCTCTCTTTACCATTCATAACCTCAAGAGCATCGTACACGCGCGGTACGGCATCCTGAGGGAATTCGACGTCAACCACGGCGCCGATTACCTGGACAATTTTTCCAGTAGCCATCTTGAATCCTCTACGAATTAACCTGGTTATACCGCGGATGCACCACCGACGATTTCGGTGAGTTCCTGAGTAATGCTGGCCTGACGAGCTTTGTTGTATACCAACTGCAGCTCTTTAATCAGGCTGCCGCCATTGTCGGTCGCGGCTTTCATCGCCACCATACGTGCGGCCTGCTCGCTGGCCAGGTTTTCTACCACGCCCTGATAAACCTGAGACTCGACATAACGACGCAGCAGGGTATCCAGCAGCGCTTTCGGGTCTGGCTCATACAGGTAATCCCAGGATTTACGCTTCAATTCATCATCATCTGATGCCGGCAGAGGCAGCAGTTGGGTGATGGTTGGCGTCTGAGACATGGTGTTAATAAATTTGTTGCTGACAACGTACAGTCTGTCCAGACGACCTTCATCGTAGGCCTGCAGCATCACTTTAACCGGACCGATCAGTTCGGACAGGGAAGGGTTATCCCCCATACCGGTTACCTGAGCAATCACATTACCGCCAACGGAGTTAAAGAAAGACACGCCCTTAGAGCCGATCATTGCGATATCGCACTGAACGCCTTTATCGGACCATGCTTTCATATCCGCCAGCAGCTTTTTGAACAGGTTAATGTTCAAGCCACCGCACAGACCACGGTCGGTCGACACCACCAGGTAGCCCACGCGCTTAACGTCGCGTTCTTCCAGGTAAGGGTGCTTATATTCCAGATTACCATTCGCAAGGTGACCAATCACTTTGCGCATGGTCTCTGCATAAGGACGGCTGGCCGCCATGCGATCCTGCGATTTACGCATTTTGGAAGCGGCGACCATCTCCATCGCTTTAGTGATCTTCTGCGTGTTCTGGACGCTTGCGATCTTACTACGTATCTCTTTTGCGCCGGCCATGAGCTTCTCCTCAATGCCTTGCGGTCCGCCCTAAAGCAGACCGCCAGACGTTACCAGGACTGGGTTGCCTTGAAGGAATCGAGGATAGCTTTCAGCTTGCCTTCGATTTCATCGTTATAGCCACCGGACTGGTTGATCTCTTGCATCAGCGGAGCGTGGTCACGGTCAACGTAAGCCAGCAGAGCGGCTTCAAAGCTACCGATTTTCGCCAGTTCCACATCTTCGAGGTAACCGCGTTCAGCCGCAAACAGCACCACACCCTGCTGTGCTACAGACATTGGGGCATACTGTTTCTGCTTCAGCAGTTCAGTTACTTTCTGACCGTGGCTCAGCTGCTTACGAGTAGCTTCATCCAGGTCGGAAGCGAACTGAGAAAACGCTGCCAGTTCACGATACTGCGCCAGTGCGGTACGAATACCACCGGACAGTTTCTTGATGATCTTGGTCTGCGCTGCGCCACCTACACGAGATACGGAGATACCCGGGTTAACTGCCGGACGAATACCGGAGTTGAACAGGTTGGTTTCCAGGAAGATCTGACCATCTGTAATGGAAATTACGTTGGTCGGAACGAACGCAGAAACGTCACCCGCCTGGGTTTCGATAATCGGCAGAGCGGTCAGGGAGCCGGTTTTACCTTTAACTTCACCATTGGTGAACTTCTCAACGTATTCCGCGTTTACGCGGGATGCGCGCTCCAGCAGACGGGAGTGGAGGTAAAATACGTCGCCCGGGAATGCTTCACGTCCTGGTGGACGACGGAGCAGCAGGGAAACCTGACGGTAAGCAACAGCCTGTTTAGACAGGTCATCGTAAACGATCAGCGCGTCTTCACCGCGGTCACGGAAGTATTCGCCCATTGCGCAACCAGCATATGGTGCCAGGTATTGCAGAGCAGCAGATTCAGACGCGGTCGCCACAACAACGATGGTGTTGGACAGTGCGCCGTGTTCTTCCAGTTTACGAACCACGTTAGAAATGGTGGACGCTTTCTGGCCGATAGCCACGTACACACATTTGATACCGGAATCACGCTGGTTGATGATGGCATCGATTGCCATCGCAGTTTTACCTGTCTGACGGTCACCGATGATCAGCTCACGCTGGCCACGACCGATTGGGATCATGGCATCAACAGATTTATAACCTGTCTGTACTGGCTGGTCGACGGACTGACGTTCGATTACGCCTGGTGCGATAACTTCGATTGGCGAGAAGCCATCGTTATCAACCGGACCTTTACCGTCAATTGGGGAACCCAGAGTGTTCACCACACGACCCAGCAGGCCACGGCCAACCGGAACTTCCAGAATACGACCCGTACACTTAACCTTCATGCCTTCGGCGAGGTCAGCGTATGGACCCATCACAACGGCACCTACGGAGTCGCGCTCCAGGTTCAGTGCGATAGCGTAACGGTTACCCGGCAGGGAAATCATCTCACCCTGCATACAATCGGCCAGGCCGTGAATGCGGATAACACCGTCACTTACAGAAACAATAGTACCTTCGTTGTGAGCTTCGCTCACAACATTGAACTGAGCAATGCGCTGCTTGATCAGTTCGCTGATTTCGGTGGAATTCAGTTGCATGCTCCAGTCCCCTTAAGACTGCAAGACGTCTGCAAGGCGCTCAAGACGGCCGCGTACGCTGCCATCAATGACCATATCACCCGCTCGGATGATTACGCCTGCCATTACAGACTTATCGATTTTGCAATTCAGCTTAACTTTGCGTGACAGACGTTTTTCCATCGCTGCACTAATCTTCGTAAGCTGTTCATCACTCAGTGCATTGGCAGAAGTGACTTCTACCTCAGAGATAGCCTCACTGGCTGCACGCAGATGAATAAACTGCTCAAGAACATCCGGGAGCGCATTCAGACGGTTATTTTCAGCCATTACCCTAATCAGGTTTTGGCCGCTTTCGTCCAACTGCTCACCGCACACGGCGATAAACGACTCAGCGAGCGTTTCCGGCGCCAGCGCGCCAGAGAGAAGCTCTGCCATTTGTTCGTTTTTCGTCACCTCAGCGGCAAACGTCAGCATATCCTGCCAACGGTCAACGCTTTGGTGCTCAACGGCAAAGTCAAAAGCTGCTTTGGCGTAGGGGCGAGCTACCGTAATAAATTCAGACATCAGCCCCTCCCTCCTTACAGTTCAGCGACAAGTTTGTCCACGATGTCGCTATTAGCAGCTTCATCCACGGAACGTTCGATGATCTTCTCGGCGCCAGCAACAGCCAGGATAGCAACTTGCTTACGCAGTTCTTCGCGAGCACGTTTACGCTCGGCGTCAATTTCCGCCTGCGCCTGTGCCACGATTTTAGTACGTTCCTGCTCTGCTTCAGTTTTAGCTTCGTCCAGGATCTGAGCACGGCGTTTGTTCGCCTGCTCGATGATTACCTGAGCTTCCGCCTTCGCTTTTTTCAGCTGGTCGGTCGCGCTGGCCTTTGCAAGGTCAAGATCCTTATGTGCTCGTTCTGCAGAAGCAAGGCCGTCAGCAATTTCTTTTTGACGTTTTTCGATGGCAGCCATTAAAGGCGGCCATACGTACTTCATGCAGAACAGAACGAACAGGACAAACGCGATGGCCTGGCCGAGGATTGTTGCGTTAAGATTCACAGCACAATGCCTCTATCTAGTTAACGTTCTGATATTGCTCTTAATTCAAGCAACGCTTACTACGCGACAGCAAACATCACGTACAGACCCAGACCTACAGCGATCATTGGGATTGCATCCACCAGACCCATAACGATAAAGAACTGAGTACGCAGCAGAGGAATCAGATCCGGTTGACGCGCTGCGCCTTCCAGGAATTTACCCCCGAGGATGCCGATACCGATCGCAGCACCGATTGCCGCCAGACCCATCATCACAGCGGCAGCAATGTACAGCAGATCCATATTCAGGTTTTCCATGACAGTCTCCAGTTTGTTTCAGTTAAAACGTAGTAGTGTTGGTAAATTAATGCTCTTCAGATGCCATCGACAGATAGACAATCGTCAGAACCATAAATATGAAGGCTTGCAGCGTGATAATCAGTATGTGGAAAATGGCCCATGGCACATTCAGGATCCACTGTGACCACCACGGCAACAGACCAGCAATCAGAATGAAAATCAGCTCACCGGCATACATGTTGCCGAACAGTCGCAGACCAAGAGAAATTGGTTTGGACAGCAGGCTTACCCCTTCAAGGATTAAGTTGACAGGGATGAACGCCCAGTGATTGAACGGCTGCAGCGTCAACTCTTTCGCGAAGCCGCCGATGCCTTTCATTTTGATGCTGTAGAACAGAATGAGGATAAATACGCCCAGCGCCATCGACAGGGTGATGTTCACGTCAGCAGACGGAACTACACGCAGAGCCGGCAGGCCAAAGATATGCTCACCGATGTACGGCAGCAGGTCGATAGGCAGCAAATCCATCAAGTTCATCAGGAATACCCAGACGAAAATCGTCAGGGCCAGCGGAGCAATCAGCTTGCTTTTGCCATGGTACATGTCTTTCACGCTACCATGCACAAAGCCGATTACCAGCTCAATCGCGGTCTGAAATTTACCTGGTACGCCGCTGGTCGCCTTTTTAGCTACGCTACGGAACATAAGCAGGAACAACAGACCCAGAACCACCGAGAAGAAAATGGAGTCAATATTGAGCGTCCAGAAGGTGGCTGGGGGGTTGTGCGGATCCACCAGCGAGAATGTACGTAGGTCCAACTGAAGGTTATTCAGATGGTGTCCTATGTAATCCTGCGGCGTCATATTTTCTGAAGCCATGATGCCTTTACCCTTTGTTGTTAATTACAGCCGGCGCCAGTATCTGAACCACCAGCACCAAAACCCACGTAACGATCAGCGGCATGAATACCGCTTTCAAAACAGCCAACGCCACCACCAGCAAAACCAGCATAGCTAACACCTTGAAGGCTTCGCCGAAGGCGAACGTCCAGGCTACTCGGCCTTTAGCTGGTGTATGCGCCTGGTGACGCCAGGCAAATATCATAAACAACATATTAGGCAGTAACACTGCCAATCCACCGCACAATGCGGAGATGCCCCAGAAAGGGTCTTTGAGGCTAAACAGCAATCCACTTGCTATTACCGCCAGAAACTGTGTGAGCAAAAGCTTACGAGCAACGTTTCGACTCAAGAGCGACATAGACATCACGTTTTTACTCCTGCTCCCTTCGAGGTATGCCGCGTGTCGTATAAAACGTTCTTTATGGCTTAGAGTCAAGCATCAAAAAGCGGTCAAATTATACGGTGCGCATTCGTGATTTCAAACAATAAGTAGCTAAAAAGTGAATAAATGTTTAAATATTTTTCGCTACCCCACATTTATCACTTTTAAGCAAACTGTGAACGATCATGCAAAACTGCAAATGCCGCGTAAATACTGGCGGCAAAGCGTGCACCAGATCACATATTGAACATATTCACCTTCGCATAATTTATTTACGTGGCAAATGATGCCTTTTCATCTTTTTGATATTTAAGCGTAAAAATAGCCACTATTTCAAAAACAACAGCTAACAACAAAAAAACCACGCATTGACATTTATAATAAAAAATTAACATAACGGGTGGTTCTTACGTTCTATTTTTAGCAGACTGATATTTTCACAGTTGACTTGTTTCGCTTTTAACAAAAAACGGTACGTTATAGTTATGATGCAAAACCGTAAGGCGCTAGTGAATTGTAACGACATTTAACCACACTATTCCCTATGACTTTTAACACCTGAATAGCCGTTTTTTTTCTATTTTTTTTGATAAAAATTAAATTTTGTTTGGCTTAATAACCACCAGATGACGTTCACCATCCAGTTGCGGAACGCGTAATTTTTCGACCGACTCGACGCTGAATTCTGCAGGCAACGAGGCAATTTCGTCTTCTGGCAACTGCCCTTTTAGCGCATAAAAACGCCCATCCAGGCCAGGCAAATGATGGCACCAACTCACCATATCAGTAAGTGACGCGAACGCACGGCTAATGACCCCATCGAACGGCGGCTCTGAAGGGAATTCTTCAACGCGACTTTGCACAGGAGTGATGTTAGTAAGCGCAAGCTCATGCTGCACCTGACGCAAGAAACGGACGCGTTTTCCCAGACTATCCAGCAGTGTGAAATGCGCTTCTGGGCGCACGATAGAGAGAGGAATACCCGGCAGGCCCGGTCCCGTACCCACGTCGATAAAACGCTCCCCCTTCAGATACGGCGCGACGACAATACTGTCCAGAATATGGCGCACCAGCATTTCGTTGGGATCCCGTACCGACGTCAAGTTGTACGCTTTGTTCCATTTGTGCAGCATATCGACATACGCAATCAGCTGATTTTTCTGGTGATCGGTAAGAGAAATACCAGCATCAGCCAGCAGACGAGAGAGTTTGTTGAGCACGGTCGTTACCTGTTCATAATCAATTTCCCGATGCGCTATAGCTTATCGGGACTACAAATTTGTAGGGCGGGCAGGCGAAGCGCCCGCCGCCAAAATAGTGTTATCAAGCGCTGCGGCGCAGCATACCTTGTTTCTTCAGCCATACCAGCAGAATGGAAATGGCGGCAGGCGTTACGCCAGAAATACGCGATGCCTGGCCGATTGATACCGGTTTGTGATCGTTCAGCTTGGCGATAACTTCATTCGACAAGCCTGAGACCTGACGATAATCCAGCGTTGCAGGCAACAGGGTGTTCTCATTACGCTGTTGTCTTTCGATTTCTTCCTGCTGACGGGCGATATACCCTTCGTATTTCACCTGAATCTCAACCTGTTCCGCGGCCTGAGCATCGTCGAGCGCTGGTGCGAACGCAGATAAAGAGGTCAACTGAGCATAGGTCATATCCGGGCGGCGCAGAAGATCTTCACCGCTGGCTTCACGTGACAAAGGCGTAGCCAGGTGAGCATTCACTTCTGCTGCAGATTCCGCTAACGGATTTACCCAGGTTGATTTAAGACGCTGACGTTCCTGTTCGATACGCTCCAGCTTCTCGTTGAAACGAGCCCAGCGCTCGTCGTCCACCAGACCCAGTTCACGACCAATTTCGGTCAGACGCAGGTCGGCGTTATCTTCGCGCAGCATCAAACGGTATTCTGCGCGTGAGGTGAACATACGGTACGGTTCTTTGGTGCCAAGCGTACACAGATCGTCCACCAGTACACCAAGATAAGCCTGATCGCGACGCGGAGCCCAGCCGTCTTTCTCAGCAGACAAGCGTGCGGCGTTCAGACCCGCCAGCATCCCTTGCGCGGCAGCTTCTTCGTAACCGGTAGTACCGTTAATCTGGCCCGCAAAGAACAGACCCTGGATGAATTTGCTTTCCAGAGTGGGTTTCAGGTCGCGCGGATCGAAGAAATCATACTCAATCGCGTAGCCAGGACGGACGATTCTGGCATTTTCCATTCCCTGCATGGAGCGGACAATTTGCATCTGCACATCGAACGGCAAGCTGGTGGAGATACCATTCGGATAAATTTCGTTAGACGTGAGTCCTTCCGGTTCGAGGAAGATCTGATGCTGATTACGATCGGCAAAGCGCATCACTTTGTCTTCGATCGACGGGCAGTAGCGCGGACCGATACCTTCGATCACGCCTGCATACATCGGGCTACGATCGAGGTTATTGCGGATCACGTCATGGGTTCTCTCATTGGTATGCGTGATGTAACACGGCATCTGACGCGGATGTTGAGAAGCATCGCCCAGGAATGAGAAGACCGGCATCGGGTTATCGCTGTTTTGCTGGCCGAGCACGCTGAAATCAATAGTGCGTGCATCGATACGCGGCGGCGTACCGGTTTTCAGGCGGCTGACGCGTAACGGCAGTTCACGCAGACGGCGTGACAGCGGGATAGACGGCGGATCGCCAGCACGGCCGCCGCTGTAGTTGTCCAGACCAATATGAATTTTGCCGTCAAGAAAAGTCCCTACGGTTAACACAACCGCTTTGGCACGGAACTTCAGTCCCATTTGGGTCACTGCACCCACAACACGATCGTTTTCAACAATCAGATCTTCAACCGCCTGTTGGAAGATCATCAGATTGGGTTGATTCTCGAGTGCGGTGCGTACAGCCTGGCGATAGAGCACACGGTCGGCCTGAGCTCGGGTAGCACGAACGGCTGGCCCTTTGCTGGCGTTTAGTATCCTAAACTGGATACCTGCATGGTCGATCGCTTTTGCCATCAACCCACCAAGCGCATCCACTTCTTTTACCAGGTGTCCCTTCCCAATACCGCCGATCGCCGGGTTGCAGCTCATCTGTCCCAGAGTGTCGATATTGTGTGTCAAAAGCAGAGTCTGTTGACCCATTCGCGCCGCGGCCATTGCGGCCTCGGTGCCTGCATGACCCCCGCCAATGATGATGACGTCAAAAGGATCCTGATAAAACATGGTAATTGCCTCGCATAACGCGGTGTGAAAGTGGATTGAAGCCCGGGCCGTGGATTCTACTCAACTTTAGTCGATCGAGAAAGCCCTGGGATCCTGGGTATTAAAAAGAAGATCTTTTTATTTAGAGATCTGTTTTATTGTGATCTCTTATTAGGATCGCAACTTTCTGTGGATAAGGGCGATCCTTTGAATAAGATCAACAGGTTGTTGAGGATCATTAGCTGTGAATGATCGGTGATCCTGGCCCGTATAAGCTGGGAGCAGAATGAAGGGTTATACACAACTCAAAAACTGAACAACGGTTGTTCTTGGGATAACTACCGGTTGATCCAAGCTTTTAACCAGAGTTATCCACATAAAAAAGTACGATCTTTACAAATCTCTGAGCAATGGATGCCAGGATCCCAGCCAAATTTCAGCCGGATCTTCCGGAATTTCATGTTCCAGTACGTTGATCCTGAGCGTTTCGCCGATCTGTTTTGCCCCGCAGGCTTTCAGTTCGGCTTCCAGCTTGTCGATTGCGCCGCAAAAGGTGTCATATTCACGACTGCCGATCCCGATTGCACCAAAGTGCACTTGTGAAAGGTCCGGTTTTTGCTCGCATAAGGCATCATATAAAGGCTGCAGGTTGTCAGGAATGTCTCCCGCACCGTGCGTGGAGCTAATAATCAGCCAGATCCCATCAGTCGGGACCTCTTCAAGCATTGGCCCATGCAGTATTTCGCTGGAAAAACCCGCGTCGTCCAGTTTTTCAGCCAGATGCTCTGCTACATATTCCGCACTGCCAAGCGTGCTGCCGCTGATAAGAGTGATTTCTGCCATGATCGCCCACCTTTATAAAGAGGGCGTATTGTACGCTGTGAGCGAGCTGGGATCTACCTGTGGAAAAATAGGGGATTAAAAAAAGCGATCATGGCTTGATGGTACGCATGATCGGGTTTTGCAGGACGATCAGGGTCTCCGTGGACTGAATTTCATCAATTGTTTGGATCTTGTTGATAAGTACCTGCTGTAACGCGTCGATCGACTTGCACATCACCTTTATAAAGATGCTGTAGTGCCCGGTGGTGTAATACGCTTCGGTCACCTCATCGAGGCTTTCCAGTCTGGCCAACGCTGACGGATAGTCTTTCGCACTTTTCAGGATGATGCCGATAAAGCAACCGACGTCATAGCCTAACTGTTTGGGACTAACATCAATCCGCGCGCCGGTAATAATCCCGGCCTGCTTCATCTTCTCTACGCGAACGTGAATTGTCCCCGGGCTAACGCCGAACTGTTTGGCCAATTCGGCATAGGCCGTTCGGGCATTTTCCATCAGGGCGTCAAGAATGCCGCGGTCCAGATTGTCGATCTGATAATTTTCCATAGGTTTTTCTTATGTAGATTAATGATTCCCTCTATTTTAGACGTTAATTTTAACGAATCAAAATCGAAGACGGCTTTTTGTTTGTTGATTATTGAATATTACCTACATTCTGTTGCTTAATCATAGGCAACAGGACACAGGAGTACACATAATGAAAACCGCTTACATTGCCAAACAACGTCAAATTAGCTTCGTAAAATCTCATTTTTCTCGTCAGCTGGAAGAGCGTTTAGGTCTGATCGAAGTTCAGGCTCCGATCCTCAGCCGCGTAGGAGATGGCACGCAAGATAACTTGTCGGGCTGTGAAAAAGCGGTGCAGGTGAAGGTTAAAGCATTGCCAGACGCTCAATTCGAAGTGGTTCATTCACTGGCGAAGTGGAAGCGTCAAACATTAGGACAACACGACTTTAGCGCAGGCGAAGGGCTGTACACGCATATGAAGGCCCTGCGTCCTGATGAAGATCGCCTTTCCCCGCTGCACTCAGTGTATGTTGACCAGTGGGACTGGGAGCGCGTGATGGGCGATGGCGAGCGTCAATTCTCCACTCTGAAAAGCACGGTAGAGGCTATCTGGGCGGGAATTAAGGCTACCGAAGCTGCGGTGAGCAAAGAGTTTGGTCTGGCACCGTTCCTGCCAGAGCAGATCCACTTTGTTCATAGCCAGGAACTGTTATCTCGTTATCCTGGTCTTGACGCAAAAGGTCGTGAACGTGCGATCGCTAAAGAGCTGGGCGCGGTATTCCTGGTGGGGATCGGCGGCAAGCTCAGCGACGGTCACCGCCATGATGTACGTGCGCCGGATTATGATGACTGGAGTTCAGCATCCGAGCTGGGTCACGCCGGTCTGAACGGTGATATTTTGGTCTGGAACCCGGTACTGGAGGATGCGTTTGAGCTGTCTTCTATGGGGATCCGTGTGGATGCTGACGCTCTGAAACATCAGCTGTCTCTGACCGGAGATGAAGATCGTCTGAGTCTGGAATGGCACCAGGCGCTGCTGCGCGGTGAAATGCCACAGACGATTGGTGGAGGAATTGGGCAGTCGCGTCTGACCATGCTGTTGCTGCAATTACCACACATTGGTCAGGTTCAGTGTGGCGTATGGCCGGCACAGGTACGTGAAAGCGTCGCCTCTCTGTTGTAAGAATTAACGCCGCCAGCGTCTGAGCAGGCGGCTTCGCATCCCGGTATCAAAGCGCCAGATATGATCGAAAATGCGCATGATACCGGGTTTACCATGTGCTGACATCGCCACCGCGTGAAAACGGTGCTGGTGCACCCGCTGTAATTCCCCCACTTTGCTGACAACCTCATCGGGTAATCGCTGAGCGATAAAATCTGAGATCACCACCGCATCAGCATCAAACCATTCCCGACCCTGCATGCGCTCAGTAATGGCGCGAAAACAGCTGGCAATATCGGTACCACCGCGAAAGCGCTGACTTAAAAAACGGATCGCCTGTTCGATGCCCTCCGGGCCGGATAGCTCATAGCGCACTACTTCTGTTGAAAACAGCATGATGAAACAGCGTCGGTTATCGGCAAGGGCGACGCGCATTAGCGCCAGGCAAAAGGCTTTCGCACACTGCTCATTAAAGCCGCCCATCGATCCCGAAGTATCAACGCAGACGATAAACGGTCCGCGCGGTTGCTCGTCAAAATCCTGATGCACCACAGGGCGTTCCGTGACTTTCTCACGCCATGCTTCGCCGTGCAGGCGATAGGTCAACAGCTGCTTTTCCACCAGTCGTCGGTAGAACTCGTATTCCAGTTCGGTAATGCCCAGCGTGGCCAGTTCCGGCGGCAGCAGGCGCAGGATATCGTCGCTTTGCTGGATGCCATCTACTTGCTCCGGGACGGTTGCCGGTTCGCGCACCAGGGTACGGAAAGTTTCCATTGGCGCATCTTTTCGCGGTACGGATTTCGCTTCTCTGGAACGGCCTAACTGCTCAGCCAGACGCTGGAGTTCAGGTTGTTGCGTCAGGAATTCGCCATATTTCACCATCAACTGATAATCACCGCGCTTGATTTGACCTGTGCTCATATCCCACAACCGGCCTGCGGCGTTGTCATTTTCTGCCAGTACGGGTTCCAGTTGCCCGCTGAGGGTCATCCGTTCCTGTACTTCACTGAGCAAATGCTCGCGCTCTTCTTCCAGCAGTTGCTGATTCAGCGTTGTGGTTTGCACCACCAGGCTCAGGCGCCAGCGCTGGAGAAAAAGCGTATGTAGGGCAGGCGTAAACGCGCTGTTGTCATTGACCAACTGCTGCGCTTGTCCGGCCCATGGCGAATGGAGGTGGTGCAATAGCGACAATATTTGCGGTAGCTGGACGATAAACTGCGCATGAGAGAGGAGCTGGCTTTGTTGATAGCATATGACTTCTTCCGCTAACTCCGGCGGTACATGGGTATCTTTGAGGCGGCTACGCAAAGATTCACGCCAGCGGGGAATATCGTCAGTGATCGCTTTTTTAAGGCGAGGGAATTTGTTAAAAAATACCACCATCTTCGGAGAAGCCAGTAGGGCGACGATCATCTCTTCGATCATCGCTTCTTCACTGACTGCCAGCATGATGTTGAGTGTATCAAGGGTCAGCATTGTTGCGCCTGGCGGATTTGTGCCCCGACATCCTGCAGACTGGCCTCAATGCGGCCTAACCAGTCGCTATGAATAAACAGACATTTTTGTTGCTCGCTAAATGCGCTGTGCTGCTGATGCCACTCGTTATCGAGCGCTTCAAGCTCCTGTTTTATTTCAGCGGGCATACTCTCTTGTGATGTTCCGGGCAATGCCAGGCGAGAGCCTTGTAAGCTGACGTCGCGTACAACCAGGTGCTGCGCGCTATCCACTTCCATGTTCAGCGTCTGGGCAAAACCGATGCCGTTTAATTTTCCGCGGATCTCACCGCCTTTGGTTAACCACAGTTCCAGCGCGCTACGTTCGAAAGCAATATGGATTACTTCCATATCATGCAGCTTTAAGGGTTTTTGCAGTAGTAATGTCACGACGGAAGACGTGGCCTCCGGCGGTAAATCATAATGAGGACGACGGCTGAACATGCCGCCCTGACGGATCACGGTGAATGCTGTTTTATCGCTTTGCTGCTGCTGGAGCTGAATGCGGCGCTGCACAATACTGCCCAGACGGGTCAGCATGGCTTGCTGTTGCCATGCGTGTCCGGTCATCAATATTTCCAGCTGCTGCTGCATCAGATTCAGACTTTGTGCGTCGTACCACAGGCAATCTTTCAGCAGGATCAGGTCGATGGGAACTACCGCATCACGTCCGCTAAAGAAGGCGCTGGCCTGGAGCAAGCGAATGGCTTTTTTCCAGCGACGATCGGACACGTAGGGGGCATTCGGTAGCGTGTCCAACTGCTGGCGCAGCATGAAAATAAGCTCAAACACGCGATCGGGAAGCGTGATGGCGCCAATGTCCTTTTGCCACTGGTAATACTCTTCATCCGTTACCTGTAACGATACCGGGACCGGATTGTCGCTTTCATCCTGCTGACTTAACAGCATCGAGCGGAAGTTGGCCTTGTCCTGGACTTTATCCAGCCACAGACGAATCAGCATACGGTCGTACAGCGCTTCCAGGCTGCTGTCTGCTTCAGGCAGTTCGTTGGAGGCTGCCACCAGCAGGCGCATCGGGATTTTCTCTTCATGCGCGCCGTTGCGGAAGTGGCGTTCGTTGATGGCAGTCAGCAGGGTGTTAAGAATCGCCGGTCCCGCCTTCCAGATTTCATCGAGAAAGACGATTTCAGCTTCAGGGAGATAGCCTGCCGTTAAGCGTTCATAGCGACCTTCGTCTTTTAACGCCTGAATGGACAGCGGGCCGAAAACCTCTTCCGGCGTAGAGAAGCGCGTCATCAGATATTCGAAGGCGCGAGCATTTTGAAAGGCAAATTTCAGTCTGCGGGCAATTAAGCTTTTCGCGATCCCGGGAGGACCTAATAAGAAAACGCTCTCGCCGCTAAGCGCAGCCAGCAGACACAGACGAATGGCGTGGCTACGTTCATAAAGTCCCTTTTCCAGCGCATTGCTCAGACGGGAAATTCTTTCCGCTAATAAATGTGGGTGAGCCATAATGAAGTGGCGTCCTTTCGCCAAATGTACTGCATAAACAGCGAGTATAGATGCTTCACACCAGTGCAGTAATAGACTGAAGGTGCGCTTATTTTTCTTTGAGCCAGATTAATCTGGTCTCATTTAGGGGTACGATTTTGCGATTAATCGTGCATACTGTGCGCCTTTTTGTGGGCCAAGGGACGACGCACACATTTCTTATATATACACCAAATCAATCAAGCTGCACCAAGGCGGCAATGGAGTTTTCTTCTGGGATGGGGGGAATAACGAATGCAGCCCACGCGGAGGTGGCTTGAAAGATGATGTGTATAAACGAAAGACGAGTCTATGAGCACTGATAATAAACAATCATTGTCTGCGATTACCCTTGCGGCCATTGGGGTTGTCTACGGTGATATTGGTACCAGCCCACTTTATACGCTTCGTGAATGTTTGTCCGGCCAGTTTGGTTTTGGCGTTGAACGTGACGCCGTATTTGGCTTTCTCTCGCTGATTTTCTGGCTGCTGATCTTTGTTGTCTCCATTAAATACCTGACGTTTGTCATGCGCGCGGATAACGCCGGAGAAGGCGGGATCCTGACGCTGATGTCATTGGCCGGGCGTAATACTTCAGCACGAACAACCTCCATGCTGGTGATTATGGGGTTGATTGGCGGCAGCTTCTTCTATGGAGAAGTGGTGATAACGCCTGCTATCTCGGTGATGTCGGCGATTGAAGGTCTGGAGATCATTGCCCCGCAACTGGATACCTGGATTGTTCCGCTCTCGATAATCGTACTGACCCTGCTGTTTTTGATTCAAAAACACGGTACCGGCATGGTCGGTAAGCTGTTTGCGCCGATTATGCTGTTGTGGTTCCTGACGCTGGCAGTGTTAGGCGTGCGCAGTATTATTGGCAATCCGGAAGTGCTGCAGGCGCTCAATCCGTATTGGGCGGTGCATTTCTTCCTCGAATTCAAAACGTTGTCCTTTATTGCGCTGGGTGCGGTGGTGTTGTCGATTACCGGTGTTGAAGCGCTGTATGCGGATATGGGCCACTTCGGTAAGTTGCCGATTCGCCTGGCATGGTTCTCCGTGGTATTGCCTTCGCTGGTACTGAACTATTTTGGTCAGGGGGCGTTGCTGTTAAAGCATCCTGAAGCGATTAAAAACCCGTTCTTCCTGCTGGCGCCGGACTGGGCGTTGATACCGCTCCTGATCCTCGCCGCGCTGGCAACGGTTATCGCTTCACAGGCGGTTATCTCCGGCGTCTTCTCACTGACGCGTCAGGCCGTGCGTCTGGGGTATTTATCGCCGATGCGTATCATCCATACCTCGGAAATGGAGTCGGGCCAGATCTACATTCCTTTCGTTAACTGGATGCTCTATTTTGCAGTGGTTATTGTGATTGTGAGCTTTGAACACTCCAGCAATCTGGCTGCGGCGTACGGGATTGCGGTGACGGGGACAATGGTGCTGACCTCAATTCTGTCGACCACCGTGGCGCGCAAAAACTGGCACTGGAATAAATACTTCGTCTTCCTGATCCTGGTGGCGTTCTTGTGCGTCGATGTTCCGCTGTTCTCCGCGAACCTCGATAAACTGATTTCCGGCGGTTGGCTGCCTCTGACGCTGGGTCTGGTGATGTTCACCATCATGACTACCTGGAAAAGCGAGCGTTTCCGTCTGCTGCGTCGCATGCATGAGCACGGCAACTCTCTGGAGGCGATGATTGCCTCTCTGGAGAAATCACCACCGGTACGCGTGCCGGGAACGGCGGTGTACATGTCTCGTGCATTGAACGTCATCCCGTTTGCGCTACTGCATAACCTCAAACATAACAAGGTCCTGCATGAACGCGTTATTCTGCTGACGCTGCGCACGGAAGATGCGCCATATGTTCACAATGTGCGTAGGGTGCAGATTGAGCAGTTATCGCCCACCTTCTGGCGCGTGGTGGCCAGCTACGGTTGGCGCGAAACGCCGAACGTTGAAGAAGTGTTCCATCGCTGCGGTCTGGAAGGCTTAAGCTGTCGGATGATGGAAACCTCGTTCTTCATGTCGCATGAGTCGTTGATTGTTGGCAAACGACCATGGTATCTGCGTCTGCGCGGCAAGCTGTATCTGCTACTACAACGCAATGCGCTGCGCGCCCCGGACCAGTTTGAAATCCCACCTAACCGGGTTATTGAGCTCGGTACTCAGGTCGAGATTTAATCTCATCGACGCCCTCTTTCATCGCGAAAGGGGGCGTTTTGTTTTGTCCCTCCCAGTTTTCATTTCATCGAATGATAATCCTTGCGAAACGTTTCGATGGCGATCACATTTTCGTAACTTCGCGGTGGTTTTATCTCCACTCTTCGCTCTACACTTATCTTCAGCGAAACGTTTCGCTAGTGGGGAAAGAAAATGAAGAAAGGCACGGTACTCAACTCTGAAATTTCATCGGTGATCTCCCGTCTGGGGCATACCGATACGCTGGTGGTGTGTGATGCAGGTTTACCCATCCCGAATAGCACAACGCGTATCGATATGGCATTAACCCAGGGCGTACCTTCTTTTATGCAGGTACTGGATGTGGTGACACGTGAAATGCAGGTCGAGGCGGCCATTCTCGCGACGGAAATTAAACAACATAATCCGCAACTCCACGAAACGTTGCTCAGCCACATTGAGCAACTGCAACAACACCAGGGAAACACCATAGAAATTCGTTACACCACGCATGAACAATTCAAAAAACAAACCGCAGACAGTCAGGCGGTAATTCGCAGCGGAGAGTGTTCTCCGTATGCGAATATCATTCTCTGTGCTGGCGTCACGTTCTGAGGCCATCATGAACGCATTACTGCAACTCAAAGGGATCGATAAAGCGTTCCCGGGCGTAAAAGCGCTATCCGGCGCCGCGCTGAATGTCTACCCAGGCCGCGTAATGGCGCTGGTGGGCGAAAACGGCGCGGGCAAATCCACCATGATGAAAGTGCTGACCGGGATCTATACCCGTGATGCCGGTTCTTTATTGTGGTTGGGAAAAGAGACCACCTTTAACGGCCCTAAATCCTCCCAGGAAGCCGGAATCGGTATCATCCACCAGGAGCTGAATTTGATCCCGCAACTCACTATCGCCGAGAACATTTTTCTTGGCCGTGAGTTCGTTAATCGCTTTGGCAAAATTGACTGGAAGAAGATGTACGCCGAAGCCGATCTGCTGCTTGCCAAACTGAATCTGCGCTTTAAAAGCGACAGACTGGTCGGTGAACTGTCGATTGGCGATCAGCAGATGGTTGAAATTGCCAAAGTGCTGAGCTTTGAATCGAAGGTCATCATTATGGATGAACCGACGGATGCGCTCACCGATACCGAAACCGAATCCCTGTTCCGCGTTATTCGCGAACTGAAATCCCAGGGACGCGGCATTGTCTATATTTCTCACCGCATGAAAGAGATCTTCGAGATTTGTGACGACGTGACCGTTTTTCGCGACGGGCAGTTTATTGCCGAGCGTGAAGTCGCCTCGCTGACCGAAGACTCGCTGATTGAAATGATGGTGGGACGTAAGCTGGAAGAACAATACCCGCGCCTGGAAAAAGCGCCGGGTGATATTCGCCTGAAGGTCGATAACCTGTGCGGCCCTGGCGTAAACGATGTTTCATTCACGCTACGTAAAGGCGAGATCCTTGGCGTATCGGGGCTGATGGGGGCCGGACGTACCGAGCTGATGAAAGTGTTGTACGGCGCATTGCCGCGCACCAGCGGTTACGTCACGCTTGATGGCCATGAAGTGGTCACCCGTTCGCCGCAGGATGGGTTGGCTAACGGCATCGTCTATATTTCTGAAGACCGTAAACGCGATGGTTTAGTGCTGGGCATGTCGGTGAAAGAGAACATGTCACTAACCGCGCTGCGTTATTTCAGTCGCGCTGGTGGAAGCCTTAAACATAAAGACGAGCAGCAGGCGGTAGGTGATTTTATTCGTCTGTTCAATGTTAAAACGCCATCGATGGAACAGGCTATCGGTCTGCTTTCTGGCGGTAATCAGCAGAAAGTGGCGATTGCGCGCGGTCTGATGACCCGACCAAAAGTCCTGATCCTCGATGAACCAACGCGCGGCGTTGACGTTGGGGCTAAAAAAGAAATCTATCAGCTTATCAACCAGTTTAAGGCCGATGGGCTGAGCATCATTCTGGTCTCCTCTGAGATGCCAGAAGTATTGGGCATGAGCGATCGAATTATCGTTATGCATGAAGGGCATCTCGGCGGTGAGTTCACTCGCGAGCAGGCCACTCAGGAAGTATTAATGGCTGCCGCTGTGGGCAAGCTTAATCGCGTGAATCAGGAGTAAAAAAGATGACTACCCAGGCTGTTTCTGGTCGCCGTTATTTCACTAAAGCATGGCTTCTGGAGCAAAAGTCGCTCATCGCTCTGTTAGTGCTGATCGCGATTGTTTCCACCATGAGCCCTAACTTTTTTACCGTTAATAACCTGTTCAACATCCTCCAGCAAACGTCGGTGAACGCCATCATGGCCGTTGGCATGACGCTGGTTATCCTGACGTCGGGGATCGATCTGTCTGTCGGTTCTTTGCTGGCGCTTACCGGTGCGGTTGCGGCTTCCATTGTAGGGATTGAAGTCAATGCGCTGGTGGCTGTCGCTGCGGCCCTGGCGCTCGGTGCTGCTATTGGCGCGGTAACCGGGGTGATTGTCGCGAAAGGCCGGGTACAGGCGTTTATCGCGACCCTGGTGATGATGCTGCTGCTGCGTGGTGTGACCATGGTATACACCAACGGCAGTCCGGTTAATACCGGGTTTACTGACAATGCCGATCTGTTTGGCTGGTTTGGTATTGGTCGTCCGTTAGGCGTCCCTACGCCTGTGTGGATTATGGGGATTGTCTTCCTCGCGGCGTGGTACATGCTGCACCACACTCGTCTGGGTCGTTATATCTATGCGCTGGGCGGTAACGAAGCGGCAACGCGCCTGTCCGGTATCAGCGTAAGTAAAATCAAAATTATCGTTTACTCCCTGTGTGGTCTGCTGGCATCGCTGGCGGGCATCATTGAAGTAGCGCGCCTCTCCTCTGCGCAACCGACGGCAGGTACTGGCTATGAGCTGGATGCTATCGCCGCGGTGGTGTTAGGTGGTACCAGCCTGGCGGGCGGTAAAGGACGTATTGTTGGGACGCTGATCGGCGCATTGATTCTTGGTTTCCTCAATAATGGTTTGAATTTGTTAGGTGTATCCTCCTATTACCAGATGATCGTCAAAGCGGTGGTGATTTTGCTGGCGGTACTGGTAGACAACAAAAAGCAGTAACAACGATTACAGGACATCTTAAATATGAACATGAAAAAACTGGCTACCCTGATTTCTGCTGTTGCGCTGAGCGCCACCGTGAGCGCGAATGCGATGGCGAAAGATACCATTGCGCTGGTGGTCTCCACCCTCAACAACCCGTTCTTTGTTTCTTTGAAGGATGGGGCGCAAAAAGAGGCCGATAAGCTGGGCTACAACCTGGTGATTCTGGACTCACAGAACAACCCGGCGAAAGAGCTGGCTAACGTTCAGGATTTAACAGTTCGTGGAACTAAAATTCTGCTGATTAACCCGACGGACTCCGATGCTGTTGGTAACGCTGTGAAGATGGCTAACCAGGCGAAAATTCCGGTTATCACCCTTGACCGCGTTGCGTCCAAAGGCGAAGTAGTAAGCCATATTGCATCTGATAACGTGCTGGGCGGTAAGATTGCGGGCGATTACATCGCGAAGAAAGCGGGTGAAGGCGCGAAAGTTATCGAACTGCAGGGTATTGCCGGTACTTCAGCGGCGCGTGAGCGTGGCGAAGGTTTCCAGCAGGCTGTTGCGGCACACAAATTTAACGTACTGGCCAGCCAGCCGGCCGACTTCGACCGCACCAAAGGTCTGAACGTCATGCAGAACCTGCTTACCGCGCATCCTGACGTGCAGGCCGTATTTGCCCAGAACGATGAAATGGCGTTGGGTGCGCTGCGCGCACTGCAAACTGCGGGTAAATCTGATGTGATGGTGGTTGGATTTGACGGTACTCCAGATGGCGAAAAAGCAGTAAATGATGGCAAACTGGCTGCGACCATTGCTCAGCTGCCGGATCAGATCGGCGCGAAAGGCGTTGAGACTGCGGATAAAGTCCTGAAAGGCGAGAAGGTTCAGGCTAAATATCCGGTTGACCTGAAGCTGGTCATCAAGCAGTAATACCGATTCAGGTCGCTCGCGGCCTGATGGAGACATAAAGACGCCATCCCCGTATCGGGTTTTGGGGATGAAGGCGTAAAAAGAAAAGCAGGGCACGCGCCACCCTAATCCGGTGGCGCACTTTGACTTGGAACACCAAATATGAAAACCGCAGGCAACCTCGTTGTTCTTGGCAGTATCAATGCCGATCACATCCTCAACCTTAACGCTTTCCCGACACCTGGTGAAACCGTAACCGGTAACCATTATCAGGTCGCATTTGGTGGTAAAGGCGCGAATCAGGCTGTTGCTGCGGGGCGTAGTGGCGCGAATATCGCATTTATTGCCTGTACGGGTGATGATGATATTGGCGAAAGTGTTCGTAAACAGTTAGCCAAAGATAATATCGATATTGCGCCGATTAGCGTAATTTCTGGGGAATCGACCGGTGTGGCGTTGATTTTTGTGAATGGTGAAGGTGAGAACGTCATCGGCATTCATGCTGGTGCGAACGCGGCACTTTCGCCTGCGCTGGTGGAAGCTCAGCATGAGCGTATTGCCAAGGCGTCTGCCTTACTGATGCAGTTAGAGTCGCCGATCGAAAGCGTACTGGCTGCGGCAAAGATTGCACATCAAAATAAGACCACGGTAGCCCTTAACCCGGCCCCGGCACGTGAACTTTCTGACGAACTGCTGGCGCTGGTGGATATTATTACCCCGAATGAAACCGAGGCTGAAAAGCTCACGGGGATCCGGGTTGAAAACGATGAAGACGCGGCCAAAGCTGCGCAGGCATTGCACGCGAAGGGGATCCATACTGTACTGATTACCTTAGGCAGTCGCGGGGTGTGGGCCAGCGTAAATGGTGAAGGTCAGC
The DNA here is from genome assembly GCF_030336655.1 of Citrobacter sp. Cb041. NCBI lineage: Bacteria > Pseudomonadati > Pseudomonadota > Gammaproteobacteria > Enterobacterales > Enterobacteriaceae > Citrobacter > Citrobacter sp. Cb041. Next base: position 5,316 of record NZ_JAOWDD010000036.1, on the reverse strand, counting down.
GTGTGCCTGGGTTTAAAGTGGACGCTGTTGATACCATCGCCGCTGGGGATACCTTTAACGGCGCGTTAATTACAGCGTTACTGGAAGAGACTCCGCTGCCTGAAGCTATCCGATTTGCACATGCCGCTGCGGCGATTGCGGTCACCCGTAAGGGTGCACAGCCTTCCGTTCCATGGCGCGAAGAAATAGAAGCGTTTTTAAGTCAACAGAGGTAACGCTTGGCTACAATGAAGGACGTCGCCCGCCTGGCGGGGGTTTCCACGTCGACGGTTTCTCACGTCATTAATAAAGATCGCTTTGTCAGTGAGTCTGTCACTGACAAAGTTGAAGCGGCGATTAAAGAGCTTAACTACGCGCCCTCAGCGCTGGCGCGTAGTCTCAAGTTAAACCAGACCCACACTATTGGCATGTTAATCACTGCCAGTACCAACCCCTTTTATTCTGAGCTGGTGCGCGGCGTTGAACGTAGTTGTTTTGAACGCGGCTACAGCCTGGTGCTGTGCAACACTGAAGGTGATGAACAGCGCATGAACCGTAATCTGGAAACGTTAATGCAAAAACGGGTGGACGGCTTGCTGCTGCTCTGCACGGAAACACATCAACCTTCCAGGGAGATCATGCAACGCTATCCTTCTATACCGACCGTCATGATGGACTGGTCGCCTTTTGATGGTGAAAGCGATCTGATCCAGGATAACTCCCTGTTGGGCGGGGATTTAGCCACTCAACATCTTATCGAAAAAGGTTTTACGCGCATTGCCTGCATCACCGGGCCGCTGGATAAAACTCCGGCGCGTTTACGTCTGGAAGGATATCGGGCGGCAATGAAGCGGGCGGGGTTGCCGGTCCCGGAAGGTTACGAGATTACCGGTGACTTTGAGTTCGGCGGCGGCTTTGAAGCTATGCAAACGTTGCTGTCGCATAAACAGCGACCGCAGGCCGTTTTTACCGGCAATGATGCCATGGCGGTTGGCGCGTATCAGGCTCTGTACCAATCGGGATTGCGCATTCCGCAGGATATGGCGGTGGTGGGTTATGATGATATCGAGCTGGCGCGCTATATGACGCCGCCGCTGACGACCATCCATCAACCAAAAGATGAACTGGGCGAACTAGCCATCGATGTATTAATCCACCGGATGGCGCAGCCCGCATTACAGCAACAGCGCCTGCAACTTACTCCTGTTTTGATGGAGCGGGGGTCGGTTTAGGATTATGTCGCTCTTTAATCAGGTTACGTCCATCTTTTGCTTTTAGCAGCATGAACATCAGCGCAGACACTACCGTGATAGCGCCCATCGTCATAAAGGTGTAGTGGAACTGCTCGACCGTATTGGTTCCTTCCATACCTTCATAGATACGCAGAACGGCAGCGCTGATGGCGACCCCTAAACTGATTGATAACTGCTGAGTAACGGCCAGCACACTGTTGCCGCTGCTGGCGTTTTCATCGGTCAGGTCCGCCAGAGTGATGGTATTCATGGAGGTAAACTGGGTGGACATCGCCATACCCAAAATGAACAACGGCAGGATCAACATCCAGACCGGCATGGCGGGAGATTGCAATGCGAACTGCGCAATCATCAGGCCGATAAATACCGTAACACCCACCAGTGTGGTTCTGTAGCCGAGCCGGCGCAGCACCTGCGTCACCATTGATTTCGCCAGTATTGATCCCAGCGCCGTTGGCGCCATCATGCAACCAGCTATCAGCGCCGGGTATCCAAAGCCTACCTGCAACATCAGCGGCATTAAGAAGGGCACGCACCCTGTACCCAGACGAGTGGCAAGGTTTCCGGCGATCCCGACGGAAAAAGTTCGGGTCTTAAATATAGGAAGCGATATTAGCGGCGTTGGGTGACGACGCGCGTGGCGAATGTAGGCGAGCAGTAACAGAATACTGGCAAGAATAATGCTGAGCGCTATCCAGGTCTCGACAAGCTTCTCACCGAACAGCTCTACCCCGCAGGAAAACAACACCAGGCTCAAACCAAACAGAAAGAAACCGGTCATATCAAAACCGCGGCGCGGCGTGGTGAAGTTCGGCATATATTTGCGGGCATAGAAGATACCGGCAACCCCAATTGGAATATTAATCAGGAAGATCCAGTGCCAACTGGCCCACGTGACCAGTACACCGCCCAATACTGGACCTAAAATCGGCCCCACAAGTCCAGGCATGGTTACGAAGTTAAGCACGGGAAGCAGTTCGCTGCGGGGGTAAGCACGTAATAATGCCAGACGGGCAACGGGCATCATCATGGCGCCGCCAATGCCCTGAATGACGCGGAAAATCACCAGTTCGCTTAGGGAGCTGGACAGCGCACAGGCCAGCGAACCCAGCGTAAACAGGCTAACAGCTATCATAAAGACGCGCCGGGTACCGAACCTGTCTGCCAGCCATCCACTCACCGGGATCAGCATCGCGACCGTTAGGGTGTAGCTGATAATGGCCGACTGCATGGCGAGCGGAGAGCGGTTAAGGCTGTGTGCTATTGCGGGTAAGGCGGTATTGAGGATCGTGGCGTCTAGTGCCTGCATAAAAAAGGCCATGGCTGCTATCCACGGTAGCCCGGCCATACTGCGTGATTTCTTTTCTGACATATTATTTATCCGGTAGCACGTTCGGTGCTATCAGCAATGCCTGACAGGCAGCGAAGGCGCGATCGCCATCGCTCTCATCTATCGCGTCGACAATGGCCTGGTGTAAATCCAGCTTGACCACGTCGTTATAGGTAATAGAGGTAAAGTAGGTCTGGTAAACGGAATGGAAGAGTGATGCGAAGGAGATAAGGAACGGGTTCGCACTCATTTCATAGATGTGTTCATGCCAGGCGATATCAACCTCAATCCAACGCTCGCGTCTGAAGTTTCTTTTCAGCTCGACCATTTCTTCCATCAGCGTGTTGAGATGCGCTTTCTGTTCTGCCGTACCTATAGTCGCCGCCAGTAAACACGCCTGAGGCTCCAGGCTGATACGCATCACCAGAAAATGTTTAATGACCTGAGAGAAATTATCTTCTGTCATCCACCAGGTGAGCAGCTCCTGGTCGAGGAAGTTCCAGTTTGCCTGCGGCATGACGCGTGTACCAATACGCGGGCGCGGTAATACCATACCTTTTGCCGTTAACGTCTTTACCGCTTCTCTTACCGCGGTACGACTCACGCCAAACTGATCGCCCAGCTCTATTTCGCCAGGCAATATAGCGCCCGGTGCGTATTCACCTTTTAATATTCGCTGAGCCAGCTTTTCGGCCAGAACGTAGGACAGGTTTTTCTGTGCGGCTAGCTGTTGGGCATTTAACGGCATGAATGGTTTTCCTTACTTTATTTCTTATTCATTAGTATGCCACCTGGAAGTGTTATTGCGGCTGCAAAAACGGCAATTTGCTTATTTTATGGCATGTTAATGGTGGTTTTGCTGAAAAAACACGCACTCGGAAAGTTATTTTAAATTTCCCCTTGTCAGCCTGAAATAACTCCCTATAATGCGCCTCCACTGACACGGAACAACGGATTACAAACCGCCGGGTCAGCGGAGAAGAGCGAAAATAAACGCTTGACTCTGTAGCGGGATGGCGTAATATGCACACCCCGCGCCGCTGAGAAAAAGCGAAGCGGCACTGCTCTTTAACAATTTATCAGACAATCTGTGTGGGCACTCGAAGATACGGATTCTTAACGTCGCAAGACGAAAAATGAATACCAAGTCTCTGAGTGAACACGTAATTCATTACGAAGTTTAATTCACGAGCATCAAACTTAAATTGAAGAGTTTGATCATGGCTCAGATTGAACGCTGGCGGCAGGCCTAACACATGCAAGTCGAACGGTAGCACAGAGGAGCTTGCTCCTTGGGTGACGAGTGGCGGACGGGTGAGTAATGTCTGGGAAACTGCCCGATGGAGGGGGATAACTACTGGAAACGGTAGCTAATACCGCATAACGTCGCAAGACCAAAGAGGGGGACCTTCGGGCCTCTTGCCATCGGATGTGCCCAGATGGGATTAGCTAGTAGGTGGGGTAACGGCTCACCTAGGCGACGATCCCTAGCTGGTCTGAGAGGATGACCAGCCACACTGGAACTGAGACACGGTCCAGACTCCTACGGGAGGCAGCAGTGGGGAATATTGCACAATGGGCGCAAGCCTGATGCAGCCATGCCGCGTGTATGAAGAAGGCCTTCGGGTTGTAAAGTACTTTCAGCGAGGAGGAAGGCATTGTGGTTAATAACCGCAGTGATTGACGTTACTCGCAGAAGAAGCACCGGCTAACTCCGTGCCAGCAGCCGCGGTAATACGGAGGGTGCAAGCGTTAATCGGAATTACTGGGCGTAAAGCGCACGCAGGCGGTCTGTCAAGTCGGATGTGAAATCCCCGGGCTCAACCTGGGAACTGCATCCGAAACTGGCAGGCTAGAGTCTTGTAGAGGGGGGTAGAATTCCAGGTGTAGCGGTGAAATGCGTAGAGATCTGGAGGAATACCGGTGGCGAAGGCGGCCCCCTGGACAAAGACTGACGCTCAGGTGCGAAAGCGTGGGGAGCAAACAGGATTAGATACCCTGGTAGTCCACGCCGTAAACGATGTCGACTTGGAGGTTGTGCCCTTGAGGCGTGGCTTCCGGAGCTAACGCGTTAAGTCGACCGCCTGGGGAGTACGGCCGCAAGGTTAAAACTCAAATGAATTGACGGGGGCCCGCACAAGCGGTGGAGCATGTGGTTTAATTCGATGCAACGCGAAGAACCTTACCTACTCTTGACATCCAGAGAAGTTTGCAGAGATGCGAACGTGCCTTCGGGAACTCTGAGACAGGTGCTGCATGGCTGTCGTCAGCTCGTGTTGTGAAATGTTGGGTTAAGTCCCGCAACGAGCGCAACCCTTATCCTTTGTTGCCAGCGGTTCGGCCGGGAACTCAAAGGAGACTGCCAGTGATAAACTGGAGGAAGGTGGGGATGACGTCAAGTCATCATGGCCCTTACGAGTAGGGCTACACACGTGCTACAATGGCATATACAAAGAGAAGCGACCTCGCGAGAGCAAGCGGACCTCATAAAGTATGTCGTAGTCCGGATTGGAGTCTGCAACTCGACTCCATGAAGTCGGAATCGCTAGTAATCGTGGATCAGAATGCCACGGTGAATACGTTCCCGGGCCTTGTACACACCGCCCGTCACACCATGGGAGTGGGTTGCAAAAGAAGTAGGTAGCTTAACCTTCGGGAGGGCGCTTACCACTTTGTGATTCATGACTGGGGTGAAGTCGTAACAAGGTAACCGTAGGGGAACCTGCGGTTGGATCACCTCCTTACCTTAAAGAA